>DATLDQ010000021.1:0-84452 GCA_035525785.1 Steroidobacteraceae bacterium | reverse complement strand
CAACGTCCGCCGCCGCGCGAAGCGCAGGGCGCGCCGGTGCGTGCGGCGGTTGCGGCAGTGCCGGTCGCTGCGGCGCCCGCGCAACCGAAACGCAAGCTGAGCTACAAGGAGCAGCGCGAGCTCGAGTCGCTGCCCGGCGATCTCGAGAAGCTGGAGGCCGAGCAGCAGGAGCTGCATGGGCGCATCGCCGCGCCGGACTATCATCGCGCGGGGGCCGACCAGATGCGCAGCGACAGCGAGCGCGTGGCGGAGCTCGAGAAGCTCATCTCCAATGGCATGGATCGCTGGCAGGAGCTGGACGCGCTGGCGTCGAAGATTGGCGCGGGAAGGACGTGAAGCCTGGAGCACCCGGCAAGCCCGTTGCGATCCGCATCTGGAAAGAGACCGCGCATCGCGGCGGCAAGGGCGTGAGCGCGATCAAGGGCGTGCCACTGCCGGGACCGCAGCTCGAGGAACTATGCAGCGCGCTCAAGAAGAAGTGCGGCACGGGCGGGACAGTGAAGAACGGCGTCGTCGAGATCCAGGGCGATCATCGCGACCGGCTGGTCGAGGAGCTGAAGAAACTGGGCTATGCGGACGTAAAGAAGGCCGGCGGGTAGGAGGCGGGGCCCGCTTGGAGCGGTGGAGGGCGTTGGAGCGAGGAGGCGCGCGATGGCCACATGCGCATGTATGAGTTCGCTTTTCGCCGGGCCATTCAGGTTGTTGTTTGGACGAGATTCGGGCCGCCGCCATGCGGTGCGCGGAAGACACCTGATCAGTGGTTTAGGTTGCGGTCGTCTAGGCTTCCCATGGGTTCGGAGAGCGGCTTCGTGCCTTACGAATGGGGTGCCCCGGCCCGCTCACTCATACATGCGCATGCGTCCACCGCGCGCCGCTTCGTTCGACGGCTTGCCCAGATTCACCGCACGCTCCGGTTGGGGTCCGGAAAAGTGGACAAGAAAAGAGGCATCGGAGTCTGGCGACTCTTGTCTTATCCAATCCGGAACGGGCAGCGCGCCGGGAAGGACGGCGAGCCTGCGTCGCGGCGAGCAGCGCACGTGCCTCGATGAGGCGAGCGGGCCGGGCACCCAATCCGCAAGGCACGAAGCCGCTCTCCGAACCAATGGGAAGCCTAGACGACCGCAACCCAACACACTGATCAGGTGTCTTCCGCGCACCGCATGGCGGCGGCCCGAATCTCGTCCAAACAACAACCTGAATGACCCGGCGAAAAGCGAGCCTCATCGAGGCGCGGGCGATGCTCGCCGCGACACCGCGACACCGTTCCCCTCACCTACCCCGCACACCGCCAGTGAGTACGATCCTCATCGCCTGCTCCACGGTGAGATCGGTCTCGGTAACCTTGCTTCTCGGCAGGTACACGGTGTACCCGCCGATCTGGTAGCTCATCGGTAGATAGACGGCGACGAGATCGTCGCCGCCGCCTATGCCGAGCGTTTTGGCGTGCTCCTGGGTCACGAAGCCGATGAGCCTGCCGAGACCCACATCGACCGTGACCACGCGATCGAGATCGCCCTTCTTCTTGTCGGTGTTCACCAGCCGCGTCATGTCGCGGATGGCGCTGTACACCGTCTTGACCACGGGTACGCGGAGCAACAGCTCTTCCCCGAGGCCGAGCAGTCGGCGTACCAGGAAGGCATTCACCGCGAGGCCCACGATGAACAGCAACGCGAAGCCCATCACCAGGCCCATGCCGGGGTAGTAGTTCGAAACCCCGAGCATGAGCTTGATGGGCTTCGACAGCAGACCCTCGGTGGTGACGCCCAGCCAGTAGACGAAATACACCGTCAGGCTGATGGGCAGGATGGTCACCAGCCCCTTGAGGAGAATGCTGCCTATCTTCTTCATCCTGGCTTCTTACTTCTTCGGCTTGATGAACCGCAGGGTCATGCGGTCGGACTCGCCAATGGCGTCGTACTTGGCGCGATCGAACGAAGCGTCGACCGGCTTGCCGTCTTCGGAAGACTGGCGCGTCGGCGGCAGCGTCCAGACGCCGAAGGGATGATCCTTGGTGTCCTTCGGATTCGCGTTGATCTCCGACTTCTTGTCGAGCTTGAAGCCCGCCTTTTCCACGGTCTTGATGACATAGGCCTCGTCGACGTAGCCGTTCCACACGGACGGATCCTGGCCCGCCGGTGCGCGGTGCTGCTCGACGGCGAGCACGCCGCCCGGCTTGATGCCGTTGTAGAGATTGGCCAGATTGGTTTCGGCGGTCTTCTGCCGCACCCAGCCGTGAAACACTCGCGCGGCCAGCACGAAGTCGAACTTGTCAGCCGGCAGCGGCTTGGCGTTCGAACCCCAATTGACGAGATTGACCTTGCCGTAGACGGCCTCGTCCGCGTACCTGGCGGCGAATTCGGCGCGACCTTTGCGAGCACCCTCGGAAGTCTTCGGGTCGTCGATGTCCGCCGCCGTCGCGTAGAACTCGCTCTTGTTGAGACGGGCGTAGGGCGCGAGGATTTCCGTCCACCAGCCGCCACCGGGCTGGAGCTCCAGGATGGTCATACCGGGCTTGAGGCCCCAGAACGTCAGCGCTTCGGAAGGGTGCCGCTCGTGATCGCGGGCCTTGGCTTCGGGCTTGCGCCAGTCGCCGGCGACAGCGGTCTCGATGGCCTTGTCCGACTTCATTTCGGCGGCAAAACTTGCCGAGGAGAACATCAACACGCCGAGCGCGGCGCCGGCGGCCAGTATTCGGAAGCTCATGGAGGATCCCTCTCGTCTATTTCGGGGGATGGCATGCTAATGAATCCCCGCTCGTTCGGCCACGAGTAAGATCCGTCACTCTGCGTCGGCGCGCCGGAAGAATTTCGCGATCAGCCGAAGCGCGAGTGCGACGCCAGCTGCGGCCGCACTCTAACAACGAGAAGGAACGTGGAGCGGGTGATGGGAATCGAACCCACGTTAGTAGCTTGGGAAGCTACAGTTCTACCATTGAACTACACCCGCGCTCGCGGGCGACGAGAATAACCCAACCCATGACCGCGTCGAAACCGCCCGGACGACTTTTGATCGTGATGGCCCTGCCGCAGGAATCCCGCGGCCGGCTCGAGGCGGCCGGGGCCGACCTGCTGTACACCGGGGTGGGCAAGGTGAATGCGGCGGCCGCGCTGGCCAGGCGCCTGGCCGAGATCCGCGCCTCGGGAAGTCCGCTGCCGCTGGTGGTGAACCTGGGCACCGCGGGCAGTCGCAAGGTGCTCACCCACACGCTCGTCGTCTGCAACAGCTTCGCCCAGCGGGACATGGACGTGAGCGGCCTCGGATTCGCGCCGGGCGTCACGCCCTTCGACGACGCGCCGGCCGTCATCGAATTCACCCCGGTGCTGGCGCATCTGCCCCAGCGCCTGTGCTCGACGGCGGATTCCTTCGCGACCCATTTGCATTCCGTCGGTGGCGACGTGGTGGACATGGAAGCGTTCGCGCTCGCGCGGGTTTGCCTCACCGAGCGAGCGCGCTTCACCAGCATCAAGTACGTGACCGATGGCGCGGATGTCGATTCGGCCGCAAACTGGGAGGCTGCGCTGGACGCGGCTGCGATCGCCTTCGAACGCGTCTACCGCGAGCTCCTGCTTCCGTTGGTGTAGAAATGAATGAATCGATGAAGCGCCCGATCCGCAGTTTCGTCATGCGCGCGGGGCGCATGACTGCGGGCCAGTCGCGTGCGCTCGAGGATCTGTGGCCACGCTTCGGCATGGAATACACGCCAGCGCCGCTGGATCTGCCGGCCCTGTTCGGCCGCAATGCGGCGCGCACGCTCGAGATCGGCTTCGGGAATGGCGAACACCTGGCGAATCTTGCGGCCGCTCATCCGGAGCGAGATTACCTGGGCGTCGAAGTGCATCGTCCGGGCGTGGGGCACCTGCTCATGCTGGCGCAGACCCGCGAGCTCTCCAATCTGCGCGTCAGCGATCACGACGCGGTCGAGGTGCTTCGCGAACAGATTCCGCCGGCGTCACTCGATGAGGTGCTGGTGTTGTTCCCCGACCCCTGGCACAAGAAGCGCCATCACAAGCGGCGGCTGATCCAGCCGCCATTCGTCGAACTGGTCGCATCGCGTCTCAGAGCGGGGGGAGTGTTCCGCCTGGCAACCGACTGGGAGGAATACGCGCACCAGATGCTCGAGGTCGTGAGTGCCAGCACCGGTTTCAGCAACCTGTCAGCCGCCGGAGACTGGGTGCCGAGGCCCGATGAGCGGGCGCCCACGCGCTTCGAGAAGCGCGGTGCGCGCCTGGGTCACGGCGTCTGGGATCTCGCCTTCCAGCGTAGTTAGTCTGGCAAACTCGGCGCTGCCGACCAACTCTCACGCACCCATCTCGAGCGCGCGGGCCATGGCGCCGCGTTCAGCCCGGGCTCGGCGGCGCCGCGGACGACCGCCGGAAACTTTTTTTTGACGCGGACGGGCCCTCGTCGTCCAACCCGGAGTCGGCGTCACGACCGGTATCATCCGGGTCCTCGCCGAGCGCCTCGCGGAACGCGCGCACACCCGCGGCGAAGGCATGACTCAACCGTGCCGCACTGTGGTTCAGCCGGTCCCTTGCGTCCCCGACCACATCCTCGAGTTTTCCCGACTTCCCGTGCTTGTAGGCGATCGCGCCGAGCGCCGCGCTGATCGCCTCGGCCAACAGCAGCTTGCCCGCGGCGGAATTCACGAATTGCAGGACTGGGCCTTTCCGGACCGCTTTCGGAATCTTCACACCGGCAACGCGCTTCGGGACCTTGATCACCTTGCTCTTGGACTTGGACATCTCGCACCTGTGAACACGTTCGACAGATGCATTAGATGTCCCGGCCCATCGATCGCGCGGTCGGCCCATCCGCAGGATGGCCGTCAGTGGATCAGAGATTGAAGCTCGCGCGTAAGCCGTCGACTACGAACTGCACTGCCAGCGCGCCCAGTACCACGCCAAACAAGCGGTTCGCCACGTTGGTGCCAGTCACGCCGATCACCCGCATGAGTGGCCCGGCAACCCGCATCGCCAGCAGGCAGGTGGCGAGGACAACCAGCGCGCACAGGAACATCAGCGTGAACTGCAGCGGATGCTCCGTCACCGGAATCGGCCCGAAAGCGAGCAGCAGCGTGGTCAACGCACCAGGGCCGGCCATGAACGGAAACGCAAGAGGGAAAACCGAGATGTCGGCGCGCTTCTTGCTTTCCACCTTCTCGTCGCTCGAGGTGCGTGTGCCCGACTCGCGTGCGAAGACCATCTCCAGCGCGATGAGGAAGAGCAACAGGCCGCCAAAGATCCTGAACGAGTTGATCGAGATACCCATGGCATCGAGAAAGCCGGCACCCACGAGCGCGAATATGAGAAGAATGAGACTTGCGACTAACACCGACTTCAGGGCCATCTTGTGTTTGTAGCTGTCGCTCGCGCCTTCGGTGAGGCCCGAGAACACCGGGATCAGCGAGATGGGCTCGACGACCACGAAGAACACGATGAAAAATTTGATGACCTGTTCGAGCATGATGCTTTGCGCAAGAAATTCGTTCTTGTCTCTGAAACCTTTCGGGAGCAACATGAAATCGAACTCGAAAGGCGCGCCTTGAAGGGCGCGTGAAGCATAGCAGCTACGGCCGGAGGCACTCGGTGAAACCCATCATCGGCAACTGGTACCGCATTCAGGGAAGCGAATCATTCGAGGTGGTCGCCTTCGATGAAGACGACGGCACCATCGAGCTGCAGTACTTCGACGGAACCGTTGAAGAGATGGACATCGAGGATTGGCACGCGGAGAAGGAAAACGGCGCGCTCGAAGAAGTCGAGCCACCGGAGGACTGGACCGGATCCGTCGACGTCGACCCCGAGCAGGACGACCAGCGCGAAACCCTGGGCTATGGCGAAGACGACGACCGCCGCCAGCGCGCCGGGAAGCTCGAAGGCCTCGATCTCTTCGAGTGATCGCCGGCTTCTAGTTAGACGTCACAGCGGCTCGTTCGCGAGCCTGTCCACGTCGACGCCCTCCCCCAGCATCACGTAGCCGGCGGTCACTTCCACCGGTATCGGCGTCAGCCTCTGGCCCTGGCACGGCCCGGCGATGCACAGCCCGTCGTCCCGCGCGAACAGCGCGCCGTGCGAGGAGCACATGATCAGATTGCCATCCGGGGTGAGGAAGCGGTTGGGGCGGAAGTTCAGCGGGTGCCCCGCATGCGGGCAGTAGTTCACGTACGCGGCGATGCCGGTGGCTGTCCTGACGATGAAGCCGCGCAGCGGCCAGTCACCCTCACCCACCGAGAAGCCGCGCGAGCCGGTGGGTTCGAGCTCCGCGAGCGAGCAGAGCACGCGCGTCGTGTCAATTTCGCGCGGTGAGGTCACGACGCGAAAGCACGAGCAGCAGCAGCAGCGCCGGCACGCTCAACAACGCGGTGAAGAGGAAGAAGTCCCCATACCCGAGCGCATTCACGAAAAATCCCGATGTGCCCATCATGAGCTTGCCCGGCAACGAGTAGAGCGACGACAGCACGGCGTACTGCGTCGCGGTGTACTTCGCACTGGTCAGACTGCTCATGAACGCGATGAGCGCGGTGCCGTGCACGCCCAACGCAAGATTGTCGAAACCCACTATGAACGACAGACCGAGATCGCTGGCGGGACCACGCTGCTGGATGATCGAAGGCCAGAAATTGAACATGCCCTCGCGGGCGCACTCGAGACCTTCGTGGCAGGCATAGGCACCATAGGTCGCATAGAAGATGTTCGACAGGATCACCAGCACGCTGCCGAGCAACAGCACCTGCACGCGGCCCATGCGCGCCACCAGCGCGCCGCCGACCACGGCACCCAACAAGGTCGACGGCCAGCCGAAGAACTTGGCGATCACGCCCATTTCCTCGAGCGTGTATCCGATGTCGATGTAGAACGGATTCGCCATCGAGCCCGCGACGTAGTCGGTGAGGCGATAGGTACTGATGAACGCGAAAATCAGCAGACCGAGGCCGAGGCCGAAGCGCTTGAAGAAGTCGGCGACCGGCCCGCCGACCGCGCCGTACAACCACGCGCCGGCGCTTTGCAGCCAACCCGGCAGGTGCGCGTTGCGTCGCAACCATTCGGTGGCATGGCTCTCGCGACCGGCATCCGCACCCATGGGGGCTTGAGCGGGCTCGCGAACCAGGAAAGTAGTGAGGACGCCGATGAAACCGAGCGCGGCCATCGTCAGGTAGCTGACGTGGAAATTGACGCGCCCGGCGATGACCAGCGCGCCCGCGGATGCCGCCATGAGCGCGGTGCGGTAGCCCACCTGGTACGCGGCGGCCATCGCGCCTTGTTTGTCTGCGGTCGCGGACTCGATGCGCCATGCATCGACCGCGATGTCCTGCGTGGCAGCGAAGAAGGCCACGCCCAGCGCGAGCACCGCCATGCGCGCGATGCTCACCGTGGGATCGCTCAACGCCAGGTTGGCGAGACAGAGGATGATCCCGAACTGTGCCACCAGCATCCAGGAGCGCCGCCGCCCTAACCACTTGCCGAGCAGCGGGATGGCAGCCCGATCGACGATCGGCGCCCAGGCCCACTTGAACGAGTACGCGAGACCGACCCAGGCGAGCATGCCGATGGTCGCGCGATCGATGTGCTCGCTGCGCAGCCACGCGGAGAGCGTGGTGAATACGAGATAGAAGGGCAGCCCCGCCGAAAACCCCAGGAACAGCATGGAGAGAACCGGCCGCTCTCCGTAGACCGCGAGCGCCTGTCCCCAGGTGCGCTTCGGCGCCTTTTCAGTGGCCATGGTTCGGTATGATGCGCACCGCTTAATCATACGGAAGAGTCGGCACGTGCAGGAGTATCAGCGAACCTTCATCGACCTCGCGATGTCGCGCAACGCGCTTCGCTTCGGTGCCTTCAAGCTGAAGTCGGGTCGCGAGAGTCCGTACTTCTTCAATGCGGGCTTGTTCAACGACGGAGAAGCCATCGCGGTCCTCGGAAAGTGCTACGCGGCCGCGCTCACGCGCTCCGGGCTGCAGTACGACATGCTCTTCGGCCCCGCCTACAAGGGCATTCCACTCGCGACGACCACCGCGGTGGCCTTGGCTGAGCATCACCATCGCAGCGTACCCTGGGCATTCAACCGCAAGGAAGCCAAGGATCACGGCGAGGGCGGCAACATCGTCGGCAGCGCGCTCAAAGGCCGCGTGGTGATCGTCGACGACGTCATCACCGCCGGCACCGCCATCCGCGAATCCGTGGACATCATCAAGGCGGCGGGCGCGACTCCCGTAGGTGTCGCACTGGCGCTCGATCGCCAGGAGCGAGGCCAAGGCGCGAAATCCGCGGTGCAGGAGGTCTCGGAGCAGTTCGGCCTCGAGTGCGTCAGCATCCTCACCCTGGCCGGGCTCATCGAAACTTTCACCGGGACGCCAGCCACTGACGCGGGTGACCCAGTTCGCATTTCCCGCGAACAGATTGCGGCATTACAGGCATATCAGCGCGAATGGGGTGTCGATGCCGTATCCCGGGCATAACCACTGGGGCAGAATAGTCCGCATGCGCAAGGTCACCTTTGTCCTGGCAACCGTGCTCGCGAGCTTAGTGGCGGTGTCCGCGGCCAATGCCGCCGAGCCCAAACCAAAGCGCCAGAAGGCCGCGGCCTCGCGGCCGGGTACCAAGAGCGCCCCCAGCACCACTACCTACAAGTGGGTGGATGAAGCCGGCGTCACGCACTACGGCGACAGCGTCCCCGCCGAGTACTCACAGCGCGAGCAGACGGTCATCAATTCCCAGGGCGTCGTCACCGACAAGCGTCTGGCGGAGATGAGTCCGAAAGAGGCGGCCGCGTACGCCGCCAAGCAGAAAGAAGAGCTGCGCAAGAAGCACCACGACATGTTCCTGGTCTCCACCTACCCTTCGGTCAAGGAGATCGAGAACGTGCGCGACGCGCGTCTCGACCAGATCAAGGGGCAGATCACCGCGGCCGAGGCTTACATCTCGAGCCTCACTACCCGCGTGGACGGCCTCAAGCAGCGCTCGCTGAACTACGCCCCTTACAACAGCGCGGCGAACGCGCGGCGCATGCCCGATGATCTCGCCGAGGAAATGGTGCGAGCGCTGAGCGAGCTGCGCACGCAGAACACGGCGCTCAACATCAAGCGCACCGAGCTCAAGAACGTGCAGGATGGTTACGACGCGGACATCGCGCGCTTCAAGGAACTGCGCTCCTCGGCCGCGGCCCGCCTCAGCGAAGCGAACGCTCCGAAGAAGCAGTAGTCAGGCGTACCGGCGCCGCGCCGTCAGCGCGTGCCCGTGTGACCAAAGCCGCCGGCGCCGCGAGCGCTGGCCGCGAAGTCGTCGACCACTTCGAGCCTGACCTGCACCACCGGCACGATCACCATCTGCGCGATGCGCTCGCCGGGCTGCACGACGAAGTCGACGCTGCCGCGATTCCAGCAGGACACCATGAGCTGCCCCTGGTAATCCGAGTCGATTAGGCCGACCAGATTCCCGAGCACCACGCCGTGTTTGTGGCCGAGGCCCGAGCGCGGCAGGATGACGGCAGCGAGGCCCGGATCATCGAGGTGTATGGCAAGGCCCGTGGGAATGAGCTCGGCCTTGCCGGCGGTGAGCGTGAGCGGTGCGTCGAGGCAGGCGCGCAGATCGAGACCCGCCGAGCCTGGCGTGGCATACGCGGGCAACGGGAAATCCCTGCCAATGCGTGCATCGAGGATGCGTACTTTCAGGGCCCGGTCGGTGTACGCCGCAACCGAGGATGCGACTGCGTTCATGCCGAGATACTAGCGAGGCGTGGCTTGGCGCGCTCGGCAAAACGCTGCGCGATCAACGTCACGAGGTCGCGCGCGAGCGCGACCTTCGGCGCGTGCGGCAGCTCCTGCCGGCCATCGCGCCACAACACCAGCAGCGCGTTGTCGTCTTTCTCGAAGACCTTGTCGTGGCCCACTTCGTTGGCCGCGATCATGTCGAGATTTTTCCTGAGCAGCTTCTGGCGCGCGTATTGCTCGACCGAGTCGGTCTCGGCGGCGAAGCCCACGACGAACGGGCGTTCCTTGCCGGTGCGCGCCGCGACCGTCGCGAGGATGTCGACCGTGCGCTCCATCTTGATGTCCAGGGACTCGGAGGTCTTCTTGATCTTGCTCTCGACGGGATTCGCAGGCCGATAGTCGGCGACCGCGGCGGTGGCGACGAAGATGTCGACCCCGTCGAGATTCTTCAGCACCGCGTCCAGCATGTCGGCGGCGCTCTCGACCTCCACGCGTTGGACACCTGGTGGCGTGGCGCAGGTACAGGGCCCGGCTATCAGGATGACCTCCGCGCCGGCATCGCGAGCGGCCGCGGCGACGGCGAAGCCCATCTTCCCCGAGCTACGGTTGCTGATGAACCGTACCGGGTCGATGCGTTCGCGCGTAGGACCGGCCGTGAGCAGCACGCGCTTGCCGGCCAGCGGTCCCGTGGGAGCGATGCTGTTGGCGACGTATGCCGCGAGCTGCGTGGGCTCGAGCATGCGTCCCGCGCCGACTTCACCGCAGGCCTGGTCGCCTTCGCCCGGGCCCCAGACGTGGATTCCCCGCGACTTGAGCGTCGCGACATTGGCCTGCGTCGCCGCATTGGCCCACATGACGCGATTCATGGCCGGCGCCAGCGCGATCGGCGCCGAGGTCGCCAGGCACAGGGTAGTTAGGAGGTCGTCCGCCTGGCCGGTGGCGAGGCGGGCGATGAAGTCGGCGGTGGCCGGCGCGATCACCACGAAGTCCGCCCAGCGGGCGAGCTCGATGTGCGACATGGCCTTCTCGGCTTCGGGATCCCAGAGGTCGCTGCGCACCTCCCGACCGGACACGGCCTGGAACGTCATGGCCGTGACGAATTCGCGCGCGCCCGAAGTCAGCACCACCTGCACTTCGGCGCCCTGCTCGCGCAGGCGGCGGACCAGGTCGGGGCTCTTGTAAGCCGCGATACCGCCCGTCACACCCAGAAGAACCCTTTTGCCCTGCATGGCATGGATTATCGACAGGCGCACGAAGGTGGCGCCAGTCACGTTGGTTCCGCTGCTATTGCCGGCGGTTATGAGCATCGGGGTTCGGCAGGGAGAATCTCACCATTCGCGTCGCATTGCCGCCTCGCGCCTGGAGCCTGACAGACGCCAATATGGCGCTATGGATCAAGAGCTTATCGGCACGCCGAACCCCTCGGACATCAGCGCCTGGCCGCCGGGGGAGCGTCCTCGCGAGCGCCTGCTGGATCGCGGGGCGCAAGCACTGTCGGACGCCGAGCTCCTCGCGCTGTTGCTCGGTACCGGGTGCGGCGGCACCAATTCCCTCGACATATCGCGCGGGCTGCTTCTGCATTTCGGCGGCAGCCTGCGCCGGCTGCTATCGGCCGACGCAGCCACGCTGCTTAAGCTTCGGGGGCTGGGCCCGGCCCGCTATGCGACTCTCATGTCGGCGCTCGAGCTGTCACGCCGCCACTACCGGGAGGCATTGCGGGCGGGCCCGGCGCTCAATGCGCCGGCCAATACGCGGCAATTCCTCACGGCACAGCTGCGTGATCGTCCCTACGAAGTGTTCTGTTGCCTGCATCTGGACAACCGACACCGCCTCATCCAATTCGAAGAGGTGTTCCGCGGCACCATCGACGGCGCGAGCGTCCATCCGCGTGAGGTGGTGCGGCAGGCGCTGCGTTACAACGCGGCCGCGATTATCTTCGCGCACAATCATCCGTCCGGCGTGGCCGAAGCAAGCCAGGCGGATGAGCTCATAACGAGAAGGCTGCGGGACGCGCTCGCGCTCGTCGACATTCGCGTCCTCGATCACCTCATCGTGGGGGACAACGCCTGCCTGTCGTTCGCCGAGCGCGGGTTGCTCTGACCTCCCTCCGAACCACGTCTCATCACAGCCCGCTGACGCCGAGGTTGCCCGCGCCAAGCCCGGCTGGTATAAAGGCGGCCCTTTCGACGGCCGGAACCCGGTCGCGCGATAGTTAACCAACTGATTCCTCTGGTGTTTTATGAGCCGCGTCTGCGAAGTTACGGGCAAGAGCGTTGCTGTCGGCAACCGCGTTTCCCACGCCAACAACAAGAAGCGTCGTCGCTTCCTGCCCAATCTGCACACCCAGCGTTTCTGGCTGGAGACCGAGCGTCGCTGGGTCAGCCTGCGTGTTTCCACGCGCGGCCTGCGCACGATCGAAAAGAACGGCATCGACGCGGTGGTCGCCGACCTGCGCGCCAAAGGCAAGAAGGTTTAAGCCATGCGTGAAAAAGTGAAACTGCTGTCGTCCGCCGGCACTGGCCATTTCTACGTGGCCACCAAGAACAAGCGCCTGCATCCCGACAAGATGAACGTGAAGAAATACGACCCGGTCGTGCGCAAGCACGTCGATTACAAAGAGACGAAGATCAAGTAATCGGTCTTCGGGCGCGCCGGTCCGCGAAGAACTTAATCTTCGGGAACCAGAAGGCCATGTGAAAAAGCCCCGGCGGTTTCCGCCGGGGCTTTTTCTTTGCCATCAATTTTCAAGCAACGATCGTGGGTGGCGACTCGGGAGCCACTGACGGCTGGCAAAGCGCCCACGGCCTAATGGGCTTCGCCAGCAGTCATGGCCTTCCGCCAAAACTTGGGGCGGCGGCGGGCGTGAAAGCTCGGGATCGAGCTGGTCACAGGTTCTCTTGCAGGAGGGTCCCGCCGCCACCCACAATCGTTCGTGCTCGATAGATGCCTCGCAGCGGCCAAAGGTTGCAAACCGAAGCGACCGGCCGATTGAAAACCACGTCGAATCGACCTGTCCTACAAGTGCCCGAACTACCTGCCAGTGCCTGAGCTGCCCGAAGTCGAAACCACGCGTCGCGGCATCGAACCGCACGTTGTCGGGCGGCGCATCCGTCGGCTGCACATACACGAGCGGCGCCTGCGCTGGCCCGTGGATCTTGCGATGGTGCAAGCGGTCGCCGGCTCCTTCATCCGCCGCGCCGGACGTCGCGCGAAATATCTGCTCATCGAGACCGACGCCGGCACGCTGATCCTGCATCTCGGGATGTCCGGCAGCCTGCGCGTGCTCCCCACGGAAGCACCGCGCATCGCGCACGACCACGTGGACATCGAGCTCGACTCGGGCAAGACGCTGCGCTTCAACGACCCCCGTCGTTTCGGCAGCCTCATGTTCACTACGGCGGATCCCGACCTCCATCCATTGCTCGAGGGTCTCGCGCCCGAGCCGCTCGAGGACGCATTCAATGCCGAATACCTGTGGAAGATCACGCGGCGCCGCTCGGTCGCGATCAAGCAGCTGATCATGAACGCCAGGCTCGTGGTCGGCGTCGGCAACATCTACGCGAGCGAGGCATTGTTCCGGGCGCGCATTCGTCCGCGTCGCCAGGCGCGTTCGCTCAAGCGGGACGAGTGCGCGAAGCTGGTCCGCGCCATCAAGGCGACGCTTGCCATGGCGGTGAAGGTCGGCGGCACCACGCTGCGCGATTACGTCGGCGCCGATGGCAACCCTGGGTACTTCCGCCAGAGGCTGTACGTCTACGAGCGCGAAGGCGAGCCCTGCCGCGTTTGTCGCCGGCCCATCCGGCAGATCACGCAGGGCGCACGCTCGACGTACTGGTGTCCCCACTGTCAGCACTGAGCAGTCGCATGGCGTCCCGTTAGAATGCGCGCGTGAACAACCTATCCACCCGGGTCACGCCCGCCGAGCTCACGTCATTCAAACGTCGACTCGCAAAGGTCGACCCGATCCTTGCCAATCTCATGCGCGTCGCCGGCAAATGCACGATGGAGCCCGGCGCCACTCACACGCCATTCCACGCGCTCGCTCGCGCAATCGCTCACCAGCAGCTCAACGGCACTGCCGCGGAAAGCATCTTTGGCCGCTTCGTCGCGCTGTACGCGACCACCGGGGTCGAAGCGCTGCTGGAGGCCGAGCTCGTGCTTGACACGCCCGACGACAAATTGCGCGCGGTCGGCCTGTCGTTCGCCAAGATTGCGAGCATCAAGGATCTCGCCCGCAAGACCGTCGAAGGCGTGGTGCCGCCCTACGAAATCCTGCACACGTTGAGCGATGACGACATCATCGGCCGGCTGACCCAGGTGCGAGGCATCGGGCGCTGGACCGTGGAGATGCTGCTGATGTTCCGCCTGGGTCGCGCGGACGTCCTGCCCGTTGACGATTTCGGCGTGCGCAACGGCTTCCGCCTTGCGTACGGGCTGCGGGGCATGCCGACGCCGCGCGCGCTGGCGGAGTTCGGTGCCCGCTGGGCTCCCTACCGCTCGATCGCCGCGTGGTACCTGTGGCGCGCGGTGGACTTGCACAAGGCCGGCAAACTACCCGCGCCTGCGACGCCGACGCGCATCCAGGTCGTGAAAAAGAAAAAGAAGATCGTGCCGGAGAAGAAGGCGGCGAGGAAGGCGCCGAAGAAGGCTCCCAAAAAAAACAAGGCGAAAAAGAAGTAACGGTCTGAAAACGAGGCCCGGAACGGCGGCTCCGGGAGCCACCTGAAGTGCGCCTAATAGACCAGGCCAACGCCCTCGCCGCGCGGATCGCTCGCGGCTTCGACCTTGCCGGACGCATAGTCCCAGACGACCACTTGCATGTTGCCCCATTTGCGCGAGCCTTCGCGCAGCGTGTGGCCACGCTGTTCGAGCGCCTTTCGCTCATCCGCGTCGAGCGCGTCGCTCTCGAACTGCAGCACGTCTGGTGAGAACTGGTGATGGAAGCGCGGGGCGCTGACGACTTCCCGCGCGCTCCTTCCTTCCATGAAATTGATGGTGCCCTGGATCACCATTCCAGGGATGTAGCTTCCGCCCGGCGAGCCCAGGATCATGAGTCCCTTCGGCCCCTCCACGAAGGTGGGCGTCGATGAGGACAGCGGACGCTTCTTCGCGGCGATCGCATTCGCATCGCCACCGATGAGCTGAAAGCCATTGGGCACGCCAGGCTTCGACGAGAAATCGTCCATCTGGTTGTTCAGCAGTATCCCGGTGCCGGGCACCATGAGGCCGGATCCGAAGAAGAAGTTGAGCGTGATGGTGGCGGCCACCATGTTGCCCTTGGCGTCGATCACCGAGAAATGCGTGGTCGAAGGGCCGGGGCTCGGCGAGTCGACGCCGGGCAGCATGGCGCTGGGTGTGGCGCGATCCATTCTGATGGACGCGCGCTGGCCCGCCGCGTAGTTGGGGTCGATGAGTCTCGCCACCGGCACTTCGACGAAATCGGGGTCGCCGAGATACACGGCGCGGTCGCGATGCACGCGGCGCATGGCTTCGACGATCAGGTGTGTCCTCGTCACCTTGTCGAGGCCAGCGAGGTCATAGCCCTCGAGGATGTTGAGCGCGTCGATCAGCGCCACACCGCCCGACGCCGGCGGCGAACCCGAGACGATGCGCGCGCCGCGGTAGTGACCGACCACGGGCTCACGTTCCACCACCTTGTAGTTGGCGAGATCCTCGAGCGTCCAATTGCCGCCGAGCGTACGCACCCCCTCGACGAGCTTGCGTGCGAATGCGCCTTTGTAGAATCCGTCTGCGCCCTGCTTGCCGAGCATTTCAAAGCTGTCGGCGAGATCGGGTTGTTTGATCACGTAACCGAGCGCCGGCACTTCCCCATTCACGAGGAACACCTTCGCGGCATCGGGCGTCTTGAGGAAGGCGTTTTTCTTGAACTCCATGCCGCCGCGCAGGCGGCCGTACAGCGGGAAACCTTCGCGCGCCAGCTTGATGGCGGGCTGCAGGCTCACGCTCAACGGCAGCTTGCCGAACTTCCTGGCGAGGTGGACGAGCCCCGCGGGCTCGCCCGGGATGCCCGCCGCTAGCGCGGAATCGCGCGACAGGCCAGGCACCACGTTGCCATCCTTGTCGAGGTACATGTCGCGCGACGCGGCGCCGGGAGCCATCTCGCGCAAGTCGAGCATGACCTCGCGGCCGTCGCTCGCGCGGCGCAGCAGGAAAAACCCGCCGCCGCCGAGACCCGAGCTCGAGGGCTCCACGACCGCCAGCGCCGCTGCCACCGCGACCGCGGCATCGAAGGCGTTGCCGCCCTTCGCGAGGATCTCCTTGCCCGCGTCGCTCGCCAGTGGATAGGCGCTGGCGATCGCCGCCTGGCCCGGCCCCGCCTTGGGAATGCTCGACACCTGCGTCGCCGCTTGCAGCGGCAAGGCGAAGCAGATCAGCAGCAGCAGGAAGCCGCGCTCGGCGCGTTTGAAGAGCATCCCGTTCAGACCCGCTTCATCTTTCTGAGTTCGGCGGCAACGAGCGGGTGCACGAACTCCTTCACATCCCCGCCGAGGACCGCGATCTCGCGCACCAGCGTCGACGAGATGAAGGTGAACTGCTCCTGCGGCGTGAGGAACACGGTCTCGAGCTCGCGCGAGAGGTGCCGGCTCATGTTCGCAAGCTGGAACTCGAACTCGAAATCGGACACCGCGCGCAATCCGCGCACCACCACCTGCACATCGTGTTGTCGGGCGAAGTCGACGGTGAGTCCGGAATAGCCCATGACTTCGACGTTGCCGATGTCGGACAGGACCTCGCGGGCCATTGCCACGCGCTTCTCGAGGTCGAACATCGGCGCCTTGTTAGGGTTCGAGGCGATCGCGACGATCACGCGATCGAAGACGGAAGCGGCTCGGCGCACCAGGTCCTGGTGTCCATTGGTGATGGGGTCGAATGTTCCGGGGTAGACGGCGGTGCGTTTCATACAGAGAAGAGATGATACCCGACCTCACCTGCCCGCCCCGCCCGCAACTCGCGCCAACCGTCAGGTAGCGCTGCCGGAACATCGCTCGCGCGCCTTTCCAGGTAGACACGGGCGTCGCTCGCGAGCAGGCCCCGCGCCGCGAGCGCGACGGCGGCGTCACCCAGCAGAGCGGCATCGTAGGGAGGGTCCAGGAACACGATGTCGAACGGCGGTGACGCGGCGGACTCGAGCCAGCCCAGCGCGTCGGCGCAGACCACGGTGCCCGCGACCTCGCGCCATTCCGCCAACAGTTGGCTGATGGCCGCGGCAGCCCGGCGATCGCGTTCCACGAAGGTGACCTGCCCGGCGCCGCGCGACAGCGCTTCGAGCCCGAGCGCACCACTGCCCGCGAAAAGATCGAGCACGCGCGCGCCATCCATGCGCGGCTGCAACCAGTTGAACAGGGTTTCCCGCACCCGGTCTGGCGTGGGACGAATCTCGACTCCCGCGGGAAATCGCAGCCGTCTGCCCCGATGGCGTCCGCCAATGATGCGCAGGATGCGCGGCCCGGCGACGGCGGCTCGTGCACCAACCGGTGCATCATGCTTGCGCGCATCAGGACCCTCGGAGTGAGCTGTGGGCGCGCGACTTTTCCCGCCGTTTTTCACCTTCGCCAACGATTTCGCCCGCGCCGCGTGGCTTGCCACCTTTTGGGGCCCAAGCGTAACCTACTGCCCCAACATCACAAGTTCGGCGCATCGTTCTGAACGACGGGGAATGCGACCGCGCTGTTCGTCAAAAGAATTCCGAGGAGTGAACGCATGAAGAGGCTACTCGCAGCCGTCACACTGGCTGCCATCGTCACGGCCGGTTGCTCCAGCTCGGTGGACAACACGCCCGACGTAGGTCCGACCACTCCGACCGCCGGCAATGGCAATCCTGGTGGCGAGACTGCTCCGACGCTATCCGCCGCCACCGCTGCGCGGTTTCAGCCCGCGCAGGGCATCTTCCCTTTTCCGAACGATCTCTATTTCTCCGGTACCACCGACGGCACGATCAACATCCAACCGGCGAACGGACTCATTCCGCAGCAGGTAGGTCTCAACGCGCTCGACGGCTGGTCCACCACCGCGCCGATGCGCGTGACCTTCGGTGGTCCGCTGAATCCGGCCTCGCTGACCGCGGCGACGGTGCGCGTCTACCAGGTGACGGTGAGCAACACTAACAAGGCGGTCTCGGGTTTCACGCGAGTCCTCACCTTCGGCACCGACTACACCGCCGGCGTCGCGACGGACACCGGCATCGGACCGACGATCCTGGAGATCCGCCCGCTGCGTCCGCTCACTCCCTCGTCCGGCCCGCTGCTGCCGTCCGATCCGGTGCCGCCCGCGACGGGCTACCTCGTGGTGCTGACCAACGGCATCACCATGGCGAACGGCGCCGCGGCGACGGCTGATCGCGATTACGCGAGCATCAAGACCGCGCTGGGCCCCACCGTGAACCCCGCGAATTGCGCGACCTTGACTGGCACGCCCATGCAAGGCGCGTGCGGTTTCACCGCGTCGCACTTCGCGGTCGCCGCCAATCCCGCGCTCGGCGCCGCCGCGGTGAATCCGGCCAACGTGATCGTCTCGTTCCACTTCAGCACGCAGGCCACGCGCGACACCATGCGCATCCTGGGCCAGCTGACCTATCTGTCGCCGCCGCCGGCGATCAGCGTGGGTGCGCCGATCGGCACGGTGACCAACCTCATTTCCGCGTTGCCACCCGTTGCGGATGTGCGCGTCGGCACCGTGACGGTGCCTTACTACTCATACATCCCGACGGCGCAGGCTCCGGGCGGCATCAGTACCGACTCCAACGTGTTGCGCCGTTCCTGGACGGCGGCATCGGCACCGCCCGCGCCGCTCACCGACCCCACCAATGAACGCAACCTCACGCGCTTCAATCCCATCCCGGCGCTGGTCGCGAACAAGCCCATTCCGTTGCTCCTGACGATCCCGAACGCGGCGTCCGGAGCCGGCACCAAGCCGGCGGAAGGCTGGCCGGTAGTCATCTTCCAGCACGGCATCACGGGCAACCGCACCCAGGCGGCGGCTATCGCCGCGAATTTCGCGGCGCAGGGTTGGGCGGTGGCGTCGATCGATCTGCCGCTGCATGGCGTCACCGACACGAGTCTCGTGGGGCTGTACCAGGCCGCAAATGAGCAGACCTTCAATCTCGACCTGGTCGTGAACGCGACGGGGGCGGCGGGCCAGGACAGCCTCATCGACCCGTCCGGCACGCATTTCATCAACCTCACCTTCCCGCTCGCCAGCCGCGACAACCTGCGGCAGGCGGCCGTGAATCTGCTCGCGTTGACCCGCGCGCTGCCCACGCTCGACCTCGACAGCAATGCCGCCACGCCGGACATCAATCCGAATCGCATCGCGTTCGTCGGCATGTCACTGGGCAGCATCACCGGCATCGTCTATGGCGCCTCGCTTCCGAACCCGGCGCTGGTGAAGACCATGGCGTTCTCCGTTCCGGGCGGTGGCGTCGCGGAGCTGCTGCGTGACTCGGCGAGCTTCGGACCACGCATCAACGCGGGGCTGCAGGCGCAGGGACTCATCGCCGGCACCACGCTGTACAACCAGTTCTTCCGTGACGCGCAGGCCATCGTCGATGCGGGCGACTCGCTCAACTACGTGACCACCACCGCGACCGGACGCGCTATCTACATGTCGCAGGTGGTGGGAGGCACTCCGCCGCCGCCGAACCCGGACCAGGTGATCCCGAACACGGCTACGCAGCGCCTCATCACGGCGCTTCAGGGTGCTGGCGTCTCTTTCCCGCGCCGGTCAAGCGGCATCAACCCCGGCTCCGGGTACGTGAACTTCGTGAATGGCGATCACGGGTCGCTGCTGTCGCCCGCGGCCCACGGACCCACCACGGTGGAAATGCAGAGAGAAGCCATCACGTTCACGGTGAGCGGCAATCCGCCCGCGGGTGCGGGTACGCCGGTCATCGCCATCACCGACACGAGCGTCGTTCAGCCTTAGACTACGAGCCAATCGAGACAGGGGGCGGTCCGGTGCTCGGACCGCCCTTTTCATTTGCGGAGACGATTTTGGCTGAAGCCAAGCAACCCTCTTTCTTCGCGCGCATGCGCGCCAAGCTCAACCGGCCTGGTTCCTGGCTTTCGTACGACCTGGCCAACCTGGTTCCGGGCCGGAAGATCGACGCCGAGGTCCTCGATGAGCTCGAAACCCGGTTGCTCACGGCCGACGTGGGTGTCGAAGCCACCGAACAGATCCTCGACGAGCTGCGGAAGAAAGTGGCGCGCAAAGAGCTCGACGACGTCGACAAACTCATCGCCGCGTTGACCGACTCGATCACGCAGATACTGTTGCCCTCACAGCAGCCGCTCGACATCGGGACGCACAAGCCCTTCGTGCTGCTCGTCATCGGCGTGAACGGCTCGGGCAAGACCACCACCATCGGCAAGCTGGCGCGCCGGTTCGCCGACGCGCGCAAGCAGGTGATGCTCGCGGCCGGCGACACGTTTCGCGCGGCAGCCATCGAACAACTCGGCGTCTGGGCACAGCGCGCCAAGGCGGACATCATCCAGCAGCAGGCGGGCGCCGATCCCGGTGCCGTCGTTTTCGACGCGGTCACGGCCGCGCGCTCGCGCAAGGCGGACGTCGTCATCATCGACACCGCCGGGCGGTTGCACAGCCAGTCGCATCTCATGGACGAATTGAAAAAGGTGCACCGCGTGATCAAGCGCGTGGAACCCACGGCGCCGCACGAGGTCTTGTTAGTGCTCGACGCCAACCAGGGACAGAATGCGCTCACCCAGGCCCAGCAATTCCATGAAGCAGTCGGCGTCACCGGGTTGGTGCTCACCAAGCTCGATGGCACCGCCAAGGGCGGCATCGTGATCGCGATCGCGCGCAAGTTGAACCTGCCCATCCGCTTCATCGGGCTGGGCGAGCAAGCCGAGGATTTCGGCGAATTCGACGCGCGGGCCTTCGCTACCGCGCTGGTCTCCGGCAACAGCCTCGCCGCGGGCTAGAATCGCGCGCGAATGATCACGTTCGACAATGTCGCCAAGCGCTATCCCAACGGCCGCGAAGCCCTGGCTGGCGTCACGTTCCAGATCCAGCCCGGCGAGTTCGTGTTTCTCACGGGCCGATCGGGCGCGGGCAAGAGCAGTGTCCTCAAGCTGATCGCGCTGCTCGAACGGCCGAGCCGTGGCACCGTCACGGTCAACGGACAGGACACCGGCAAGCTCCGCGCGGGCAAGATCCCGGCATTCCGCCGCGCCATAGGTGTGGTGTTTCAGGATCACAAGCTGTTGCTCGACCGGCCGATCTACGACAACGTCGCGCTGCCTCTCATCGTCGCCGGCACCCCGCTCAAGGAAGTGGATCGCCGCGTGCGCGCCGCGCTCGACCAGGTGGGCCTCCTGGGCCGTGAACGGTCTTCGCCGCTCGAGCTCTCGGTGGGCGAGCAGCAGCGCGTAGGCATTGCGCGCGCGGTGATCAGCAAGCCGCAATTGCTCATCGCGGACGAGCCCACCGGCAACCTCGATCCCGGCCTCGCCGCCGAGGTCATGAAGGTGTTCAAGCGCTTTCAGGAAGTGGGAGTCACCGTGATCATCGCGTCGCACGATCCACACCTGGTGGAGCAATTCGGGCAGAGGGAAATCGTGCTCGACGCCGGCCGCATCGGTGCGGACAGCTACCGCGCCGGTCACCACGCGCGCATGACGGCGACCGGCCCCAAGCTCGGCGAGCTGCCGAACATCAGTGTGAAATGAGCCTCGTTTCTTCGTACGGCACCCGGCATCTGCAGGCGCTGTTCGGCGCGCTGGGCCGCCTGATGCGCTCGCCACTCGCCACCATGTTGACGCTGACCGTCATCGGCGTGGCGCTCGCGCTGCCGGCAGGGCTCGGCTTGGTCGTGAACAACCTCCGTTCGGCGGCCGGCGATCTCGGCAATGCGCTCGATTTCACCGTGCACTTCAAGCTCGGCACGCCTCTCGAACGCGTACAGCAGGTCGCCAAGAGCGCGCGCGAGCGGCCTGGCGTCGAATCCATTTCGGTGACCACCGCCGACGAGGCGCTGGAAGAATTCAAGCAGGCGTCGGGCTTCGGTGATGCGCTTTCCGCGCTGGCCGACAATCCGCTGCCGCATCATCTGGTCGTGCGTCCGCGCCAGGGCGCCAGCGGGCCTGCCGAGGTGGAAAACCTGCGCCGCTATTTCGCGGCGTTTCCGGAGGTCGAGCTCGTGCAGCTCGACCTGGATTGGGTTCGACGCCTGCACTCGCTGCTCGATGTGCTGCGGCGGGCATTCTGGGTGATTGTCGCCGTCCTGGGCCTGGGGGTACTGGCCGTCATTGGCAATACCATCCGGCTCGAGATCCAGCATCGACGCCCCGAGATCGAAGTGACCAAGCTCGTGGGCGGGTCCAACGCGTTCGTCCGGCGCCCGTTCCTCTACACCGGGCTCTTTTATGGCCTGGGGGGCGCCCTCCTGGCGGCCCTGATCCTCATGGGCGGCATTGCTTACCTCGACCAGGCGGTCGGCGACCTCTCGGCGCAGTACGGCGGCCGCTTCCTGATGGAGGGATTGGGCTCCCGAGGCTTCGGATTGCTCATCGCGGTGGGTGCGGGGCTCGGCTGGCTCGGGGCGCTGATCTCCACGGGCCGGCACCTACGGTCGATCGAGCCTCGAGCCTAAGCCGATCTCTTCTGATTCAATAACTTATGGTTCTGGTCCCTCATCGGAGGGATGGAACTGTGGGGGCCTTTAGCACTCTAATTGCCCGACTGCTAATATCCCGGCTCATAGAGATATGCCTTACCGGTGATGAGCAAGTCCGTTGAGGAGGTTCGTAGAGATGACCGCTTCCACTGCACTGGTTGCCCGCCACAAAGATTTCGTCCTGTCCGGCCCCGTCGGCAGCTTCGACGCCTACATGGACAAGGTGAGTCGCATCCCCGTGCTGTCGCGCGAGGATGAATCGGAGCTTGCCAAGCGCTTCCGCAATGACGGCGACCTCGAGGCCGCGCGCCAGCTGGTGCTCTCGCACCTTCGTTTTGTCGTGCACATCGCGCGCGGCTACTCGGGCTACGGCCTGCCCCTGGGCGACGTCGTCCAGGAAGGCAACGTCGGCCTCATGAAGGCGGTAAAGCGCTTCGACCCTACGGTGGGTGTGCGCCTGGTTTCGTTCGCCGTGCACTGGATCCGCGCCGAAATTCACGAATACGTGCTGCGCAACTGGCGGCTCGTCAAGGTCGCGACCACCAAGGCGCAGCGCAAGCTGTTCTTCAATCTCCGCAAGATGAAGAAAAACCTCGCCTGGCTGACAGCCGAGGAAACGCAGGCCGTCGCACGCGACCTCAAGGTTTCGCCCGAGGAAGTGACCGAGATGGAGAAGCGCCTCTCGGCGCGTGATCTCGCGTTCGACCCGGTTCCGGACAGTGGCAGCGAGGATGGCGACGAGACCTACTCGCCCGCCGCCTATCTACCGGCTCCCGATGCCGACCCGGCGCTGCAGATCGAGAATGCCGAGTGGGAAGACGCCACCGGCGACCGCCTGCAGGCAGCCATCAAGACCCTGGACCCGCGCGCCCGCGACATCCTGGTGAGCCGCTGGACCGGCGAGGCGAATGCCACGCTGCACGACCTTGCCGAGAAGTACGGCGTATCCGCCGAGCGGGTTCGCCAGATCGAGGCCAATGCCATCAAGAAGCTGCGTGGCCTGATGTCCGGCCTCTGATCGAGGCACGGTCCGGCCTGATGATGTCGAAGCCCCGGTTCACCGGGGCTTCTTCTTTTCCGATGCTAAGTTTTACTGAACCCGGCACAGCGGTGCGCGTGGATAAATCCCGGTGATGAGCCAGACAATGACTGTCAAAGACCTGAACCCGCAGGGAGCGCAGATGGCCGACGAGTCGATGGTGCGGACCTTGGCCGCCCAGATCGACGCCATATGGCCCCAGGAAAAATCCCTGCTCAACTTCTACCGCTTGTCGCGCAATGCGCGCGTGCTCGACGTGGGCGCCGGCACGGGTGAATTCAGCGCGCGCGTGGCCGGGCACCTGCCGGAAGCGCAGGTGCTGGGAATAGAGCTTCTCGAGGCTTCCGTCGAGGTCGCGCGCGCCAAGCACGGCGCCCTGGCGCCCCGCCTTCGATTCGAAACCGGCGACGCCTACCGCCTTGCGCAGCCGGACAATTCGTTCGATCTCGTGGCCAATCGACACATGGTGCAGTCCGTGCCGCACGTCGACCGGATCCTCGCGGAGCTGGTGCGCGTGACCAAGCCGGGCGGACACGTGCACGTGCTGGCTGAGGACTACTCCATGCTCCACATGATGTCTGGGCCGCTGGACCCGGACGTCTTCTGGCGCAAGGGACCCGTGGAGTTCGCGGAACGAACCGGAACCGACTCTCGCATCGGGCGGAAGGCGTGGACCTTGATGCGCGCCGCAGGCCTCAAGGATGTGCGCGTCGATTACGTGGTGGTCGACACGTTGCGGGTCCCCCGCCGGGTCTTCGCGGACATCATCACCGCCTGGCGCGACGGCTATGTGCAGGCCCTGTCGACGGCGGATTTTCCGCCGGCGCTAGTGCGTCAGCACTTCAATGAAATCATCGCGAGTATCGAGAATCCGGATCACTATGCGGTCTGGCATGTACCGATTGTTTCAGGCGTGAAACCCTGAAACGAACGGCGGCCCCGAAAGGCCGCCGTCAGAGTGGCGTGCGTTTGCGAAGCGCTCAGCCTTCGGTGATCGGCTGCAATCGCAACTCCACGCGACGGTTCTGCTGTTTGCCGTCGGCCGATGTGTTGCTGGCGATGGGACTCGCTTCGCCCTTGCCTACCGCGACGATGCGCTGGCTGTTTACACCGTGCGACTGCAGGTAGCTGCCCACCGAGTTGGCGCGCTGCTGCGATAGCTGCAGGTTGTAGCTGTCGCTGCCATCGCTGTCGGTATGGCCGTCGACGTCGATGAGCGTCTTGTCGAACTCCTTGAGTACCAGGGTCACCGAGTCGAGCACCTGGAAGAAGTTTGCATTCAGGTCGGCGCTGGCCGTCTTGAACGTGATGTTGCCCGGCATGTTGAGGACGAGGTCGTTGCCATTGCGAGTGACCGACACGCCCGTGCCCTGCAGCTGCGCGCGCAGTTTGGCTTCCTGGCGGTCCATGTAGGCACCGACGCCGGCGCCCGTGAGCGCACCCACGCCCGCGCCGATCAGCGCGCGCTTGCGGCGTTCCTTGGAGTTGTCGCCTGTGGCGGCGCCGAGCACCGCGCCAGCGAGCGCGCCGATGCCCGCGCCCTTGGATGCCTTGTTCACCTTCTTGTCGCCGGTGTACGCATCCGTGGTGGTGCATCCTGCGACCGTGAGGGAAGCCGCGAGCGCTAACAATGTGCCTTTGATCAACGTCGATTTCATGCAGTTCTCCTTGCGGGTCATCTTCGCGGCGTGCATCTGAACGCCGAATGAACTCGTTTTCTGTGCGCCAGTTCTCACTCGGCGATTACTCCACGTTTTCGGGAGAGGCCGGCGGAGTCGTCGCGCGCTGGTAGCCGCGCGGCCGAATCGCCACCGTGTTGCGTACGACCGTGCAGCGCACACCATCGCTGCGGAAGTAGCCGTATTCAAATGTCGGCGTTGACCGACCGTCTCGTTCGAGCTCGATGCTAATTGCCCTCTCCTGCTCATGAGTAAGAGAAAAACGCATCTCGAGGTCGGAATTTCCGCCGTGCTCGAAGGATATGGCCATGGCGCGGGTCCACACCGAATGACCCGGGAATACCCGGGCGCAAGCCAACGCGGCGATCGGGTCGGCGAGCGCGGCCTGGTACCCGCCAAACATCACGCCTCCCGGATTGCGCGACATCGCGTTCAGCGGCAGGCGTATGCGCACGTGGCGCCACTCATTGCTGATCTCGACGACCTTGATCCGCATGGGACGGAAAGGTGGATACCACTCGAGCAGTCGGGCATCCGGCACGATCCTGCTGTTCGACATGAAGCGCATGAAACGCTGCAGCAACGGCATTTCCATTCCCTGGGAGGTTGTTTGTTGCGAAGTATGCAGGAGCGGCGTAGTTTTTCGCGCCATGCGCACCGTCGAGCAGTGGTTCGGTGAATATGGCGAGAGCCACAGCAACCCGCGCAACGAGCTGTTGCACATCATTTGCGTGCCGCCGATCGTCATGACGGTGATCGGGTTTCTCTGGGCGATACCGGTTCCCGGTTTCGTGGCGCACATATCTCCGTGGCTGAACATCGCCACGCTGTTCGTCGCGGCCGCCGTGATCTACTACTTCACGCTTTCCGTTCCGCTCGGCATCGGCGCCGCCATCGGGCTCGGTACGCTTTTGTACATCGTGAGCTGGCTTGACACACTGTCATGGCCACTCTGGCTCACGTGCCTCGTGATCTTCGTCATCGGCTGGATCGGGCAGTTCATCGGTCACGCCATCGAAGGCAAGCGGCCGTCATTCATGAAGGACATCCAGTTCCTGCTCATCGGACCGCTGTGGCTGCTGGGGCACCTGTACCGCAGGCTTGGCATCGCCTACTAGGGGTATCATCCCCTCATGTTGAATCCCCTCGATCTGTACGATGTGCGCGGACTGCTCACCGAAGACGAGCGCGCGGTGCAGGATTCCGTCGGCCGCTTCGTGGACGAACGCGTGCTTCCTGTCATCCAGGACTGCTTCGAGAAGCATCACTTCCCCAAGGAGCTCATCCCCGAGCTCGCGGATCTTGGCTTGTTAGGCTCGTCGATCCAGGGATATGACTGCGCCGGCTTGAACGCCGTGTCCTACGGCCTCATCTGCCAGGAGCTCGAGCGTGGCGACTCCGGCATCCGCAGCTTCGTCTCCGTGCAGAGCTCGCTGTGCATGTATCCCATCTACGCGTTCGGCAGCGAAGAGCAGAAGCAACGCTGGCTCCCCGAGATGGCGCGCGGCACGAAGATAGGCTGCTTCGGCCTCACCGAGCCGCATGGCGGATCCGACCCGTCGAACATGAAGACCCGCGCCGTCAGGAAGGGCGGCGACTGGGTCATCAATGGCGCGAAGATGTGGATCACGAACGGCGCCATCGCCGATCTGTGCATCTGCTGGGCCATGACGGAAGACGGCATCCGCGGATTCATCGTCGAGAAGGGGATGCAGGGTTTCTCCGCGCCCGAGATCGAACGCAAGTTCTCGTTGCGCGCGTCGGTGACGTCCTCGCTGTTCTTCGACAACGTGATCGTGCCCGAAGCCAACCTGCTGCCGAACGTCAAGGGATTGAAAGGCCCGCTGTCCTGCCTCACGCAGGCGCGCTACGGCATCACCTGGGGCGTGATCGGCGCGGCCCAGGCCTGCCTTGCCCAGCTCATCGACTACACGAAGACGCGCGAGTTGTTTGGCCGCCCGCTCGCGGCGACGCAGACCATACAAGTGCGCCTTGCGGAGATGGCGCGCCAGATCACTCTTGCGCAATTGCTCTCGCACCAGCTCGGCCGGCTCAAGGACCAAGGCCAGATGCAGCCTTCGCAGGTCTCCCTGGCCAAGTGGAACAACTGCCGCATGGCGCTCGACATCGCGCGTGATTGCCGCGACATGCTGGGCGGGGCTGGCATCAGCGCCGAGTACGTGCCGATACGCCACGCGCTCAACCTCGAGAGCGTGATCACGTACGAGGGCACGGAGACGATCCACCAGCTAACGATCGGCCGCGAGCTCACCGGGATCAACGCCTTCTAGCTACCTGGCGCAGTGAACCGCTCGCGCGTTGCGACGAACGCCGGCATGGCCTCGCAGCGCGCCGCCAGCGCGGCCAGCGACTGGAGCAAGGCCGCGTCCGCGGCCACGCGCAACGCATCGTTGAGGAAGGTGAAGGCGCATACGGCCGTGATGTCCGCCTGGGTCATGCGCTTGCCCACCAGCCACTGTGCCTGCCTTTCGCCCATGTAGCGGTCGATGGCGCCGAGCGCGGCGGTCATCTGCAAGCCCAGCCGGTCCAGCCACGGTTGATGGCGCTTCGCTTCGGGCCGGAACACCCGCTCGTACAGCTGGTGCACGCCTTTTTCCGCGGCGCCGGTCGCCATGGCCATGAGATTCAACGCCTGCCGGCGATCCGGTCCCGATGCGGGCAGGAGCGCACGCTCCGGACCGACCAGTTCGTCCAGATGGTCGAGAATGGCCGCCGATTCGAACAAGGCCTCACCACCCGGCAGCACCAGGGTCGGCACCCTGCCAAGCGGGTTGAAATCGCGGATGCGGTCGAAATCCTTGCCGACGGACCAGTTCGCGTGTTCGAACTCGATGTCCAACAACTTCAGCGTGACTGCGACTCGTCGCACGAACGGCGAGTCGAACATCCCGATCAGCAGCATCAGGCGCGGTTCCGGTAGAGCATCCAGTAGACGACCACCGCGGCGATCACGAGATCGACGAGCAGGAACCACAGGAAGAATTTGCGGCGCGCGGCTCGCTGCCGCAGCTCGATCTGGGCGCGCAGCATCGGTTCGCGGGACAGATAGGCGTCCACCCGCCCCTTGGCTTCCTTGAGGCCGAGACCCTCGGTCTGCCGCACGGACTTGATGGCGTCGATTACCCTGCCCTCGTTGAGCAGCGTGACGGCTTCGATGGAAAGCTCGCGGAACTTCGGATCGGCGTACATCTGACGATTTCCCCTGCTCGAACCCCGCAGCGCGGGTTCAGGCGTTATGCCTTCCAAGGAGGTCGCGCATGACTACCCTCGCCGAGCCGCAATTGAACGCCACGCCACTCATCGACGTGCTGCTGGTACTGCTGGTGATGCTGATCTTCACCCTGCCCGTCGCCACCCACGCCGTGAAACTCAATCTGCCACACGGGGTGCCGGGACTGCCATCGGCCGCCATTACGGTGAACATAGATTTCGACGGACAGTTGTACTGGAACGGCGAGAGCGTGTCGCGCCGGGTCCTCGACCAGAAGCTGCGCGAAGCCGCGGCGGCCATGCGTCCGCCGCGCGTGAAAATCGTTCCTGACAGACGCGCGCGCTACGAGAACGTCGCCCAGGTGCTGGCGTCTGCCCAGAGATCCGGCGTGACCGCGCTCGAGGTGCAGCCGGTCGATTGAAGTTCGAATGGTGCCGGGGATGGGGAATCGGCCGTGACGTGAACCCGCGAGTGACGCCTCACGGCCAATCCTTCCCCGGCGCCGCCTACACATAGGCCTCGGCCAGCCAGCACGCCAGCAGCACCACGAGCGCTACCCACTGCAGATAACTTTCGTCGTCATACTCCGGGTTCTTTTCTTCATCCGGCGGTGGCGCACTCATAGCGGCAACCAATGCGTGTGCGTTTCACGCCGATGCAGATAGACGAACCGCGCGCGCGATAGCCGCGTGCCGAAGTCGTTGCTGCGCGTGCCGATGCGCTCGAGGAAGCGGCGCCAGCGCTCGCCGGGCTGTGATCCGAACTGCGCGGCGGCATAGGTCTTCTCGTTCATGTCTGCTCCGGGGTGGTGGCCTGGGAGACATTTCGCGCGCGACCGAGGGCTGCCCCGTGGCGCGTTGATGGCGCGCTGGCGGAGGAATGTGACCAAATGTGGCCGGCCCCCAAGGCCCGTGGCGGGTCGCTTACACTTCGCGCATGAAGAAGACCATCGCCATCGTCGAGGACGAGCGCGCCATCCGTGACAACTACGCCGCCGCCTTCTCACGCGAGGGATACGCCGTGCGCGGCTACCCGAACCGACGCGAGGCCATGGCGGCTTTCACGGCGCGGTTGCCCGATCTGGCCGTCATCGACATCTCGCTGGAAGACGAGCCCGAAGGTGGTTTCGAGCTCTGCCGCGAGCTGCGCGGACTGTCCGCCGAGCTGCCCATCATCTTCCTGACGGCGCGCGACAGCGAGCTCGATGCAGTCTCTGGCCTGCGTCTGGGCGCCGATGACTTCCTGACCAAGGATCTCTCGCTCGCGCATCTCATCGCGCGTGTGAATGCGCTGTTTCGCCGCGTCGATGCGTTGCGCCGTCCCCCCGAGGAGAAGCAGGTCATCCGCCGCGGCGCGCTCACGCTCGACGGCGAACGCATGTCGGTCGAGTGGAACGGGCAGGTGGTGCTGCTGTCGCTCACGGAATTCTGGATCGTGTACGCGCTCACCAAGCATCCCGGTCACGTGAAGAACCGACAGCAGCTCATGGACGCGGCCAACGTGGTGCTCGACGACAACACCATCACTTCGCACATCAAGCGCATCCGCCGAAAATTCCAGCAGGTCGATGAGAAGTTCGATGCCGTGCACACGGTCTACGGCATGGGCTATCGCTGGGTCGAATAGCACGGAAACCGGAACAGCACCGTGGGCCGCATCGCTGAGCGCATCAAGGTCGGACCGCTGTCCGGCTTCCGGTTGCGCACCAAACTACTGCTGCTCGCCCTGACTACGCTGGCGCTGCCCTGGGCCGGCTGCCAGTACGCGCGCGAAATGGAGACGGTGCTGCGCGAGAGCGAGCAGCAGTCGCTGCTCGCGGTCACCACGACCATCGCCGGGTCGCTGCGCGGAAAGCAGGAGCTGCTGTTTCGCGGCGATTCGCTGCCCGCCGTGGGCACTTCATCCGATGGCAAGGGCCACGCGGGTGACATCACGCCGGTGGTGCTGTCCGGCGCGCCGCTGATCGACGGCCGCTCCGACGAATGGGACCTCGACAATCGCAACCTGGTGCGTGTCGCCGGCCCCGGAAATGATTCCCTGCAGCTGCTCGCGGCCACGCATGAACGCTGGTTGTTCCTGGCATTGCTGGTGCATGACGACAAGCTGGTTTTCGACAGCTCCGAGCTGGCGCCGCTCGACGGCGCCAACATGGGCGACCGCATCTGGCTGGCTTTCGATGACCGGCGCGGCAGCCAGGAGCGCCTGTTCTTCAGCGGCACCGGCACCGGCCGCCTGCGCGCGCGCCGCATCGAGACGCGCGAATACGGCCGCGAGGAGGCCGTGGAGGAAGCGCGCATTTCCGCGGTGCTGCAGCGGACCCGCGACGGCTACGTGCTCGAGATGAGCGTGCCTCTCACGATGGTCGGCCAGCACTGCGGCGTCCTCATCGATGATCGCGACCGGCGTGGCGCCACGCGCCGCAGCTACGGGACACTCGACGTCGCCGATCTGCGCGCGACGGGTCGGCTCATTGCCGCGTCCCCTGACCTCTACGAGCACCTGCGTCAGTTTTCCCAGCCTGGAGTCGAGCTCACCGTGGCTTCCGCCAATGGGGCGGTGCTCACGCGAATCGATGCGCCCGCACTGCCGACGGATTACACGCGCATGCGTGGCTTCCTGCCGCGCATGTATCGCCTGCTGCTCGATGGGGAGCTCATCCCGCGCCGCGTCTCGCAGGCGGAGAGGGAAAAATCCGCGGAACAGCTGACAAGCCGGGTATCGCGCGGCAAGGCCGAGACCGCGTTTTTCGCGGGACGTTATGAAAACAGCGTGATCGTCGCCGCGGCCGCCCCCATCCTTTCCGCCGATGGCCGCAACGTCATCGGCGTGATCCAGCTCGCGCAAACCGCGGACCGCTGGTTGACGCTGCGCGACCGCGCGCTCACGAGGCTCTTGAACCTGACGCTGTTCGTCACGTTGTTCGCCGTGGTCGCTGCCTTCTGGTTCGCAGGCCGGATGACATTGCGCATCTCGCGCCTGGGCGCAGCCGCCGAGACCGCGCTCAGCCGTGAGGGCAGCGTCGCACGCGTGCTGCCGGAGTCCGAAGCCCGGGACGAGCTCGGCGACCTGTCGCGCAGCTTCTCCTCGCTGCTCGGCCGCCTCGACGAGTACACGGGTTACCTGCGCACGTTGGCCGGCAAGCTGGCGCACGAGATACGCACGCCCAATACCATCATCCGCTCGTCGCTCGAGAACCTGGAGTCGGAAACCCAGACCGAGACCGCGAAGGTATACATCGCCCGCGCGCGCGAGGGCAGCGAGCGCCTGGGGGCCATTCTCACGGCGATGGGCGCGGCGACGCGCGTCGAGGAGGCCATCACGCACAGCGAGCGCCAGCAGTTCGACCTGGCCGCGCTGGTCCGCGATGCGGTCGCTGCCTATGGCACTGGCTTCCCTCACCGGAGCTTCACCTGCGAGGCGCCTTCGGCGCTCGCCTGGCACGGCGCGCCCGACCTCATCGTGCAGATGCTCGACAAGCTCATAGACAATGCCGTGGACTTCAGTGTCGATGGCGCCACGATCTCCGTCGTTCTGCGCATCGATGGTGAGCACCTGGAGCTCTCCGTCGCCAATCCGGGCCCGCCGCTCCCGCCCGAAACCGCCACGCGGCTCTTCGAATCGCTATGGCAATCCAGATCCGAGAGCGACAAGAGGCCGCACTTTGGGCTCGGCCTCTACATCGTGCGGCTGATCGCCGAGTTCCATGGGGGGTCGGCCCGGGCGGAGAACCTTCCTGGCGAGAAGGGCGCGCTCTTCACGGTGCGGCTTCCCGGTTGATCGAAACGCGCATTCAGTCACATCCAGTCCGCGTCGTCCTTGCCGATAGGATCTACAAGACAAGATGTCGCGCGTTCGAGACATTGTGGTGTAAAGGATTCGGCGTATGATCCGACGCTACGGGGTCGGGCAAACGGGCTAAGTGACTGAAAGCGGTCACGAATCGCGGGTGTAAAGATCGCGTGATGGGTCGGGTTCCGCAGTGCGTCAGGTGGTGATGCGCGGAGGACACAACGGTTTTTGCTATAGAAACTTACGGATTTGCTCACGGGCACGGGTTCAGTCGGCAGCTGAAAACTGGCTGCTGGCGAGGACGAGTAAAGCGTGGATCGACACGCGGGCTTAAATGTTTAGCCGGAGACCGAAAGGTCACCAACGTCCCAGCCGTCACATTTTGTTCCGTGTAGTCGACGCGGTCGGCTGACAGCGATTACCTAAGTCGACGACGACAAACTACAGGCCCCGCTTTGCGGGGCCTTTTTTTTGCGGTGCCTTGTGGCATGGTCCGCCCATGCGCAAATCACTCGTCCTCACCACCTTCTCTTTGTTTGCGGCGGTCGCCGCGCAGGCCCAACAGGTAATCCCGCTCTGGGAAAAAGGCGCGCCAGGCTTCGAGGCCCGTCGCAACGAACCGGAGCAGCATCAGGACTGGTGGTACAAGAACATCCACAACCCGTCGCTCACGGTGTTCGAGCCGCCCCCGGGCAAGGCCAACGGCACGGCGGTCATCGTCGCCGCGGGTGGCGGTCATCGTGAACTGGTGTTCAATCCGGAAGGTGTCGAGCCCGCGCAATATCTCGCGAGCCTCGGCATCACCGCGTTCGCGCTGAAATACCGGCTGTTCCGCGAGCCAGGGTCGAAGTACACGATCGACAACACGGCCGAGGATATCCGTCGCGCCATGCGCACGGTGCGTGCACGCGCGGCGGAATGGCAGATCGATCCGCATCGCATCGGGGTGATGGGCTGGTCGGCCGGCGGCGAGGTCGCGGCGCTCGTCGCCTATCCACCCGTCGACGGCAATGGCAACTCCGCCGATGCGGTCGAGCGCGTGAGCGCGCGCCCTGACTTCGAAATCCTCGTCTATCCAGGCCCGGTCGGCATCCCGAAGACGATTTCGAAGGACGCTCCACCGCTGTTCCTGGTGGGCGCGGCCGATGACGAGTACGTGGCCGGCGTGCTGTTCGATCTGACCAGCAAGTACGGCGCGGCCGGCGCGTCCATCGAGTCTCACATCTATACCCAGGGCAAACATGCCTTCAACATGGGCCAGCGTTCCCAGTTTGCGGGCATCCGTAAGTGGCCCGAGAGGCTGGCCGACTGGCTCGGAGACCGCGGCTATCTGAGCCCCGATGGCAAGCCCCGGGGGCTGGCGAAGTGAATTCCGGTTTGAGCTTCGACGGCACCCCGGTCACGTTCACACTGCTCTGCATCATCATCGGCTTCAGCGCGCTCGCGCTGTGGGTGGCGCCGAAGATGCTGACGCGCAACCTGCTGCGTCCCTACTGGATGCTCAAGCAGCGCGATTACGTCACCGTCATCACCAGTGGATTCATCCACGGCGATTTCGGTCATCTGCTGTTCAACTCGCTCACGCTCTACTTCTTCGGGCCGGGCCTCGAGCACCGCATCGGCTCGACGCGGTTTCTTGCGCTGTACCTCATCGGCCTCGTGGTCAGCAGCCTCGGCACCGTGTACAAACAGCGCAACAACCCGGACTACGCCGCGCTCGGTGCGTCGGGCGCCATACTCGCCGTGCTGTTCGCGTACATCGTCTATTACCCGACGCAGACCATCTACCTGTATTTCGCGCTGCCGATCCCGGCCGTACTCTTCGCGTTCGGTTACATGGCCTACAGCCTGTGGGCCTCGAAGCATCGCCGCGACAACATCAACCACGACGCCCACCTCGACGGCGCGCTGACCGGGCTAATCTTCGTCGGCGTAACGGATTTCACGGCGTGGCGAAATGCGTTTGCGATGGTGTTTGGATAAGAGCGGCAACGCCTCAAAACCACGAATAGTTGAAGGAAATCGAGATGCGCTCGGTGACAGTGGGATTGGGTGCCACTTCATGCCGCAACCAGCTTTCGAACAGAACCATGTTCCCCTGCTCCGCCGGAATCGTCACCCACACCTGGCTGTCACGCTTCGCCTTGCGACGTCGCGGCGGGGCGGCCATGTAGCGATCGAGGCGCGGGTCTTCGAATTTCAGGCCCGAGCAATTGCGAGGCGTGCGCACGTAATAGGTGCCACTGAGTGTCGCCAGCGGATGCAGATGCAGTCCGTGCACCACCTGCCGCGTCATGACATTGACCCAGCAGTCGGTCATCTCGAGCTTGCGGCCGGCGAGATCGAAGTCCAGCGCCTTCGAGAACGCTCGTACGTGCATGTCGATGCGACGCTCGAGCGCGCCGAACGTAGGCGACATCCGGTGCATGCGCGATGCGGAACTATACGAGGTATAACCGCCTGGATAGTTAGCGGCCGACCATGCCTGCCCGGCGCCGTCCTCCATTGCAAGCTGGCGGCACTCGCGCAGCAGGCGCGTGTTCAGCTCGTCGGTCACGCCGCGGGAGATGCGCGCGGTGTAGACGCGCGTGGGGAACAGGCTTGTCAGGGGCATGGCTTGGAGTATGGGCAATCCAGGCCACGGCGGAAAGTCACGGGTCGCGCGTCTATACTCCCGGTCCTTCGTCACACGCGGAAGTGAGAACATGAAGAAGCTGGCTGTACTCGGCGCGCTACTGCTCGCCACGGGCGCGCAAGCGCAAACTCACAAACTCACCAAGGTCTGGGAGACCGAGCCAACGCTCAAGGTGCCCGAGAGCGTGCGCTTCGATGCCAGGCGCAAGGTGCTGTACGTGTCGAACATCGACGGCGAGCCCTGGGCGGCGGATGGCAAGGGCTCGATTGGCAAAGTGGCGCTCGACGGCAAGGTCATCGCCGCTGAGTGGGTCACCGGCCTCGACTGCCCCAAGGGGCTGGCGATGTCCGAGGATGGCAAGTGGCTGTATGCGGCCGACGCGGGCGGCATCGTGGTCATCGACATCGACGCAGGCAAGATCAGCAGGAAGGTCCCGATCCCCGAAGGCGTTCAACTCAACGACCTGGCGAGCGACGGCAAGGGCACGCTGTACATTTCCGACTCCAAGGCCAAGAAGGTGTACGCCGTGAAAGGCGACAAGGTCAGCCTCGAGCTCGACGAGAAAGTGCTCACGGGTCCGAATGGGTTGTTAGTCCACGGCGGCAAGCTCTACGTGCTGGACAACAAGTCGCTGAACCAGGTGCAGGGCGACAAGTCACTCAAGGTGCTGGCCTCGGGCATGGAAGGCGGCACCGACGGCCTCGAGCACGTGAAAGGCGACGAGTTCCTGGTCTCGGTCTGGGGCGGTGCCGTGTGGTACGTGAGCGGATCCGACAAGGAGCTGCTGTTCGACGGCAAGGCCGTGGACACCAAGACCGCGGATATCGGCTGGGACCCCGCCACGAAGACTGTTTACGTCCCCACTTTCGCGAAGAATTCCGTGGTCGCGTTCAAGGTTGAATGAGGTCGAGTAAATTGAATTGCGGCGGTCCGGGAGCCCTCCCGGACCGCTTGTGACCGAACGCACAGTTGCGCCGACGCCCTCGTCCGCCCGCCCGGACAGGGCCTCAGTAATCCCGCCGCCTGCCGACATCAGATACAGGAGTACTGACGCTGGGGCCGCGGCGCGCGCACGACCAAGTGAATCCGGATTTCAAATCTCAAGTGGCGAGTGCCTTCGGGCTCGCATCCGAAGGTGACGTCGATGGCCTGCTGAGCGGCCTGCGCCAGGGCGTCGACATCGATGCTGCGGTTCTGCGCGCCGGCTGCCTCGCCCTGGTCCAGCGACTGCGTGACGATGCCGCGTCACGCGCCGACCGTGAACACCGTGTGCAGATCGCGCTCAAGGCCGCGGAGGTCAGCTTCTGGGATCTCGACTTGCGCAGCCGCGAAATCTACGTCGACCACATCTGCTTCGAGATACTCGGAATGCCTCGCGCGGACGGCATGCTCCCAATCGACGAGCTCGAGGCGCTCACGCACCCCGACGACCGGGAGCCGCAACGCCAGGCGATCACCGATGTGATCACCGGCAAGTCCGCCATGCTTCACTTTCAGCACCGGCTTCGGCACGCCGACGGCCGCTGGGTCTGGATGGAGACGTTCGGCAACATCACCGAGCGCGACGAGCAGGGCCGGGTAGTTCGGCTCACCGGCACCAAGACCAACATCACCGAGCGCAAGCAGCTCGAGCGCGCTCTGTCGAACACGCTGCGCGTGATGCGCGCGCTGCTCGAGACCATGCCGCTGCCCGTGATCATGCGCGATACCGAAAGGCGCGTGACGCTCGTGAACGCCGCTTGGGAGAAGATGCTGGGCATCTCCCGCAACGACATCGTCGGCAAGCAGATCGAGCAGTATCCGCACATGGTGCTCTCCAACAATCACCTCGAATCCGATCTCGAGGTGCTGCGGACCAAGCGCTCGCTTCGCTATGAGACCGTGGTGCACGGTGTCGACGGCACCGACTACGACGTTATCGTCGCCAAGACGCCGCTGGTGGCCGACGATGGCACCGTCACCGGCCTCGCCGCGGTGGTCACCGACATCTCCGAGCAGAAGCGCGTCTCCGAGGCGCTGGAAAAGGCGCGCGGATCGGCGGAGGCGGCGATGCACGCCAAGTCCCGCTTCCTCGCGAACATGAGCCACGAGCTGCGCACGCCGCTGAACGGCGTCGTCGGCATGGCCTCGCTGCTCGAGAACACGGCTCTCGACGCCAAGCAGCGGCGTTTCGTGCGCACGCTCAAGTCCTCGGCCGAAGCGTTGATCACTTTGATCAACGACGTGCTGGATCTTTCCAAGGCCGAGGCCGGCAAGCTGGAACTTTCGCGCGGGCCCTTCGAATTGCGCCGCGAGCTCGAGCAAGTAGTTGGCCTCTTCAGCGCGCGTGCCTACGACAAGGGCATCGAGATCGCCGCGCACATCGGGCGGGACGTGCCGCCGGTCGTCAATGGTGACCCCATCAGGCTGCGCCAGGTGCTGGGCAACCTGGTGAACAACGCCGTGAAATTCACCGAGTCCGGCGCCGTACTGGTGTCCGTGACCAGTACACCGTCGAATGATTCGCTCGTCGCGCTCGAATTCTCGGTGACCGATACCGGTGTCGGTGTGGCGGCCGAGGAACAGCAGCGCATTTTCGACGCCTTCGAGCAGGCCGATGGCAGCGTGACTCGCAGGTTCGGCGGCACGGGCCTCGGCCTCGCCATCAGCCGCCAGCTCGTCGATCTCATGAACGGCAGCATTGGCGTGCAAAGCGCGCCCGGCCATGGCAGCCGCTTCTGGTTCCGCATCCCGGCGGGCGTGCCGCGTGTCGCACTGCCGTCTTGCGAACCGGCCGCCGACCGTGCCGCGCTCGTCATCGGCATGCACCTGGTGATGCAGGGCGCCGTGCGCGAAACCATGTCGCGCGACTGCGCAGAGGTGATCTGCGCGGACGCCGCGCCCGCGGCCGTCGAGGCGATGGCCCGCCTGCCGGCTCGCATCCAACGCGTGCGCGTGATCGTCGACAGCCATGCCACCGCGCGACTCGAACAGGCGGTGACGACCCTGCGCGCCGCTGCGCAGTCACGGACCCTGGAAGTCATCGCGCTGTTGCCACCCGACGCAGACGCCACGCCCCCGCCCGGAGTGTCGCGCTGCCTCGTGAAGCCCCTCTGCATCCCGGACCTGAGCGGCGCCGGCGCCGTGCCCGACATCGCTCAGCCGACGGGCAACAGCACGCGCATCCGGGCGCTGCCCGTCCGCGGTTCGCGCGGCAGCGCGCTCGTGGTCGAGGACAATGCCGTCAATCAGGAGATGGCGCGCGCGATGCTCGACATGCTGGGCTTCCACGTGCTCACGGCCTCGAACGGCCAGGAAGGCGTGCAAACGGCCGCCGCGAATCCCGAGCTCGATCTCATCTTCATGGATTGCCAGATGCCCGTGATGGATGGGTTGGCCGCGGCGCGCGCGATCCGCGAAGGCGAAACCGGCAGCGGACGCGTACCCATCGTGGCGCTGACCGGCAACGCCATGCCCGGCGACCGCGAAGCCTGCGTAGCCGCGGGCATGGACGACTATCTCGCCAAACCGTTCTCGCTCTCGGCGCTGCGCGCGATGGTCGACAAGTGGGTGAAGGCGGCCTGAGAGCCGCGCGGATCGCGGCCGCTCACCCCGGCCGGTGTCCCGAGATCTATCTTCCGATGGTCGTCATCTGGCGCGCGTGCGCCGAGATGATGCGCACCGTCGTTGCGTCCGTGTCGAACACGCAATAGAGACCCTGTGGCTCCTGCGGGGGATCACCGACGAAACTGTCGCCCGCCTTCCACATGAAGTCGGCATGGGTCGTGCGCCCGACGCCGCCCCAGGCCCAGAAGTTCGAGCCCGCGATCGCATCGCCGGCCGCGGCGCGCCGCGCCAGCAGCTGGTAGATGGACTGGTAGAGCTTGTCGCGGTTGATCGTGGTCGCCTTCGGCTCGTACGACCCGTTGTCGCGATTGATGCCGAACTCCTCGAGCACGATGGGCTTGCCCATCCTGTTGGCCTCGTCGATGTGCCAGTCGAGGTAGTCCTTCATCTTCGTCCACGCGCCATCGATGGTGGCCGCAGCATCCTTGGGGTTGAACCAGCCCCAGTTCGGCGCCCACATGTGGTACGTGAGGTAGTCGACGTTCTTCGTCGCGTGCGCCTTCGCGAACAGCTCCTTGCTGCCGCCGGTGCCCATCCAGCCTTCGTTTCCCGTGCTGACCAGTTGCTTCGGCGCGAGCTTCTTGATGAAACCCGAGCTGTCGTCTATCCACTTCACGAACGCGTCGTAATGCGGGCGCGCGTTGGCGTCACTGCCCGGGCGCGGTTCATTGGCCAATTGCCACGACATGATGGTGGGGTCGACGTTGTACACCCGGCCGTTAACGCTGTTCTTCCGGCCGACGAGCTGTTTGACGATGGCGCGGAAGGCCTCCTGTGCCCTGGGTTCGCGATAGAAGGCTGCGGAGTTGTCCATGAAGGCGTTCCAGTCGCCGGTCACATCCGGGTCGAGTACCGGCTTGCCATTGAACCAGGCCATGTACTGCGACATGCCTCCGGACCATTGCCAGAAATTGTTCACGTAGAGCACGGCCTTCATGTCGCGCCTGGCCATCTCATCGAGCAGGAAGTCGAGGCCTTGCCACAGGGTCTCGTCCACCTTGCCGGGGCCCTGGACGACCGCTGGCCTCACCGCGCGCTTCAGCGTGCTGCTCTCGGAGATCGCGAGCACACGCAGGTTTAGCACGCCCTGCGCGGCGAGCTGGTCCAACTCCTTCACGAGGCGCTTGCGGTCGCCGGTCGGGCCCGGCGACCCCAGGTACATGCCATACCAGAAGTTGGCGCCCGCGAAGTAGTAAGGCTTGCCATCGAGCTCGAAATGCTTGCCCTTGACGGTAACGAAGCCGGATTGAGCCGGCGCAGCCTGCGCGGCGGTGGCGAGCAACGCCAGCGAAGCCGAGGCCAGCAGCTTGGAGAACATGCGCATGGAATGAGATCCCTCGTACGTCGTCGCCGCGATGTTAGCGCGGCACGCGAGGGTGCGGTCAATTCGTCGCGGCTTCCCTGCCCGCCGCATCGGGGCCGACCGACTTCAGCAGCTTGCGGATGCCGTCGTCGCGTGCGACGTCGAATTCGGCTGCCAGCGCCGTAGCGGTGCGCGGATCCCATGCCGCGATGGTGGTCACGGCCGTGACGGCGGCGGCGTGCTGCTCTTTCTCGCCCAGCGACTTGATCCATTGCGCGGCCGCCGGCGGATCCTTGCTCGCCCAGAGCTGCGCGATCTCGTTACGCAGCGTCGTGCGCGCCTCGCCAGGTTCGAGGCGGGCATGCAAGTCGATAAGGCGCTGCGGCTCGACCTGCAGCAGCTCGGGAAGGACGTAGACGAATACGGTTTCGCGCTCCAGCATGTCGCCGCCCTTGAGCACGCCCTCCACCGCCGCCTCGAGCTGGGCGTTGTGGTCGCCGATGTCCCGCGCGATCTCTTCCTCGCTCGGCACCTTCTCGGCGACGTCGTGGTAGATAGGCGAAGCGGGCTCGGGCTCGGTCGGCTTGGGCCAGATTTTCGGCCGCTTGTAAGTGCCTTGCTCGGGATGGCGAGCGGCGTCTTCGGGACTGCACGCAGTGCTGGTGAGCAGCAGTGTGGTGGCGAGCAACGTGGCGACGATCGTTTTGGGCATCTTTTGAAAAAAACGGGCGGCCATGTAGCCGCCCGTGAGTCTACCCAGGCATGTGCGGTATTCAGTTAGGGGAGTGCCACACATGCCCGACGGGGTATCGCAAACAATCGTCAGAAGAAACCGATGCCCGCCATGGTGGCGGGTTTGGCCGGGCGGCGACAGTACGTAACTGCCGCAGGTTGTTTGTCAGAGGGGGCTTACGTGCTGACTGTCGAGCCGCCCCGACCGGGTTGCGCGCCCGGTTTGCTCGATCAGATCAGTCCGAGCAGAAGGCTGGCGGCGAGAACGAACAGTGTCGTGAACGTGGCGGGCAGATAAAAGAATGAATTCAAGTTTGACCCCGGTATTCTGTCGGGCGCTTTTCATGTGCGCCTCTTTGGCTCCGGACAGTGTCACCGCCCGGACGCGGCGCCGGCTATAGGACAACCCCGGCGCCGCGCCTAAAACGAGAGTTATTCCCGTTCGGCCTCAAGCCCTTGAATCAGTCGGACTTCTTCTGTTTCGCCGAAGCTTCCTTGAGTTTGGTAGCGCATTCCTCGCAGCAGACCTCGACGGTCTTGCCGCCGATCTTCACCTCGATCGTCGAATTGGGCTCCAGCGGGTAATCGCAGGCAGCGCAGGTCTTCTTCGCCATGTCAGTCTCCTCGTCACCCTCGAAGTGGGGTGCGCGTAGAAGACCACCCGGCCCGTTTCAGGGCTGTCGGAATCTTTAGCGAACAGTCCGACTAAGTGGATTGCTTGCGGAATTCGCCAGGAGTGACGCCGTACGCCTGCTTGAATGCCGCGGAGAAATGGCTGTGGCTGGAAAACCCGAGATCGTGCGCGAGGCCGGACAGGTCCTCGCGCATGGCAAGCTCGTCGAGCGCGCGCGCCAGCCGCAGGCGCAGGTGATATCGATACAGTGGCAAGCCCTCCACCTGCTGGAACACCTGCGTCAGGTATACCGGCGAGCCGCCTATCTCGTGCGCGATCTGCGCGAGCGTCCAGCGCCGCGAGAGATCGCTGGCCAGCAATACCTTCACGCGATCCACGAGCCGCTTGCGCGCGTAGGTGGCGCCCTCCGCCCGCGACGTGCGCGGACCGATCGCGCGCGACACCAGCGTGAGCGAAAGCCCTTCGGCTTCCAGCGGCTCGATGGTGCCGTGCTTGAGCGAATGCTTGAGCAGCATCACGAGCGCCTGGGCGCGCGCATCGATGCGCAAATGCTGCTGATTGAACGCGAGCGTAGCGCTCTCGCAGACCAGGCCCTTGGGCGCGAGCTCACGCAGCGTGGGCTCCGACACCGACAGCACCAGGCTTGCGTCACCTCCGGTCACCGGGTGGCTGACCTGGTAACCCTGCCCTTCATTGAAGAAGAGGACGTGGTTCGCGTCCGCGACGGCGATGTCGCCGGCCACGTGGCGTAGATAGACGCCCTTGTACGGAAACACGAAGTGCGTGTGCGACGCGCACTCCTCGGGACTGCGATGCCGGCAGGTGCCGCGGCAATCGACGTGGCGCACCGTCACCGTGCCCGAGTCGAGCAGGCGCTGCACCGTGAAGTCTTTCGCCGGCGTGTCCAGGGGATTGGGGCGATCGGCCATGCGGCACACTAGGCAGCACCGCGGAGCCGGTCAATCGAATCGTTCTCAAGCAGGAGACAGCCTATCGCTGGCCGAATTTGAGCGGCGGTCCGCCTCTGCCAGAGCAGCCTGAGGCCGCGCGTCGCACAGGATGTCGAGCGTGAACACGGTGCCATCTGACGCGGTGCTTTCGACGGACACGCTCCCGCCGTGCGCCTGTGCGATGGCTTGCACCATGACCAGCCCCAGTCCCCAGCCGGTTTTCTTGCTGCTCTCCGCTGCGATGGCGCGCTTGAACGGTTGAAACAGCACCGGGATGAGGTCGGGCGGGATCGGGTCCCCAAGGTTGTGGATCGAGATGAACATCCGGCCCTGCAGCGAACTCACGCGACAGGTGATGGGCGTGTCCTCGCGACCGTATTTCACGGCATTCTCGAGCAGATTGTTGACGGCTTGTTTGAGGCGATCCTCGTCCCACCAGCCCGTCACCGTGTCCTTCACTTCGAGCTTGAAGCGGTCGCCTGCGCGAAGGATCAGGTCGCCGATCACATCATTGGCCAACGCCCCCGCGTCGACGCGCTGCACATTCAGGGATATCTGCGCGCCGGAATTGGCGCGTGTGGCGTCGAGCAGCTCGTGGATCATGCGGTCCACACGCTTGAGATTGAACAGCGCCCGGGCCGCGAAATGACCATGCTGACCGGGTTCGGCGTCGCGCCGGATGAGCTCGACATAGTTCACAGCGTTCGACAGGGGCCCGCGGAAATCATGCGAGAGCGCGGCCATGAACAGGTCGCGAAAGCCCTGCTGCACCTGCACGTATGCCGAGGCCGCCTCGGCGATGGCCTCGTCGATCGAGCGATGGACGATGTGCCATTCAGCCGGCGACAGCGGCGCGCTGTCACGCAGCACTTGCACCAGTATCTCGCGCAGGATCTGGTATTCGTGGATGACGTCCGCCAGCGAATAGTTCGTGAGTTTGGCGCGCTCGTTGCCATGCGCCAGCGCCAGGTTCGAATACTCGGACGCGAAGTCGATTTCATTCGCAGGCGTCAATGCCAGCGCCAGCCGGGTGATGAACGCGGGCAAAGTGTTGATGATGATAGGCCCGGACTCGGCGCGAGCGGCGGGGAGCCGCGCTTTCAGGCGGCGCTTGTATTCCGTGAGGATGGCTTCCTTGTTTCGGATCAGCGCAGCCGGCGAACCGCCTGCCGCAAGCAGCTGGTCATCGTGGTCCTGGGGCGTTTCCATGCCGAACCTTGTTTCGGGGCCATGGTCAGTGGCTAGCGGCATGCATAACCAGGAATCAGGGAATCTTCTGTCGTAGAGTGCGCGCCCCGATGTTTAACAAGACTCCTCTGGCCGTCTTCGCGGTCATGCTGTTTTCACAGACCGCGGTGGCCCAGCAAAGCGCATCGTCCGCCGATCGGGTGGTTTACGAAGCGGCGTTCTACAGCTCATTCGCGCCGCGCACCGCGCTCGACATGATCAATCAGACACCGGGCTTCGTGCTCGCTGCCGAAGACGACGAAGAGCGGCGCGGCTTCGCTGGGGCCGTGGGCAACGTGCTGATCGACGGCCAGCGTCTCGGCGCGAAGAGCCAGTCGCTGCGCGACGTATTGGGTCGTGTCGGCGCCAGGGAGGTGTTGCGCATCGAGGTGTTGCGCGGCAACGCCGTGGCGGGCGACGCCTCCGGCGCTTCGGTCCTCGCCAACGTGGTGCGCACGCCCAGTGCCGGTGGCGGCACCTGGGAAGCGGGCTTCGAAGTGACCAATGAAGACGAGCCCACCCCCAACGGCAAGTTCGGCTGGAGCGGCCGCAAGGAGGCCGTCGAGTTCTCGTTGGGTGGCACGGCCTACACCCACGACCACCTGTCGGCCGGCTGGTTCGAATCTCGCGATGACAGCGGAGAATTGCTAGGCCGCAAGAACGAAGGCTTCCCGCACGAGCACGGCGAGTACGCGCTCAATGGCCAGGTATCGCTGCCCGCGGGGGATGGCAAGCTCACCGTGACGGGTCAGGCCGCCTATTTCCGCCACAACGAGGTCTACTTCCAGCGTGCATTTTCGGCCACGGACCAACCGGTGGGCCGCGAGTCGATTCCTTTCGGCGAACGGACGCGAACCGGCGAGGCCGGCGTCACGTGGCAGAAGCCCATGGGTAGTTGGGAGATGAATCTCACCGCGCTGGCGACCCGCAAGCACGACCGCTGGCACACGAGCGCGCTCGAGTTCGATGCACAGGACGCGCTGCAAAGCGAGGCGTTCCAGGGTGTGGCCACCGACAGTGGCGAGACCATCGTCCGCGGCACGTTCGCGCGCAACGTGGACTCGGGCCGGCTGGAATATGGCGCCGAGGCGGCGGTCAACACGCTCGACGGTGAGCAACAGCTCACCATCGACAGCGGTGCCGGACCGACGCCCGTGACGTTGCCGAATGCCAATCTCAGCGTGGAAGAAACGCGCGGCGAGGCTTTCGTGAGCTACGCGTGGCACATCGATGATGTCTGGTCATTGGATTCGCGGCTCGCGGCGGAGACCTCGCGCCTGACATTCACGGGCGATACCGAGCAGTCCGTGTCGCTCACGTATCTCAAGCCGCGCGTGCAGCTCACGCGGCAGATGGGCAAGCATCAGTTGCAGGTGCGCGTGTATCGCGACGTGGGTCAGCTCGACTTCAACGATTTCGTCACCACGGCCGCGTTCGCGAACGACGTCATCGAGGGCGGCAATCCCGACCTGCGGCCGCAGACCGCCTGGGCCGTGGAGGCCGAGGGCGACCTGCGATTCTCGGAGGACTCCGCGCTGCGCCTGCGTCTGTTCAAACACTTCGTGCGCGACGTCGTGGACTTCGTGCCCGTGGGTGAGCCCGGCGAACAATTCGACGCGCCCGGCAACATCGGCAACGGCGGCATCATCGGCGCCGAAATGTCGCTGCGCGTGCCGTTGAACAGGGTACTGCGCGGTGGCTCGTTCAACGTCTCCAGCTTGTGGCAGGACACCGAAGTCACCGACCCCCTGACGGGCGAAGACCGGCCGTTCAGCGATCTCCAGGAAAATCACATCCGGGCCGAGCTGCGCCAGGATCTGAACGCCGCACGCTTTGCCTGGGGCGCGACCTATGAAGCTTCGTCGATGGACGCGGATTTCAAGTTGAACGAGGTGTTCCGGTTCCGCGAGATCCATCGCCTCGATATATTCGCCGAGACCACCTGGATCTCGAATCTGAAGATTCGCCTCGAGCTGCAGTCCGCGCTGGACGGGCCGGAGCGACGCATCCGGCGGTTCTATGCGCCGGATCGCAACGGTCCGCTCGTGCGCAGCGAGATCGGCGAGTTCGAGCCCGGGCATTGGTGGTTGCTGACCGTGTCGAGCAGCTTCTAGCGGCGCCACTTGCGAGAAACCCGTCCCAGATTTCATTGCCGAGGTAACTAATCGCGGCGCGTTCTGACAGCGCCAGACTTGTCAGGCGGTGCATTTTCGTGTCGATGACCTTGCCACTGAACACCGACAGCCGCGGCACGGGGGGCCTGCCCGTGCTGTTCGCGCATTCCTTCGCGGGTGACGTGTCACATTGGAATGCGACGCTCGAGCACTTCAAGCGCAGTCGTCATGTAGTGGCGTTCGATTTCAGCGGACACGGCCGATCACCAGGCGCGGTGGGCGCGTACTCCATCACCGAGCTCGCCAAGGACGTCGGCGCGGCGGCCGACGCCCAGCAAATGGATGAGTTCGTCCTCGTGGGTCACAGCATGGGCGCAGCCATTGCAGCCGACTATGCCGGCTCGCATCCGCAGCGCGTGAAGGCGCTGGTGCTCGTCGACGCGCCACCCGCCCCGGGGGCGATTCCGGCGGACCAGGTGCAGCAGTTGCGCGCCGCCGTCGCTCGCGATCCGTTTCCGGTGGTCGAGCAGTTCTGGAACCAGCAGATGCTCATCGACACGCGCGCCGAGGTGAAGCAGAAGCTCTTCGCCGGCCTGCGCGCGCTGACCCGACGGACCGCGACCGAGCTCACCGACGCGGTGCTCGACTACGACGCCCGCCCCGCGCTTCTCCGTTACCCCGGCCCGAAGTTCGCAATCGTCACCGCGCGCAACGACGCGCCGCTGAGCTTGCACAACGCGGTGCCAGGTTTCCGGCACGCCATCATCCGCGGCACGAGCCACTGGATACACCTCGACAAGCCCGACGAGTTCAACAAGACGCTGGATGGTTTCCTGGGCAAGCTGTAACTTCCCCATGGAGGGGGAGCAAGTCTGAGCCAGCAAAACAGCGCACGCCCGACGCACGCGCGATACGTCGTCATCGCCTTCATGGTGACGCTGGCTATGGTCACGTACCTGGACCGCGCCTGCATCGGCACCATGAAGACCACCATCCAGGCCGAGTTCGGGCTCACGGAAGGTGAATTCAGCTGGGTGTTCTTCAGTTTCATCCTGGCCTACGCGATGTTCGAGATCCCTACCGCGCGCTGGGCCGAACAACGCGGCACCAAGAACGTCTTCTCGCGCATCGTCGCGTGGTGGAGCGTCTTCACGCTCGTGACCGCGGCCTCGTGGAACTATCTATCGCTGGTGGTGACGCGGTTCCTGTTCGGTGCGGGTGAGGCGGGCGCATTCCCCTGCATGGCGCGCGTGATGTCGCGCTGGATCCCGTTCAAGGAGCGCGGCACCGCGAAAGGCATCTTCTTCGCCGGCGCCTATGCGTCGGGCGCGATCACCGCCGTCGTCGTCACTGCGCTGCTGCCGTTCTTCTCGTGGCGCACGATCCTGGTGATGTTTGGCCTGGTGGGATTCGTCTGGGTCATCGCCTGGCATCGCTGGTACCGCGATGATCCCGCGCAGCATCCCGCCGTGAACCGGGCGGAGCTCGACGAGATCCTCGCGGACCGGCCGCCCGAGGTCGCGCATCCGCGCGGCTGGGCGTTCTGGTCCAACCTGCTTCGGCAGCGCAACGTGCGCTTGTTGTGTCTGCTGTACATGCCGAACTGCGCGACATTCTATTTTTGCATCACCTGGCTGCCGAGCTACCTGCAGAACCAGCACGGCTTCGAGAAGGCGGCCCTGGGCTGGATCGCATCACTTCCCTTGTTCGCGAGCATCGGCACGCAGTTCTTCGGCGGCTACATCTCGGATGTCCTGACCCGGAAGTTCGGCGTGATCGTTGGCCGCCGTACGCCCGGCATCATCGGCTACGCGTGCGCCGCCGTGTTCATCGTGCTGGCGAGCACCGCACGCGACCCGGTCATGGCGGCGGTGTTCATCGCGCTGGCCGCTTCCACGTGCATGCTGACCACCGCGCCCGCGTGGAGCACCTGCGTCGACATCGGCCGCGAGAATTCCGGGACGGTGAGCGCGGCGATGAATACGTCGGGACAGATCGCCGCGATCGCGGCGCAGCCGATCATCGGCTACTCGCTCGACTGGTTCCACGACTGGAACACGCCGTTCTGGTTCCTGGCTGGTCTGTTCGTGATGGGCGCGCTGTGCTGGGCGTTCGTCGATCCGACGAAGCCCGTGATGGCGCCGGCGGGCAAGGTAGTACGCACCGGCGGCACGATGAGCTCTGATGTCGCGCTTTAAACGACGCTGATCCCTCGACGATTCGCGCCGCGGCCCGCGCTGCGATCTGCGGCGGCTCGCGTTCTGTCACCTGCGACCTGCATCACATCGATCGATCGGCCCGCGTCGCGATTTGTTAGCCACCCGCGGTTTACAGATCATGACCCTCACTATCCTTGGGTCACATTCCTACGGGTTCTCCCGTGGATACCGCACACATTACGGGCCCGTTCGTTGCCGCGCCGGAATCGCGCGCCTAACTTCGAGCCCATGAAACACCTCACTTTCCGCAAGTATTTCGCGCTGGTCGGTTATGTTTCATTGCTGGCCGCCGCGATTCCCGCCACCGCGCAGGTAGGCCCGGTGCAGCCGGTGCTGGTTCAGCCCTCGGGCTCGCCCGAGATGTCGCAGGACCGGCCCAACTTCAAGGAAGACTATTCCGTGCCCATGGACGTTTACGTGAACGCCCAGGGCAAGGTGACCAATGTCGTCGTGACGCAGTCCACTGACAACGTCGAAGCGGACGGCGCCGCCGCCAGCTTCATGCGTGAGCGCAATTTCCTGCCCGCCGTCGACGATCACGGCGACGCCCGCGACGCTCTGGTGCGCGTGACCGTGAACATGTTCAAGCGCGGCTCCCGGAAAGTCGCGCGCGTGACGATCAAGCCGCCGCCGGTGGCATTAGAGAAGGATCGCGTGCAGCGCATGACCTGCGCGGACTTCCTCTGGGAAGTCGAGCGCATGCGCGAGAAGGCGAACATCAAGGACACGAGCTTCGAACAGACTCCCTACATGTCCGCGATGCTCTACAAGGACACGCGCCACGTCTCGATCGACGTCGAGAGCAAGTTCTGGGACATGTGGACCGACATGCACGAGAAGGTGGTCAATCGCTGCGAGAAGCAGCAGACCCGCATGTACTTCACGGACGTCCTCATGCCGCTGCTCGACGGCACGCTGCCCGAGCCCGCCACGGTCACCGCCTCGTCGCCCTGATTGCAGGGAACATCAAACGCAGACTTCGCTCTTTGAAGTCGGCACGATGGCGTGGGGTTCGTAGCCGCGCGCGTAGCGCAACGGCTGACCGGAGATGTCTTTCTCGATCGTCACGCGGCCGGCGAGATTCACCGTATTCTCGATGGCCAGCGCGGCTCCCTGCTCCGTGATCGACAGCGTCTTCTCCGCCGCGAACGGCAGCGGGATCCGCCGCGACTGGCAATAGCTGATGATCGCGCGGGCGAGCTCGTCGGTATTCAGATGCCGCCACTCGATGGTGTCATCGTTCGTGGAGCGCACGGCGACGGCGAGTCCCTCGTCCTGGGGCTTGCCGCGCACGAATTCCGCCTGCAGGGGCTCGCCGTTCAGCAGCGCGCCGTGGTTGCGACGGTCGTAGTGCACCACGGCGTCGAGCACGGTCTGCAACGGCAGCACCAGGTGCCGCGTTTCCTTTATGGTCACTCCCGTCATGTCCACGAGATTAGTCATGCTCGGGCAAACACCTAGTGCGGGCACGCATTAATTCCCCTGTTAAATACGACGATTGCCAGGCTTGTGAGGCGTCTCACGGGAGTGGTCGCCGCGATTTGACCTAACTTCACGCGGTAGTCAGGCGCTACCAGCCACCGCCGCCACCGCCGCCGCCACCACCGCCCGACGACCCGCCGCCGCCGCTGCCCGAGCTCGAGCCCGGCGGCGTCGAGGACGAAGAGATGGCGCCGTTCAGCGAACTGCCGAGCTCCGATGAGAACGCGCCCAGGTGCCGCGAATCGAAGCCCGGGCCGACGTACCACGCCGGCTGGTAGTTTGGCGCCTGCAGGTCGAGCACGCTGGCGAACCGTTCCGCCCATTTCTGCTCCACGCCGAGCGCGAGCGCAGCCGGCAGATAGGACTCGAAGAGCTGCGGCGTCATCGGCGGCGGTGGCGCGGTGACGCGCTTGAGCTCCTCGCCCTCCGCCACCTCGAGATACATCTTGAAGCCACGGATGTGATCCATCGCCACCTGCCCCTTTGGCGTCGGCGCCTTGAGCAGCCAGCCGAAAACTCCGTTCGACACCACGCCGCCCAGCGCCATGGCCGCCGTGGCCCAACCCAGCGGCGTCGTGACGTGCCACCAGGGCCACTCCTCGCCCGCGCCCGGCAACAGGATGGCCACTGCGAGCACGATCACGCTGATCAGGATGCCGAGAAAATGCCAGCCGCCGTTGATGCGGAAGAAGCCCGACGAATACAGGTTCCTGAGGCAGGTGTAATGCACCTTGCGCGCACCGCCCACGACGCGATGGTTCTCGTTCTTCAGGACCAGCGTATCACCCTCGGCGAAGAGCCCGCGCAACAGCACGTGCTCATCCGCAGTGAGAGCTTGCTGGTTCGCGCCTGCCTGCTTGGTCAGCGTGAACGTCTTGCCGAAGCCGAGCACGCCCGCGTCCTGCTGTATGCGCAGGTAGCCCTTCACCGCGAGACTCAGTACGGCCGCGCCGAAGCACTCGTTGTCATAGCTCATCTGCATGACGAACCGCATGGATGCAGGCGATTGGTCCGCCGGCGGCTGGTACTCGGGAATGATCACGCGCCCTGGCGGATCCCGGCCCACGCGATCCCAGATGAAATAGTAGTAGCCGATGAGCGCGAGGAATCCGAACAGCGTGTACCAGAACGCACCGTTGTCATGCGGCAGCCTGTGACCAAGCATGGCCTCGAGCGGCGACCATCCGTCGCGCGAAGGCGCTTGCCCGGCGTCGCGCACCGAGTCGAAACCCTGACTGTGCGTCGGACCACTGAGCGGCGCCGGGTTTTCGACTCCCGGCGCGATGAAGCCCTTGGGCCAGCTCGCGACGATGGTCAGCCCTTCGTGCGGGTCGAGCGGCTGCGTGGTCTCGAAATGAGGCGAGCCATCCCGGAGCGCGGCTTCGTACCGCTTGCCCTTCTCACCGAACGCGCCCGTGTATGCGTCGAGCTTGATCTGCTCGCGCGGAATGTTTTCCGGCAATTGCACGGTGGCCGAAGCGTGCTCGATCTCGAAGTCCCAGCCATTGCCGGTGACGTTCCAGTAGATCTCATCGTGGTCGGCGAAATAGCCCATCTGGCGATCCGTGCGGTACACCAGCTCGTAGGTGTGCTCGCCACGACTGACTTCCACCGCCTTGCTGCCGAGATAGATGCGCTGTCCGTTGTCGTGCGGCTCGACTCGCCAGGGCTCGTCGTTGCCATCGCGGGTCGCGCCGACGAACGCGAAGCCGACGACTACCGTGCGCCCATCAGGCGCCTGATAGATAGTCGGGAAGTCGCGGTAGATGCCGCGGCGGATGTTCTCGCCTTCGGCGCGCACGCGGATGACTTCGTGCACCTCGAGCGTGCCATCCCGCGCCACGATGACGGTGCTGTCGTAGGACAGGATGTGTTCCCTGGCCTGCGCCGCCAGCGGAAACGCCAGCCAGGCCGCGAGCACGAGCAACCCGCTCTTGTATATGTGCGCGACGCGGCTCACGACAGCACCACGGCAGGCGCCCCGCCCTTGGCATCGTCATCCAGCTGGAAGAACTCCGCCGGCTTGAAGCCGAAGGCGTTGGCGACGAGCAGGTCGGGGAAACGTTGCTGCCGGTTGTTATAGAGGTTCACCGCGCCGTTGTAATAGCGGCGCGAGTATTGGATCTGGTTCTCCACGTCCGCGAGCTGCTTCTGCAATTCGAGGAAATTGGCGCTGGCCTTGAGGTCGGGATAGGCCTCGACGACCGCGACCAGGCGGTGCACTCCGGCCTCCACCGATTTTTCGCTGTCACCGCGCGCGGCCGGCGACTGTGCCTGCGTGTTGGCGCGCAGCTCGGCGAGGCTCGTTTGCAGCGTTTTCTCGTAGCCCGAGTAGCCTTTCACGAGCTCTACGAGACGCGGCACCAGGTCGTGGCGGCGCATCAGCTGGACGTCGACGTCACTCCACGACTGGGCGACACGATTCCGGTCGCGGACCAGCAGGTTGAACGCGACGACCGCCCAGAGCACGAGCGCGGCGATGACTAACAGGATGAGGCTGAGCATCGCGCGGATGCTAGCATCCCTTCAAACCACTGAGCTCTTCCGCGCATCAGAGGCAGGTCACCATGCTGTCACGCCGCTCGCTCCTGTTGGGTACCGCCACTGTCGCCGCCGCCGCGCATGCGCATGCGGTTCCGGCGCCGAACGGGGTCGATGCGGCACGCGCGATCATCCGCGGCGTCATGGCTGCGAATCCGGTCGTGGGCCTTTCGGTCGCCGTGATGCGCGGCGAAAAGCTGCTGTGGGCTGAAGCATTCGGCAAGGCCGACATCGAGCTGGACGTGCCCGCGACGCCATCGCACCGGTTCCGGCTCGGCAGCGTCTCCAAGATCATCACGGCCACGCTTGCGGCCGAGCTCGCGGCCTCGGGCACGGTCGATCTCGATGCCGGCATCGTGCGCTACATGCCGGACTTGCCGACACAGCATCACGCGACCACGCTCCGGCAGCTGCTGACGCATCGCGGCGGCATCCGGCACTACGCGGCGAAGGACGAATCGGCCGCCGCTCCCGGCCCCATCGACAAGCGTCGCTATCTATCCAACGCCGAGATCCTGGCCGTGTTCATCGACGACCCGCTGGTCGCGAAGCCGGGCGAGACGGTCTCGTACAGCACCTTCGGATACACGCTGGTGTCGCTGGTGCTGGAATCCGCGGCGAAGCAGCCGTTCCTGGATCTCGTCCGGAGTCGGGTCAGCGAGCCGCTGGCGCTCGAGTCGCTCGCGGGTGACGAACCCACGCGCATCGTTGCGAACCGGGTCAGCGGTTACGCCGCGGGCGACAGGGCCAGACGCAATGACCCCGCATTCGTCGGCCAATGGGCCAACGCGCCGCAGAACAACCCGGCGTACAAATGGGCGGGCGGTGGATTGCTGTCCACGCCTTGCGACCTCGCCCGTTTCGGGGCGGCTCATCTCGCGCCCGGCAAGCTCTCGAAGGCCGCGCTCGAGATGCTGTTCACCGTGCAAACGGAGGCCACCGATCGCTCACCCCCGCTGGGGCTCGGTTGGCGCATCGACTCCGATACCGCCGGGCGGGCGCGCTGGCACCACGCCGGCGGCCAGGACGGTGCTCGCGCCAGCCTGGTGGTTTATCCGCGGGAGAAGTTATCGATCGCGTTCGCCACGAATGTGACGCAGACGCCGGGGGATGTGAACGGGCCCAGTGCGCAGATCGCGGACGCGTTCAACCGCAGCTGACGCACCCGGCGAACGGGCGCAGGATCAGCGCCCGCTGGGAGCCGAGAAGGGGCTCAGGGTATAGATCGCGGTGGCCCGCCAGGCCTGGTACTGCTCGGACGGGTGATCCGCCGGCGGCGGGTCGTCCACGGGAAGGTCACCATGGTCATTGCCGAACATGGCGGTCGGACCGCTCTGACGCTCGAACCAATCACTGATGAACTTGGGCATGGCTTCTCTCTCCCGTCGTGATTCGCAGACAGTGTAACCCTGCCGCCTGGAAATGCTTGTAGGCCTCGCTCCGAAAGGTTTGTCGGCACGCCGCGACGGTGCTCGTTGTAAATTCTTCAAGAAATGACTCCGGCAGTAGCCGGTAGGCGACGCCGGACGAGTCGCGTCCCGGGATCAGACTTCGTCCTACGGGTTGTTAGTTCATCGCGTCGTAACCTAACAAACAACGGGCGCCTTCCGGTCCCGCAGTCTTGCAAGGAGAGAACATGAGAGTTTCAAAGTTTTTGTTGGCGCTGGCTGCGGCCACTGTGTTAGTCGCGGGCTGTGCCAAGCAGAGGGAACCGGCGCACGACGCGCTCGACAAGATCGAGAAGTCGCTGGATGACGTGAAGGCGGATGCCGCCAAGTACGCGCCGGATGGTTTGAAGGGCGTGGAATCGCAGCTCAAGAACCTCAAGCAGAGCTACGACGACAAGAATTACGAGAACGTGCTCGCGGGCACGCCGCAGTTGCAGAAGGCGGTGGACTCGCTGCGCGCGGCCGTCGATTCGGGCAAGGCGCAGGCCAAGGCTGCTGCCGCCGCGGCGAAGACCGAATGGGATGGCCTGAAGGTCGACGTGGCCAAGCAGGTCGAAGTCATCCAGGCGCGCATCGACGAGCTGTCGAAGTCCAAGCGCCTGCCGTTCGGCATCAACAAGGACGAATTCGAAGGTTCGAAGTCCGCGTTCGAGAGCATGAAGGCCCAGTGGAAGGAAGCGACCGCCGAAGCCGAGAAGGGCGACGCCATCGAAGCCAGCGCCAAGGCGAAAACTGCCAAGGGCATGGGCGACCAGATCGCCGACCAACTGAAGATCAAGCAGACCTGATCCAGTGTCACCGGGTCGCGATTCCATCGAATCGCGACCCGCGCCCCTGCCGGATCAGATCCGCACGCTCCGCAGGCGCGCCTCGACTACGAATCCGAGTATTCCGGCGAACGTCAGTAGTGCACCGATGAGCTGCAGCCAGCGGCTCCCCGGCCGTTCGACGTCGGCTTGTCGCATCAGGCTGTAGAGCCGCTGCCCCCCGTCCACCTTCTCGATGAACGCGTCGCCGCGGTATTCATCGAGCACCACATATCCCTCGTTTTCGCGCCTGCCGAATTCCTCGAATAGTGTCCTGGCCTGGGCTTCGGTAATCATCCCAGCGACCACCTGGTTGCGCACCAATTGGTCGTGGATGTCGAAAACATTGGCAGGCTCCCCCGACAGCACGACGCCTTTCGAGACGTATGAGTACTGCACGTTGGAAAACACCAGCCCGCGATACCCCGCCAGGGCGAGGGCCAGGCCCATCACGCAGGCGATGGCCGAGCTGAACAACCAGCGCTTGATGCTGTGCACCTTGCTATGGATCTGCCCGTTGAGATGGTTCGCCACTTCCGGCACCTGCCTGAGATCGCGGTGGACGACCCTCTCGTCGACTCCGTCCAGGAACGTGGCCACGTCCACCGAGAACGCCCGCAGGATGGCCTGGAAGATGTCCGCGGAGGGCACGGACTTGTCGTTCTCGAGCTTGGATAGATAGGACTGTTCGATGCCGATGGCCTGCGCCAACTGGGGCTGCGTCAGATTGCGCTCCGCCCTCAGCTGCTTCACCTTTTCGCCGATATTCACGAAATCTCCTCGCGGATCTGCGCCGCCGGTTTGTGGTACCGGCGGCGTATGCTTGGCAATTCCTGGAGATATTAGAAGATGAATATTCGGGAATAGGAAGGAATCCGCACTAGTTTGCCCGCCTCGGTCTCCCTGAATAGCCCGCGGCCGTGCGCAGCGCATCCGCGTCCAGAAGCTTCCCGCCGAGCATGACTACGCGTGTTTGACGCAGATCGCCGATGCGCTTCGACGGGTCGCCGTCCACGAGGACGAGGTCAGCGACCTTGCCCGCCTTGATGGAGCCGGTGGTCGCGTCCTGCCCCACGAGTTTCGCGGGTGCGAGCGTCGCCGTCGCCAGCGCTTCGGCCGGCGTCATGCCCGCCTCCACGTAGATCTCGAGCTCGCGCACCAGCTCGATGCCGGCGCCGTCGGTACCGGCGACGATGGGCACGCCGGCCTTGTGCATCCGGCCCAGCAACTGGACCATTTTCGCCCAGCTCGCACGGTAGTCGGCGCGCGTCAGGTCCTTCGGCACCGCGAAGCCGCCCGTGCGAAAGCCGCGCTCCACCGTGACGGGGAGCGTGCCGACGAACGGCGAGTAGGCAGGCGACAGGTCGCCGTTCTCCGGCACGTACAGCCCCTCGAATGCCACCATGGTGGGGTCGCTGTAGATATTCTTCTTCGCCATCGTCGCGATGATGTCCATGATCGGCTTGCCGCCGAGATCGAGGTCCTTCGCGTAGCGGCCCGGGCCTTCGAATCGCATGATGCCGTTGCTCGCGTTGATCACGTCATCCGGCATCGCCTGCATGACGATCCAATTGATGTGCGTGACCTCGTCGTAACCCGCGTTGATGGCGTCGAGCGGACGCATGCCCACGGGGATGTGGCCATGCACGTGCAGGCCCTGCTTGTGCGCCTCCGCGGCCGCGGCCGGCAGCCAGTCCTTGTTGAGCGTGCCGTAGAACTTCACGCCGGTGAAACCCTTTTCCTTGGCCTTGTCGACCAGTGCGATCGCCTCGGCCTGGCTGGTGGCGACGTTCGCCACCTGCGCCGTGTACGGCCCCTTGCCGTCGATCAGCGAAGACGGATACACGTTCGGCATCAGCAACCCACCCTTCTTCGAGCGCTCGCGCCGATCGATGGTCAGCGAATCGTCGTTGCCGGGGTCACGGATCGACGTGACTCCCATCGAGAGCTCCTGCAGGCCCGTGAAGTCGTTGGCCACGTGCATGTGGCAATCCCAGAGCCCCGGCACCAGCGTCTTGCCGCGACCCTCGATGATCTGCACGTTGCCCGCGAGCCGCATGGTCGCGGACGCGCCCACGGCCGAGATCTTGCCCTGGTCGATGAGCACGGTCTGCTCTTCGAGGAATCTCTTCGCCTCGGCGTCGAACACGCGCACGTTCATGAAGGCCACCGGGCCCGCGGGCGCCTTGACGAGTGACTTCGCGAGAGCGGGCATGCGATCTGCCATCGCCTTGGACTGCGCATCGTTGAGATGCACGTGCTCCGAAGCGTATTGCTCCGGCAGCCAGCTCAGGAAGAACACGAAGCCGAAAAACTTGCCGTTCGAGTCCGCCCACACCGGCACCGGCGAATTGTTGAGCCCCGAGATGGCCCAGGCGGTCACCGGCTTCGCATCGGCGCCCTTGCCCACCGTGACGGTAGTTAGCTTGTCGGCATGCGCCTTGCCGCCGGGCAGCACCGCGAGCGACTTGTCGGGTGAGGCCAGGATGCGCTCCACGAACCAGGCGAGGTTGTCGACCGGACCTCCCTGGGTGGCGTAGAACGCGGGCAGCTTGTAGTCGGCGCTGCCGGCGTCGACCGGGCTCTTCCAGGCGGCCTTGCCGTTCGCGATGTCGAAGGTCTCGCCAGCATCGCCCTGCGGTGTCTGCCCGCGGATCACCATGTTGGCCGGCATGCCATCCTTGCCGGGCTTGCCCGTCGCGTCGAACTCGAAGACCTGGCCGCGCAGGTTGAAGCTCTCGCGCGCCATGCGCGTGCCGTCGGCGGTGGTCCACAGCCACGAATCCCCATGTTTGCCGCCCGTCGACTGGATGATGTAGTGCGTGGCGTTTGCCGGCGGCTTGGCGAGCTGGTCTACCGGGGTCTGCGCGAAAGCCGTGGATACGAGTGCGGCCAGCAGGCCGCCGAACAACGTGTGACGAAGCACGGTGACTCTCCCTGTTTGGATGCCCTGAGCATAGGCCGTCTGCCCCCGGTATACGCATCGCCGCCCCGCGGCGTGGCGCGCCCACGAGTCGGCTGGCCGTGCACACGTAGTCGCCGCGGATGAGCAGGGTCGCCGGGCGCCTGCGGCACCCCTGTCCGCCGCCTACCCGCATCTCCCGCGCCCCCCGGTGCCCGGCGATGCACGCCGCCCGCACACTGGATACGAGTCTGAAGAAACATGGAGTGTTTATGCGCGGTTCCTATTGGATTGCCCTGGTGTTGCTCGTGATCGGCGGATTGAACTGGCTGCTCGTGGGCGCGTTCGACTTCGATCTCGTCGCGGCGATTTTCGGTGACATGAGTCCGGCTGCACGCGTCGTCTACGTGCTCGTCGGGTTGGCTGCGATCTGGACGTTGATCTCCTCGGCCCGCATGCGCCGCACCGGCGGTTACGGCGACGGGGAGACGCGGCTCGCGTCGCGTTGAAGTTCCCTTGATGCATTTGCCCCGGCGCGCCCGCGCCGGGGCCTCGAGCGAGGTCCAGTCGCGACGATGCGACGCCTGTCAAGGTGCGCCGAAGTCCGCCGATCGATTCCGCCCTGTTGTCCTACGCTTTTGTTTGTCCGCTCTCCGTACCTTGTTAGCGAACAGGTTTCAGGAGCACATCCATGCGTATTTCCCAAGTTTTCCTGGCGCTCGCCGCCACCACCTTGCTCATGACCGGGTGCGGCAACAAGCAGCCGGCCACCAATGCGGTCACGCAGGCCGAGAACGCCATCAGCCCTCTTCGCGATGACGCGACCAAGTACGCGCCCGAAGAGCTGAAGGCCGCCGACACCACGCTCGCGAAGATGAAGGACGACCTGGCCAAGGAAGACTACAAGGCCGTCGTCGCCGCGGTGCCGAAGATCAACACCGACATCAGCACGCTCAAGGGCGCCGTCGTGCAGAATCAAACCGTGGCAGCCGCCGCTCAGCATGAATGGGACGCGCTGAACACCGAAGTACCGAAGTCGATCGACGCCGTGCAGACGCGCGTGAGTGCGCTCAAGGGTACGAAGCTGCCCAAGGAAATCACCAAGGAGAATTACGAGGCCGCTACCGCGGAGCTCGTGACGCTCAAGGCCACGTGGACGGAAGCGACCACGGCCGCCACCGCGGGCAACACGCGCGAGGCAACCGACAAGGGCCGCACCGTGCAGGCCAAGGTCGAGGAGATCAAGACCGAGCTGGGCATGAACCCGTCGCTCGCTCAGTCTTCCGCGACGATGACGCCGCCCGCCGGCCAGGACATCGCCCCGACCAATTGATCGCATCGATCGGAGACGAGGCCCGGCGCAGCGAGAGCTGGCCGGGCCTTTTCATTTTCACAGCGTTGCGGCCGCACCGAAACCTGCCCGGGCTGGGATCCGCTCGATGGACTCGCGCGCGGAGGCCCGCAGCGCGCGGATCATCCAGCGGTCATTGTGCGGGTGAGCGGTTTCGCCCAGCGGGCCCTGCAGATCGCGGAAGCCATGTCGCGTGTAGAACCCGATCGCCGCCTGCATCTGCGCCACCGTCTCGAGATAGCAGCGAACGTAGAGAAACTGCTTCGCCGCAGCCAGGCAGCGCTCGAGCAACGCCTCGCCGATGCCGCGCCCGCGCACATCCGCACGCAGGTACATGCGCTGCAGCTCGCAGGTGAGTGGATCCGCGCCGTGCATCGGCGCCACGCCAGCGCCCCCGACCAATTGGCCATCGAGCAGCGCGACGAAGTACAACGCGCGCTGGCGCTGGTAGGCGGAGTAGATGGCGCGGTCCGATGGGTCGAGCAACTCGACACCCTTTTCGGCGATGCCGTATTCGCGACGCGCATCGGCAATGATGGTCAGCAACGCCGGCACGTCGGCCAGCTCGACAGGTCGTATCGTGAGTCCTTCTACGGTGGGCATGTTCGCGTCCTCTGGGCCCTGGTTAGCCTTTGAAGCCTCCCCGGCGGACGCGAGATAAAAAAACGCCTCCGCGAGGGAGGCTGGTTTCGGTTGAGTCGTCAGTCGTCAGCTAGCAGAACTCAAGCACCGGCCTCCACGTTGAGTGGCAACCACGAGTAATACTGGCGGGTGAGCTTGAGCACGCACACAAACTACCGCGCGTGCGCGGCCGCTGTCAACGCGCGGCGAGCGATCCGTTGGTTATGAGGCCATGCGCTCGGGCCGAAGCCCGGGAGCGTTCACTTGGGGCCAGTGTGGCCGCGAATCGGCGTGCACCGGCCCCGGCTGTAGGGCTTGCCGGCTCGACGAGTGGACGCGCTCAACCGGCTCTCACGTCCCGGCAGGCGACGTGGTGCGCGACTGGAGTGGGTGGCCAACCAGCGAGTTGCCTACATCGCCGCGCGGCGGGCGCCGATGAATTGCGGATGCCGCGGTTCTAGTCTGGAAACTGCGAACGGAGGGCAGCATGTTAGAACCCATACCCAAGGCACCGGCCGACAGTACGCCGCAGATCGATCACGTACCCGAAGACGAGTCGCGCGCGCTGCCGGCGAATCCGCCGAAACTCGAGACTCCCGTCATCCAGAGCCAGGACGTCGAGCACCAGCCGCGCCCGGAAACGCGGGTGAACAACAAGGGCGTGAAGATCACGCCGCGGCTGGACAGCGACGACACCCGCGACTTCGCGCGCGAAGACGAGGACGCGTTGAAAGCGATGGAGGAGATCGAGAAGCAGTACCGCGACCAGCCGCCCGGCTGAATCCGCTCAGGCAAACGCCCACTTACGCGGCGTCAGACAAGCGGACGGATGTCGCCGGCGTGTTTCACTTCTTTTTCTTCGCCTTGGCTTTCGCCGCCATTCGCTTCCTGGTGGGCGGGCGCTTCGGCGCGGCTTTCGCTTTCTTCGCCGGCTTCCTCGTGGCCTTGGCCGCCCGCTTCTGCTGGCCTTCGACGATCTTCCGCAGCCGCGCTTCGCGCTCGACTTCCGCGGGAAGCAGGTCGGCGAAATCCTCGGTGCCATAACAGGGCCGGATCTCCAGCACGCCCTCTTCGCCGGGCATCGGGTTCGGGCACTGCTTCGCCCATTCCACCGCCTCCTCCACGGACTTCACTTCCCAGACCCAGTAGCCCGCGACCAGCTCCTTGGTTTCCGCGAATGGCCCGTCGATCACGGTGACTTTGCCCTCGTTGAACTTGATGCGCTTGCCCGCGCTGCTGGGCTTGAGACCGTCACCCTCTTTCATGACGCCGGCCTTGACCAGCCGTTCGTTGTACCTGCCCATCTCCTCGAACATCTGCTGCATTTCCTCAGCAGGCGGCAGGCCCTTCTCGCTGTTAGGGGTGGCTTTGACGAAGACGAGGACTTTCATGGCGGCTCCTTCAGGGTTTCAGACGTTTGTTGAAGGTTAGCCGAATGGCGTGATGGATTTTCGACAGCCACGTGCGCTGCGCCGGCTGTCATCCGGCCTTCACGGCTTCACCAGGCCGCACAACTTGCCCACCACGCTCGAGTCGGGTCGGCAGGTCCATCCGCGTTGCTGGTACCAGAGCGGCCCCACTACTTCATGGTCGACGAACCAGCCCGTGTCGATCTGCCAGCGCAGCTCGCTGTCACCGCTCCCGGTGATGGGCTCACGGTGGCCGTCGTTGAATATCGTCACGCCACCCGCATTGCTCCGGCGATACAGCAGCACGATCACGTAATCGGTGAGGCCCGCCTCCGGGTTGTTGGCCTGTATTTCCTTCGAGACCGGGACCACGGCGGCCGCGATGAAGCTCGCCATCAGTGGTGCATCGATGTGATCGACGCCCTGGTCGCGAAGCTCTTCGATGAGATCGGTGGTGCCATTGAGACCGGGTGGGCCGAAGATGCCGGCGTTGGCGATGTCGTCGCGCAGGTTGTGAGACGCGTACAGGTCGCCCAGGCTCCGGCGCAGATCCGCGAGCACCCATCGCCGCGCGGTCGCGTCCGAAAGCATGCCGTTGGTGAGGTTGTCGATGCGGCCGGTGAACCTGGCATCGAGGAAGTCCCGCGGCGGCGCGGGCTCGACGTTCACGGACAACCAGAAACTGCGCCACGTCGCCGCATCGGGCTTTGGTTGATCTGCGCGAGAGCTCAAGCTCGCGAGCACCGCTATGAGCGCGGCCCAGAGCTGTACCTTTCTTCTCATGCGGCCACTGTAACAGCGGCCGAGGCGTCGGATCAGCTCGAGACCTTCTTGCAGGTGCCGACGTCGCCCGAGTAGTTGCCCGCCCTCGCGGCGCTGGTGTCGAACCTGCCGATGCTGCCCTGGAAACGCTTCGGGATGGTCTCGCTGAACGTATGCGAGAGCATCTTGCCTTCCACCTCGTAGTTGCAGCGGATGTTGCAGAACATCGCGTCGTCGCCCTGGTTGTCGACCTGCGCTTCGAGCACGCCGTTCGGGCTCACGATGCAGCCCAGCAGCCGGATGGGGCCATCCGACGCCTTGGGCGTGTTCAATGCCAGCACCGGCGATTCGGGAACGGCGAGGACGGCGAGCGTCACCAGGGCCACCCATCGGAGTGGTGCCGGTCGGGTCTGGATAGTCATGCCGATTGGAGCATGGGACGGGTCTCGAGGTTCAATCGGCGCTTGGTTTCACATGCGCGCGGGCATCGAGATGTGCTCGTGTGTGACCAGCCAGCGACCGCCGCGGCTTTCGAATCGCGTGGTGAGCCGCACCCAGTAGTCGAGGCGGTGGCCGTTGAGCCGCGTGAGGCTCACATGCGACAAACAGTGAGCTGAAGCCAGCTGGCCGCTGGTCGCGATCTGGAGGTCCCGCAATTCGTAGTAGATGGGGCCCCTCGCGGAGGAGAACCAGCGTTCGAAGTTGTGACGGTAGTTTTCCGCGCCGCGTGTTTCCAGGGGCGGAAAGACATCGAAGACCACGACTTCAGGCGCATACAGCGCGATCAGCGCGTCGAGGTCCTTGTCGCGGATGGCCTGTGCAATCTCATGCATGCGCGCACGTACTTCCGCCTCCGCGGCTCCGGGCTCGTCTGCATGCATGCCCGCGACGTGCTGCCTGCTTTCGTCACCGCGCTCGTTGGTCCGGCTCATTGAACCCCTGCTTTTTCGACCATGCTGAGCAGCCCGAAAGCGGCGGTCTGTCAGAGCGGCAGCGCAGATGCCATAGGCAGAAGTCAGGTTGCTTTGCCGGAGCGCACCCGGCGGGCGCCGACTAACAACGCAACGGCCACGCCGCACCAGGCGACGAAGAAGCCTGACATCAGGCCCACTGCAGCCGAGAAGAACTGCACGTCATAACGCCGGTGCATGTATGGCGCCCACTCGAGCAACGCGCCTGACAGGGTGGCGGCTAACAGGAACCAGTTGGCTTTCATGCGGATGCGTTCGCTGACGTTGTAAGGCCTGATCGAAGAACTGGCCGGTTGCCGGTGCAATCGCCGCGCCCACAACGCCAGGATCACCAGGCCCGCCACCGAGCTCACGCCGTGCAGCAGGTGATAGACGGGCATCCAGCTGAGGCCCGGGGTCGGGCCGCGCAGTGCGGGGACCGAGTCGGTGATGAAGGTGCCGCGATGCGTGAACGCGTCCCAGAGCAGGTGGGTGGCGGCGCCCAGGATTATGGCAATGCAGCCACGCAGCATCAGCGCCGGAGTGATCGCGTCCGTATGCGCGAAGCGCGTGTGCCACCGGTCCGAGAGCAGGGTGATCGTCGCCTTCTCGAGCAGCGCGACATAGAAGAGCCAGGCCGCGAGGCCGGCCGGCAAGGCGAACAAGAAGAGCCCGCTGAAGCTATGCGTCAGCGCGCGGCTGGCTCCATGCGAAAAGAAATAGCCGAAGTCCGGCGCCATGCTGCCGATCATGAGCGCCGTGAGCGGCAGCTCGTGTTTGCCCATCCGGTGGACGGGCAACACGGCGGCGGCATGCGAGAGTGTGAAGGGCACGGCCTAGCTTGCGACCGGCAAGGCGGCGGCAATCTGCGAAATGGTGTTCGTAGGCAGCTAGGGTCGGGGCAGCGAGATGTGTTCGTGCGTGATCAGCCACTGGCCGTCGCGCCGCTCGAAGCACGTGGTGCCGCGCACCCAGTAGCCCGAGCTGCGGCCAGCCGGCCGTGCCCCGGTGACCAGTCCGAGGTAGTGACAGAAGGCCGCGCGGTCACCGGGCACGACGCGCAGGCTGTGTATCTCATAGAAGATCGGGCCCTCGAACGACTCGAACCAGTGTTCCAGGTTGTTCCGATAGGCGCCCGCACCGAGCAGATTGAGCGATGCGCGCACGTCGAAGACCTCGACGTCGAGGTCGTAGAAGGTCATGAGCGTCTCGAGATCCTTCGTGCGGATGGCCTGCGCGATCTCGGCGATGCGATTGCGCAGCACCACCTCGACGGGCGCGTTGGCCTGGCCATCCGGAGACATGCTTAAAATTCGCTGGTCGGCCACGCCTCGGGCGCTCGCGGCCGGGTCTTCGTGCTCTGTGATCGGGTTCATGGCGGGAGACGCTAGCGCCCGCCGCCTCCCGGGTCTGTCGGGCCGTGGGGAGAGTCGACACGTCAGTACCTGCGGCAACATCCGTGCGACGCGCGCTGACAGACCGCGCCATTGGGCCGGCGCGAGCATGGGGTCATGCACTCGCAAGTCGCCAAATCCGCCGCCCACCACCGCCCGGGCTCCATCTGGGGCATGGTCAAAATGGCCGTGGCGCACTGGCTCTCGGACCAGGCGTCGAGCATCAGTGCCGCGCTGGCGTTCTACAGCGCCTTCTCCATCGCCCCGCTGCTGGTGATTGCCGTCGCCGCGACGGGGTGGATCGTCGGTGCACAAGCCGCTGATACTTTCATCGGCCAGCAACTGCGACTGCTGTTCGGCGAGTCCACCGCGCAGATGGTGGTCGAGGCCATGCACGCGGCGCGGAAGACCGAGGGCATCTGGGCCACCGTCGTGAGCGTCGTCACGTTGATCATCGGTGCGACCACGGTTTTCTCCGCGCTGGAAAGCGCCTTGCGCCAGGTATGGGGCGCGCATGTGGAGCAATCGGGCGGATGGCGTGGCTTCGTCCGCTCCCGCGTCATCTCCTTCGGGTTCATTCTCGCGGTGGGATTCCTGCTGCTCGTGTCGCTGACGATGACCACCGCGCTCACCGGCCTGCGCGGCTGGGTCGCGCACCGCTACGAAGGTCTGGTGGCCATTCTTGGCGTAACCGAATTCGTGTTTTCCACCGCGCTCGGCACCGGTTTGATCGCGCTGATGTACCGCTATCTACCTGCGGTGCGCCTGTCGTGGCGCCACGTGCTCACGGGCGCCCTGCTCACCACCTTGCTGTTCCAGGCCGGGCGCTGGGGTATCGGCCTGTATCTCGGCCGCGCGACACAGCCGAGCACATTCGGCGCCGCCGCGTCGTTCGCGGCGATGTTGCTGTGGCTGTATTACTCCGCGCAGATCTTCCTGTTCGGGGCGGAATTCACCGCCGTACTTGGCGGGTCGCGTAAAGATGATCAGCGCCCCGCGAGCGGGGAAGAACGTAAGACAGTTGGCAGGAAAATCCGTACGCGCCCCGTTCCCTGAGAGTGGCAATCCCCGATGCGTGCGTGCGCAGTCCGATACGCGCAGCCCACTGCGGTGGTTAGGGTCTGGGCGGACTCCTCATCCTCCAGGAACACTCATGAAAACCTTGTTTGCCGTGTTCGCCTGCGCTTTCTCCGTGGCCGCCGTGGCCGCACCGCCGCCGGCACCTGAAATCAACGTCGGCGCCACCGACATCCGCCAGCTCGAGTTCACCTGGGCGCCGGTTTCCGGTGCGCAGACCTATGAGCTGTGGTTCCGTTCGGCGACCGGCGCTCCCTGGGCGAAGTTCGGCGCGCGTGACGCCCGGCGCTCGCCCAACTGGCGCATTTCGGTCCCCGTCCATCTTCTCAACTGGGCAGGAGCGAACTACCAGATCAAGGCATGCAACATCGGTGGGTGCACGGGTTCCAACATCGTCGGCGTGAACGACGAGAAGCTGGCCGCGATCGGTTTCTTCAAGCCGCAGGCGACCACGGGTGCGCGGTATTTCGCCGGCCAGGTGGCGTTGAGCGAGGATGGAAATACCATGGCCGTCACTGCCTCCGAGAATATCGGTCCGGCGTTCGACAGTTCGGTGGTGTACGTGTATCGCAAGACCACGCCCACCTCCGGGTGGCGGCGCGAGGCGAGGCTGGTGCCTCTGGTGCAGCACTCCAACTACGTGTTCCTCTTCGGCGAGCCGCTCTCCCTGTCGGCGGACGGCAATGTACTGGTGCTCGGCTCATACAACGAGGACTCGTCGGTCGAAGCATCGGGGGCGGTTTACGTTTACCGCCGGACCGGCAACAGCTGGGCCCTGTCGCAGAAGCTGCTGGGCGATGGCCGCAGGAACGACCAATTCGGGTATCAGGCGAAAATCGATCAGGCCGCACGAACGCTGGCAATTTCCCACACCTACGTCGGGACACGCTTCACGGGGACCACTGTCGAGATCTACAAGGCGGCGGCCTCTGGCGCACCTTTCGTGCACTACACGACGTTGGCCGTGCCTCCTGACATCGACGAGCACCACACGTCGACGTGTGATGGCTTCGTGCTCAGCGGCGATGGCAACACGCTGGCGCGCAGCTGCATCACGGACCTGACGAGAACGACGAGCTTTTACACGGGTCCAGGCTTCGCACTGACCGCGCAAAGGGAAGGAAGCGGCGTACGTGCCCTGAACTACGACGCCACTGTGATGCTGTGGCGGGGCGATTCCGTGGGCGTCGTCGACGTGTATCGCCGCGACCAGAATGGCTGGCAGCTCGAAGGCCACCTCGACGATGGCGATGGCTTCCAGGACGAGCTCGGCTCCCAGGTGGGCCTGAGCCAGGATGGCAACCTCGCGTTCATCGGCAACTACGTGGAACGCACGATCGGTCTTGGCCCCATTTATCCGCCTTACACGCCTGGTCCCGCCGACAAACCCAACGGCGGCGTACTCGTCTACCAGCACAAGGCGAGCGGCTGGGAATTGCGCAGATTGGTGAAGCCCGGCTCGGCCAACAACGGGTATGCGGGTCTGAACTTCGCAGTCGGCGCCAATGGCCAGGTGCTCGCGATGGGTGCGATGTCCGATCCGAGCAAGGCCGCGGGCATCGACGGAGACCGCGACGACGCGTCCGCGCCGAATCGCGGCGCCGTGTGGCTGTACTAGCCACCGGCGTGGTGCCGGGCAGCTCGAGTGTGGTCAAATGGCTTGAATGACCGACGATAAGACGAGCCGCGGGAGCCTGCGCGAGCAGGCTCTCGCCTACCACGAGCTGCCCACTCCCGGAAAACTCTCGGTAACCCCGAGCAAGAAGCTCACCAATCAACACGATCTCGCGCTGGCGTACTCGCCGGGCGTGGCGATCGCCTGCGAAGAAATCGTGGCCGATCCGCTCGCGGCGCTGCGCTACACGACCCGCGGCAACCTGATCGGCGTCATCACCAACGGCACCGCGGTGCTCGGGCTCGGCGCCATCGGGCCACTCGCGGCCAAGCCCGTGATGGAAGGCAAGGCGGTGCTGTTCAAGAAGTTCGCCAACATCGATGTGTTCGACATCGAGATCGACGAGCGCGACCCGGACAAACTCGTCGAGATCATCGCCGCGCTCGAGCCCACGTTCGGGGGCATCAACCTCGAGGACATCAAGGCGCCGGAGTGTTTCGAGATCGAGCGCAAATTGCGCGCGCGCATGAAGATCCCGGTGTTCCACGATGACCAGCATGGCACGGCAATTATCGTTGCCGCGGCCGTGCTGAACGGTCTGACCGTCGTCGGCAAGCAGTTAGGCGAGGTCAAACTCGTGGTGAGCGGCGCCGGCGCCGCCGCACTGGCCTGCGTGGATCTGCTCGTCGACATCGGGCTGCCAAAAGAGAACATCTGGCTCACGGACCTCGCGGGCGTGGTGTACGAAGGCCGCGCGGAGCTCATGGACCCGGACAAGGCGCGCTTCGCGCAGGCGACGAATCAACGCACGCTGGCCGAGGCCATCGTCGGCGCTGACATCTTCCTGGGCTTGTCGGCCGGCGGCGTGCTCAAGGGACCCATGGTCGCCACCATGGCGCCACGGCCGCTGATCTTCGCGCTCGCGAACCCGACACCCGAGATCCTGCCCGACGAAGTGCGCGCCGTTCGCGACGACGCCGTCATGGCGACCGGCCGCAGCGATTACCCGAACCAGGTGAACAACGTCCTCTGCTTCCCGTTCATTTTCCGGGGAGCGCTCGACGCGGGCGCGACCAGCATCACGCGGGCGATGGAAGTCGCGGCCGTGCGCGCCATCGCCGACCTCGCGCGCATGGGTCACAGCGACGTGGTGGCCAGCGCCTACGGCATCGCCGATCTCACCTTCGGCCCCGACTACCTGATCCCCAAACCCTTCGATCCGCGGCTCATCGTGCACGTGGCGCCGGCCGTGGCGAAGGCGGCCATGGACTCCGGCGTCGCGATGCGGCCCATCGCGGACTTCGACGCCTATGTGCAGCAGCTGCAGCAGTTCGTCTACCAGTCCGGCACGATCATGAAGCCGGTGTACGCGTCCGCGCGACGCGCCGGGCTCGAGCGCTCGCGCATCGTGTTCGCCGAGGGCGAGGACGAGCGCGTGCTGCGCGCGGTGCAGATCATCGTCGAAGAGAAGATCGCACACCCCATCCTGGTGGGCCGCCCGCGCGTGCTCGAGTCGCGCATCAAGAAGTTCGGCGTCAAGCTCAAGCTCGGCGAGGGCTGCACCGTCGTGAACCCGGAGCAGGACGAGCGGCACCGCGAGTTCTGGATGGAGTACCACGGCCTCATGAACCGCCGCGGCGTCACCGCGCAGTTCGCCAAGCTCGAGATGCGCCGACGAACCACGCTGATCGCCGCCATGCTCATGCGCAAGGGTTATGCCGACGGCATGATCTGCGGCACCATCAGCACCGCGTCGCGACACCTGCAATACATCGACCGCGTGATCGGCCGACAGCCGGGTGCCAGCGTGTACGCGGCCATGAACGCGCTGATCCTGCCCACGCGCCAGGTGTTCATCGTCGACACGCACATCAACCTGAGTCCGACAGCCGCCGAGCTCGCGGAGATCACGCTCATGGCCGCCGAGGTGGTCAAGCGCTTCGGGCTCGTGCCCAAGGTGGCGCTGCTGTCGCATTCGAACTTCGGCACGCACAACGACGAGTCGTCGATCAAGATGCGCGAGGCGCTGGCGCTGCTGCGCGAGCAGGACCCCGAGCTCGAAGTGGATGGCGAGATGCACGGCGACTGCGCGCTGGATGAAGCCATCCGCAAGCAGATCCTGCCCGACAGCACGCTGAGCGGCGCGGCCAACCTGCTGGTGATGCCGAACCTCGATGCCGCGAACATCTGCTACAACCTGCTCAAGACCGCGGCCGGCAACAATGTGGCCGTGGGGCCGATCTTGCTAGGAGCCGCGGCGCCCGTGCACATCCTCACGCCTTCCACCACGGTGCGGCGAATCGTGAACATGACGGCGCTGACGGTCACCGAGGCGAACGCGCGCGCTACGCCGCCCTGAGCGCCCTCCACCCCCGCTGACCCCCTGAACCGACGCCGGCGCTCTCGAGCGGCGTCGGCAGTCACTTGCCTTTGTCGGACGAACGGCGCGCGCCGCGTGGAATCCCGCGGCCCTGACGGCCCTAGCTAGCGTCAACCTACGGAACGTCCGATATGTCCGTCCCTGCCCCATGGCCTACGCTCCCAGCCGACAACAAAGACGGTTTCAGGGAGCTCCATCATGAAGGCATTCCGCGCCGCGATCTTCGCGCTGCTGCTCACGTCGCTCGCGCAGGCGCGCCCCAACGTCATCGACGAATGGGTACGGTTGCCGCTCCCGACGGACGTGAGCTGGCAGCGCGTCGGTTCTTTCGGTGTCGCCATCGATGGCGACTGGGCGCTGGTCTCGGCGCTCGGCCCATGCGAATCGTGCGGATCCACCGTCCCGGATGGCGCAGCGCTGCTGTACCACTACACCGGTGGCAGCTGGCAATACCAGGGCATACTGGGCACCCGCCAGCAGGTGAACTACTACGATCGCCCGGGGCTGGCCATGAAGGACGGCATCGCGGTGGTCTCGCTGGGGGACACGCGGCTGTTCGAACTCGGCAGTGGCGGCTGGGCGCAGGTGCCGCACAACGTGCCCGCCAACTACCGGCTCCTGGGCCCGGATATCGAGATCCATAGCGGCCGGGTAATCATCCCGATCGAGAGTGGCAGCAGCCAGTTCCTCGTGTTGGGCAAGGTCAATGGCGCCTGGGGCGTCCGGGGTGTTCTGTCCGGCCAGGGCAATGACCACAACCCCGAAGACAACTACCCGCCCGATGCGGACCTCGAAGGAAACCGCGCGGTGATCTACAACGATCCCGAGCAGACAGACGACAGCGAGTACGTGATTCGCCGCTATCTCGCGAATTCCAACGACCCGAACGCGGCCTGGTCGCAGTCGCCGTTCGTGATCCCCAGCAACGGCAGCTACGCGTTCGGCCCCTACCTCGCCATGTCCGGTCAGTACACGGCCTTCACGGCCTCGCGCACCCACGGCACCCGCGTGGTCTTCGACCACGACTCCGGGGTGAACTTCGCGCCTTATGGACTGCAGCCCGCGGACGGCTTGATGCAGCCCGACTTCCCCGCCAGTTATCCCAACTACCCGAGCGACACCGGCATCGAACGCGTGCGCGGCATGTTCGCCACGCGCAACTGGAGCCACGATCGCGCGGCACACGTGTGGAATGTCTTCCGCATGAACGACGACAACGCGCACACCGCGGAACACGTGTTCACGCTGCAGGCCGGCAATGGCGAATCGCTGGGTAGCTCGATAGACGCCAGCGGCAATCGCATCATCGTCGGCGGCACGAGATCGCCCGCCGGCGTCCAATTGAACACCGTGCGCATCTACCAGTTGCCGGCCAACCACGATCCCATCGCGGCGCAGACTTTCGGCTTCGAGATGCCGAATACGCCGGCCGGCTGGCAGCAGTCTCCGGGCAGCACCTTCACGGTCACGCGCGTGGGCAACAATGGTGTCTGGCGCCAGCCCAGCACCGCCGGCACGCCGGCGGCCTGGCTGACCACGAACCGTCGCACCACCCAGAGCATCCAGAGCGAGATCACGCTGCAGGCCATCTCCGGGACGGACCGCTGGGTGGGTCTCGCTACCCGCTACACCGACGACGCCAACTACTACTACGTGACCCTGCGCACCAACGGGCGCATCGAGCTCAAGCGTCTGCGCGATGGCGTCATCACGACGCTCGACAGCGCACCCGCGACTCTCGCGGTCGGCGCCAAGGTGCGGCTGCGGCTCGAGTCCATCGGTGGCTGGCATCGCGTGTATCTGAACGACCAGCAGTTGCTCAAGGCTCGTGACATCACGCTGAAGCAGGGGTCGGTGGGCATCCTCACGAACCGCGCCGCCGCGGACTTCGACAACATCATCGCCGGTCCCGCGCCGTTCGCGACCATCTACTCGGATGACTTCACGGCGACGACGTCCTATTCATGGACGCCGTCGGAAGGAAGCTGGCTGCGTACCGGGGGAGTCTTGCGTCAGTCGAGCAGCAGTGGCTATGCCCGGCTTACGGTAGGCGCTCGCACCGACGACCAGGTGGTGCAAGTGCGAGTGCGGCCAACGAGCTTCACCGAGCCCGGCAACTGGGTAGGCGTGCTGCTGCGCTACCAGGACGACCGCAATCACACCTATCTCGCGCTGCAGGGACGCGGCAACGTCTCGCTGTGGCGCCGGACCAATGGCGCCATCCAGCAACTGGGCACGCGCAACATCCCCGTGGCGACGGGCAGCTGGTACACGCTGCGTGTCGAGACGGTCGCGGGCGAGACACGCGTGTTCGTCAACGACACGCTGCAGTTCACGACCACCGCGGACCTGGGGCCCTCGAACCCGGACGTCGCGGTGCCCAAGGGCAGAGTCGGCATCATCACGCAGAAATCCACGGCTGACTTCGACGAGTTCCTCGCGTACCAGCCCTAGCAGATCGACAAGCCCGGCGGCGCGATCAATTCGATACAACAACCGGCTTCAGGAACTCCTATGAAGGCAATCCGCTTCGCGCTCGTTGCGCTGCTGCTCACGTCCCTTGCGCATGCCCGACCGAACGTCATCGACGAGTGGGTCCGGTTGCCACCGCCCACCGATGTGAACTGGCAATTGCTCGGTTCGACCGGCGTTGCCATCGATGGCGACTGGGCGATCGTATCGGCGTACTCGCCACTCCCCGTGTGGGACGAAAACCGCTTCGAAGCGGCAGTGCTGCTGTATCACTACGCCGGGGGCAGCTGGAAGTACCAAGGCATCCTTGGCACCCGCCAGATCCTGGACGAATACCGTCGCCCGGGCCTCGCGATGAAGGAAGGCATCGCGGTGGTCACGTTGCAGGACACGCGGATCTTCGAACTGAACGCCGGCACCTGGACGCAAGTACCGCACAACCTGCAAAACTCTGGGCTCTCCGGCCCCGACATCGAGATCAACAGCGGCAGGATACTGATGCCGCTCGTGAGCGGGCTCAGCGAGTTCTACGTGCTCGCCAAGGTCAATGGCGTGTGGAGTGTTCAGGGACGGCTGCGTGGCCAGGGCGATCAACACGACCCCGAGACCAACATTCCGCCGGATGCGGATCTCGAAGGCAGCCGCGTCGTCGCCTACAACGAGTTCGATCAGGACCAGGATCTCGCCCCCGCGATACGCCGCTACTACGCCAACCCCGATGGCTCGGGCTGGTCGCAGTCGCCGTTTGTGATCCGTAGCGAAGGTCGCGTCAGCTATGGACCGTTTGTCGCGATGTCTGGCCAGCACACGGCATTCTCGAGCCAGCGCAACGTCGGCACCCAGGTCGTCTTCGATCACGACAACGGGATCAACTTTGCCCCCTACGGCCTGCAGCCCGCCGACGGATTCATGGAGCCCCTGGACGTCAGCGACACCGGCATCGAGCGCGTCCGCGGCATGTTCGCCACGCGCAACTGGAGCCCTGATCGGAAGGCGTACGTGTGGAACATCTTCCGCATGAACGACGACAACGCCCACACCGGCGAACACGTGTTCACCCTGCAGGCGGGCAATGGCGACTCGCTGGGCGGGCCGATCGACGCCAGTGGCAATCGCATCATCGTGAGCGGCACGCGTGTCCGGACATATCGCCCGCCGGAAAATCTCACTTCCAACATCGTTCGCATATTCCAATTGCCCACGAACCACGACCCCATCGCGGCGCAGACTTTCGGCTTCGAGATGCCGAACACACCGGCTGGATGGCAACTGGCACCCGGCAGCGTCTTCACGGTCACGCGCGTGAACGACAACGGTGTCTGGCGCCAGGCCAGCACCGAAGGGACGCCGGCCGCGTGGCTAACCACCAACCGCCGCACCACGCAGAGCATCCAGAGCGAGATCACGTTGCGCGCCATCTCAGGCACGGATCGCTGGGTGGGCCTCGCGACGCGCCGCACCGACGATGCCAACTACTACTACGTGACGCTGCGGACGAACGGACGCATCGAGCTCAAGCGCTTGCGCGCCGGCGTGATCACCACGCTCGCGAGCGCCCCTGCCACGCTCGCGGTCGGGACCAAGGTGCGCTTGCGGCTCGAATCCATCGGCGGCTCACATCGCGTCTACTTGAACGACCGCCAGGTTCTCACGGCCCGCGACTTCACCCTGGGCCAGGGAGACGTGGGGGTCCTCACCAACCGTGCCGCGGCGGACTTCGACAACATCGTCGCGAGTCCGGCGCCGTTCGCCACCATCTACTCCGATGATTTCGCGGTCGTGGCGCCCGATCCGGCTGGGTGGACCGCCACGGAAGGCAGTTGGCAGCGCACCGCGGGACTGGTGCGGCAGTCGAGCACCACGGGCTACGCGCGGCTCACCGTGGGCGCGCGTACCGATGACCAGGCGGTGCAGGTGCGTGTGCGGCCGACGAGCTTCACCGAGCCCGGCAATTGGGTAGGCGTACTGCTCCGCTACCAGGACACCCGCAACCACACCTATGTCAGCCTCATGGGTCGCGGCAACATCTCGCTATGGCGGCGGACCAATGGCGCCATCCAGCAACTCGGCACGCGGAACCTCCCCGTGAGCACCGGCACCTGGTACACGCTGCGCGTGGAGACGGTGGGCGGTGAAACACGCGTGTTCGTCAACGACGTGCTGCAGTTCACCAGTACCGCGGATCTCGGCCCCAACAACCCCGATGTGCAGGGCCGCAAAGGAACCGTAGGTCTCATCACGCAGAAGTCGACCGCGGACTTCGACGACTTCCTCGCCTATCAACCGTAGCGGCGCGATGCGCGGCCAGCGCGGCCAGCGCGGCGAGTTGCGGCCAGCGCGGCGAGTGGCTCGCTAAAGCCGCTCGAACGCGCTGGCGCGCATCACGATTTCCTGCTGGCGGAAGCGCGCGCAGAGCTGGTCACGGTAGTCGCGCCACCAGTCGCGATCGAGCGTGTCGGCCATGACTTCGAAGCCCGCGAGATCGTCGTGGCGGACGACGCCACTGTCGTCCGCCCACTGCCCCATCGCGGGCGAGCGCATGAACGCGGTCACGCCGCCGAAGCGGTCCGTCAGCTCGCGGCGGACGCGATCGAACTCGTCTTTCGCGAAGGGCCGCCCCTCGTTGTCATAGAGGGGCAACAGGAATTCGACGAGGTACATGGCTGTTTTCTAGCACACCGTGCCCGAGACCGGCACCGCCACGCGGCTGATTCGGCATAGGCGGCGCGCGCGTTGTAATCTCGGGACGCTCCTATCCACCGACTTACGGACGACATGAAAAACAAATACGGCTTCATCGGCGCCGCCGCCGTCATTGCCTCGCTGCATTCCAGCGCCGCCTTCGCGACCAATCCGCTCATCACCGACCAGTTCACCGCCGACCCGACGGCGCGCGTGTTCGAAGGTCGCGTGTACGTCTATCCGTCGCACGACATACGCGAACCCGCTGGCTACACCGGCCGACCCAACTGGTTCGTGATGGAGGACTACCACGTGTTCTCGTCGGCCAATCTCACCGATTGGACCGACCACGGGGTCATCCTCACACAGAAGGACGTGCCCTGGGCCGATCCGGCGGGTTTCGCCATGTGGGCGCCGGACTGCGTGTTCAAGGACGGCAAGTACTGGTTCTACTTCCCCGCGAAGGCGAAGGATGGCAGCCGTCGCATCGGCGTTGCCGTCGCGGACTCGCCGGCCGGCCCGTTCAAGCCACAGCCGGAGTACATGCAGGGCGTGTTCGGCATCGACCCGGGCGTGTTCATCGACAAGGACGGCGGCGCCTACATGTACTGGAGCTCGAAGGACGCGCTCGTCATGGCAAAGCTCAAGCCCGACATGTTCGAGATCGACGGCGAGCCCAAGCCCGTCGACAACCTCCCGAAGAAGGGGCTGCAGGAAGGGCCGTTCACCTTCGAGCGCAAGGGCGTGTACTACCTCACCTACCCGCACGTCGCTAACAAGATCGAACGGCTGGAGTACGCGACCAGCGATTCGCCGTTGGGACCGTTCAAATGGGCAGGCGTGCTGCTCGATGAATCGGCGACTGGATGCTGGACCGTGCATCAATCCATTACCGAGTACCAGGGTCAGTGGTATCTGTTCTATCACGACCGCGACTTGTCGCCTGCGTTCGACAAGCGCCGGGCTATTCGCGCGGACAAGCTGTACTTCAACGAGGACGGCAGCATCCGCAAGGTCGTGCCGACGCTGCGCGGCGTGGGCGTCGTCGACGCTGGCAATCGGATCCAGGTCGACCGCTACAGCGCGCGTAGCGGCGACGCCGTGGCCGCGTCGTTTCTCGATGACACGAATCCGCATGCCGGCTGGAAAGTCGCGCTCGGCGGCCCGCAATCATGGGTGCGGTTCGATGCCGTCGACTTCGGTCGCGGTGGACAGAAGGCCGTGGAAGCGCGCGCCAAGTCAGCCGCCAGGAGCAAGCTCGAGATCCACCTCGACAGGCAGGACGGGCCCGTGATCGCCCGCGTCTCGGTGGGTAGCGACTGGCGCAACGTGAAGGCCGGCATGAAAAAGGCCCCGGCCGGCATCCACGACTTGTTCGTCGTGAACACCGGAGCGGAGCCTGTCGAAGTGGACTGGCTCAGCTTCCACTGAGCCGGCCCTATCTACTGCGCGGTGAATCCGTTGCCGGTCGCCGCCCAGTAGATGCCGCCGTACACGTGGTGCAAGAAGTTCGGGTCGCTGTACGTCGCGGGCAGGTGCCCCAACCCCGTGTAGAACGCGCGCCCGCCGTCGTACTCCTGGTACCACGCAATGGGATGGAAATTGCCCATGCCCTTGCCTTCGCCCCTCGCGCCCCAGTTGGCGGATGGCTTGTACGTCTTCTCGTCCACGCTGAGCAGGTAGTGCAGCTTTGAACGCGGAGCGTCGTACTCGTACCACTCCTCGGTGGCGAGGAAGCGCTTGGCGAAGCGATCCATGCCGGGGAAGTTCGGGTCTTCGACCTTGATGGTCGCGGTCTGCACCGCGGGATGGATGTGGAACATGTGCCCCACCATCTTGGTGTACCAGGCCCAGTCATATTCCGTGTCGGCCGCGGCGTGGATGCCGACGAAGCCGCCGCCGGCCTTGATGTAGCGCTCGAACGCAGCCTGCTGCTCGTTGTTCAGCGCATCGCCGGTGGTGCTCAGGAAGATCACCACCTTGTATTTCTTGAGCTCCGCGTCGTTGAACACGCGGCTGGCATCCTCGGTCCAGAACACGTTGAAGTCGTGCAGCTTGCCGAGATTGCGGATGGCGGTGACGCCTTCGAGTATCGACTCGTGGTGCCAGCCGGCGGTCTTGGAGAACAGCAGCGCGCTGAACTGCTCGGCGCGCGCGACGCCCGTGCTGATGAGCAACGCCAGAATGGCGAACAAACGGATTTTCACGAAGCCCCCTCATGCTCTTGGATGCCGCGGCGGCGCCGCGGCGACCCGAGTATAGAGGGCAGGCCCGATCAGGTCTCGTCGACCTCGATTCCTTCTTCGAGGTTCTTGTCTTCGTCGAGTGGGGTCACTTCCGGTTGTTTGTCCGGCGGAATCTTCGGATCCGTCGGCTGACCCGGGACGGTCGTGGGGCCGATGGGCTCATCGGGTCGTTTGTCAGGCATGTCGCGCTCCTCTTGATGCGGCGAGCTTGGAAGCGCAAGGCCACCAGCCATATCAGTGCGTGCCGCTGGTCCGCGTCAGCGCGGCCGGGCAATATCGTCGCAGCCTCATGCGCGTATTCGACTTCAACTCCGCGATCGTGCGTGCGCCCGGCCGCAGTGTCGTGATGGGCCTGAGCGCGATTCCGGGGCCTGCGCCGGTTTTTCACGCTTTGCTCGCAGAGCACGAGGCCTACATCGCCGCGTTGCGAACCGCTGGCGTCAAGGTGACCCAGCTCGCGGCGCTCGAGCAATTTCCCGACTCGATCTTCGTCGAGGACGCGGCGCTGGTGTTCCATGACACCGCGATACTGTTGCGGCCGGGAGCGCCGAGCCGCAGGGACGAAGTGCTGGAGCTCGCGGGGACGCTCGAGAGGCGTTTCTCCGTTATCTTGCGACTGCAGGAAGGTTGCGCCGACGGCGGCGACATCCTCGTCACCCCGGATCGCGTGCTCATCGGGCTTTCCGCGCGAACCGACCGCACTGGCGCCGCGGCCCTTCGCGAGTTGCTCGCTTCGATCGGCACGAGCAGCGCCGTCGTCGAAGTGCCACGCGGAACGTTGCATCTCAAGTCCGATTGTTCGCTGGTCGACGAAGACACCGCGATCGCGACTGCGGAGCTGGCCGCGTCCGGTGTGTTGGGCGGGTTGCGAACGCTGGTCGTGCCGCCGGACGAGCGTGGCGCCGCCAATGCGGTGCGCGTCAACGACGTCGTGTTCGTCCGAGACGGATGCCCGCGCACTGCGCAGATGCTCGTGGATCACGGGCTCAACGTGGTGCCGCTGTCGGTGACAGAAATCGCGAAGATCGACGCCGGGCTCTCTTGCATGTCGCTGCGATGGTTCGATCCGCGCGAGACGTAGCCGCGCGCGACAGGCTCAGGTGCAGACCGACGCCGCTCGCGCGAACGCGAAGTTGCCCGATGTCAGACGAACGGCCACGTCTTGTGTTTGTTTGGCATGCTGCTACGCGGCTAGCGCTCGTCTGACAGGCGACGCATGTTGCACCGATAGGTGGGTGCCCCCGAACCTGCTTCCCTACCAACGCGGGCCTCCGCCTGCTCATTCAGGGACGCTACATGAAAACCTTGTTCTTCTGCCTCCTCGCGATGGCGGCGGTGCCATGCATTGCCCAGACGGTTGCGCCAGACACGCCGACCCTCACGATCGGGCCCAAGATCAAGGGTTTGCAATTCGACTGGGAACCCGTCGCACGTGCGAGCTGGTACCAGCTCGAAATCAAGGCCAATGAACGGACACAGTTCGCGCAGGTGGCCGACGACATCGATGCCTCGATCACGACGCTCAGCTACCGCTTTCCGCTGCACCTGTATTTCTGGACTCCCGCGCGCTACCGCCTCGCGGCCTGCAACAGCGCGGGGTGCACGCGTTCGGCGGAAGTCCCCGTGTCGAACCTGCGGCGCTTCGCGGTCGGGTACTTCAAACCCGCGCGAACGCTCACCGGGCAGCGCTTCGCCGCCGATACGGACATCTCGGGTGACGGTGTGAACTTCGTCAGCGCCGCGCCCGGCGAATCCATCGCCGCGAGCGGCGGCGGTCGCCCCGGCGGCGCCATCTACGCCTTCCGGCGCATCGGCGGAGTCTGGACGCAGCGCGCGCGTCTCGAGCCCACGATCCCGCCCTTCATCGAGGGCAGCAACGAGATGAAAGTCGCCATCAGCGACAACGGGCAGACCATCGTGCTCGGCATGCCCAACTACTTCCACCAGCAATTCGACGTGCAGAGCGGCGAAGCGTTCGTGTTCCGGTGGAACGGATCGATATACGTGCGCACGCGCATCATCGCCGGATCGCGCGGTCACTTCGGCCGATGGGTCGCTATCAATGATGCCGGCGATACGATCGCGATCGCCCATGGCGACCATTCGAATCCGTCGCTGCCGCCCGGCGTCTTCATCTACAAGCTCGTGAACGGCGCCTGGCAGCCGGTGCGCGGCCTCGCGAACAAGGCCGGGCGCGCGGAGATCTGCGGGCACGGCGTGTTGAGCGGCGACGGCTCGACCGTCGCGGAAACCTGCGAGGAAGCCGCGGTCGGCACGACACCCGCGCGCTATTACGTGCGCACGCATTCCGGCCCCAACTGGACCAAGCGCGTCGATGTGCCATTGCAGATGTCCGTGAGCAGCGCGCGCTACGGGCACGGCGGCATCGCGATCGACGGCACCGGCAACACGATCGCGGCGCAGATCTTCGTGCCCGACGACGGCCCTGCCGAGGTGCAGGTCTTCGAGCGCGAGGAAGGCGTGCATTACGAGAAGGAGGCGACGCTCAAGCCCGGCGCCTGGCGTGCCAACGCGCGGCGCGGGTTCTTTGGCCAGAGCCTCGCTCTCAGCAGCAATGGCGCCGTGCTCGCGGTCGGTGACCCCTGGGACAACGGGCTCGGTGAAGGGCCGCGCGCCGCGCCGCTGAACCCCGGCGCGTCCCCGACCGGCGCCGTCTATGTGTACCGGTACTATGATGATTGGTGGACGCTGTACAACATGGTCAAGCCTAACTATCACCCGGCCAATGCGCCCTATCTCACCTTCGGCAGCGACGTGGAGCTCAACACCGACGGCATCGCGTTGATGGTGGGTGAAGGCGGTGAAAGCAGCGGCGCCCGGGGCATCGCCGGCGCGTGGGCAAACCTGAATGCGCCGGGCTCTGGAGCGGTCTGGTTGTATTGACGCCCGGCGCGTATCGCGCCGACTTGGTTGTGCTGCCGCCCGGCGCATATCGCGCCGACTTGGTTGTGCTGCCGCCCGGCGCGTACCGCGCCGGGCTAAGGCATGCTCCGCAGCCGCGCGATCTTGCGCAACAAGTAGTTGCGCTCCGGCTGGTTGGCCGTCGTCTCGGCGGCACGCTGGTAGCTGGCGAGCGCCTCGCGCTGGCGCCCCGCGCGCTCGAGCAAATGAGCGCGCACCGCGTGCACGCGGTAGTGGTCATTCATGCGCTCGTCGTTCGCGACCGAGTCCACGAGGAGCAGCCCCGCCTCGGGCCCCTCGACCATCGCGGCGGCGACCGCGCGATTCAGCGTGACCATCGGGTTGCCATTCATGCTCTCGAGCACGCGGTATAACGCGTGGATCTGCGGCCAATCCGCGCGCTCGGTGGATGGCGCCTGGTCGTGCAGCGCCGCGATCGCGGCCTGCACCTGGTATGGGCCCACCTGGCCGCGCGCCATCGCCTTCTCGATGAGGACGGTGCCTTCCGAGATGAGCTGCCGGTCCCACAGCGCGCGATCCTGCTCGTCGAGCGGGATCAGTTCACCCGTGGAGTCCGTGCGTGCCATGCGGCGGGCGTCGGTGAGCAGCATCAGGGCCAGGAGGCCCGCGGTCTCCGGGTAGTCAGACACGGAAGCGCACAGCGCGCGAGTGAGACGAATGGCCTCGCTCGAGAGATCCACGCGCTGCAGCTCCTCCCCCTCGGAGCTCGAATAGCCTTCATTGAATATGAGGTACAGCACGTGCAGCACCGACTCGAGACGCCGCGCGCGCTCGGCCGCCGACGGCATCGCGAACTCGACGTTCGAATCCGTGATGGTCTGCTTGGCGCGGCTGATCCGCTGCGCCATGGTCGCCTCGGAGACCAGGAACGCCGCGCCGATCTCGCGCGTAGTCAGCCCACCTACCGCGCGCAGCGTCAGTGCCACCGCCGTCGGCGGCGTGAGCGCAGGATGCGCGCACATGAACAGCAGGAGCAGCGTGTCGTCCTGCTCGGGTTCGAATACGTCCTCGACCGCTGACACCTGCAGATCCTCCCCGGTAATCACCTGTTCTTCACGGCGCCTTCGCGCCATGTCGCTGCGTCGCTCATCGGTGAGACGGCGCGTGGCGACCTTGTACAACCAGCCACCCGGGTTCGAAGGGATGCCATCACGCGGCCATTGCGTCGCGGCATCGAGCAGTGCCTCTTGCACGGCGTCCTCCGCCGCGGCGAAATCCCGGTATCGCCGCGCGAGGGCGCCGAGCACCTGCGGCGTGAGATCACGCAGCAGGTGCTCGATACCGGGCGGCGCGACCAGCACGGCTCCCGTCATGCTTCGTCGGGTAGCGGCGAGGCCATCACTTCGCGCAGTTCGACCGGGATCACCAGTGGTTTGCCGTCCGGGCCGGGCGCGGACGACACGCGCGCGGCGATCGCGTAGGCACGCTCGCGCGTGGGTACATCGATGATCCAGTAGCCCGCGAGGAATTCCTTCGACTCGGCGAACGGGCCATCGGACACGATCGGCGCGCCGCCGCCGTAGCGCACGAGCTTCGCCTGGCCCGGGGGTGTGAGGCCCTGCGCGTCGACGAACTCGCCGGCCTTCCGGAGATCGCGGTTCAGGTCCTTCATGAACTGGATGTGCGCGTTGATCGCCTCCGGCGTCCACTGGTTGATCTGGTAGTCACCCGTGCCGCGCGGCATGTTCATCATCATCATGAATTTCATGGTTCTGTCCTTTTGATTTCGGGTGACGTTACGAGCGGGTGCGCGAGCGCTGGGCCGACTTTCCGCCGAGCCACGCGCTCGGCAGGGTGACCGCAATGATCGCGAGCGAATACCACGAAGTCCACGTGCCCCAGGTTGCAACCGCGCCGATCACGCCGATCACGAAGCCGATGCCGCCGAGAACCATCGAGTGCGTCATCGCCCGGCGCGGCGCGAGTCGCGCGGTGAGGTAGCAACCGAACACGCCGTACACCGTGCGGTATGCCAGTGCCAGCAGGAGCATCGAATCGCTGAAAAGCTCGGGGCGTCCGAATTCGGACAGCGGCGGGAAGACGCCTGCCGCGACGAGAGCGAGATCGGTGGCGGTGGACAGGATTACGTTCGCGATCAGGCCGGCGAACACGGCGCTGACGCTGCGCAGCCTGGGCGAGCGAACGTTCGGGACGGGGATGGCGGCGGTATTCATCGGCTTCTCCTCAGTGTGACCTTGCCGAAATGGCGGGTTCTGAAGGGAAGTCGGAGCCGGGGATGCGTTCTCTACATGGGTCCGGAAAAGTTTTTTCGGCTGCTCAAGTCATTGATTCCCAAGACGAGCTTAGTCCGCCGCGATGGGCGCACCCCCGCCCCTGCCCGTCGGCTTGGTGAACCACACGAAGGCGATGAGCCCGACGCTCGCAATGGCGGAGATCCAGAAATAGTCGATCGAGGACAGCAGGTACGACTGACCCACGAGCTCGCGATTGAGCGCGGCGATCGCCGCCGTGTCCGACATGCCCAATGCCTTCAGATGCGCGAGCGCGGCCTGTGTAGTCGGGTCGTAAACGCTCGAAGCGGCCGCGAGATGCGATTGATGCCAGGCCTCGCGCCGGTCCCAGAACGTCGTCGTGATCGAGGTCGCGAAACTTCCGGCAAGCGTGCGCAGGAACACCGCGAGGCCTGACGCCGCCGGCACGCGCGGCTGGGGAATGCCATCGAACGTGATGGCGAGGATCGCGACGAAGAACGTGCCCAGTGCGATGCCGAACACGAGCTGCGGCATGACGAAGTCGATGAACGCGGACGCGGTGGTCAATCTCGACCGCATGTAATACGACACCGCGAAGGCGATGAACGCGATGGTCGCGATCCAGCGCGCGTCGGAACGCCCGATGTACCGGCCGACGAACGGCGAGATGAGCACCGCCACCATGCCACCCGGCGCGGCGGCGAGGCCCGCCCACGTGGCGGTGTATCCGAGCTGCGTCTGCATCCACAGCGGCGTCAGCACGATATTGCCGAAGAACACCGCGTATCCGAGACACATCGGGATCAGCGCCATGGTGAAGTTGCGGTTCTTGAAGAAGCTCAGGTCGACGATGGGCGACTTCTCGGTGAGCTCCCAGATCAGCCAGGCGATGAGGCCCACGACGGCCACGATCGTCAGGATGATGATGAACGGCGACGAGAACCAGTCTTCGTCCTTGCCCTTGTCGAGCATGATCTGCAGCGAGCCCACCCACACCACCAGCAACGCAAGGCCCATCTTGTCGATGCGGAGCTTGCGCGTCGGCGTCTCGCGCTTGGAGAGCTTGGTCCACGAGATGAACGCCACGAACAGGCCGACCGGCACGTTGATGTAGAAGATCCACGGCCAGGTCGCGTTGTCGGAGATCCACCCGCCGAGCAGTGGCCCGCAGATCGGCGCGATCAGCGTCGTCATCGACCAGATCGCGAGCGCGAGACCTTTGCGCGCCGGTGGAAAGAGCATCATCAGCAACGCCTGCGAACCCGGGATGATCGGCCCGGAGACCGCGCCTTGCAGGATGCGGAACGTGACGATGCTCGAGAGATTCCACGCGAAGCCGCACAGCAGTGATGCCAGCGTGAATAGCAGGATCGACGCGACGAACGTCCGCACGACGCCGAAACGCTGCATGAGCCAGCCCGTGAGCGGCACGCTGATGGCGCTCGACACCGCGAACGAGGTGATGATCCAGGTGCCTTGCTCGGTCGACGTGCCGAGATTGCCGGAAATCGTCGGGATCGAGACGTTGGCGATCGTCGTGTCCAGCACCTGCATGAAGGTGCCGAGCGCCAGCGCGACCGCGGTGACGCCCAGTGCCGTGCCGTGCATGTAGCCCGCCGGCGCCGGTGCCGACGCAGAACCCGGCGCTGCCGATGCGGACGGAGAACCCGCCGCCGCGGGGTCGGTCGCGCTCATGTGCGGGCGGCGACGACCGGCGATTTGGAGTTGAGGCGGATGATGTCGGCGACGCGCTCGTCGATGGACGGGTCATCGCCCACGCTCTTCTGCACGGCGTTCGGCGACGCGCGCAGAGGGCCCCCGACCAGCGCGCCGGAGGTGTCATGCACGTCGATCTCCGCGCTCATGGACAGGCCCACGCGCAGCGGATGCTTCTTCACGTCGTCCTGATCGAGCGCGATGCGTACCGGCAGTCGCTGCACGACCTTGATCCAGTTGCCGGACGCGTTCTGCGCCGGCAGAAGCGCGAACGCACTGCCACTGCCCGCCGACACGCCGACCACCTTGCCGTGATACTCCGCATCGCTGCCGTACAGATCCGCGTGCACCATCACGGGCTGGCCGACACGCACGTCACGCAGCTGGCCTTCCTTGAAGTTCGCATCGACCCACACATCGTCGAGCGGCACGATGGCCATGAGCGGAGCGCCGGGTGCGATGCGCTGGCCGAGCTGCACCGATCGCTTGGCGACCACGCCCGTGATCGGCGAAACGATCGTCGTGCGTCGCAGCGCGAGCGCAGCGTCGTGGTACCTGGCCGACGCGGCCAGCACCTCGGGATGCGTGGCGACCGTCGTGCCTTCGATCTGCGCCGTGGTGGCGTCCAACTGCTGGCGCGCGCCTTCGAGCGCGGATTTCACTCGCGTGATGGCATCACGCGTGTGCGCGAGCTCCTCGCCCGAGACAGCACCGTCGGCTACCAGCGTCGCGCGGCGCGCGTAGTCGTCTTCAGCCTGCTTGAGCTCGATGGAGCGGGCGCTGACCTGCGCACGCAGCTGATCGGCCTGCGCGTAGAGGCCCCGCACCTGCCGCACCGCGCGCGCGAGATCGGCTTCGGCCGCCGCCACGCGCACCTTCGCATCGGCCGGGTCGAGCTCGATGAGCGCCTGGCCCTGTTCCACGCGCTGCGTGTCGTCCACGCGCACGCCGAGAACCGTACCCGGCGCTTCGCTCGTGATCTGCACGATGTCGCTCGCGACATAGGCATCGTCCGTGCTTTCGTAGAAGCGCGCCGAGAACAGCCAGTACGCGCCGTACACCAGGCTCCCGACGCCGACGACCGCGCCCAGGATCAGGAGACCGCGCTTGCGTTTGTTGTTGGTGGGGATTTCGGTAGCGGGAGTGTTCATGGATCAGGTCCTCGAGAAATTGCCGCCGACCGCGAGCAGCAGCCCGATGCGGGCCATGGCTTGCGAATGGAGCACGTCGACGTAGCTGGTGCGCGCGTTCAGCACCTGGGTTTCGGTGGTGAGCACGGTGAGGTAGTTGGTGAGCCCGGCCTGGTAGCGCTTCTGCGCGAGGCGATAGGCTTCTTCCGCCGCGGTCAGCGATTCGCGCGCCTTGCCCAATTGCAACGCGGACGACCGCACGTAGGTGAGCTGGTCCGCGGTCTGCTGAATCGCCGTGATCACCGTGCCGTTGTACGTGGCGACGGCCAGGTCCTCGTTGGCGATCGCGCCGCTGTACTGCGCCTTCAGGCGCGGCGCGCTGAAGATCGGCAGGCTGAGTGCCGGCCCCGCGCCCACGGTGCGGGCGCCCCACTCCGTCAGCTTGTCGAGGCCGATTGCCTCGAAGCCCGCGAACGCGCTGAGGTTGATGTTCGGGTAGAAGGACGCGTGCGCCGCGGAACGCAGCGATTTCGCGGACTCCGCGCGCGCCCGTGCGGCCAGGATGTCGGGGCGCCGGCCGAGCAGGTCCGCCGGCAACGAGTCGGGCACGAGCAAGGCGGTTTCCACGGCGAGCGTCGGTCGCACGATGCCCGGGTAGTCAGCCGCGCTGCCGCCCGTGAGCGCGACCACGCGATGAATCGCGACGTCGCGCGCCGATTCCGCCTGCATGCGCCCGAGCTCCGCCTGCGGCACGGCGGCTTCCGCCTCGCGCAGCTCCACGTTCGTGTCGAGGCCCGC
>DATLDQ010000002.1:0-19236 GCA_035525785.1 Steroidobacteraceae bacterium | reverse complement strand
CGCGTGCCTCGCGATGCGCATAATGGGCCATGAACAAGGCAGCTTGGGTTTCGGGACTGGCGGTCGTCGCGGCAATCGCAGCGGCACTCTTCTTCCACCAGCGCGGCGGGTCGGACGCACCTGCTGGCCCGCTCTCGATGCCCGTCTACCAGGTCGTGAAGCGCCACGAACCCGAGGTCTATGCACGCCTGCTCGAGCAGTACCGGGCTTCACAGCAAGGACGCATCACGCCCGCGGACTTCGCGAACCTCGCCAGCACCGCGATCAGCGAGGCGGCGACGCGACGGATCGGCCGCGCCGCGCCCGACGCGCAGCTCGCCCTCATGCGCGACATGGTCGCGAATCTGAAGACCCTGCGCGCCCGCAACGACGACACCTGCTTCCGCTACCTGTATCCGGAAATTGCGGGGGGCGCGGATGTGGCCGGCGCGTTGTCGCCGAAAGCTCAGGCCCGCACGCTCGAGCTCGCCGGCGAGGTGATCCGGACTTCGGCGGAAACGCCCTCCACCCCCACCTCTCGCGAAGCGGCGGCGAAAAAACTCGGGCCCATCGTCGATGCGGTGTACGCGCAGTTCGGCGCCGACACCCAGCTCATGGGGCACGTGCGCGAGCCCGGCATAGACCGTCGCAAGGTATGCGACATCGCCATCGCGTTGTATCAACGCATGCTCGCCCTGCCACCCGCGGAGGCTTCGCAACTGTTCTCCGCGGTGGCGAGCCCGGGATGATCCGGGCGAGCAAGAAGCTTTAAGATTTCGTAAGCGCGGGAACCCCGGGGAGCGTGCTAACTTGCCGCGTCAAATGCACCTGCTGCTGATCGAGGATGACGCCGAGGCCGCCCGGTTCCTCGCCAAGGGACTGCGCGAGAGCGGCTACGTCGTGGACATCGCGGCCGACGGGCGCGAGGGCCTGTTCCGCGCCACCGAGGGCAGTTACGACCTCATCATTGCGGACCGGCAGCTGCCGCACTTCGACGGTCTCAGCGTCATCGCGATGCTGCGCCAGAACGGCAACAGGAACGGCAAGCAAACCCCGGTGCTCATACTCTCCGCGCTGGGTTCGGTGGACGATCGCATCACCGGCCTGCGCGCCGGCGGCGACGACTACCTGACCAAGCCGTTCGCCTTCGGCGAGCTGCTCGCGCGCATCGAAGCGCTGCTTCGCCGCGGCAGCCAGCCCGACGTCACCACGCGCATTCGCATCGCCGATCTCGAGCTCGACCTGCTCGGCCGCAAGGTGACACGCGCCGGCACCGACATCGACCTCACTTCCAAGGAGTTCCAGCTGCTCGAGTTCCTGGCGCGTCGCGCCGGCCAGGTGGTCACCCGCACGATGCTGCTCGAGGCGGTCTGGGACCTGCATTTCGACCCCCAGACCAACGTCATCGACGTGCACATCAGCCGCCTTCGTGCCGCCATCGACAAGGGCTTCGAGCATCCGTTGCTGCACACCGTGCGTGGCGCCGGCTACGTGCTGCGCGACGCCGGCGCTTGAGGGGTAGCTAGAGATGGCCGAGCCGGGCGCCGCGGGACCCAAGATGCGCCTGTCCTCGGCGCGGCTGGCGATGCTCTACGCGGCGCTGGTGACGGTGCTGACCAGCATGCTGCTCATCAGCGTCTACCTGGTCACGCGCAATGCGCTGGAGCGCGAAATCGCCGCGGTGGTGCGCGCCGAGCTCGCCGATCTGTCCGACGATCTGCGCCTCGGCGGGCTGCCGCAAGTCGCGGCGACGCTGCGGTTGCGCGCAGACAGCTGGGGCCGCACGGGCGCGGTGTTTCTCATGGCGGATGCGAACTTCCGCCCCGTCGCCGGGAATCTCAGCGCGTGGCCACGCGACATCGCGTTGAGGGGCACCGAAATGGTGGAATTCGACATCGCCGCGCACGAGCGTGGTGAAACCGTGCTGCATCCGGTGGAAGCGCGCATCGAACGGCTGCCGAACGGCTATTGGCTGCTCGTGGGCGCCGATACCAGCGAACGCAAGCGCGTCCTGCAGAGCTTCGGTCTCGCGACCATCTGGGGTGTCGCGCTCACCGCGCTTTGCGTGTGGCTGGTGGGCGTAGCCTATGCACGCCGCACCGCGCACCGCGTGCGCGACTACGCGACTACCTGCGACACCATCATCAAGGGCGATCTCACGCAACGCTTGCGCCTGGAAGGTTCGCGCGACGAGTTCGACGCGCTGGCTTCCGCCGTAAACACCATGCTCGACCGCATCGAGCAGCAGACCACCACGCTGCGTGCGGCCTTCGACAGCATTGCGCACGACTTGCGCACGCCGCTGTACCGGCTGCGAGTGCGACTCGAGGAAGCGCAGCTGCGCGAGGAGCTGCCGCGCGAAGCACAGGAACTGGTGGCGCCCGCGCTCGAGGATCTCGATCGCGTGCAGCGCACGCTCGCAACCCTGCTCGAGATCGCGCGCGCCGAAGCGGCCGGCGTTGCGACGCACGGCGACGCCGTCGACCTCACGGCGCTCGCCGCCAATCTCGTCGAGCTCTATCAACCCGGCATGCGCGCCGCCGGGCTCGAAGTCTCAATGGATGCGCCAGGACCAGCGCCACTCACCGGCAACCGCCAGCTCCTCGCGCAGCTGATCACCAATCTGCTGGAGAACGCCCTGAAGTACGTACCTTCGGGCGGGCGCGTGGATATCAGGGTGCACGCCCGGCCCGGCGTGGTGTCTCTGCGCGTGGCGGACAACGGCCCTGGCATCGCGGCCGCGGACCGTGAGTCGGCGCTGCGGCCTTTCGTCCGCGTGGGTGACAGCGGCGCCCGCGCGACGGGGAGCGGGCTCGGCTTGAGTCTCGCGGCGGCGGTGGCAAGGCTTCACGGCGCGGAGCTCATGCTGGGCGACAATTCGCCAGGTCTCGTCGTGCAGTGTGAATTCCCGGTCGCGGACACCCGGCGCGACGCGCCTGACGGCATGGCACAGGTCTCATGAGCATGCCGCTGGGCGTGGCGCATCGCGTCGGGTGAATTCGGGGTGAGCGGGATCAGTCCTTCTTGCCTTCCTTGCAATCCTTGACGAACTTCGCGGCGTCGTCGCCCGTGAGTTTCTTCGCCTTGGCTTCCTTCTCGCAGTGCATCGACGAGGTGTGCTTCTTGGCGGCCGGCGTGGCGCTCGAGGCGGGCGTCGCGGTCGGGGTTGGCGTGGTGCTGGCGGCGAAGGCGCTACCCGCGGTCAGCAGCGCGGCGATGGTCAGGGTCGAAAGCAGTTTCATGAACGTCTCCGTCTTTGCGCTGCCGATCGCAGCGGGAGACAGATTGCGACTGCGGGCATGAGCGCCTGCTGGAGCCGGCATTAAGAAAGGGTTAGGTGCAATCGACGCGGCGACGCGCCATGCCGGCCCAACCTGACTGCGCGTCAATGGTGCGGCGTGAATAAGAACATGCACTTACGCCATTTCCGAACGTGGCATGCGGCTTGCTTTACTCCCGGCATCGCAGCTTTTTCGCTGAGCCCAGGTAAATCCCGGCCAGGTAAATCCCGGATGGGTAATCCAATGGAATGCGCACACCTTCACTGAAGGCCATCAAGACCTTTCAGATCGCCGCCAGACATTCGAGCTTCGCCGTCGCCGCGGATGAGCTCTGCATCACGCCGTCGGCGGTCAGCCACCAGATCAAGACGCTGGAAATGCAGCTCGGCCTGCCGCTGTTTTCGCGTGGCGCCCGGGCGTTGGCGCTCACCGATGCCGGTGCGCGCTACCTGGAGCAGATAGACGATCTGTTCACCCGGCTGGACGCGGTCACCGAACAGCTGCAGGCGCGATTCGGCCGCTCGAGCGTGCGGCTGCACGTGCCGGCGTACTTCGCGAGCGAGATGCTGCTCCCGAGGCTGTCCGAATTCTCGCGCCTGCACGCGGGCATCGATCTGCGCCTCGACACCTCGGGGACGCACGGTCGTGCGCACATCGCCGAGGCCGACATATCCGTCGTCGTTGGCAGTGGTCCATGGAACGGGCTCGTCGCGCATCCGCTGTTCGCGCAGACCATGGTGCCCGCCTGCTCTCCCGAGCTGCTCGCCGAGAAGCCGGTGATGCGCTACGAGGATCTCAATGCGCACACGCTGCTGGTGCACGAGGCACGCCGCGACGACTGGGACCGCTGGGCCAGTGCCGTGGGACTGAAGGACCTGCGCCCCGCGCAGATCGTGCGCATCGACTCGATGTCGGCGGCGATGCGCGCGGCCGAAAAGAAGATAGGCATCGCGCTGCTGCCCGCCGGGCTCTCGCGCCGCAAGTTCAACCAGGGACGCCTGGTACGCGTGTTCGATGACGAGCTCGTGACACAGGAGAACTACACGCTCCTGGTGCGCATCGAGGATGAAAACCGCGAGGACATCCGCGCCCTGTGCGCGTGGCTGGTGGAGTCATGCCGTTCGGGTGAGGAAAACTGATGCTCGCGCCGAATCATCTCGTTTGTCCGCGCAGGCACGCCCCGGTAGTTTGACGATCGTGGATTTCAAACATCTCAGGAGTGCAACCATGATTCGTCGCAACAAGTTTCTCGTGATGAGTGCCCTGATCGCCTTCGCCGCGCACGCCAATGCAGGGCCGGCCGCGGTGACGCCCGCGCTGGCCGCTTGCAGCAAGGCGCTCATCGAGACGCTCGCCAAGTCCGATTCGCTGCCCACGTACACCGTGAAGGCCCCGAGCGCCTTCGTTTCGGATCTCGTCGATCCGTACGCGTTCACCGTCTACGCCAAGGACTCGAAGACGCGCGCACTGCTGGCCAAGGCCTCGTGCAAGGCCACGCCGAAGGGCGAGATCGTCGCGTTCCGCCAGATCCCGATCAAGAGCTGAGGACTAACTATCGCAGGCACTCTCGAACGCAGGCGAGGCGCGGACACCGTCCCCAATCCCCCCTCTCAGGGGATGGTGTCCGCCTCTCGACCGGCGTCGGCGATTCGAACCACGAAGAGTGCGCGGTGGCGGCCCACGCGGTAACCTTCCGCGCAGATGCCGCACAGAACTTCCGACCCTTCCGTTTCTTTCCGCAAATTGCTGATCCTCTCCGTTTCCGCCGGCGCGGGGCACGTACGGGCCGCGCAGGCCATCGAGGCCGCCGCCCGGGGGTCGCCGGTGACGGCCACGCATCTCGACCTGCTCGCGCTGGTGCCCGCGGATTTCCGCAAGCTCTACGGTCAGCAGTACATCAAGCTGGTCGAAAAACTGCCGCAGCTCTGGGCCTATCTGTACAGCAGCACCGACCGGCCCAGCCGCGACACCTTGTTGGGCAAGCTCAAGCGCGGCGCGGAGAAGCTCAATACCCGCAGGTTGCTGGCCGAGATCGAGCGGCTCGCGCCTGACGCGATCCTGTGCACGCACTTTCTGCCGGCCGAGCTGCTGTCGCGCCGCCGCGCCAAGGGCGTGAAGCTGCCGCCCGTGTGGGTACAGGTCACCGACTACGACGTGCATGCGTTGTGGGTACACCCACACGTGGATCGGTACTGCGTCGCGAGCGAGGAAGTCGCCTTCCGCCTCGCTGACCGTGGCGTGCCGCCCGCGAAAATCGCGGTCACGGGCATACCGGTGATGCCTCAATTCTCCGCGACACTCGATCGCGCCCGGTGCGCGCGTGAGCTCGGAGTGTCACCCGACAGGTTCACCGTGCTAATGATGGCCGGGGGTGCCGGCGTCGGCGGACTCGACCAGCTCGCGGAGCGGCTGCTGCGGCTGCCCGATGACATGCAGCTCATCGCGCTCGCCGGTCGCAACGACGACTTGCTGACTCGTCTGAAGAAGCTGGCTGCGGCGCATCCGGGCCGGCTCCATCCACTCGGCTTCACGACCACCGTGGAGCGCGTGATGACGGCGTCGGACCTCGTGATCACCAAGCCCGGTGGGCTGTCGGTGTCCGAATGCCTGGCGAAGGGCCTGCCGATGCTGCTGGTATCGCCGATCCCCGGACAGGAAGAGCGCAACGCGGACTATCTACTGGAGGCGGGCGCGGCCATCAAGGCCGTGGACGCCGCCACGCTCGAGTTCAAGCTGGCGGGGCTCCTGGCCGACCGCGCCGCGGGAGGCACGCGGCTGCGCGTCATGAGCGACGCCGCGCACCGCGTCGCGCGGCCCAGGGCCGCCGCCGACGTGCTCGCGCTGATATCCTCAGCGTCATGAATCGCACGCTGATCTGCTTGCTCGCCTTGGCCGCGGCGCCCGCCCTCGCCCGCGCGACCGCGGACGCACCGGCCGCCGCGTCCGCGGAGGCACCTGCCGGCGCGGCCGCGCCGCCGATCGCCCCGACACCAGCGGCTGCCGCTGCAGCCGCGGCGCGCAACGCGAAGTGGGCCGTACCCATTGCGCTCGCGGGCGTGCCCAACCTGCACCGCATCACCGACAGCCTGTATCGCAGCGAGCAGCCGACGGCCGAGGGCTTCAGGAATCTCGAGAAGCTGGGCATCCGCACGGTCATCAATCTGCGTTACTTCAACAGCGATGACGACGAGGCCCAGGGCACGAACCTGAACCTGCACCGCGTGAGGATCCTCACCTGGCGCGCGGGCGACGACCACGTGGTCGAGGTCATGCGCCTGCTGCGGCAGAAGGAGAACGGGCCTTTCCTCATCCATTGCCAGCACGGCGCCGACCGCACGGGCCTGATGAGCGCCATGTATCGCATGCTCGAGCAGAACTGGACGCCGGAGGAGGCGCTGGCTGAGCTCATCGACGGTGGTTATGGCTTCCACAGCATGTGGAAGAACATCAAGCGTTATGTCCTGGCCGCGGACGTGACCAGGCTGCGCGAATCGCTGAATGCGAGCGGCGCCACCGGCATCGTCACCGGCAATTGAGGGATTGATAGAAAGCCGCGTGCCGGTGGCGTCGTCACCGCAGGCGGGAGTCCTGATCCGGGACATGCCGCACTGCACGCTGGAACTGCGGCGCGAGTTGTGACGTCATACGCCCATGTCCAGGCTCGTACCCGCTCTCGCACTATCCACCGCGGCATTCGCCGGCAGCACCGTCTATTTCGCTCACCAGCTTTCGCTCGAGCGAGAACGTCGTGCGGAATCGGCGCCCGTGGTCACGACCCCGACGCCAACATCCGAAGCCCACGCCGCGCCCGTACGCGCCGGAGCACCGGTGCCTGCGCATGCAGCGGAATCCACGGCGAACAAGGGCCTGTCTCCCTGGGTCGCGGCGACGTCGGCCAGCGACCAGGTCATGTCCGAAGCGGACATGAAAAAAATGCAGGCCGAGTACAGCCGGAGTTTTCTCGCGCAGCTCGCCGACCCGGAGCGCCGCGAGGAAATGCTCGCCGAGCACAAGATGATGATGCGCAACACCTATCCACGCGTCGCGCAGGTGCTCGGCCTGTCCCCCGAGGAATATTCCAGCTTCCTCGAATTGTCGGCGCAGCAGCTCATCGACATGCAGGAAGCCGGCGCGAAATGCGTGCTCGACGCCGACTGCCAGATGGGCAATTCATTCCCCAACGGCAACGATTCACGGAAGCAGGAGCTGGACCAACTGCTCGGCCCGGATCGCTCGCGCAAGCTCGAGGTCTACAAGAACACCATGGGCGAACGTGAGGCCGTGGCGCAGTTGCGCGGTCGCCTTCCGGACACGATGCGCCTCAGCGACGACAGGGCCGAAGGTCTCATCACGGCGCTCGCCGAGGAGCGCGACCTCATCCATCGCGAGGCCGCGCAGCGCGGCGACGGCCTGAGCAGCTTCAACATCGGCGCGGGCATGGTGTTCGCGCCCGCGGATGGCGCCACTTTCGAGGAGCGCTATGAATCCGCGCGACAGAGCAGCCAGCGGTTGCACGATCGCGCGGCCCAGTATCTCAACGCGGAACAGTTGCGCGCCTTCGACGAAATGCAGGACGAGACCCTGCTGGGTCTGCGCCGCATGCTGAGGAACAAGGACGGGATGTCGATGACGACGGTGGGCGTCATCGGTCCGGCCGACTAGCACGACGCGCCCGCAGCGCGCGGGTAACGACGTTCTTCCTATACACTCGCGCCCCATGCAGGGTGACTCCAACACCGGGCTCGAACGCGGCACCATGCACACCGTCTACTGGCGGTTGTTGCCCTTCCTGCTCCTGCTCTACATCGTGTCGTGGCTCGATCGCGTCAACGTCAGCTTCGCGAAGTTGCAGATGGGCCCGGACCTCGGCATCGGTGACGCAGCGTATGGCGTGGGTGCCGGTCTCTTCTTCTTCCTCAGCTACGCGATCTGCGAGATACCGAGCAACCTGCTGCTGGCCAGGTTCGGCGCGCGCATCTGGATAGCGCGCATCATGATCACCTGGGGAATCATCTCCATCGGCATGATGTTCGTGCAGGGCGTGTGGAGCTTCTATGCCTTGCGCTTCCTGCTCGGTGCGGCCGAGGCGGGTTTCCTGCCTGGCATCGTCTACTACCTGAGCCACTGGTTTCCGCGCTCCTACCGCGCCAAGGCCGTGTCCTGGTTCATGATCGGCATTCCGTTGTCAGTGGTGTTTGGCGCGCCGCTCTCGGGGTGGATCATGCAGAGCATGGACGAACACCTGGGTCTGCACGGCTGGCAATGGATGTTCCTGGTGGAAGGAATTCCGGCCGTGATCCTCGGCTTCATCGTTCTCGGGTTCCTCACCGAGAAACCCGCGGACGCGCGCTGGCTGTCGGAGCCGCAACGGCAGTGGTTGAGCTCTCGCATCGAGACGGAGCGCGTCGAGGCGACCGCACGCCATCGCATCGATCTGACGGCCGCGCTCACTCACCCCGTCGTCTGGCTGCTCGCCGTCATCATGTTCTGCTGCCAGACCGGCAGCTACGGGCTCACTTTCTGGGTGCCTTCCATCGTCAATGGTCTCTCGGGCTACACCGAATTCGAGGTGGGGCTGTTCTCCGCCATTCCGTACGTGGCGGCGGCCATTGGCATGGTGCTCGTGAGCATGAGCTCCGATCGCATGGGCGAGCGTTTCCTGCACGTCGCCATTCCATCGTTGGTGGGCGCGGTCGGTTTCATCGCCGTCGGTTTCTTTGCATCGCCGGGGCTCGCGATGGCAGCGCTGGCCGTCGCGGCCGTGGGCGACTACTGCACGCGCGGCCCGTTCTGGGCGATGCCCGGCAAGTTCCTGTCCGGCAGTGCACTCGCGGGCGCCATCGCACTCATCAACGCGATGGGCGCGGTGGGCGGAATCGTCGGGCCCAGCGCCGTGGGCTGGCTCAAGCAGACCACGGGCAGCTTCGTCGCGCCAATGGGCGCGCTGTCGGGCGTGCTGGTGGTAGGCGCGCTGCTCACGCTCGGACTGCGCCGCTCGCGGCTGCTGCGAGACTAACTATCTCCCCGCGCCGACGGCGCGGCCGCGAGTTTCAGGCCAGCGCCTTGCGGATCTTCTCGACCAGCGCGCCTTCGCGCTCATCGGCGCCGTCAGCGGCGCTGAGCTCGCCCGCAAGCTGCACCACGGCACGGCGCAGGTCGGCACTCAGCGCCTGCTTCGCGGCGGCCAGCACCGAATCGATGCCGGCGGCGGTGAACTCGCCATCGGCGTTCGGCACGTTGGTATAGAGCGTGTCATTGACGCTGCCCAGGAGCCTGGAGAAATCCGCCGGGGCGGGATTGCCAAAGATCGCGACGCTCTTGACCTTGTTGAACAGGAAGTCGCGCTCTTCGAGGCTGCCGGAACTGTCCGCGCCCGCGACCAGCGCCAGCACGGCCAGGAAGGCCTCGGTATCTTTCTTGAATTCGATCGCCATGTCCGCCCCCTGTTGGCCGCGCCGGTTGGCGCAGCGGGGGCGAAATCTACGGCAATTCCCGGCATCCCGCAATCAACCGACCGCACGCCGAGGCGGGTCTCATGTCGCCATACGGCGCCAAACTAGACATAGCTCAGCCACCAGGACCTGCTGCGCGCCTTCACACCCGCGACGAACCGCACCCAGGGGTACAAAGTGACCACCACGAGCAGCCACACTAGATAGACGCCGGTCAGCGGCAGGCCGTAGCCCTCGGGAAAGCCGCCGCCACCCGGAACCGTCAACAACGCCGACGCCGGGAAGCCCTGGATCACGCCGAGCGCGACGCACAACGTGTGCATGAGATACCAGTGCACGACGTAGAACGCGAAGGGCACACGACCGTACATCGCGAGTGTGTCCTTGAGCCAGCCACTCCAGCGCTCCGCGTATGCGCAAAGGATCGCGGCGGGCCCGAGCGTCATCATCGCGAACAGGAGGCTGGGCGGGTACTTGGTGAGGTTCAGGAAGTCCAGCGCCGTGCGCACCGCGCCGCCCGGCTGCGATTGCCAGTGGTTAGGGTCGCCGTAGACGTCGAGCGCACGTACGAGCACGAAACCGGCGACGATCGCGAGCCCCCAGCGGACCAGGCCCCGCTGCCGCTCCGCGGCGGGGCGTTCGAACAACATCGACGCACCGAAGCCCAGCAGGATGATGCCGATCCACGGCAGCGCCGGATACGTGTTGATCAGGAAGAACGGGCCGACCGGCTTCACGACGATGGTGTGCAGGCCTATCCACAGCGGCGCGGCGGACTGCGGGTAGTCCTGCATCGTCGGCCAAACCGGGTCGAGCAGGTTGTGGCCGAGAACGATCACCGCGCCCAGCAGGAGGCAGACCTTGCGACCGAGGAACTGGCAGAGGCCGAGCACGATCATGCTCACGCCGATGGCCCAGATGACCTGCAGCATGAGGAAAGTCTTGCCGCCGAACTGCGCGTCACCGAACGGCGCGAAGCTGATGCCCGTCGAGATCACGAAGATTTCGATGAACACCAGCCAGAGTCCGCGAGTGATCAGGAACTTCGCGAGCTCGCCGGGCGTCTTGCGCGCGACCATGAGCCCGGCGCTGGTCCCGGCGAGGAAGACGAACACGGGCGCGCAGAAATGCGTGATCCAGCGCGTGAAGAACAGCGGCAGGGCCACGTTTGGATCCTGCATCGGGTCCTGCGTTGCGCCCGCCATGAAAAAGTCGCGTACATGGTCGAGAGCCATGATGAGGATCACCAGGCCGCGCAACATGTCGATGGAATCGAGTCGGTACGACCGGACGCTTTCCAGCGGCAAATGCGACCGCAGAACGGCTGCGTTCATATTCTTCCTCCCCTCGGGCCCGCGCATAATCGGCTCCTGGCGCGATCGAGGCAATGACAATCAGTGAAGAAACGTGTGGACCTGTACGGCATCACCAACTGCGACACCATGAAGAAGGCGCGCACCTGGCTGGACGCCCACGGTGTCGACTACCAGTTCCACGACTACAAGGCGGAAGGCGCCGAGCGCGCCAGGCTTGCGGCGTGGTCGAAATTGGTGGGATGGGAGACGCTGCTCAACCGCGCCGGTACGACTTTCCGCAAGCTGGCCGATGCGGCAAAGCAGGATCTCGACGAACGGAAGGCGATCGCTCTCATGCTCGAGCAGCCCGCCATGATCAAGCGGCCCGTCCTGGAAAATGGCAAGAAGCTGCTCGTCGGCTTCAAGCCTGAGATTTACGCGGCGGAGCTCACGGACTGAGCTCAGGCGACGTTTGCCGACTCAGGTAGCCAGGCGCGCATCGGCGGCCGCAACGCCGGCGCGCGGGTAGCGGCGGCCATTGAGGAAGACGCCGACGAAAGTGCTGCGCACCAGCCAGTGATAGCTCGCGAGCAGCACCACCATCGTCACGGCCAGAACCACCGGAAATTTCACCGCCCAGTGAAGGGGCCACCGGAAGCTCCAAGCCTGCAGCAGCCAGACGATGGGCAGGTGCATGAGATACATCCAGTAGGACGCATCGGAGAGATAGCGCCAGCGCGGTGAGGGCTCGTCGAGGAACCGCACGGCGGCGCCGATCGCCGCGAAGCACCAGCACCACAGCGCGATGGAATAAGCGCCGGCGAACACCGCGCGCTCCGTCGCAGGCAACGGCTCGGGGCCGAAATGCACGCGGTCTCCGGCTGCGTAGAGCGATGCCAGCGTCGCGAGCACCGCGCCGGCGAGATACAACAGCCAGTCGGCCGCGAGCGTGCGCAACGCCGCCTGCTCGCGATGGAATGCCCAGCCCAGCACGAAGGCGATGCCGAAGGTCAGCAACGCGGGCAGGTTCGGGACCAGGCCGACGGCGGGCACGGGCACGCCCATCCAGATCATCCACCACGGCGCCGATACCAGCGCGATCGCGACCGGCAGCGCGAGCAATGGCGGCGCGATGCGGCTCGCCAGGACTCGCGCCAACAGGCGCGCGAGAGCCGCGCGCCGTGCGCCCGATGCGTCGAGCCTCGCCACCAGCCACCGCAGCGGCAACCACAGCGCGAACAGCACGAGCAATAGATAGAGGAACCACAGGTGGCCCCACGGGACCATCGGGCCGATCACCGGCGCGGCGGCCCCCGGCGGCGGCCCGCCCCTGGCGCCGATCTGCACCGCGGCCCAGACGATGGCCGCGAAGGTGAATGGCAGCACCAGGAACACCGCGGCCACGAGCGGCAGTCCGATGCGCCGCAGGCGATTGCGCATGAGGCCGCCCGTCCCGAGGCGCTGGTGGAGCATGCGCGCGAAGAACCCGGCGATCAGGAAGAACAATGCCATCCGGAAGATGTGGATCACGAAGAAAGTGAGGCCCAGCACGACACTGGTTGACTGGTCGGCGATTGGCCAGTGCATCGCCGCGAACCCGGGTAGATAGGACATGGTGGCGTGCAGCACGATGCCGGCGAGCAATGCGGCCGCACGCACCGCATCGAGCGAGTGGAATCTCGATTCCTGCCGGGGCACCGTGTTCATGTTTTCATCCTGTCTTCGAGGTACTTGAGCCGCTCCCGCCGACGCGTCGAGCGCGCCGTCAGCCACACGTTCCAGGCCAGCGCACCCAGCACCACGGCGCAGCCGATGCCGGCGGCCGTCAATACCGTCGCGGAGAACGCTTTGAGCGTGAACAATTGCGCGGACGTGGCCTGAATGATGGCGAACAGCGCCACGAAGCTCAGCACCCGCCCGAACCGCAGCTGCTCGGCTATCCAGTCCTCGCGCTCGATGGAATCTTTCAAGGATTGCAGCAGGTCGCCCGAGCCCTGCGCCCGGCCCGCGCGCCGCAGGCGCAGCGCGATCCACGCGGAGGCGCCACCGAAGAGGATGATCACGGTGCCCAGCCAGACCATCGGGGTGAGCAGCAACACCAGCGCCGCGGCGACGAGGCCCACGCCGAGCCCCGCGAACTCCGCGGCAGCGACGCCCGCCATCTGTTTTTTCTCGCGCTGCAGGTGCTCGTCAATCTCAGGCAGAGAGAGGCCGGCGGCATCCGCCTGCCACATCCTCGCGAGGTCGTTCCAGTCTTCGGGCAATGGGGTATTCATGGGTTCTCCATGAGGGCGCGCAGCATGCCGCGCGCGCGCGTGCCGCGAATGGCGACGGCGTTCGTGGTTAGACCGAGGGTCTCCGCCACCTCGGGCGGCGTGAAACCCTCGAGCATCAGGACGGCGACCTCGCGGTAAGCCAGAGGCAGGCTGCGTACCAGCGCCATCAGTCTTTGCTGGTCGCTGTGCCGGATCGCCGCTTCCTCGGGCGAGGGCGTGGCGGACGGCAGCTCATCCGAGAGCTCGTAGAGCGCGGGTTGCCGGACCGCCCGGGCGATGTGCGAAACGATGCGGTTATGTGCAATGCGCGCCACGTAGGTGCGCTCGGAGCATTGCTGACGGAACGCGGGCCACGCGCGCCAGACGGCGACCATGATTTCCTGCGCAAGGTCGCGGGCAGCCTCCGGATTGGCCTCATGACTGGCGGCCAGTCGGCGCGCCAGGGCGGAGTGCTCGCGCAGGATTCGTTCGAGGTTCGGGTCGGCCATCCGGAGAGCTAGTCTCCGCCGCCCGCGAAGTCTTTCAAGAGCGACGCCCGGCGCCAATGAAGAGGCGCCGGCCGGATCTCTCCGGTCGGCGCCCGTTCAATGGAGAGCGACGAGCGCGTCTCCGTCCCCCCTCAGCAATCGTCCATCTGCACTGGCTATCTGCAATCTTCGATCGTCACCCGGCGATGATCAGAAGTTGAACACCGCGCGAGCGCTCCAGAAGCGGCCACGCGGGTTGTGCGTGCCCTGGACGTACCCGTAGAGGTCGTTGTTGCCGTCACCCACGGCGAACGGCGGCGCCTCGTCGAGCGCGTTGTCCACGCTCAGCAGGATCTTCATCGAATCCGTCACGTTGTAGCGTCCCTGCAGGTTCAGCGTGGTGAACGATCCCACGCTGCGCTGATCGAGCTCGTAGTCGGGCACAGTGTCGAAGTCGGCGTCCGGCAGATCCTGGAACGAGCCGATGTAGTTCAACGCGGCGCGGACGCCGAACTTCTCGAGATCCCAGTCCGCCGAGAGCGTCGCGCGATCTTCGGGATACTCGTACTCGCCCGTCAGGTCGCGGGTCACCGTGTCGCCGACAGGTCCGAGCTCGATGCGCTCGAAGTCCAGCAGCTTGCTGTAGTTCAGGTTGAGCGCGAGCGCGCCGCCGCCGAGGTCGAACCGGTAGCCGAACTCGAAGTCGATGCCCTTCGCCGACTGCTCATTGATGTTGTCGAACGTCGCGTTGATCTGCGACAGGGGACCGAGCGGGTCGGTGCCGACCGGTGCGCCACGAACGCAGATCGTGCTCGCCTGGTTGTTGCATTCCTGCTGGTAGATGAAGCCGATCGCTTCGTCGATCTTGTTGTCCTGGGTGATGTCCCAGTAGTCGGCGCTGGCGGTGAAGCCACCCTCCTGCCACGAGACACCAAAATTGAAGGACTCCGATTCCTCGGCATCCAGATCCGGGTTGCCCGTGAAGACGATGTTGAAGTCGGTCGACGTGCAATACACCGTGTTGATGGCGCAACCGAACGAGTCGCGGAAGAAGCGTGACTCCTGGGACGGGCCGAGGCCGATCTGCGCGAGCGATGGTGCACGGAATCCCGTGCCCCACGAAGTGCGGAACGCCAGCGACTCGATCGGCGCGTAACGCAGCGAGATCTTCGGATTCGTCGTGTCCCCGAAGTCGCTGTAGTCGTCGTAACGCAGGGCCACGTTCAGGTCGAGACCGGTCGCGAGCGGCACGGCGACTTCGACGTACGCGGAGAGAATGTCGCGTTCGCCGGAGGCCGAAACGGATTCGGTGCCGAAGATCAGGCCGCGCTGAAACTGGTCGTCCGGTACGTCCTCGACCGACTCTTCGCGATATTCGATGCCGGCGGCCATGCGCACGGCGTCATCGCGGAAGTCGAACAACGCACCCGAGATGGTCGCGTCATACATCGTCATCTCGGATTTGCCGCGGCGAATGAGGCTGGTCGTGATCTGGTCGATCACGCCCTGCGGATTCTGCACGCCGCCGAACGGGTTGTACGCGCCGGCGTTGATCTGCTGCTGCAGGAAATCCGTGCGCACCCAGCCATTGGAGCGATCGCCGCTCTGGTCGGTCTCGCTGCGCGCGCGCTGCACCGCTGCTTCCCAGTCCCACTCGGCGAACTTGCCCTTTACGCCGACGACGCCGCGCAGGTTGTCGGTCTCGATGTTCCACTGGCGCGGCCCCGCGTCCACCGTGCGATAGCGGCTGATGCCGATCGCGGTCGCGGTTGGATACGGGTTGTTGGGATGCGTGATCGGCACCGTGAGCAAGGCGCCTTCATCGAGGGGTGTCGGCGCGCCCTGCGCCATCGACTTGTTGTGTTGCGCGGCGAGCTCGACGAACAGCTGCATGCCGTCGCCGAAATCCTGATGCGCCATCATCATCAAACCACCGCGCTCCGCTTCGGGAATCAGCAGGTTCCAGATGCCGAAGTCGTATACGCAGGTCTGTCCTGCGACGCTGCCGGCCGGGCAGCCCGGATCGATCGTGATGGCGCCCATGGGATTGGCCGGCGACGTCACGAAGAAACGTCCCGGATAACCGCGCGACGAACGGAAATCCTGGCCGCCGAGCGCCGTCTGGTTCGCGCTGGCGAGTGAGCCGCGCTCGGTGTTCGACAAGGTGCTGTTCTTGAAGTAGTCGAGGATGAATGTGACGTTGTTGTCCTCGCCGCCGAAGCCCCACACGGCGGAATAATTCTGCTCGTCGTAGCCGCTTTCCGTGGTGCTGCCGTACGAGCCCGAGAGCTCGAGGCCTTCGAAATCCTTGCGCAGGATGATGTTGATCACGCCCGCGACCGCGTCCGAACCGTACAGCGCGGAGGCGCCGTCCTTGAGCACTTCGACGCGCTCGATGGCCGACACCGGGATCGCATTGATATCCACGAAGTTGGTGGTGATGCTCTCGGCGAACGGGCTGATGGCCACGCGACGGCCATTCACCAGCACCAGAGTCGCATCGGCACCGAGGCCGCGAAGGCTGATGGAGGCAGCACCATTGGCCGTGGAATCCTGGTTGTTGCCGCGCGTGGAGAAGGCTCCCGCGCCATTGGATGGATTCTTCTCCATCAGCTGCTGCAGATTGGCGTAGCCCGCCTTCTCGATGCCCTCGCGGTCGATGATGTCGACTGGCGAAGAATTTCCGAAATCGGATGGACGCGAGATGCGCGAGCCGGTGACGATGACGGTTTGAGTGGGCTCGTCTTCTGTTTGTTGTGCGATCGCCGGAACCGAAGCGATGGTCCCGAGCGCTACCCCGATTGCGAGCCGCAAGGATTGCGTTTTCATTGCTGACCTTCCCTAGAATGTTGGATCACCGGTCCCCTTCCTGAACCCGGCGAAGTGACGCATACATACGCCTAGGCCAGCCAAAAGGAAAGTCTCCTGTGGCATGGATGCGACCAATGAAGGCGCCACTGCGGCGGCGGGAACGCCCGAATGTGGCTGTCGAGCAACGAACCGGGGGCCCCGGTATCATCAGCCGCGCGGGGGCACTGGAGTCACGATGTCTTTCCAACCGCGGCGGATGGCCTTGCGGGCACTGCCGCTGCTGTCCTTGCTTTGGCCCCTGCTCTTTCCGCCGATCAGCCACGCCCACCCGGCCGAACCGGCCGACGCTTCGAACGGGCGGTTCTACGGCATGTTGCGTTCGCGGGACCTCACGCCCTTCGGCTTCCTGCGGCTCGACATGCGCCCTGCGCATGCGCTCACCATCGAGCCCGGCTCCTTCGCCTTCGAGGCAGAGCTCGGCTACCAGAACACCTGGGCGCTGAGCGAGAACGTCGAGAAATTTCTCAAGACGCTCGAGCCGTCCGGGCGGCGTGCGATGACGCCGCAGCTGATCCAGGAGATCCAGGATCTGCCGGGCGAGAACTACATGCTGGATCTCGAGTCGGCCACGCTCGACCTCGCCGTGCACTACAAGCTCTCGCGCCGATGGAGCGCGTACGCAATTGCCTCCGCGGTTTCGTATCACGGCGGCCTCATGGACTGGGGCATCGAGCGATTCCACCAGGCCCTGGGCTTCGATACCTTCGGAAGGCACGCCGTCGCGCGCGGCGGCACCACCCTCCTCTACGACCTCAAGGGCGCGCAGGTGGTGATGAGCGAGCTGCCACGGCCACAGGGCTTCCTCGACCCCACCGTGGGCCTGCGCTACACGGGAATCAAACTACCCGGGCGGTGGCAGATGTCGGCGGAGATCGCCGCCAAGCTACCGCTGGATGGAACACGTCCGCTGCTGTCGACCGGACGCACGGACATCGGCATGCAGACGTCGGTGCGCCGGCTGGGCGAACGCAACGCGCTGCACCTGGACTTCGCAGCCGTGTACTACGCGGGAGAGGACCTTCCCTCACCGCATGGTTCGCAGATCGTCCCGACGCTGATCGTCGGGTGGGAGCGCCAGCTCGATGGGCGCACCAACATCAGCCTCCAGGGCTATGCGAGCCGCAGCGTGTACACCCACGTCCAGACCGATCTCGAGGAACTGCTCCGGGACAAATTCCAGCTCAGCCTCGGGCTCCGGCACCGCTTCGACCACACGATCGTGTCATTCGCGGTGACGGAGAATCTGCAGAACCTCAACAACACTCCGGACATCGGTTTCCAGTTCGGAGTCGGGTGGGTGCCGACGCTGCAGCAGTAGTGGTGCCGGGGAAGGGTTGGCCGGATTCGCGGGGTCCACGGGGTTCGCGCGGTCATCGAACCTCGCCCCCGCGCCACTCAGCAGCGCGGTGGCGTTGTACTCCACCACCCACGCCATGAAATTCTCGGGCGCCAACGCGCGCGAATAGCGGAAGCCCTGCGCGAAGTCGTAACCGGCGGCCTTGAGGAAATCCGCGTCCCAGTCCGACTCCACGCCTTCGGCGACGAGCTCGAGCTTGAGCGCGTGCGCCATCTTCGCGGTGGACTCGACGATGATGCGGTCGTCGCCGTTGTCGCGCATGCCCATGACGAATGACTTGTCGAGCTTGAGCGCATGCACCGGCAGATCGCGCAGGTAACCGAGCGACGAATAGCCCGTGCCGAAGTCGTCGATGCTGATGAGCACGCCGAGCTTGTCGATCTCCTGGATGACGCGCAGCGCGCGCGCCGGGTCCAGCATCATGGCGCTCTCGGTGATCTCGAGCTCGAGTGACGAGGCCGCGACTCCCGAGGCCAGCAGCAGCTCGCGCAGGTGACCCGGGAAAGCCGTGTCCTGCAGCAGGCGCGCGGAGAGATTCACCGCGACGCGCAGGTGCACGCCACGATCGCGCCAGCTACGCGCCTGCGACAGTGCACATGACAGGGTCCACTCGGTCAACGGGCGGATGAGATCGGTGGCTTCGGCGATCGCGACGAATTCCGCCGGGCTGATGGCGCCATGCACGGGGTGCGTCCAGCGAACCAGCGCCTCGCAGCTCTCGACGAGACCCGTGCGCAGGTTCACCTGCGGCTGGTAGTGCAGCTCGAGCAGGTTGCTCGAGATGGCGGACCGGAGCTCGCCGCCGATGGTCAGCTTGCGCACGGTGTTCTCGTCGAACGCCGCGTCGTAGAACTCGTAAGAGACGCCGCGACGCTTGGCCACGTACATGGCGACGTCGGCGTGGCGCAGCAGCGCCTGCGCATCGGCCGCGTCCTGCGGAAAGCGCGCGATGCCGATGCTCACGCCCACCTCGATGGAGATGCCGGCCACGTCGATGGGCGCGCGCAGGCAGTCGGCAAGCTGCCGCGAGGTCGCGGCGATGTATTCCGCGGATTCCGGCGTGTCGAGCACCACGGTGATCTCGTCGCCGCCGATGCGCGCGATGAGCCCCTTGCCCGCCAGCGCTTCCGCGAAACGTTGCGCCACGTCGCACAGCACGCGGTCGCCGATGTTGTGACCCAGGGTGTCGTTCACTTCCTTGAAGCGGCACAGGTCGAGCATGAGCAGCGCGGCCGATGGCGCCGAGCCGGTGGCCAGC
>DATLDQ010000014.1:0-16963 GCA_035525785.1 Steroidobacteraceae bacterium | reverse complement strand
TCGGGCCTTCAAGCCCGTCTCCGGGGGACGACAGTGAGGGACAGTATTAAGTCACCGTTTTGCCGTTGAACGGCAGTGCGTCACATCCGGCACATGGGAGTTCCGCGGGGACAACGGGATCGCGACCTGAGTCACAAATGGTGCGGGCAGACAGTCGCGAAAACCCTTTGGTTGCCGGGCGGAACGTCGTTTGTCCCGGGACAAGCTGGCAGGCGGGGAAAGCGGGGAGAAGGGCTTTCGCCACTTTCCCCTGCCGGAACCGACGAGCGCCGACTAGTTCGGTACCCGCCGGATCTGCGCGCCGATCTGCGCGAGCTTTTCCTCGAGCGCCTCGTAGCCGCGATCGATGTGGTAGATGCGCTCGATCTCGGTCCGCCCTTCGGCGACGAGGCCGGCCAGTACGAGGCTCGCGGACGCGCGCAGGTCGGTGGCCATCACGGGTGCCGCGGTGAGCTTCGGTACGCCACGGATGATGGCGGTGTTGCCTTCGAGCCGGATCTCCGCGCCGAGCCGGCGCATCTCGAGCATGTGCATGAAGCGGTTTTCGAAGATGGTCTCGACGATGGTTCCGACGCCGTCCGCGATCGTGTTGAGCGCGGCGAACTGCGCCTGCATGTCGGTCGGGAATGCCGGATAGGGTGCGGTACGGACGTCGACGGACTTCGGCCGTCTGCCCTTCATGTCGACTTCGATCCAGTTGGGCCCGATGCCCACTTTCGCGCCCGCCTCGCGCAGCTTGGCGATGACCGCATCGAGGTGCTCGGGGTCGACGTTCTTGGCGCGGACGATGCCCGACGTGATGGCGCCCGCGACCAGATAGGTGCCCGCCTCGATGCGATCCGGCTGCACTTCGTAGCTCGTGGCGCGCAGCTTCTCGACGCCTTCGATGACGATCTTGTCGGACCCGGCACCCTGGATCTTGGCCCCCATGGCGATGAGGAATTTCGCGAGATCCACGACTTCGGGCTCGCGCGCCGCGTTCTCGATGACGGTCTCACCCTCGGCGAGCGTCGCGGCCATCATCAGGTTCTCGGTGCCCGTGACGGTCACCGTCTCGAGATTGAGCCGCGCGCCCCTGAGGCGCCCGGCGCGCGCGCGGATATAACCACCCTCTATGTTGATCTCTGCGCCCATGGCCTGCAGACCCGCGACGTGGATGTTCACCGGCCGCGCGCCAATCGCGCATCCCCCGGGCAGCGAGACATCGGCCTTGCCGAAGCGCGCCAGCAGCGGGCCCAGTACCAGGATGGACGCGCGCATGGTCTTCACCAGCTCGTACGGCGCGAAGCATTCGCGCGTGGTCGAGCCGTCGATCTCGATCTGCATCTTCTCGTCGATGGTGACCGAAACACCCATGCGACCTAACAACTCGATCATCGTCGTGACGTCCTGCAGGTGCGGGACGTTGCGGATGGTCACGGGTCCGTCGGCCAGCAGCGCGCCCGCGACGATGGGTAGCGTCGCGTTCTTCGCGCCCGAGATGCGTACCTCGCCTTCGAGGGGAATGCCGCCATTGATCTGAAGTTTGTCCATTGGTCGCCGGGTACTCTCGCGGGGTGCGGATTGTAGATGTTATCGGGTAGAGCCTGCGGGCAGAGGGGCGACGGCCCGTCATCGGCTCCGGGTAGTGCGCTCGTCGGGCGTCAACGCCTCGATGGAGAGGGCATGGATCTCCCGACCCATGAGCTCGCCCAACGCCTTGTAGACCAGTTGGTGGCGGGCGATCGGCCGGAGGCCCGCGAACTGGGCCGCGACCACGGCCGCGGCGAAATGCACGTTGTCGTCGGATTCCACGCGGACTTCGGCGCCCGGGAGCCCTGCACGGATGAGCTCGGAGACGCGCTCGGGGGTCATAACTGATTGGTTCATGGGCGGGAGTGTAGCGTTATGATTCCCGCATGAATGCGCGCCGACAGGATGAAACCGGGACGTCAGGTTCCGAAACGACCATCGCCGCGGGTCGGCGCGCCCTGGAGATCGAAGCCCGGGCGATCACGGCCCTCCTTCCCCGCGTGGATGCGAGCTTCGCGCGCGCCTGCAGCCTGTGCCTCGAAAGCCGCGGCCGCGTCATCGTTACCGGCATGGGCAAGTCGGGGCACATCGGCGGCAAGATCGCCGCCACCCTCGCCTCCACCGGCACCCCGTCGTTCTTCATGCATGCCGCCGAAGCGAGCCATGGCGACATCGGCATGATCACGCGCGACGACGTGCTGCTCGCGCTGTCGAACTCCGGCGAGACCGCCGAGGTCCTCACGTTGCTGCCGCATTGCTCGCGGCTGGGCGTCGCAATCATCGCCGTCACGGGCAACCCCAAGTCGACCCTCGCGCGCGCCGCGCGCGTGCACCTGGACGTGAGCGTCTCCGAGGAGGCCTGCCCCCTGAATCTGGCGCCGACCGCGAGCACCACCGCCACGCTCGCCATCGGTGACGCGCTCGCCGTGGCATTGCTCGAGGCGCGCGGTTTCACGTCCCAGGATTTCGCGCGCTCGCATCCCGGCGGCGCGCTCGGCCGCAAGCTCCTGCTGCACGTGTCCGACGTCATGCGCACCGGTGACGACCTGCCGATAGTTAGCCCCGGGGCACGGCTCGCCGAGGGCCTTGTGGTCATCTCGAAGAAAGGGCTCGGCATGTGCGTCGTGGTGGAAGATGGCCGCGTGCAGGGCGTATTCACCGATGGCGACCTGCGCCGCGTGCTCGACCGCGGCATCGACGTCCACAAGACGCCGATGCGCGAGGTCATGACCTCGCCCGGCAGGCGAGTGAAGCCGACGGAACTCGCCGCCGAGGCCGCCCATCTCATGGAGATGCATCGCATCACCGCCCTCCCCGTGGTCGACGATTCCGACGCGCTCGCCGGCGCGCTCAACGTGCACGACCTGCTGCGCGCCGGGGTCCTGTGAGCTCCGGCTTCGGAGTACAGGTCGCCGCCTTCCAGGACACCTTCCGCCGCGTGAAGCTTCTGGTTCTCGACGTCGACGGCGTGCTCACCGACGGGCGCCTCTACTACGGGCCGCAAGGCGAATCACTCAAGAGCTTCCACGTGCGTGATGGCCATGGCATCAAGCAGGTGCAGGCCGCGGGCATCGACGTCGCCATCATCTCCGGCCGCAAATCCGCCGCCGTCCTGCGGCGCGCGAAGGGCCTGGGCGTAAAACACGTCTTCCAGGGCGTGGACGACAAACTTGCCGCGCTGCGCAAGCTCGCGAAGTCGCTCCGCGTGAAACTCGAAGACTGCGCCTGCATCGGCGACGACACGCCGGATGCGCCCATCCTGAACGCCTGCGGACTCGGCGTGGCCGTGGCCGACGCGCATGCGGACGCCCTCGCGGCCGCCGACCTCGAGACCGCGCGGCCCGGCGGGCACGGCGCGGTTCGCGAAGTCTGCGACTGGCTCATCGCGGCGCGGGCGGGCGGATGAAGGCCCTCACCTGGTCGCGGCCCGTCGCTTACATCGCCGTGATCGGCACGGTGGCGGCGGCGTACTTCATCGGTCGCGCGGGCCGCGGCGTCAACGGCGTGGACGACAGCGCGCTGAACACTCCCGACCCGGGCTATGCCGCGAAAGACGCCGAGATCATCGAGACCGGATACGACGGACGCGAGCGATACCGCCTGAGCGCGAAACACATCCGGCAGAAGACCGAGGCTGGCGTCATCGAGCTCGAAACGCTGGCCATGAACTACCACCCCGACGCGCAGGAACGCATCGCGGGCGAAACGCCCTCCGCGGCCGCCGACCAGGAGATCTGGCATCTCACCTCCGATCATGGCCTGGTACGCGCCGACGGCGACGACGTGCAGCTCAACGGCAACGTGCGCGTCACCGGCCCCGCACCCGGCTCCGGCGTCCCGCTTTCTCTGACTACCAGCGAGCTGCGCATCAACACCCCCACCGAGTTCATCGAGACCAAGGCGCCGGTCAAGGTGATCTTGTCGGGCAATGAACTCAATGCGAAGGGTCTGACCGCCGACTTGAAGGCGGGCACCCTGCGTCTAGAATCGGAAGTACATGGCCAGTTCGCCCAGAAATGACGTCATCACGTTCCGTGCCGCGCTGGCGCTGGGATTGTTAGGTCTGTCGCAGGGCACTGCCGCGGCGACCGCCACCAGCTGCGCCAACGCGGAAATCGTGCTGGACGCCAGGTCCATGGAAGCGGCCACCCGCACCAACGACGCGGTGTTGCGCGACGTGGTCATCACGCAATGCGACATGCGCATCCAGGGCACCGAGGCGCGCGTCACTGGCGGCCTCAATTTCGAGAACGGCCAGTTGGTCATGTCCGGCGATGTGCGCATCAGCGCCGAAGGTGGCCACATCACCTCCGACAAGGCGGTCGTGTCGTTCCGCAACCGCCTGGTCTCGCAGGCCATCATCACCGGTAGCCCGGCGCAGTTCGAGCAGAAGCGCGACGACGGGAGCATCTCGCGGGGCCGGGCCGGCACCATCGACTACCAGACCGTGTCCGGCACCGTGAGCTTGACCGACGATGCCTGGCTCACCACCGATGGCAAGAATGAGATCAGTGCGAAGACACTGGTCTACAACATCCGCACGCAGAGTTTCCAGGGACGTCCGAAGGCCAACTCTCCCGAGCGCACTGGCACGGGCCGCATCCGTATCGTCATCCCGGCGCGCGAGCCCGGCGAAAAAGAAGCAGAGAAGAAACCTTGAGCGTCCTGCGCGCGAGCCATCTCGCCAAAAGCTACAAGAAGCGCCAGGTGATCTCCGATCTTTCCATCGAGGTGGAGAGCGGGCAGATCGTCGGGTTGTTAGGCCCGAACGGCGCCGGCAAGACCACGGCGTTCTACATGATCGTCGGCCTGGTGCCGCCCGACGCCGGCACGGTGACCGTCGACGACCGCGACATCACGCATCTCGCCATGCACCAGCGCGCGCTGGCGGGCATCGGCTACCTGCCGCAGGAAGCCTCGGTGTTCCGCAAACTGTCCGTCGAAGACAACGTCATGGCCATTCTCGAGACGCGCGACAACCTCGACGAGACCGCGCGCCTCGAACGTCTCGAACAGATCCTGGGCGAGCTGCGCATCGCGCACGTGCGCAAGAGCTTGGGGATGGCGCTTTCGGGTGGTGAGCGGCGCCGCGTGGAGATCGCGCGCGCGCTCGCGGCGGAACCTCGATTCATCCTGCTCGACGAACCCTTCGCCGGCGTCGACCCGCTCTCGGTCATCGACATTCAGCGCATCATGAATGAGCTCACCGCCAAGGGCATCGGCGTGCTCATCACCGACCATAACGTCAGAGAAACCTTAGGTGTTTGTCAGCGCGGATACGTAGTTTCCGGCGGAACTGTGATGGCATCAGGAACCCCCGAGGAAATCCTTGCCAACCCCCAAGTCCGTGAGGTGTACTTGGGTCAGTCTTTCCGCATGTAGCGATCAGGGTCGCTTTCGGAAATCACCACAGTTTTCATAGCGTTGGGACACTCATACCAGTGTCGATGATGAAGCCCTCATTGCAGCTGAAGCTGGGTCAGACGCTGACGATGACCCCGCAGCTGCAGCAGGCTATCCGCCTCCTGCAAATGCCGGCTCTCGAGCTGCAGGCACACATCCGCGAGCAGCTCGAAAACAACGTGATGCTCGAGCCCGTCGACGAATACGACGCCACGGGCAGCTTCGAAGCACTCGAACCCCATCCCATGCCCGAGGAGCAGCGCGTCGACGCCGCGCCTGCGCCCGACCGCGAGGTCGCGGTCGAAGCCGAGATCGTCGAGGACGTCTGGAGCGAACGCGCGGGCAGCGGCTCCGATTCCTGGCGCGACGACGACGAGCGTGCCGCGGAGGTTGCCGACGACGCGCAGGTGTCGCTGCAGGATCACCTGGTCGGCCAGCTCGAATACGCGAACCTCGCGCCGCGCGATCTCGCGATCGCGCGCGCCATCGTCGATGCCATCAATGACGACGGTTACGTCACCGATCCGCTGGATGACATCGCGGCCACGTTGCTGCCTGAAGTCACGGCCGACGCAGCCGAAGTCGAGCGAGTTCTCAAGCTCGTGCAGACCCTGGACCCTGCTGGCGTCGGCGCACGCAACCTGAGCGAGTGCCTCAGCCTGCAGCTGCGCACGCTGCATCCGGATACACCGGGCCTGCGCCTCGCCATCGCCGTCGCGGAGAAGCACCTCGATCTGCTCGCGGACCGCGAGCTCACGCTGCTCCGCCGCGAGCTTGCCGCCTCCGACGACGAGCTGGCGCAGGCCGTGGCACTCGTGCGCGGCCTGCATCCGCGGCCCGGCGCGACCGTGAGCTCTGCCAAGGCCGAGTACGTGGTGCCCGATGTGTTCGTCCGCCGCACCGATCGCGGGTGGCAGGTCGAGGTCAACAGCTCCACGCTGCCGCGTGTGCGCCTGAACCAGAGTTACGCCGACATGCTCGGGCGCGGTGCCGGGCATTCTTCGATGCGAGCCCAGCTGCAGGAAGCGCGCTGGTTGCTCAAGAGCCTGGAAATCCGCAACGAAACCCTTATGAAAGTGGCGCGGAGCATCGTCGAGCGGCAGACCGCCTTCCTCGAGCATGGCGAAGAGCGCATGCGGCCGATGATCCTCAAGGACATCGCCCAGGCCATCGACATGCACGAATCGACCATCTCGCGCGTCACCTCGAGCAAGTACATGCACACGCCCCGCGGCGTGTTCGAGCTCAAGTACTTCTTCTCGAGCCAGGTGGAGGCCGCCGACGGCGGCGGCGCCTCGTCCACCGCGGTACGCGCGAAGATCCGCAAGCTCATCAAGGAAGAGGACACGACCAACCCGTTGTCCGACAGCCGCATCGCCGAGATGCTCTCGGGCGAGGGCATCGCCGTCGCGCGGCGCACCGTCGCCAAGTATCGCGAGGCGCTCGGGCTGGCGCCTTCCAATGAACGCAAGGCCAAGGCAGCCGCACGGTAATCGATAAAGTAGATAGGCCAAAAAAGGAGACGAACCATGCAATTGTCGCTTTCCGGTCATCATGTCGAAGTCACCCCGTCGATGCGCGCGTACGTCGAGAAGAAGCTCGAGCGCATCTCCCGCCATTTCGACCATGTCATCGACGTGCACTGCGTCCTGACGGTCGAGAAACTTCGACAAAAGGCCGAAGCCACTTTGCATGTACGAGGCAATTCGATCCATGCCGACGCCACCGAGGAAAACATGTACACCGCCATCGACCTGCTGGCCGACAAGCTCGACCGCAGCGTGCTCAAGCACAAGGAAAAGAAGGCCGACAAGCATGCCTCCGACGCGCGCAAGACCAACGGCCGGGAGTAGGACGCAGCGTCCGGCGCAGTCATGAGGCTCATCCTCGTCAGCGGGCTTTCGGGATCCGGCAAGAGCGTGGCGCTGCACATGCTCGAAGACGCCGGGTTCTACTGCGTGGACAACATCCCGGCGGCCCTGCTGAAGCCTTTCATTTCACACACGCTGCGCAACAACGAGGCGACGTACTCGCGCGCGGCGGTGGGCGTCGATGCGCGCAATGCGGCGGCGGAGATCGAGACCGTCCCGCCACTCATCGAAGAGCTCAAGAAGAGCGGCATACAGTGCGAGATCCTGTTCCTCTCGGCGAACGACGACGAGCTGCTGCGCCGCTTCGCCGAGACGCGACGCAAGCACCCGATCAGCACCGATCACGTGTCACTCAAGGAGGCCATCGCCATCGAGCGACGCCTGCTCGAGCCCATCCTCAACAAGTGCGACCTGTTCATCGACACGTCGCGCATGGGCGTGCACGACCTGCGCGAGCTCATCAGCCAACGCGTGGAAAAGCGCAACGCCGCGCGGCTGTCGCTGCTGGTGGAATCCTTCGGCTTCAAGAACGGGATCCCTGGCGACGCCGATTTCGTGTTCGACGCGCGTTCGTTGCCGAACCCGTACTGGGACCCCGCCCTGCGCGCGCTCACCGGCCGCGACCCCGACGTCATCCGCTTTCTCGAAGCGCAGCGGGGCGTGCATCGGCTGGCCGACGACATCCTTCAATTCGTGTCCGTGCGTATCCCCGAGCACCAGGCCGCGAACCGCCGCTACCTCACCATCGCCATCGGCTGCACCGGCGGCCGCCACCGTTCCGTGTATCTCGCCGAGCGTATCGCCGAACGGCTCTCGCACAACTACCCCGTCGTCTCGATCCGCCACAACTCGCTCGGCGAGATGCGCTCGATCACGCGCGCGCCCACGCTCGCGGGCGCCCAGACGGCCTAGATCAGCGCGACGTGGTTCGCCGCGCGCCGACCGGCGTGTCGGTAGATGGGGCCATTCCTCATTTTTTGGAAACAAGGGACGCGCTCCTTTTTTCTAGAAAACGAGGAATGTCCCCACGTACACTCCGCCGCGAAATGATCGACACCACCCGCATCCCCACCAAAGAGCGCCGCCTCGCGGCGCTCCGCGGCGCGCTGCGTGAAGGTTCATGGCGCGGCGCCGCCCGCATGATTGCCGCCATGCATCCGGCGGAGATCGCCTCGCTCATCGAGTCGCTCCCGGCCGCGCAGCGCGAAGTAGTGTGGAATTTCGTCGAACCCGAGATCGAGGGCGACGTGCTCGTCGAAATGAGCGAGGGCGTCCGTCAGTCGCTGATCGACGGCATGGACGCCAACGAGCTGCTGGCGGCCGCCGAAAACCTCGAGCTCGATGACCTCGCGGACCTCGTGGGCGACCTGCCCGACGCCGTGTCGCTGCAGCTCGTCAAGTCCATGGACCACCAGGACCGCGAGCGCCTGAACGCGGTGCTGTCCTACGAGCCGGATACCGCCGGCGGCCTCATGAACGTCGACACCGTGAGCGTGCGCGCCGACGTGAGCGTCGAGGTGGTGCTCCGGTACCTGCGCATGCGTCGCGAGCTGCCCGACAAGACCGACCGGCTCATCGTCGTCGATCGCAACGACCTGTATCTCGGCACCGTGGCGCTGACCCGCTTGCTGACCGAGGGCCCGGACACATCGGTGGGCGACATGCTCGATCCGGAAGCCCCGCGCATCGCGCCGGAGATGTCCGCGCACGACGTGGCGCGGCTCTTCCAGGATCGCGACCTCGTGTCCGCCGCCGTGGTGGATGCACATGGCAAGCTCCTGGGACGCATCACCGTCGACGACGTGGTGGACGTGATCCGCGAAGAAGCCGCGCACGAAGTGCTGTCATCGGCCGGCCTCGCCGACGAAGAGGACGTCTTCGCCGGCATCTTCCCGTCGACGCGGCGTCGCCTGCTGTGGCTCGGCATCAACCTGGTCACGGCGTTCCTCGCCGCCGCGGTGGTCAGCCGGTTCGAAGGCACCATCGAGAAGGTCGCGGCGCTGGCCGCGCTCATGCCCATCGTAGCGAGCATGGGCGGCATCGCCGGCACCCAGACCGTCACGTTGATCATCCGCGGCATTGCGCTCGGCCAGGTCGAATGGGTGAACGCGAGGTGGCTGCTGTGGAAGGAGATCGCGGTGGGCGGTCTCAACGGCCTCATCTGGGCCTGCATCGTCGGCGCCGTCACCATCACGTGGTTCGGCACGTGGAAGATTGCCGCGATCATCGCCGCGGCGACGTTGATCAATCTGCTGTGCGCGGCAGCCGTGGGCGTGATCGTGCCGCTGGCTCTCAAGCGCATGAATATCGACCCGGCTCTCTCGGCAGGCGTGATCCTCACCACTTTCACCGATTGCATCGGCTTCGCCACGCTGCTCGGCCTCGGGGCGCTCTTCCTCACCTGAGGCGCGAGCTCACGTTGCCCCCGCGGGGTAGTCGCGCAAGCTCACGGTAAGCGGCGCATCCACCGCGGTCCTGCCGGCCACCGCGGCCAGGTATTCGGCTCCGATCTCGAATTCGTGGAACTGCCAGCATCCCGCCTCGGGATCACCCTGCCGCTCGAAGCGGACTCCCTTTTCGAAATGAAACGTCATGGAGCCGAGGCCACCCGAGATCCCGGTGCCGAGGGCTTTGAGGTACGCCTCCTTGAGCGTCCAGAGCCGCTGGAATCGGCGCGGCTGTTCCCCGGGCGGCAACGCGTCGAGCGCCGCGACTTCGGGCGCGGAAAAATACCGACGCGCAACCGCGAGGCGCACGCCGGGGTCGATGCGCTCGACGTCCACGCCGATCTCCGGCATGCGCCCGACGGCCATGACCACGAGCCCCCTGGTATGCGCGACGTTGAAGTGCAGCGCGCGCGCCGCCGCGGGCATGGCGCGGGCGACCGAAGGCCGTCCGAGCTCGCCGCGGTCGAAGCGCCAGTCGGCGGCGGGGACCGCCGGAACGTAGTGAGACAGCACGTTGCGCACGAGCGCGCGCGTCACCAGCATCTGGTGGCGGCCTTCGGGATACTGCATGCGTTCCACGCGCTGCGCCTCGTCGGGGGACAGGACACTCGCGAACTTCGCGAGCAACGGCGGATCGCGCAATTCGGGATCGCGTGCCAGCCAGACGTCGACCTGCGCCGCGTCAACCAAGGAAGGCGCTGAGCTCATCGCGCTTGTCCAGCGTGTCCTTGTAGCCGAGCTCGATGAGCTCACGCGTGTAGCTGGACTCGAACATCAGGTAGCTCGCCAGCAATCCCCCCGAATCACCGCGCGCGCCGATGATGCGCATGAGTGAGCGCAGGCTGATGGGCAGATTCTCCGCGTGGCGCACCGCCAGCTGCGAAGGGTCCACCGACGGCGCGATCATCATGGTCTGTATCTGGCGCGTGCCGATGCCCGAGCCGGCCAGCGCCGAAAGACGATTGATGCGGTTCAGGTTTTCGAGATCGGCGGAGATCTGGTCGCTGAACAGCGTGTCGAGCATGTAGCCGAAGAGCTGGCCCGGCGTCGGTGGAGCGTCGGAGGCGACGAAGCGCGGGATGAGATCGAGATGCGTCGGCCGCACGCCGAGCACCAGGAGCCGATCCGCGCCCAGGTGGATTGCGGGTGACAATGGCGCGGTCTGACGCATCGCGCCATCGCCGAAATATTCGCCATGCAGGCAGATGGGCGGGAACAGGAACGGAATGCCGAGACTCGCCATGAGGTAGTCGAGCGACAGCGGCACCCTTTCCCCGTGACGCTGCGCGCGCGACCACTCACCGATGGTGGTGTCGGCCTCGAAGAACGACACCGAGCGCGCGGTGAAGTAGCTGGTGGCGCACAGCGCCAGTGCGCGCAGGTGGCCGTGCGCGACGTTGGCGCGCACCGCGTCGAAATCCGTTACTCCCGACAGCAGCGTGCGCAGAGGCGAATTGTCGAGCAGCGATTTCGGCGGGCCCATCGCGCCCCCGGTCAGCAGTGAGCCCATCCAGCGCCCGCCGGCTCGCAACATGGCAATGGCGTCCGAACGGAACACCTGTTTCACGCGGAAATTCGCCCAGACGTCCTCGATTTCGTGGATGGACTGGTGCCAGCGCGTGACGTTGGCCGCGAGGATGCTCGCGGAAACGGCACCCGCCGAGGTGCCGACGATGATCGGGAACGGCCAGTCGGGACCTGGCCTGATTTCCGACAAGGCCTTGAGCACGCCCACCTGGTAGGCGGCGCGCGCACCACCGCCGGTCAGGATCAGGCCCGCGCGTGAAATACCGCTGCTAGTATCCCGGTCCTTGTCATTCATCGAGGCTTTGCCTCGTTTTTCACGGAGAAAGACATGCTCGCACTTCGGAACATCATGGTCACCGCGTTGCTCGCGGCGACCGCCAGCGTATGCGCCAGTCTATGCGCAACAGCCGCCGAGCCGGCGTCGACCACGTCACCCGCGGAAGGATCGGCCGCGCCGGACTTCAAACTACAGGACCAGGCGGGCAAGTGGCACTCGCTCGAGCAGTACAAGGGCAAGTGGGTGGTCCTCTATTTCTACCCGAAGGATTTCACGGGCGGCTGCACCACGCAGGCCTGCTCACTGCGCGACAACATCTTCGCGTTCAAGAAGCTCGACGCGGTCATCCTGGGCGTGAGCGTCGATGACGTGGCCTCGCACGAGAAGTTTGCCAAGGAGCATAGCCTGCCCTTCGACATCCTCGCCGACCCCGCTCGCCAGGTGTCCGGCCAGTACGGCGTGCTGTTCAGCGCGGGCACTTCACAGCTCGCGAGCCGCCAGACCTTCCTGATAGGCCCGGACGGAAAGATCGTGAAACATTGGGACAAGGTGGATCCGAAAGGTCATTCCGACATGGTGCTCGCGGAGATCAAGGCCCACTCGGGCGACAAGGCCGCCGCAAAGGCCGGCTGATCTTTTGCAGACTGCTGATCGGAAAACGCCCGGCGATGCCGGGCGTTTTCATGTGGGTGGTATCAGTCCTTGTCGTCCTTGAGATCCTTGCCCGTGTTGTCCTTGAGCTTGGCCTTCATGCCATCGAACGTAGTCTTGTCCGTGATGGTGAGCTTGGGATGGCCCGCGAAGGCGCCCATCGAAATGGAGCCGACCACGTAGTAGGTCTCGTTCGGTTTGACGTCGAGGGTCAGCTTGTCCTTGGCCTCGGTATGGACGTCGTAGTTGTGCGTGCCGGCCGGCACCTGCAGCATGCAGAACGTGCCGCTCCCCAGTTTGCAGAGCTGGACGTCGTTCTCGCGCACCTTGTAACGGACCGCCGCACCGAGCATCTTCTTCTCGCGGAAAAAGATCACCGTGCCATTGCCAGCCGCGCTCGCCCCCGGCGCGGCAGTGTCCTGGGCCTCCGCGCCCCAGGGAATGAGCAAGCCCGCCGCCAGCAGCAGGCCGATGTTCTTGTTCTTCATCTTCTCCTCCCGGTTGTCTAACTAAATCGCGCCGCCAGTATAGGCGGACTTGCGCTTGAGCTCACGCATGGCGCGGTCGAGACCGTCGAGCGTCAGCGGAAACATGCGGCCGCCGACGAGCTCGCGCGTGATGCCGATCGAAGGCGTCCATTGCCACCGGTCCTCGGGTTCGGGGTTCAGCCAGACCAGCCACGGGAAGCGCGCGGCGATGCGTTGCATCCATACCCGTCCGGACTCCTCGTTCCAGTGTTCCACGCTGCCGCCCGGCTGCTCGATCTCGTACGGGCTCATGGTGGCGTCGCCCACGAATACCACGCGGTAGTCGGGATTGAAGCGGCGAAGCAGCGAGAGGGTGCTCTCGTTGGCGCTGAAGCGGCGCCGGTTGTCCTGCCAGACCCGCTCGTAGGGAAAATTGTGGAAGTAGAAGTATTCCAGGTGCTTGAACTCGGCGCGTGCCGCCGAGAACAGCTCTTCGCAGACCCTGACGTACGGATCCATCGAGCCGCCGACGTCGAGCAGCAGCAGCAGTTTGATGGCGTTGCGCCGCTCGGGCACGAGCTTGAGATCGAGCAGGCCCGCGTTGCGCGCCGTAGCGTCGATGGTGCCGTCGATGTCCAGCTCCTCGGGCGCGCCTGCGCGCGCGAAACGCCGCAGTCGGCGCAGTGCCATCTTGAGATTGCGCGTATTGAGCTCGACTGCGTCGTCGAGATTGCGATAGTCACGCGCGTCCCAGACCTTGACGGCGCGGCCATGCCGGCCGCGCGGCTGGCCCATGCGGATACCCTGCGGGTTGTAACCGGCATTGCCGAATGGAGAGGTGCCGCCCGTGCCTATCCACTTGCTGCCGCCCTCGTGGCGTTCCTTCTGCTCGGCGAGACGCTCGCGCAGCGTCTTCAGGAGCTCGTCCCAGCCGCCGAGCGCCTGCACTTTGCGCTTCTCCTCGTCGGTCAGCAGGCGTTCCGTGACCTCGCGCAGCCAGTCCGACGGGATGCTCATCAACTTCTCGAAGACCTTCTCGGCGCCGGCAAAATGCTCCGCGAACACGCGATCGAAGCGGTCGAAGTGGCGCTCGTCCTTCACGAGCGCCATGCGCGCGAGGTAGTAGAAGTCCTCGGGCGACATCGCCGCGAGGCGCGCCTCGAGCGCGTCGAGCAGCGACAGGAATTCCGGCAACGTCACCGGCACGCCGCCGGCGCGCAACTCGGTGAAGAAGCGGACGAGCACGTGTCAGGGCCGGCCGGACCGGCGATTCAGGAAGACCAGTTGCTCGAACAGGTGTACGTCCTGCTCGTTCTTGAGCAGCGCGCCATGCAGCACCGGGATCAGCTTCTTCGGATCATCGCCGCGCAGCGCCTCGGGCGGGATGTCCTCGGCCACCAGCAGCTTGATCCAGTCGAGCAGCTCGGACGTCGACGGCTTCTTGCGCAATCCCGGGGTCTCGCGCACGTTGAAGAACGACGTCAGCGCCTCGCGCAGCAGGTCCGCCTTCAGGCCCGGATGGTGCACGCGGACTATCTTCTCCATGGTCTCCGCGTCCGGGAACCGGATGTAGTGAAAGAAGCAGCGGCGCAAAAATGCGTCGGGCAGCTCCTTCTCGTTGTTGCTGGTGATCAGGATGATCGGCCGGTGCCGGGCCTTCACCAGCTCGCGTGTCTCGTGAACGAAGAACTCCATGCGATCGAGCTCGCGCAGCAGGTCGTTCGGGAATTCGATGTCGGCCTTGTCGATCTCGTCGATGAGCAGCACCGGCTGCACCGGTGATTCGAAGGCCTCCCACAAGCTGCCCTTGATGATGTAGTTGTGTATGTCGCGTACCTTTTCCTCGCCGAGCTGCGAATCACGCAGCCGCGATACGGCGTCGTATTCGTACAGGCCCTGGTGGGCCTTGCTCGTGGACTTGATGTGCCACTCGTGGAGCGGACGGTCCAGTGAGCGCGCAATCTCCGCGGCGAGCTGGGTCTTGCCCGTGCCCGGCTCCCCCTTGATGAGCAGCGGTCGCGCGAGCGTGACGGCGGCGTTCACGGCCATCATGAGATCGGGAGTGGCGACGTAGCTGTCGGTGCCGGTGAAACGGCCCGAAGACATGGATGGACTCATGCCCGCGAGCTTATGCGCGCCGGGTGGCCGTGGCCACCCGGCGCCGATGGGCTCAGTCTTCCGCCAACGCGAACTTGACCTTGAAGAAGAAGGTGGCTTCCTGCCGGGTATCGTTCTTGTACTGCGACCGCTGTGCAACCTGCAGCGCCGCATCGGCGAAGCCATACCGCGGGTCCGCGGGCGTGACTTCCACCACGTCGGCTTTCACCAATTGCCCCATCGGGTCCAATGAGACCTTGATCGTCACCATTCCGGTCACGTGCTCGCTCTTGGCGACCTCGGGATAGAACTCGTCAGGGTCAGCGGGCTTGACGATGCCGAACCCTTGCGCCAGCGGCGCCTGGCTCGCGGGTTCGACGGGCGCGGCGGCCGCGGATTCGGCGGGCGCAGCCGCACGGGTCGTCGATGCCGTGAGCACCACACCTGGGATCAACAACGCGAACGCTGCCCAGCGCACGAGGCGCGGTACGGCGGCGGCGGGCGGAATGCGGGACAAAAGGCGCTCGATGCGCACTGGAACATTCGATTCTGCGACGGACATGACGACACTCCTCGAGTTGGGTTGACGTGCGAATTCGAGCAGCAAGGCGGCATAGGCGACGGGATCGTGGCGCGCGGCGACCACGGCGTCGTCGCTGGTGATTTCCGCCAGCGTCTCGAGCCGGCGCTGCAACCACCACGCAAGCGGACTGAACCAGAAGACCGCCGTGTGCAATCGAGCCAGCCATGACCAATAGCCGTCGTGGCCGCGCACGTGCATGCGTTCGTGCAGCAGGACGGCGTCGAGCTTGTCCGCGGGCCACTCCTGTGCATCGCGCGGGACCAGGATGATGGTGCCGAAAGTGGCGGGGCTCGAGATCTGCTCGCTAATGCGCACATCGCCCGGGGTTGCCATCGGCCGGGCCACGCGCACGATGCGCCACATGGCGGCGAGGCCGCCGGCCAGGCGGACCACCAGCACCAGCGCCGTGCCGATGTAGATAGTCGTGGCGATCCGCGCCACCGGCATGAGCGCAGACGCTGCACCAACGGACGTGGCGGCCTTGCTCGCGCCGGCTGCGGAGATCACGGGCAGCTGCAGCGAAGTCGGGAAGCTCGGCGCCAGGCTCCAGTACAGCAACGCTGGCAACGCGAGGCTCGCGAGCAGCAGCATCCGGCAGACCAGTGTCTCCAGGTGCGGGTTGCGGACGCGCAGGGCGCGCAGCGTGAGCCACGCGATCGCGCCGACCAGTGACATGCGAACGGCGGCGTTCGCGAGCAGCTCGAGCGTCATTTCTTCACCTTCTTCGTGCTGTCGTCCGCTTGGGCGCGTGCGATCTTGTCGGCCAGCCGTTGCAGCTCGCGCCGGTCGAGAAGCCGCGCATCGACGAGACCTACGAGCACTTCCTCGAGCGAGCCGCTGCAGAACCGATCGACGATGCGCTTGACGGCGTGCGCCGCCGCCCGGCCGCGCGTATGGGCGGCCTCGTAGACGAAAGTGCGCTGATCGACCTGGTGGGTGAGGTGCCCTTTCGCTTCGAGCCGCTTGAGCACGGTGCGCACCGTGGATTCCTTGAGCGGGCGTGACAGGGCTTTCTGCACCCAGTCCGCGGTGGATGGACCGTGATCCCAGACCAGCTGCAGGATTTCGCGTTCGAGATCGCCGAGATCGGAGACGTTGTGTTTCATGGCTTCGCTACATCTAGTAATGCTACAGACGGTAGCACTACACTGATGCGCACTGCAAGCCGGGCTGCAGAACGGGGCTCAGGGCTTCAATTCGAGGCGATGTATCGCGGCGCCCGGCAGGAACGGCGTGGGAGTGCCGTTGACCCAGTCATCGAAGCCGCTGCGATAGAACGGCGACAACGGATGTCCGGAAGGACCGCCCGGCAGCATGAGGTAACCGTCGCGCTCGCGCCCCGGAGAGACCGCGAAACGTTCGGACGAACCGAAGGCGCCATCCTGTACGCGCGGCATGTGATGATCCCCGGGTAGTTGGACCGTCGGCATATCGAGCAGACCCGACAGCATCGGGATGGCGCGCGACAACGGGTGGCGCACGCGCACGGGCTCGAGGTCGCCGTACCGGCACTCTGCCAGCCGCTCGCAGGATTTCAGCAATTCCGCGATCGTGTCGTCGACGCGCGCGAGCAGGAACTCGCGCCACGGGTCGGTCACCTCGCCTTCCTGCCGCACGTCCGCCGGGGG
>DATLDQ010000166.1:0-6129 GCA_035525785.1 Steroidobacteraceae bacterium | reverse complement strand
GAATTCGAATTCCTGCCGCGCCGCCGGATTCGCCTGCGCGAGCCGCGAGCCGAGGCTCGCGAGGTAATCGGTGACCTCCGGATCGTCGACGTAGCTCGGGTCGCGGTAACGGATGTCTCGCATGATGCTTTCGCCGATGCGCCGCTCCATCGCGGGCGAAAGCGACGCGTCGCCGGTACCGCCGAGCTCGGGCAAGGCCTGGCCGAACGCGCGCGGCACCGATTGCAAAATCAAGCCCGCGAGCGCGATGGCGAGCCAGGCGGCGAAACGCATGCGGCTATCATATCCCCCGCCATGGCGGCTTCCAGCAGGAAACTGACCCACTTCGACGCGCGCGGCGCAGTCCATATGGTGGATGTCGGCGCCAAGGATGTGACACATCGCATCGCGGTCGCCTCCGGCCGCATCGTCATGCAGCCGGCCACGCTCGCGGGCATCCGCGCGGGCAATGCGAAGAAGGGCGACGTGCTCGGCATCGCGCGCATCGCCGCGATCCAGGCGTCGAAGCGCACGGCCGACCTGATCCCGCTTGCACATCCGCTGCCGCTGACGCGCGTGCACGTCGACCTCATGCTGGACGACGCAGCGAGCGCCGTCGTGATCGAGGTCACGGCGGAAACCGTCGCCCGCACGGGCGTCGAGATGGAGGCGCTGACCGCGGTCGCCGCGGGCCTCCTGACGATCTACGACATGTGCAAGTCGGTCGACCGCGCGATGCGCATCGACGGCGTGCGCCTGCTCGAGAAGTCCGGCGGCAAGTCCGGCCACTTCATCGCGCCGGGATAGCAACGGCGCGTCGTTGCGCCGCTACCAGTTCCACATCGCGCCGTCCTCGAGCCGGTTGACCGGCAGCGCGCTCGGGCGGTACGGATAGCGCGCAGCCAGCTGCTCGTCGAGGTCGACACCGTGACCAGGTGCTTCGCCGGGGTGCAGGTAACCGTCGGCGAACGTGTACGCGTGCGGGAAGACCGCATCCGTCTCGTCGGTGTGCCGCATGTATTCCTGCACGCCGAAGTTCGGCACCCACAGGTCGAAGTGCAGCGCGGCCCCCATGCACACGGGCGACAGGTCGGTCGCGCCGTGCGACCCGGTGCGCACCTGGTAGAGCTCCGCGAGATGCGCGATGCGCCGCAGGTGGCTGATCCCACCCGCGTGCACGACCGTCGTGCGGATGTAGTCGATGAGCTGATTCTCGATGAGGTGCTTGCAGTCCCAGATGCTGTTGAACACTTCACCCACGGCGAGCGGCGTGACCGTGTGCTTGCGCACGAGCTCGAAGCCCTTCTGGTTTTCCGCCGGCGTGCAGTCTTCCATCCAGAACAATCGATACGGCTCGAGCGAGCGACCGAGGCGTGCGGCCTCGAGCGGTGACAGCCGGTGGTGCACGTCGTGCAGCAGCTCGACTTCGGAGCCGTGATCCTTGCGCAGACGCTCGAAGAGCCTGGGGACGAACTCGAGATACTTCGGCGTGGACCAGACGGTCTCGAGCGGCAGTTCGCTCTCCGCGGGTTCATATGCGTTCTTGAGATTGCTGATGCCGTAGGCCTTCTTGATGCCCGGCACGCCACTCTGCGCGCGCACCGCCTTGTAGCCCTGCGCGATGTACTTGCCGACTTCGGCCGTGCACTCCTCGATGTCCTTGCCGTTCGCATGGCCGTAGACGAGCACGCCATCGCGTGAGCGTCCGCCGAGCAGCTGGTAGAGAGGAAGATTGGCCATCTTGCCGAGGATGTCCCACAGCGCGACGTCGACGGCGGCGAGCGCGGTCATGGTCACCGGGCCGCGGCGCCAGTACGCACCGCGATAGAAGAACTGCCAGATGTCCTCGATGCGGCCCGCGTCGCGTCCGATGAGGTTGGGCACCAGGTGGTCCTTGAGATAGGACGCCACCGCGAGCTCGCGGCCATTGAGCGTCGCGTCGCCCAGGCCCGTAACACCCGACCGGGTAACAATTTTTAGCGTGACGAAGTTTCGAGCGGGGCAGGTGACGATGACTTCCGCGGCTACGATCTCTCGTTCACGAAGAGTCCCCACGTTTGAATTATTCGACACAGGATTGCCCACGCCCATTGCCCCTTCAGTGATTAAGAATTAACGTCGCCCGCTCGAAACGGGCACGCATACTACCAATATGGACAAACTCAATCCCGATCGGCTGTTCCCCGCTGATCCGAACACGCGAGCGATTGCACGGAATCTCTACAAGCTCGTCAAAGACCTGCCCATCATCAGCCCGCATGGTCACACGGACCCGAAGTGGTTCGCGGACAACGTGCCATGGTCCGACCCTGCCTCGTTGTTGCTGACGCCCGACCACTATGTTTTCCGTATGTTGTACAGCCAGGGCGTGCGCCTCGAAGATTTCGGCGTCGCGCGCGTCGACGGGGGCAACACCGAGCGCGATTCGCGCAAGATCTGGCGCATCTTCGCCAATCACTACTACCTGTTCCGCGGCACGCCGTCGCGCATGTGGTTCGACTGGGTGCTGTCGAGCATCTTCGATGCGGACATCCCGCTCACGCCTGAAAACGCGGACAAGACCTACGACAAGATCGCCGATCGGCTGCAGAAGCCCGAGTTCCGTCCGCGCGCGCTGTTCGAGCGGTTCAACATCGAGGCGTTGGCAACCACCGAGTCGCCGCTCGACGACCTCATGCACCATGTCACCATCCGCAAGAGCGGCTGGCAGGGGCGCGTGGTCACGGCCTACCGCCCTGACAATGTGGTCGACCCCGATGCGGTCGGCTTCCTCGACAACCTCAAGAAGTTCAGCGCGCTCACGGGCGAAGATGCGCTGAGCTGGCGTGGCTACCTCGCCGCGCATCGCAAGCGCCGCGCATTCTTCGCGGTGATGGGCGCCACGTCGACCGATCACGGGCACCCGACCGCGCGCACCGCCGACCTCTCGCCCGCGGATGCCGAGACGTTGTTCGGACGCATCGTCTCCGGCAAGCAGAACCCGGGGGACGCGGATCTCTTCCGTGGCCAGATGCTCACCGAGATGGCGCGCATGAGCCTGGACGACAAGCTCGTGCTGCAGATCCATCCCGGCGCCTGGCGCAATCACAACTCGCCGCTGTTCGACCGCTTCGGTGCGAACGTGGGCGCGGACATCCCGACGCGCACCGATTACGTGGGCGCGTTGCGTCCGCTGCTCAATCGCTTCGGCAACGATCCATCGCTGTCCATCATCGTGTTCACACTCGACGAGAGCAGTTATGCGCGTGAGCTCGCGCCGATGGCCGGCCACTATCCGGCGCTCAAGCTCGGCCCGGCGTGGTGGTTCCACGACAGCCCCGAAGGCATGATGCGGTTCCGTGAACAGACCACCGAGACCGCGGGCTTCTACAACACCGTCGGGTTCAATGACGACACCCGCGCGTTCCTGTCGATTCCTTCGCGCCACGATGTGGCGCGCCGCGTCGACTGTTCGTTCCTCGCTCGCCTCGTCGCCGAGCACCGGCTGCCCGAGAACGAAGCCGCCATCCTTGCGCCGCAGCTGGCGTACGAATTCCCGAAGAAAGCCTACAAACTTTGAGAGACGAACCGTTGGGGGGTCTTGCCGATGAGTGCTAGCACCGAAAGGAATGACACCGGTATCAAGGGTGTCGCCCAGCAGATTGGCCACGGAATCGGCAACTACCGCTGGATGATCTGCGGGCTGTTGTTCGCCTGTACCACCATCAACTACATCGACCGCCAGTCGCTGTCGGTGCTCAAGCCCCTCCTGATGGAGTCGCTGCACTGGGACGACGTCGACTACGGCTCGATCACCACGGCCTTCACGTTCGCATACGCGATGTTTCCGTCGGTCATCGGCATCTTCATCGACAAGTTCGGCGTCAAGAGGACACTGGCGGGGGCGCTGGTGCTCTGGTCACTGGCTTCCGCGGCGCATGGCCTGGTGGCCACCGTGATGGGTTTCATCATCGTGCGCTTCGTGCTCGGTCTCGCGGAAGCGGCCAACTTCCCGGCGTCCATCAAGGCGGTGGCGATGTGGTTCCCCCAGAAGGAACGCGCGCTCGCCACCGGCATCTTCAATTCCGGGACGAGCGTCGGCGTCATCATCGTGTCCTTCGGCATCGTCTGGGTGGCCGAGCACATGGGCTGGCAATGGGCGTTCGTGCTCATCGGCCTGCTCGGCATGTTGTGGCTGCTGTTCTGGCAGAAGTATTTCGCCGCGCCCGACCAACAACCGCGTCTCGGTGCGGCGGAGCTCGCGTACATCCGCTCGGATCAGGCGTTCACGGAAAAGTCCGTGAAGGTCCCCTGGCACATCCTGATGCGCTATCGCGAGATCTGGCCCTTCCTGCTGGGCAAACTCATCACCGATCCCGTGTGGTGGTTCTATCTTTTCTGGCTCCCGGATTATCTCGGCCGCGAGCGCGGCCAGAACCCGCTCAACGCCGGTTTCTGGGTCGCGGTGATCTATATCGGCTCGAGCGTGGGCTCGGTATTCGGCGGCTGGCTGTCGAGCACGCTCATCAAACGTGGCTGGTCGGTGGGCAAGTCGCGCATGACGGCCATGGGGCTCGCGGCCGTTTTCATGCCCGGTTCCATCCTCGCGTACTACGCCGACAGCTTCGGGGTGTGCGTCGCGTTCATCACGCTCGCCACGGCCTGTCACCAGGCCTGGTCGGCGAACCTGTTCACGAACGCCACGGACGTCTTCCCGCAGAAGGTCTCGGGCTCCGTGGTGGGCCTCGGTGCCACTGCCGGCGGCATCGGCGGCATGTTCATGACCTTGCTGGTGGGCCTGTCGGTACAGTGGACCGGCAATCAGCAGATCGTGTTCATCTGGGCGGGCACCATGCACCTCATCGCGCTCGCGATCTTCTGGTTCTGGTTCAAGGGCCGCATCCCGCACGTGAGCGTCGATGAGAATCTCGAAGCGGGGCATACGCATCGGGGCCTCGCGACCGCTGGCATCATCGTGGCGATTCTCGGGGCAGCACTCGCCTGGCTCGTGATGAACAACTGGGAATACCTGGTTGGGGCCGTGAAGATCCAGGGCGCCGTGCAGAGCGAAGTAGTCGCAGTCGCGATCTTCCTGATCGGGGCGGCGCTCTTCTACGCGAGCCGCCCCAAGAGGGTCGCAATTCCCACGGGCTGACGGCACGACGAAAAATTGAAATGAAAGCGAGCGCCCCCAGCGGGTTGGGCGCGGCGCGGAAATCGCTTTCGTGCGTGAAACGCCTGGCGAAGGCCGCGGGAATCATGGCGGTTGCGCGAACGACTTTGTGACCGCTACCATCGGCCTCAATCGATTGCTGGCGCGAGTGCGGAAATGCGCCAACCGTCGATCATGAGCGGTAATTCGATTTCGCGGCAGTCGCCATCCTGTGAAGGGGCTGAAGTGGAGGCGGGAGTTCGAGGACTTCCGGGTTCACTGAAGGAATGGCGATGTGGCCGCCGCGGTCCGCTCCGCGGGAGCGTCGGTACCCGGTGCCGACGCTGCCGCGTGCGAAGCTTCCGCCTGGCCAGGCGGCCAGCACCCGGGCTACCTATCTACTGACGCGCTCGCGTCGCCGCGCGCTGACGTCGCGAAGCCGCGTAGCGGTTGCGCTTCTCCGCCGCGACCGCGCGGGCCCGCTTGATGTCGGCGACTTCCGTGGCCTCGAGCATGTTGTCGATCACGCGCGTCAAATGCTTGTGCATGGCGGCGCGCGCGGCATCGGGGTCGCGCCGCTTGAGCGCGCGCAGGATCAGCGCGTGCTCGTCGATCGGCGGCTTGAGGCCGATCGCGCGGTTCTTGTCGTCGAGCGAGTGACTCTGCGGCGAACGCGCGCGCGCATCCCACAACATCTGCACCGAGGCGATGATCGCGCTGTTCTGTGTCGCCGTGGCGATGAGCTCGTGGAAGCGCCGGTCGGCGTCCTCGCTCATGAGTATCTCGTTGTGCCGGTTGTCCGCGCGCATTTCCTCGATCAACGCGCTGAGCTGCTGCAGTTGTTCATCGTCGATGCGCAATGCCGCGAGCGCGCAGGCCTCGCCCTCGATGGCACGGCGCGCTTCGAGCAATTCGAACGGGCCGATGTCCTTGACGTGTTCCCCGCCCGCCGGCGGCTGGCGACTGGTGACGTACACACCCGAACCCAGCCGCACTTCGACCAGGCCATCGAGCTCGAT
>DATLDQ010000164.1:0-9559 GCA_035525785.1 Steroidobacteraceae bacterium | reverse complement strand
CGCGCGCGTGCGGGCGAAGCCAGGTGGAAACCATTGCGCCGGTAGAAGTCGATGGCCCACTGCGCATCGCGCCAGGTACCCACCAGCAGCGGACGTGTGGCTCGTGCGCACAAGTGACCGAGCAGCGCGCGACCCACGCCGCCGCGTTGAAGGTCCGGGCGCACATAGGCATGGCGTATGAGTTCGACGTCGAGCACCGGTTGAATGCCCATGATGCCGAGCAACCTGCCGTCGTCCTCGCACCCCCAGAACTCCACGCCGGCCTCGATCTCGGCGTTCAAAGCAGCGGCTGTCATGTATGGATCGTGCCAGCGGTCTGCCGGGATCACGCCCCGGTACGCCTCGGCGGCGGCGTTGATGATGTCGAGGAGCTGGGGGAGTTCGCCGGTCTGGCAGGGGCGGAGCGTTCGCATGGACGCAGCCTGCACGCGGCGGGCACGCGCCGTATTGAACGAAATTGCAGGCTTGCGCGCCTAGTAAATGCTTCGGGCGTACCGACCCGGCGTCACGCCGAACTGCCGCGCGAAACACCGCGTGAGATGGCTCTGGTCGCTGAAGCCGGCGGCGGCGGCGGCTTCCGCCAGAGGAGTCCCGGCGCGCAACAGCTGCCTGGCGCGCGCGAGCCGCCGTTGCACCAGCCAGGCATGCGGTGGCAGCCCGAAGGCGCGCGAGAAAGCGCGCAGCAACTGGTAGCGGCTCAGCGAACACTCTTGCGCGAGGTCGTCGAGCGTCACGGGCGCGGCCGGGTCCGCATCGAGCCGCTCGCGCGCGCGCGAGACGTCGGGAACGGCGCGTGCTTCGCTGCGTCGCGGCGCGGTCGAGTGGGTGAGCAACCCGGCGATCAGGCCGAGCACGGCAGCCTCGCGGGCCATGCCAGCGCTCGGGTCTTCACCCTGCGCGAATGCCGCTTCGAAGGCTGGCAGCAGCGCACGGTCGCCGAAGACCGGGCGCGAGAATTCGAAGACCGTGTCGCGACCGGAGACGTCGCGCACCCAGGCGCTCAACACCCCGGGTTCGAAGTAGAGGATGCGCCAGGCGCGAGCGCGCCCGCCCATGGCATGACCGTCATGCACCTCGCCCGGGTTCACGCTGATGAAGGTGCCGGGCCCGGCTTCGACATTGCCGCGGCCGCTCCAGGAAGCATGGCCGCCGTGGTCCACCAGGCCGATGCCGTATTCATCGTGCGTGTGGCGCGGGAAGGAGCGCGACGTGGTGGCCCGCATGGCCTCGATTCCTGGAAGCGGCCAAGCCTTGAAGATGACCGACTCTGCTTCGCGCGCGCGACGCTCAGACATTGTGAGTCCGGGGGTCCAGGGATTTGCCGCGATAGAACTTGAAGCGTTCGCGGCCCGCGGTGCGCACTTCGGGCCGCGCATCCAGGAACTCGGCGACGCGCGCGAACTTCTCGAAGGACGGCGGCACGGACGAGCCGAGGTTGATCAGCACGGCGGCATCTGCGCTGACGAACGGGTCGGCGGGCAGCGCGCCGGTAGTTAGCGCCACGGGGGCCTCGCAGGGCGAGCCTTCGCTCGTGACCGTGTCGTGGGGCACGAAGCTGCCGTCGCCGAAGGTCCAGAGCATCTCGTCGAAGCGCGGCAGCAGCGCGGCGTCCGCGAAGACCACCACGCGTTGTTTCGCGAGGTAGGCCTTTTCCGTGAACCGGCACGCCAGGCGCAGGCGGGCCGAATCGCCGGCCTCTTCACTCACGTAGAAATCGACCCGCGGCGGCATCGGCTCTCGGTTGCGACGCTCGCGCAATCAGCGCGACGCGGCCCGGCGCAGCAGGTACTCGAGCAGCAGCGCGCTCGGGCGTCCGGTGCTGCCCTTGGCCGCGCCACCCTGGTAGGCGGTGCCGGCGATATCGAGATGCGCCCAGGTGAGGCCGCCCGTGAACTTGCCGAGGAAGGCCGCGGCGGTGCACGAGCCGCCGTCGCGCCCGGCGACGTTGGCCATGTCCGCGAAGTTGCTCTTGAGCTGCTCGCCGTATTCCTCGGTGAGCGGCATGTGCCAGGCGCGGTCGTCGACGCTGAGTCCGCAATCGACGAGCTCACGCGCGAGCGCGTCGTCGTTCGCGAAAACGCCGGTGTGATGCACGCCGAGCGCCACGACAATGGCGCCGGTGAGAGTGGCCATGTCGATGACCACGTCCGGCTTGAAGCGCCGCGCGTAGGTGAGCGCGTCGCAGAGAATGAGGCGACCTTCGGCGTCGGTATTCAGGATCTCGACCGTGAGGCCGGCGGAGCTCGTGACGATGTCGCCGGGCTTCACGGCGCGGCCATCGGGCATGTTCTCGCAGGCCGCGACCAGGGCCACCACGTTCAGCGGGAGATTGAGCTCGCCCACGGCCTTCATGGTGCCGAGCACGCACGCCGCGCCGCTCATGTCGAACTTCATCTCGTCCATGGTCGGCGGATCCTTGAGCGAGATGCCGCCGGTGTCGAAGGTGATGCCCTTGCCGACGAGCACTACCGGCGCGTTCTTCGCCTTGGGATGCCGGTGCTCGATGACGAGGAAGCGGGGCGGCTCTTCGCTGCCCTGGGTCACGGCCAGAAAGCAGCCCATCTTCTCTTTCTTGATCTCGGGCAGCCCCAGCACTTTCACACGCAGCGACTTGTAAGACCTGGCGAGATCTTCGGCCGTGCGGCCCAGGTAGGTGGGCGTGCAGACGTTCCCGGGCAGGTTCGCGAGATTGCGCATCAGCGCGGCGCCGGCGGCGAGCGCGGAGCCCTGCGTGAAGCCCTTCTCGAGGGCCTGCGAGGCCTTGCCGGGTGCCACCACGACCACGCGTGCCAGCGCATGCGGGCGCGGCTTCTTGGCGCTCTTGAGATCGTTGACGCGATACAGGTTGTGGCCGATGACTTCGGCCACGGCGCGGCCGAGGCGTTCGTCGGTGAGCAGCTTGGTGGCCGGGCGGGGCAGCGCGAGCGCGAGCGCCGTGCAACGGGTGCGGGCCGCGGCGGCAACGGATGCGGTCAGTGCGCGACGCCACGCCTTGCGCGTGAGGTCGTTGCTCTTCTGGCCGAGACCCACGAGCAGCACGCGCTCCGCGCGCACCCCTTCGAGGTCGGCCAGCAGCCACGTTTCGCCCACCTTGCCGGCGAAGTCGCCGCGCTTGAGGAGGCGGGAGATTTTTTCCCGGCAGCGCAGGTCGAGTACCCGGGCCTCGGCGGTGAGCTCGCCTTCTTCATGAACTCCGACAGCGACGCAATCGATCGAGAGCTCGGCAAGCCCCTTCGTCCAGATTTCAAACTGCATGTTCTGTTGTCCGGCAGGCGGCAGTGTTTTAAGGTCGCGCAGTGTAACTCAACTTCCGCCGCCCCCGTCCTACTGGCCTCCGTCCTTCTGGCCTCCTTCTACTGGAAAAGCGCTGTTGCTGCGGATTCTCGATCGCTACATCCTTCGTGAAGTCCTCGTCAGCTGGCTGTCGGTGTCTGGCGTACTGCTCGCGATCCTCATTCCCTACCAGATAGCGGGCGTGTTAGCTCGCGCGGCCGAGAACCAGTATCCGCGCAGCGTGGTCTTCGAGCTCATCGCGCTCGGCGCCATTCAGAACCTGTCGTTGATCCTGCCGGTCGGCCTGCTGCTCGGCATCGTGCTCGGCCTCGGCCGCCTGTACCACGACAGCGAAATGTCCGCCGCCCAGGCGTGCGGCGCCGGCGCGCGGCCGATCCTGGTGCCCGTGCTGGGCTTCACCGCGTTGCTCACCGTCCTGCTCACGGTGCTGGCCCTGCAGATCACTCCCTCGGCCGTGGGCCGCATGCTCGACCTGCGGCGCGAGGCGCTGCGCGCGGGCCAGTTCGCACCCATTGCGCCAGGCAAGTTCAGTACCTTCGGCGGCGGCAGCACCGTCGTCTATGCGCAGGGCGCCGAGAAAGACGGCACGTTGACCCGCGTGTTCGTCCAGCGCACGCGCGACAAGCAGCTCGAGATCGCGCTGGCCAAGCGGGCCACGCACTCGGTCTCGGAAGGCGGTGACCTGCAGGTCATCACGCTGTATGACGGCGAGCGTTATGAGGGAATCCCCGGGGAGCGCCGCTTCCGCATCGTGCGCTTCTCCGAGAACACGATCCCGATACGGCTGCCGCCGGACGCGGGGGGCAACATGGCCGTAACCGGATTGCGCACGGCGGCGCTCGTGGGTTCGACCGATCCGAAGAAACGCGCAGAGCTGCAGTGGCGCATCGCGTTGCCGATCATGGCGGTGATCATGGCGCTGATCGCCGTGCCACTGGCCCGCCTGGCGCCGCGCCAGGGCCGGTACGCACGCGTCGGGTACGCCGTGCTCATCTTCTTCATCTATATCAACCTCATGATCGCGGGGAAGACCTGGATCGAGAAGGGCGTGACCCCCGTGTGGCTGGGCCTCTGGTGGGTCCACGTGGTCATCGCGGTGTTGGCCACGGGCATTCTCTATCTGCCGCGATGGCTGGCCAGGTCGCGTTATCGGCGGAACATGGCGCGCAGGATGGTGCCGGCGTGAACCTGCTCGATCGCTACCTCATTCGCGCCGTGCTCGGCGGCGCCCTCGTCGTCATGGCGGTACTCATCACGCTCGGTGCGCTGTTCCTGTTCTCCAACCAGCAGGATGACATCGGCATCGGCAACTACACGGCCGTCGACGCCTTCTGGTTCGTACTGCTCAACATCCCGCAGCAGATCTACGAGCTCATGCCGATCGGCGTGCTCATCGGTTCGCTGATCGGCATGGGCTCGCTCGCCCGCGGCAGCGAGCTCACCGTCATGCGCGCCGCGGGCATCTCGGTGTGGCGCGTCGCAGGCTCGGTCGCGATGGCCGGTGTCATGCTGATCATCCTGGCCCTGGCCTGCGGTGAATTCCTCGCGCCACCGCTGCAGGCCCTGGCCAAGCAGCAGAAGCTGCTCAGCAAATTCTCCACCATCACATTCGCCGGCAAGGCCGGCCCCTGGGTGCGCGACGGCAACCTGCTGATCAACGTCTCGCAGCAGTCGGGTACGGCGGAGTTCGCGGGCATGCTGATCTTCGAGCTCACCGAGGATCATCAGTTGCGGTCGGTCGCCAGCGCGAACACGGCCACCGTGCAGCCCGACGGCAGCTGGAAGCTGTCCCACTACGAAAGCACGAAGTTCGGTGGCGAGGTCATCGATTCGGAGAAGCAGGACAGCCGCGACTTCCATTCCGCGGTCGGCGGGGATTTCCTGGCACTCACCGTCACCACGCCGCGTCAGCTCGAAACCCGCGTGCTCTGGGGGCTGATCCAGCACTTGCGCGAGAATTCCCTCGATGCGAGCGAGCAGGAATTCGCATTCTGGTCCCGCATCGCGCGCACCACCGCCATCCTGTTCGCCGCGCTGCTGGCGGTGCCTTTCGTGTTCGGCAACCTCCGAGCGGCGGGCGCCGGCGCGCGCACGCTTCTGGGCGTGCTCATCGGCGTGGCGTTCTTCTTCGTGCAGCGGATGCTCGAAAGTGGCGCGGTGGTGTTCGATGCCAGCCCGCTCGTGCTGGCATGGTTCCCGACCGCGTTGCTCGCCGCCGTCGCTCTCGTGTTGATCGCGCGGACGCGTTAGTCCGCGAGGCGGGCCTCTACTTCGCTCCCGGTTTGTTCGCGTCCGCCTTCTTCTCCAGTAGTTCCTCGTACGGCCGGAAGATGGCCTCGTACTTGTAGACGGGGATCTCGAACTCCACACCCTGGTCGCGCGCATTGATGCGCTCGACGGTCTTGTCCTCGGTGGCCGGCTTCTCCTTGGCGGGCGTCGGCGCAGCGGCGATGGCTTCGCCGGCGGGCGGCGGTGGAGCCATCACGGGCGAAGGCGAGGCCGGGGTCGCCGCTGGCGGCGCGAATTTCTTCGCGAGACCGGCGTCGCGCTGCGCGCTCACCGTGACGAAGGCCTTGTCGCCATCACGCCGCCCGTGGAAGGTGATCACCTGGCCGTCGAAGGTGCGATAGGTCACCGTGTCCGCCGCGGCGGGCGGAGCGGTCACGGCATGCAGGTCGTCGAAATGGAACGACGCCAGCGCCTCGGCCTGCCCGCCGAGCGCCATGGTGCTCACCGGCGTGCGGCCCTTGGGCACGGGCGACAGCGCGAGCTCGGCGGCGCCGGGTGTCGCGCGCGTGAGTAGGTAGCCCGGGCCGGTACCCACTTTCGCGGCGATCTCGTGGACCTTGCTGCCCGCGAGATCGACGATGAGCCGGTCGATCCAGCGCTTCTGCTCGGGGTCGGCGGTGATCAGCGGCGTGGCGAGGAAGCTCGCGGCTTCGCCGGGTTTGCGTGCGTACACCGCACGGCCATCCGCGCCCTTGCCGACGATCAGCCGCCAGGTCTGCTTGCCGGCGACCACTTCGACCAGCGTGCTCGTGGCGGTGGGTTTGTCGGCATCCTCGACACCGAGTTTCGGGTAGTTGGCCGGGTCGGCGGTCTTGCGCTCCACGAGACGAAGATTGGCGAGGCCCAGCGCGAGCTCGCGCACGCGTTGCGCGTCCGCCGGGAACCGGCGCTCGACCACGGTCCAGCCGGTGGCATCCTTGCGCAGGGTGGTACGGCTGCCATCGCCCTTGCTCAGGCGCATCTCCTGCACTTCGCCGAGCGACTTTTCGAGGTCGGGGAAGACGGTGCCGCCGCCGAGATCCGCCTGCTGGCTCGAACGGTTGAGCGTGAGGAACAGGCCGGCGATGAGCAGCACCGCGGCGACGACGCCGAGAATCAGTGTCTTGCCCGCTTTCATGCCGCGCTCCTCTTGAGCATGGCGATCGCGTGCCGGCGCCGCTTGCGCCACAGCGCGACCAGGAGGCCCACCAGCGTGACGATCGCGGGCATGAGAATCATGTTGTAGAGCTTCATGCGCCAACCCAGCGCCTTGATGTCGGCATCGAGCCCGGCGCGCGTCTCGCGCAGCTCCTTGCGTATCTGCACCTTCTGCTTCTGGAAGCTGTCGATGGCCTGCGCCATCTCGGGTGTGAGGATGGCTTCATTGCCGCCAGGCTGCGACGTCTGCAGCTTCGTGAGTTTCTCCTCGGTCTGTTGCAGCTGTTGCTCGAGCTGTTGTTCCTTGCCGCGCAGTTGCGCGTCGGCATCGCGCTTCAGCGCCTCGACCACTTCGAACGGGCGGCTGTAGGCGGCGCGGGCGCGGATGCTGATGAGATCGTTGCTGCCGCCCAGGTTGTCGAGGGCATTCCAGACCAGCTCGCCGTTGTTGGCGAAGGGCTGCAGCACCGTCTGGCCGAAGAAGTTCGCCTGCTGCACCCACATGAAATCGGTGAGCATGTCGGTGTCGGCGACGATCACGACGTTCAGCGGCTGCGCGGATTCCTTGATCGCATTGGCGGCGGCCGGCACGCCCGCCGGTGGACCATCGGCGAAGGCGCTCTTCGCCTTGCCGGTGACGCGCGCCGCGACCACGTATTCGCCCGAGGGTGCGAAGCCATCCTTGAGTGTCGCCGGATCCGCGAGCATGGCGAAGCGCTGCACCGGGATCAGGCCGGCCTTCTTGCCCGTGTGGATCAGCGGCTCGAAGGCGAGGCCGGTGCCCGGCAGTGCCTTCAAACTACCCGCGGTCGCGAGGTTGACGCTGTCGATCTGCGCGGTGATCACGTCCTTGGCCATGGCCTCCTGGTTGAGACCGAGGATGGCGATGTGCTGCGACGGCTGCTCGCCCTGGCGCATGGCGACTTCGAGGCCGTGTTCGAGATCCGCGACCACCTGGTCGGGCTTGTAGTCGACACCCCAGGCCTTGAACAGCGGCAGGTCGGAGCTACGGTCGGCGGTCATCTGCGCCATGGGATCGTTGGGGTCGCCGGCGGCGGACGGATCCGCTTCGGCACGTGGATCCACGAACACCAGCACGTGCCCGCCGCGAAGCGCGTACTGGTCGATCGCGTACAGCGCGGCCGGCGGCAGCTTCTTGGGGTGCACGATGGCCAGCACGTCCACGTCGGCATCGATGCTGGTGAGCGTGGGCTCGAGGCTGCGCACGGTGTAGAGCTGCTCTATCTGCTGGTACACCGCGGCCGGCGGGCGCGGGCGGCCCGACTGCATGTCCAAATCGCCGCCCATGGGGATCGAGGAGAGCCAGCCCACCACGGGCTTCTTCGCGGTGGATAGTTTGTGGATCAGCTTGGCGACGTCGTATTCGAGCTGCTCTTCGAGCCTCGGATCGAGGAACCCGATGGCCTCCTTGCCGTCGGTGGAGTTGGTGGCCGCGAGGCCCATGTAGAGCTTGTCGCCGCCGGTGTTGATGGTGCTCGAGTTGATGCCGAGCTCGTTGGCGCGGTCCTCCTCCTCGGAGAACGGCTGCGGGTCGATCACTTTCAGCGTGAGCTTGCCATCGGAGCGCGACACCAGCTCTTCGAGCAGCTCGCGCACGCGAATACCGTGGTTGCGCACCACCGGGTTGGAGGCCGCGGTCTTCTCCGAGAAGAAGAAGTACAGGTTCACGGGTTCCTTGAGCCCCTTGACGATGCGTTCGGTGCCGTCGGCGATCGTGTAGAGGTTGTCGGCCGTGAGATCCACCTTCGCGCCGCGCAGCAGGTGATTCGCGAGCAGCAGGATGCCGATGAACAGGGCGGCGACGATGGCGAGTCCGGCGGCGCCGAGATTGGGTTTCTTGAGCATCTTTCGGGCCTACTTCGATTTGCGGGCTTCGAGCACCACGGTGCTCGCGAGCAGGAAGAACACCGTGACCAGCGCGTAGTACAGGACGTCACGCAGGTCGAGCACGCCGCGCGTGATGTTCTCGAAGTGCGTGAGGAACGACAAAGACGCCACGCCGCCGACCAGCCACTGCGGCAACCAGGAACTCACCCAGTCCGTCACCATCGGGAAGCCGGCGATGAGCAGCAGGAAGCAGATGAGGATGGCGACGAGGAAGGAGATCAGCTGGTTCTTGCTGAGACTCGACGTGAAAGAACCGACCGCGAGGAAGCCGCCGGCGATGAAGAAGCAACCCAGGTAGGCGGCGAAGATCGCGCCATTGTCGGGGTTGCCGAGGTGATTGATGGTGATCCAGATCGGGAATGTCAGCACCAGCGCGATGCCGACGAAGATCCAGGCCGCGAAGAACTTGCCCAGCACCACCTGCCACAGCGTGAGGGGCTGCGTGAGCAACAGCTCGATCGTGCCGTTGCGGCGCTCTTCGGCCCACAGTCGCATGGAGATGGCCGGTATCAGGAACAGATAGAGCCACGGCATGAAGTTGAAGAAGGGTGCGAGGTCGGCCTGGCCGCGCTCGAACAGGCCACCCAGCCAGAAGGCGAACAGGTTCGCCATGAGCAGGAAGATGACCAGGACCACGTAGGCGATTGGCGTCGCGAAATAACTCGCGAATTCGCGGCGCAGGATGACGGCGACGGGCTTCAAGGCGACCTCTTCACGAAAGATGTTGGCTGGGACCGATTCAGGCGGCGACGGTTCGGAACACGTCGTCGAGCCGGCCGGAAGGCGTGCGGGCTTTCAGCCCGGCGGGCGTGTCATCGGCGAGGAGCTTGCCCTTCGCGATGATCAGCGCGCGCGTGCACACGGCATCCACTTCCTCGAGGATGTGCGTGGAGATGACGATGGTCTTCTCCTTCGCGATCTCGCCGATGAG
>DATLDQ010000162.1:0-7736 GCA_035525785.1 Steroidobacteraceae bacterium | reverse complement strand
ACGATGTTCTGCGAGGTCGCCCGCTTGAGCCACACGGTGTAGATCACGGCGTAACCGATCAGCGACGCGAACGTGAGCACGGCGGTGAGCGTGTTCACGAGGGTCACGAGCAGCACCATCGAGATGACACCCAGCACCGCGGAGAACACCAGCGCCGCGCGCGCCGACAGCTTGCCGGTCGGCAGCGGCCGACGTTTGGTGCGCGACATCTGCGCATCGATGCGCTCGTCGAGCACGTGGTTGATGACGGCGGCGCTCGCCGCCGCGAGGCCGATGCCGAGGTTGCCGAAAAGGAATGCGTCCCACGGGGGCAGGCCAGGCACGGCGAGCAGCGTGCCCACGATGGACGTGAACACGATGAGCATCACCACGCGTGGCTTGGTCAGCTCGTAAAAGCTGCGCCAGCGTGCGGTCGTCGCCTGGACGATGTGTTCGGGGGTTGCCATTGTTTACCGCCGGGCCGGGGGCCCAGCGGCGCGGGAGTTTAGCCCATGTCCGTCGAATAAGGCGTCAGCGAAAGTCGGCCACCGGCCGCAGCCGACGGTTGAGGAATACGGTTGCCCCTACGAGCAGGGCGGCCCCGGCGTTATGTGCTGCCGCCAGCTCCAGCGGAAAGGCCCGCAACACCATGAAAACCGCGATGGAAATCTGCAGTGCCAGCGCGCTGATCACCAGCACGCCGGCCCAACGTGGTCCGCGCCCGAGCCGGAAGGCGAGAAGGGCCGCGAGCAGCAGCAGCGTCGACGCGACCACGGCGCCGACGCGGTGCGTGAAATGGATGGCCACGCGCGCGGGGTGGTCGAGCACGCCGCCAGCGTAGTTGATCCCCAAGCCCCGCCACAGCACGAAGGCATCGTCATAGTCGGCCTCCGGCAGCCATTGACCCTGGCATTGCGGCAGATCCGGACAGGCGACGGCGGCGTAGTTCGAGCTGGTCCAGCCACCGAGGAACACCTGGATGAACAGCGCGAGCAGAGCCAGCGCGGCGATCACGCGGGTGCGTCCGCCACCTTCCACGACGCGGTTGCCGGCAAGCACGGTGTTGCCGTCGACGGCGCGCGTGGTGGCGCGCATGGAGAGCCAGAACCACAGCAGCAGCGCGAACGTAGTTAGTCCGCCGATCAGGTGGCCGGTGACTATCAGCGGCTTGAGGAGCCAGGTCACGGTGAGCTTGCCGAGGATGCCCTGGAGGACGACCAGCGGAACCAGCGCGATCGCCAACCACATGTTGACGCCGCGCTCGCTCCGCGCACGGATCGCCAGCACCGCGATGGCCACGCAGAGCAAACCCAGCGTGCTCGCGAAATAGCGGTGGATCATCTCCACCCACGCCTTGCGAACGTCCGCCGGCGTGGCGTAGTGCTCGGCGCTGCCGGTGGGCGCGATGTGACCGAAGCATCCCGGCCAGTCGGGGCAACCCAGTCCCGAGTTCGAAAGCCGCGTGTAACCCCCGAGCACTACCACGCCCAGACAGAGGACGGCGGCAATGAGCGCCAGCCGGCGGATCCACGGAACTTCTTTCATGAGTTCAACCGATGTGCGAGAGCTTGAGCAGCTTCTTGAGGTCGGTCAGCAGGTCCTTGTTGATCACCTTCGAGGCGTCGTGGCGCATCATGAGATTGCCGTGCGGGTCAACGACGTAGACGGTGTTGCGTCGTTCACCCGGAAACTGCTCGAGCAGCTTGCCCGCGTCCGGCGACGACGCGTCGAGAGCGACAAGGCCCTGCTGCTGGTCACGTAGATAGGCCTGGTCGCAACAGTGGGCGGTTGCCAGCAGAACGCGCTGCACGCGGTCCATCTCCTGGCCGGCGGCGAGACGCGTCTGGCGCGTGTACGTGAGCGCGGTACGGCAGTCCGCATCGCAGGCGCCGTCACCTATATATAAGAGTGTCCACTTGCCGAGGAAAAGCTCGGAGCCGGCGGCGCTGCCATCCGGGTGGCGCAAGCCGGCGGTGGCGAGCGGCCGGGCGGGTGTGATCAGCTGGCCCTTGGCGGACGAGCCCGACGGACTCCACACGCCGCCGTAATACAGGAAGAACACGACGATCACGGGCACCAGGAACATGGCCGCGATGAGCAGGAAGTGGCGCCGGCCACGGGCGCGAGCGTCGGACATCAGGACACCTTGCGAAAATTGAGACCGAAGTAGAGCACGAGCAACACCACCCCAAAACCCCACCACTGGATGGCGTACGAGAAATGTCGCGAAGGGTCGAGACCCGGCGGCTGCCACTCGCGCACGTAACCGCCGGGCACGTCGGCATCCAGCAGCAGGACGCGCCGCTCGAGACGTTCGCCGAGCGCGGCAGAGAGCTCTTCGCTGGTCGGGAAGCTCGTGACCCTGGGCCAGGGCGCGCCCGCATCCGGCGGCGCGCGACCGCTCGCGAGGCCGGGCGCCGGGAGCTCATCGATGCGTCCACTGATCTTCAGGTACACGCCCGACTGCCACGGCACATGCGAGACGTCGGGAAGCCGGTCCCGATAGCCCGTAAACGGTACCCAGCCACGATTCACGAGGATCATGCGTCCGTTCATCAGCAGGAACGGTGTCAGCACTTCGTATCCGGGCTGGCCCTGGTGCGAGCGATTGTCGAGCAGGATCTGGTGCTCCGGCGCGAAGCTGCCGTCGATCTCCACATGCGCGAAGCGCGGCAGTTCGTCGATGCGTCGACTGCCGAGCGCTTGCGCGCCGGCGTTGCGCTCGTACTCCGCCCACACGGCCTGCTTGGCCTCGCCGCGATGCCATTGCCATCGGCCGAGGCTCACGAAGGCGCTCAGCGCGACGAGGGTGGCAAGGGTCATCGGCCAGGATGGCGAGAACACCCTGCCAAAGGCTGAAAAGCGGGCTGGCATGGGGCCGAGGAGTATAGAGTGCGCCCCCTATGGACGTGATCAAGATTCTGGTAATTGCCTGTCTCGCGGCGATCGTCTTCAGCCTCGGGAGCGCGCTGTTTCACCTCTCCCGCGGCAAGGGCGACCCCAAGAAGATGGTTCGGGCGCTGACCTTCCGCGTAGGCCTGTCGGTCGCGCTCTTCATTCTGTTAATGCTGGCCTGGTACAACGGCCTGATCACGCCGCACGGCGTCGGCCGATAAGGTCCCGATCCCGGGGAATACCGGGCAAATGAGGATTCGATCCTTGTGCGCCGGCCGGGTAGTCAGATACATTCCGCGCCCCATGCATCGCCACGCCAGCAAAAAGACGCTCAAGACCAAGCCCTTTGGGGCCTTGGTGTCTTGCGCGCGCAGCTAAGAAGGCGAAGCAAAGGACACCCAAGGCCCCGCGAGGAAACCCGCGGGGCCTTTTCATTTGGAGCCACTGAAATGTCATCGACCCCTCTGAAGTCAGACGAGCCGACCGTACGAAACAAGAAGATCCCCGTCGTCGCCATTGCCGGCGCCACCGGGGCCGTGGGCGTGGAGCTCATGCAATGCCTGGAGCAGCGCAAATTCCCGCTGTCCGAGCTGCGCCTGCTGGCAAGCGCGCGCTCCGCGGGCAAGAAGATGAAGTTCCGCGGCTTGGACATCGCCGTGCAGGAGCTCACCGATGAAAGCCTCCAGGGCGTGGACATCGCGTTGTTCTCGGCAGGCGGCGCGCAGTCGAAGCGCTTCGCACCCGCAGCCGTGAAGGCCGGTGCCGTGGTGGTCGACAACTCGTCGGCCTTCCGCATGGATCCCAACACGCCGCTGGTGGTGCCGGAGATCAACTCGCGTGAGCTGGCCAAACACAACGGCATCATCGCGAATCCGAATTGTGTCGCCATCGTTGCCGCCACCCCCCTGTGGCCACTGCACCAGAGGAAGCGCATCGCGCGCGTGACGATGTCTACCTACCAGGCGGCTTCGGGCGCCGGCGCGGCCGCGATGGAAGAACTCAGCGAGTCGACCAAGGCTTTCCTCGAGGGCCGTCCGTTCACGCCCAAGGTGCTGCCGCATCCGTACGCGTTCAATGTGTTCTCGCACAACACCAAGGTGGACCCGGAGACGGGTTACAACGAAGAAGAGACCAAGGTGATGCAGGAGACGCGCAAGATCTTCGGCGAGCCCGACTTGCGGGTCACCGCCACCTGCGTGCGCGTGCCCGTGCTGCGCGCGCATTGCATCGCGCTGAACGTCGAGTTCGAGGAAGCGCTGTCGGTTGCCGAAGCGCGCGAGATTCTCGCGAGCGCGCCCGGCGTACGCGTGGTCGACGAGCTCGAGCGCAACTACTTCCCCATGCCCGTGGATGCGAGCGGCAAGGACGAGATCCTCGTTGGCCGCATGCGCAAGGACGTCAGCGACCCGAGCGGCAAGACGCTCGCGCTGTTCGTCGCCGGCGACCAGCTGCGCAAGGGCGCGGCGCTGAACGCCGTGCAGATCGCGGAGAAGTTGTTGGGTTAGTCGTGAGGGGAGAGGCCGTATGGCGAGGCTGACGTCTTCGCTTTCGTCGAAGGCATTCTTGAGCGGGCGCGAAAGCGCCCGTTTCTTTTCAGAAAGAGCGGTGCTCCAGTTCTTTCGCGCCAAAGGATTCACGCGTGAAATCCAACGCGGCCTTCTCGTCGAACGCCTTGCAGGTGAACAGCACGGCCGCGAAGAAGCGGCGCTTGCTCCAGACGTACAGCGAAATGCCGGAATCGATCAGCGGGATGAACGCATCGAAGCCTTCGTTCTCATCCTTTCCCGCGCCACCCGGCGCATGAACGATGGGGTCACCGTAGGTCCGTAGCGAAAGGTGCGCGGCGACGCCGACGAGATACCGTTCGACGTCACCGCGGTTGATCTCGCGCCCATACAACCCCTCGATCAGCAGGCGTTGCCGGATGATGTCGGGCGCTAGATCGCGCATTGCCTCAGCGCTTCAGCGAGAGATCCGAAGCGCTGACGCCAAGCCGATGCGCGGCCGACAACACCGCCAGCACCGATGCCGTCGCGATGTTCGCGTGACGCCCGGCGCCATAACGGATGCCCGCCACGCCTTCACGCGCGGCCTCGACGATGGCCAACGCCGACGCGTCCGCGCCGGAGCGCAGCGCGCGCTCCTCGTAGTTGTCGATGCGGATGGGCAGCGCCAGCGCGTTCACGGTCGCGGCGATGGGACCGGAGCCGATGCCACGCAGCTTCCGGCGCTCTCCGGCGACCGTCATCTCGAGCTCGATGCCCTGCTTGTCGCCTTCCTCGAAGAGATGATGCGCGTGGTAAGCCACGTCGTAGTCGATGGCGAGATAGGTCGCTTCGAACAGCGACCAGAGCTGCTGCGAGCTCATCTCGCCCTCGGCGGAATCCATGTGCTTCTGCACGAGCGCGCTGAATTCGACCTGCATGCGCCGCGGCATCACCACGCCATAGTCGCGTTCGAGAAGATAGGCGATGCCGCCCTTGCCCGACTGGCTGTTGACGCGAACGATGCTGTCGTACGTGCGGCCGAGATCTGCAGGGTCGACGGGAATGTACGGCACTTCCCAGAATCCGCCGGGCTGTTGCGCGGCGAAGCCCTTCTTGATCGCGTCCTGGTGCGACCCGGAGAACGAGGTGTACACCAGGTCGCCCACGTACGGATGTCGCGGGTGGATGGGCAGGCGCGTGGCCTGCTCCACCTCGCGCGCGATGGCGTTGATGTCCGAGAAATCGAGCCCGGGATGGACGCCTGACGAATAGAAATTGAGCGCCAGGTTCACGAGATCGAGATTGCCCGAGCGCTCGCCGTTGCCGAACAGGCAGCCCTCGACGCGGTCCGCGCCGGCCAGCAGCCCGAGCTCGGCGGACGCGACGCCGGTGCCGCGGTCATTGTGGGTGTGCAAGGAGAGCACCACGTGTTCGCGGCGTTCCAGGTGCGTGGACATCCACTCGATCTGGTCCGCGTAAACATTGGGCGGCGCATTCTCGACGGTGGTCGGCAGATTGATGACGATGGGGCGGCCGGGCCCCGCGTTCCACGTGCGGATTGCCGTGTTGCAGGCTTCGAGCGCTACCGGCAGCTCGGTCATGCTGAACGTCTCGGGTGAATACTCGAGGCGCCAATCCGTGCCGGGCATGGCATCGGTGAGCTCCTTCACGAGCCCCACCTGCTTCGCCACCAGCTGCATGACTTCGGGCACGGACAGGCCGAACACCACCCGGCGCCATACAGGCGCCGTGGCGTTGTACACATGGACCATTGCCTTCTTAGCGCCGCGCAGCGACTCGACCGTGCGACGGATGAGCTCCTCCCGCGCCTGCGTGAGCACCATGACGGTGACGTCATCGGGCACGAGGTCCTGCTCGATGAGATCACGCACTGTCTGGTAGTCAGTCTCGGACGCCGACGGAAAACCGACCTCGATTTCCTTGATGCCCACGGCGCACAGCGTCTTGAACAGCCGCTTCTTGGTCTCGCGGCTCATCGGTTCGAACAGCGCCTGGTTGCCATCGCGAAGGTCCGTGCTGCACCACACGGGCACCTTGTCGAGCCGGCGGGTAGGCCACTGCCGGTCGGGCAGCTCAACGGATGGATAGGGGCGGTACTTCTTCGACGGGTCTTTCAACATGTGCTTCTGCTCTTCACGAATCGGGGCGTGACTTCACCGCGGTTGGCGGCTCGTCTCGGGTTCCAGTCTTGTATGCGCCGACTGGTGGCGCGAGTGTGTGTGCGGCTAGGCCGCAAGAAGCAGGAGCGAACGAAGCAGCGCCGCGGTGCGGCGAAGGGGCTGGCCCTGCTGTTCGTTGCGTGTCATGGACTGGAAGCTAGCACGGAACGCGCGGGCCTGAACAGGCGTCAGTTCGCATCCGGCGGTGGGTCAGGAGTCCTGTGCCGCCTCGAGCAGCGCCACCATCAGCGCATTCATCGGCGCCTCGATGCCATGCTTCCGCCCCAGCCGAACGATCACGCCATTGCGGGCGTCGATCTCCATTGGCCGGCCGGCACGCCGGTCGGCAGCCATTGAATTCTCCGCGTCGGGCGGCGCGCGCCGGGCGCCAGCCACGATCTCGTCCGGCACCGTGTCGGCCAGCGTCGCGCCCTCGGCCCTGCCTACGGCAATGCACTCGCGCACGATGTTGCGCATGAGCTCGGCCACGCCTTCGTGGTGGGAGATCCGCGCGCCCTTGAGCAGCACGGCATTCGGTGCTCCCGCGCTGTTGAGACAGAGTTTGCGCCACACGGCGGTGGTGAAATCCTCGGTCTGCTTGATGTCGAAGTTGGTGTGCGCGAACAGCTTCACGAACTCTGCGCCGTTCCTGCCGGCGGGCACCACCAGGTGGGCGGCGCCGCGCTGGATGGTCTTGCCGGGCGAGAGCCGATCCGCCGGCAAGTCGATCATCACGGGCACGATGCGCTCGCGGTCGAAGTGCTTCTCGAACCGCGCCACGTGCTCGACGCCGTTCTGTATCACGGCGACGCGCGTACGTGGTCCGCAGGCCGTAGCGAACCATTGCGCAGCCGAGTCGCTGTCGTAAGCCTTGGTGGCGACCAGCACCCAATCCACGGGTTTGACCTGCGCGACCTCGGTGAACACGCGCGGCTGGGCGTGGATGACGCCCTCTGGGGTCTGAACCTCGATCGAGTCGAATGGCGTGCGCGCGGCCACCGCGACCTGATGGCGGTCGTCCTGGCAAAGCCAGGCCGCGAGCGTTGCACCGATGGCGCCGGGACCGACGAGGAGGATGGAAGCCATGCGCCGATGATGGCGTGGTCTAACCAATCGCGCAAAAGAAAACGGGGCGCCTAGTGGCGCCCCGTGGATAGCTGGCGAAGGGACAGATTTTAAATCTGTCCCCGCCCGG
>DATLDQ010000103.1:0-2500 GCA_035525785.1 Steroidobacteraceae bacterium | reverse complement strand
CATCCGCATGAACGCGTTCGATGGCAGCAAGCGCGAGGTGTACGCGCGTGGCGTGCGCAACTCGGTCGGGCTCGAGTTCAACCCGAAGGACAAGACCCTCTGGTTCACCGACAACCAGACCGACGGCATGGGCGACGACATTCCCGCCGGCGAGATCAACCGCGCGACCCAGGCGGGGCAGTTCTTCGGCTATCCCTGGATCCAGGGCAAGACGCGCATCACCGAGTTCGGCTACGACAAGGACCCGCTGCCGGCCAACGTGACCCACCCGCAGGTCTACATGGACGCGCACGCCGCCGACCTCGGCCTCGCGTTCTATACCGGCAAGCAGTTCCCGGCGAAGTACCAGGGCGGGCTCTTCAGCGCGCAGCACGGCTCGTGGAACCGGACGACACCGATCGGCGCGCGCGTGATGTTCACCAGCCTCAAGGCCGACGGCACCGCCGACAAGACCGAAGTGTTCGCCGACGGGTGGCTGGACGAATCCACCGGCCTCTACCGCGGCCGCCCGGTGGACGTGGCGATGATGAAGGACGGCTCGATGCTGGTCTCCGACGATTTCGCCGGCGCCATCTATCGCATCAGCTACGTCGGCGAGCCGCCTCGCAAGTGATGCGCACGGCGCTCCTGCTGCTCGCGATCGCGGGTGGCAGCGTCCTGGCGGCGGATCCGCCGCCGGGACGCGCCAAGTCGCAGATGTGCGCGACCTGCCACGGCGCCACGGGCCTCAGCAACGCGCCCGACACGCCCAACCTCGCGGGCCAGCCGCGCATCTACCTCGTCGCGCAGTTGAAGGCCTACCGCAGCGGCAAGCGCGCCCACGAGGTGATGAGCGTGGTCGCCAAGCCCCTCAGCGACGCCGACATCGACGATCTCGCCGAGTGGTACGCGGCGATCGAGGTGGAGGTGCGAGCGAAGCGTTGAATGCTACGCGGCGGGCGGGTGCCGGGATTGCAGCTGGCCGATTCTCACCGACGCCGCCGCATGCACGTTGGCCAGCTCCCTCAGCAAAGCGCCGGATGCCGGATCACCGGTGAAGGCGAGATCGGCGCGCAGCAATTCGACGGCCGCCTCGTGGATGTCGATCTCGTCGCGTGCCAGAAGCTCCTGGCACGCCGCCGGCAATTTGTAGATTTCATGGCGCACGTCGGACAGGCATTCGTGCAAAAGCATGTGCACCGCCCGTTCGTCCGCGGCCGTGAGGATGGCCTGCCTGCACCGGCTGAATGCGCTCATGGGAGCCGAGTGTATAGAGTGCAACCCCCAATACCGTACTACGGTACGGTTCTTTTGTAAGCAGGGGTTACAGCCGGGCGGCGCAAAAAAAAAACGGGGCAGGTTTTGGACCTGCCCCACAAGGCGCACTCTTGAAAAGGAGGGTACTGCCCGTGCATATGAGCAAGAGCGGTGCCAACTACCCTAAACAGTGTCTAATCACGCACTTACCTTTTCGATGCGCGCCGCTGCGGGACTCGGAGGTCATGGCGGCGTCGCACCGGAGCGACACCGCCTCCGATACGACCGGTTAACACGTTGATCTGTAGCTGAAAAGCCATGTCGTTGTAGAACGACAGCCACGCGCCGTGGACGTCGCGCTACAGCTACTTCACGTCGCTCTTGAAAACCGCTGCCTCGATGCCGTGGCGCTGCAGCAGCTTGTAGAACTCGGTGCGGTTGCGGCGCGCGAGCTTCGCGGCCTGGGTCACGCTTCCCTTGGTCATCTTGAGGATGCGCGTGAGGTAGTCGCGCTCGAAGCGCTTGCGCGCGTCCTCGAACGACGTCATCTCGTGCATCTCGACCTGGATCGCCTGCTCGACGAACGATTGCGGAATGATCTCGGTCGGGCAGAGCGCGATGGACTGCTCCACCACGTTGAATAGCTGTCGCACGTTGCCCGGCCACTTCGCCTTCACCAGCAGCTCGAGCGCCTCGGGCGAGAACGCGGCCTTGTCGCGGCCGTAGCGCGGCGCCAGCTTGTTGAGGAAATGCTCGGCCAGCATGGCGATGTCCTCGGGGCGCTCGTCGAGCGCCGGCAGCTTGAGGGTCACGACATTCAACCGGTAATAGAGGTCCTCGCGGAAGTTGCCGTTCTCTTTCTCCTTGGCGAGGTCGCGGTGCGTGGCCGAGATGATGCGTACGTCGAAGGGGATCGAGCGCGTGGCGCCGATGGGGCGCACTTCGCGCGTCTCGATCACGCGCAGCAGCTTCACCTGGAGCGCCAGCGGCATGTCGCCGATCTCGTCGAGGAAGAGCGTGCCCTTGTCGGCGGCGATGAAGAGGCCGCGCTGGTCGGCGATAGCCCCCGTGAACGAGCCCTTCTGGTGGCCGAAGAGCTCGCTCTCCAGCAGGGTCTCCGGGATGGCGCCGCAGTTGATCGCGACGAAGGGCTGTTGCGCGCGCGGGCTCGCGCGGTGGATCGCGCGTGCCAGCAGCTCCTTGCCGCTCCCGCTCTCGCCCTGGATCAGCACCGAGGCGTCGCCCGCCGCGACGCGCTGCGCTT
>DATLDQ010000093.1:0-106254 GCA_035525785.1 Steroidobacteraceae bacterium | reverse complement strand
CGCGAGCGCCACGTCAAAGACTACCGCGCGCTCTTCGATCGGACCACCCTGCGCCTCGACGGCGACGCAGCGAAAGAAAAGCTTCCCACCGACCGACGCATCGCGGCGTTTCGGGCCAGCGGAGATCCCGGTCTGGCCGCGCTGTGTTTTCAATACGGCCGATACTTCCTGATCGCGGGCTCCCGCGCCGGCACGCAACCCTTGAACCTGCAGGGAATCTGGAACGATCAAGTCATTCCGCCGTGGGCGTCCGGCTACACCATCAACATCAACACCGAAATGAATTACTGGCCGGCGGAGCCCGCGAACCTCGCCGAATGCGTGCAACCGCTCGTGGCCATGCTCAAGGACCTCGCGGTCACCGGCGCGCGGACCGCGCGCGTGAACTACGGCGCGCGCGGCTGGGTCGCCCATCACAACACCGACCTGTGGCGCGCGACCGCGCCGATCGACGCCGCACGCTACGGGCTTTGGCCCACCGGCGGCGCATGGCTGTGCAAGCACCTCTGGGATCACTACGACTACTCGCGCGACCTGGCGTTTCTGGCGGACGTGTATCCCATCATGAAGGGCGCGGCAGAGTTCTTCCTCGATACGCTCGTGCCCGATCCTTCCGGAAAGTTCCTCGTGACCAGCCCCTCGATGTCGCCCGAGAACAATCATCACGAGGGGGTTGCCACCTGCGCGGGCCCGGCCATGGACAGCCAGATCCTGCGCGACCTGTTCGAGCACTGTGTCCGTGCGGCCAGCCTGCTCGGCGTCGACAAGGCGTTCCGCACCGAGTGCGAGACCAAACGCGCCAAACTACCGCCCGACCGCATCGGCAAGGCCGGGCAGCTGCAGGAGTGGCTCGAGGACTGGGACATGGACGCGCCGGAGCGCAATCACCGCCACGTCTCTCATCTCTATGCGCTGTTTCCCGGCGAGCAGATCACCTTGCGCCGCACGCCCGAGCTCGCGGCGGCGGCGCGGAAGTCACTGGAGCTGCGCGGAGATCTGTCCACCGGCTGGGCGATCGCCTGGCGCATCAATCTCTGGGCGCGCCTGCGCGAGGCGGAGCACACCCACGGCGTGATCAAGCTGCTGCTGGACCCTTCGCGAACCTACCCGAACATGTTCGACGCGCATCCGCCGTTCCAGATCGACGGCAATTTCGGCGGCGCCAACGGCATCATCGAAATGCTGCTGCAATGTGTCGACGGTGAAATCGAGTTGCTGCCGGCGCTGCCGGGTGCGTGGTCCGATGGCGCGGTGCGCGGGCTGCGCGCGCGCGGCGGATTCGAGCTCGACTTCGACTGGCGCAAAGGGTCGCTCGAGTCGGCGCGACTGCGGTCGACCGTCGGTGGCTCCGCGCGCGTGCGATATCGCGACAGGTTGCGCGTGATCAAGGTGCGCAAGGGGCAGGAGGTCGCGTTGAGAGTCGGGGATTTCTCCTCCGCCGATGGCGACTGACTACCCGGTCACGATGGCGGTCCGCGTGCTTCGCCAGAACAGGGTGGAGTTCACGCCGCATCTCTACGACTACGAGGAGCGTGGTGGCACGCGCGTTTCCTCGGAACAGCTCGGCGTCGACGAGCACGCGGTCATCAAGACGCTCATCTTCGAGGACGACGCCAGGAAGCCGCTGTGCATCCTCATGCATGGCGATCGCGAGGTGTCCGCCAAAAATCTTGCGCGGCAGCTGGGTCGCAAGAGTGTCGCGCCCTGCGCTCCCGAGGTCGCGGATCGGCATTCGGGATACCAGGTCGGTGGGACCTCGCCGTTCGGCCTCAAGCGCGCCATGCCCGTGTACCTGGAAAAGGGCATCGCGAAGCTGCCCGTCATCTACATCAATGGCGGCGCGCGCGGATTCCTGGTCGGCATCCAGCCGGCCGACCTGCAACGCGTGCTCCAACCCGTCACCGTCGAGGTCGCCATCTAGCTAGGCGCTACCTGCGCCGCTGGATCGTACGACGCGGTTGTCCAGGCCGCCGAAGATGCTCTGGCCGGCGGCGTCGCGCATCTCGATGGAAACCCGGTCTCCGAACTTGAGGAAGGACGTCACGGGTTTGCCCGTCTCGAGCTGCTCCAGCGTGCGTTTTTCGGCGAGACAGCTGCTGCCGCGGCTGCGGTCGTAGTTGGACACGGTGCCCGAGCCGACGATCGCGCCGGCGCCGAGCCGCCGGGTCTTCGTCACGTGCGCGATGAGCTGCGCGAAGTTGAAGGTCATGTCGACGCCCGCATGCGGGCTGCCGAAATCCTTGCCGTTGATGCGGCTCAACAGTGGCAGGTGCACGCGGGAGTCGCGCCAGGCGTCGCCCAGTTCATCGGGCGTCACCACCACCGGCGAGAACGACGTCGACGGCTTGGACTGATAGAACCCGAAGCCCTTGGCCAACTCACCCGGAATCAAGCCGCGCAACGACCAGTCGTTGACCAGCGCTATCAGCTTGATGTGGCCGGCCGCCTCGGCAATGCCGCAAGCCATCGGGACGTCGTCGGTGATCACGGCGACCTCCGCCTCGAGGTCGATACCGAAGGCCTCGTCCACGAACGGCACGTCGTCACGCGCGCCCAACAAATCATCCGACCCGCCCTGGTACACCAGCGGATCGGTCCAGAACGACGCCGGCATTTCCGCGCCACGCGCCTTGCGCACCAGCTCGACGTGATTCACGTACGCGCTGCCGTCGGCCCAGTGGTACGCGCGCGGCAGCGGCGCGGCGCATTGTGCCGGGTCGAAGGCCATCACGTCGGCGTTGGAGGTGTTCATCTCGAGTGTCGCCGCGCGGTCGGCGAGACGCGGTGCGACCAGCGCCCAGTCGTCCAGTGCCGCCTGCATCGTCGGCGCGATCCCGGGCACCAGCAGGCAGCGCGTGAGGTCGCGGCTCACGAGTGCGAGCCGCCCGTCGCGTCCACCGCGCTTGAGCGTCGCAAGCTTCACGCGGGCGACTTCCAGCTATCTACATAGCCGGTCCACTCGACCCCGGTGGCCGCCGGCGCGATCTCGAGCGCGTCGCGCGCGTCGATCATCACGGCGTATTCATCGGTCGCCGGCTTGCTCTGCGTGAGCACGTTTTTCAGCGCCTTGGGATGCGGCCCATGCGTGAAACCGGCGGGATGCAGCGTGATCATGCCGGGGTGGATGTTGTCGCGGCTGAAGAAATTGCCCGCGTGATAGAACAGCACTTCGTCGTAATCGTCGTTGTTGTGGAAGAACGGCACCTTGATCGCGCCCGGGTCGGTCTCGAACGGGCGGGGTACGAAGCTGCAGACGACGAAGCGATCCGACAGGAAGGTCGTATGCGCCGAGGGCGGCAGGTGATACCGATGGCTCATGAGCGGCCGCAGGTCACGCAGGTTGATGCGCGCCACCGACAGGTCGCCATGCCAGCCCACCGCGTCCAGCGGATTGAAAGGATAGGTCACCGTGGACACCGCGCCGCGGCGCTTGATGTGCACGCGCCAGGATCCTTCCTCCTGCTGTGCCTTGAACGCAGCGTCGATGCGCGGCGTATCGAGCATGGCGGCATCGAAGATGGCGTGCGGGCCGACGAGGCCCTTGTCGGGCAGGCGGTACGAGTTGTTGGTGGCTTCGATGAGCAGTGCGGCCAGTGGCGTGGCGCATTCCACGCGCCACATGGTGCCGCGGGGAATCAACAGGTAGTCACCGGCGGTAAACGACAGGTGGCCGTAGTCGCAGAAGAATTCACCGCTGCCGGAGTGCACGAACAGGAGTTCATCGCCATCCGCATTGCGGGCCAGCGCCGGCATGCGCTTCTCGCATCGCCAGAAGCGCAGGCGCACGGAGGCATTGTGGAGCAGCTCGGTCGCGGCCCACGGCGACTCGTGGGCACCCGCGATCCGCGTGCAATCGAAGGCATGAGGACGCAGGGGGCCCTCGAAGTCGACCCAGCCCGTGGGCGGGTGCCGGTGATAGAGGTGGCTGGCGGGCCCGAAAAACCCCTCCTTGCTCATCTCGCGCTCGTAGGTGCCTTCCGGCAGGTCAGCGTGCGCCTGCCGCGAGGCCTGACCTTCGACCTTGGGAAAATGGACGTAGTGCTTCATGAACCACCTCGTCCGGCAATTTAGTTTCAAATGAAACCAATGGGAAGAGGAGTGGTGCCGGGATGGGGCTGGGGGTTCCCGGGGTTGAACCCGCCGACTACGCCTTCTCTAGGATCGCCACCACACCCATGCCCCCTGCGGTGCACACCGATATGAGCCCGCGCCTGGCAGTGGGTGATTCCGCCAGCTGCTTGGCCAGCGAAGCCACGATGCGCGTGCCCGTCGCCGCGAATGGGTGGCCGATGGCCACGCTCGAGCCGTTCACGTTGAGTTTCGAGCGATCGATGCTGCCCAGTGGCGCATCGAGCCCGAGGCGTTCCTTGCAGTATTCCGGCGACTCCCAGGCCTTGAGCGTGCACAGCACCTGCGCCGCGAATGCCTCATGGATTTCGTAGAAGTCGAAATCCTGGAGCGTGAGCTTTGCGTCCCTGAGCATGGCCGGAACGGCGTAGGCCGGCGCCATCAGCAGACCTTCCTTGCCGCCCACGTAGTCGACGGCCCACTGCTTGCTGAAGCTGAACCACGCGAGGACGGGCAGGTTGCGCTCGCGCGCCCAATCCTCCGACGCCAGCAGCACCGCTGAAGCGCCATCGGTCAGCGGCGTGGAATTGCCGGCCGTGAGCGTGCCGAGACCGCTGCGACGATCGAACGCCGGCTTGAGCGTGCCTAACTTCTCGACCGTGCTGTCGGCCCGCACGTTGTTGTCCATCTTGAGACCCTGGTATTCGCCGATGACCAGGTCACTGAAGAAGCCCCTCGCCCAGGCCTTGCCCGCATTGACGTGCGAGAGGTTCGCGAGCTCGTCCTGCTCAGTGCGCGAAATCTTCCACGTCTTGGCCATCTGCTCGCAGTGCTCGCCCATCGAGAGGCCCGTGCGCGGCTCGAGCACCCCGGGCATGACCGGCTTGAAGTGCCGCGGGCGGATGGAGAAGAACGGCCCGAGCTTCTGCCCGAGCGACTTGCCGCGGTAGGCGCGCAGCAGTATCTGCTGGTACTCGCGCGGATAGACGACGGGCGGATCGCTGACCGTATCGAAGCCACCGGCGATGCCGGCGTCCATCTGGCCCAGCGCGATCTTCATTGCGATGGAGATCGTCGCGTCGAGACCCGTGCCGCAGGCGCGCTGCATGTCGATGCCCGGCGTGGCCGGATCGAGTCCTGAGGACAGCACGCACTCGCGCACCAGGTTGAAATCCTTGGAATGCTTGAGCACCGCGCCGCCGGTGACGTCGCCCAGCCGCTCGCCCGCGATGCGGAACCTCGCGACCAGCGCCTGCAGCACGGCGGTGAACATGTCCTGGTTGCCGACCTTCGCGTACGCGCCGTGGCCGCGAGCGAAAGGAATGCGCATGCCGCCGACCACGGCGACGCGACGAACCTGGGATCCGACCAGCATGGTGAGCTCCGGCGAGGGAAACGCGCGCTAGGATGCCACGCGTGCGCGCCTGATCACAGTGCACTGCCTGCTACCATCCGGCCATGAAAAAGCTCGCCGCCCTGATCTCGTCCGCGACTCTGACCGCCTGCGCTGCGACCCCCACGCTGCGCGGCCCCGACGCCTCGCTCAACGCGCTGGTCGAAGAATACTTCGACGCCGAGCTCGAGCTGTCGCCCCTGAGTGCGACCGCGATCGGCGAATCGAAATATGACGACCGCCTCGACGAGAACACCAGCCCGGGCTTCCGTGAAAAGGAGATCGGCATCGAGCGCGCCTTCCTCGATCGCGCGCGCCGCATCGACGCGGCGGCGCTGTCGCCTTCGGCGCGCATCACCTGGGAAATCTTCACGGGCGAACGGGAGCAGTCGCTGGCGGGCGAGAAATTCGCCGAAGAGCTGACGCCGTTCAACCAGATGGGCGGTCTGCCCATGGAGCTCGCGGTGTACGGCTCGGGCTCCGGTCCGCAGCCTTTCGAGAACGCCCGCGACTACGATCGCTTCCTCAAGCGCGTGCGTGAGTTCCCGCGCTGGGTGGACGGCGCCATCGCGCAGATGCGCGAAGGCATGTCGCGCGGCATCACCGTGCCACGCCCGGCGATGGCCAAGGTGGTGCCGCAGCTGCGCGAGCTGGTGACGGCGAAGGTGGCAGACAGCGTGTTCTGGGACCCGGTCGAAAAGATGCCCAAGGGCATCTCCGACCAGGACCGGGCGCGCCTCACCGCCGCCTACGCCCAGGCGCTCGGCGGCGAAGTGCTTCCCGCGTATCAGAGGCTCGCCGATTTCATCGAGCGCGACTATCTACCCGCGGCGCGCACCACGGTCGGCTGGTCCGACCTGCCCGATGGCGGCGCCTGGTATCGCTGGCGCATCCGTGAAGCCACTACCATGACCATGGAGCCCGAGGAGATCCATGCGCTCGGACTCTCCGAAGTCGCGCGCATCCGCGGCGAGATGCTGGCGGTGAAGCAGCAGGTCGGTTTCCAGGGCGATCTCGACGCATTCTTCACATACCTCGAGACCGATCCAAGGTTCTACTTCAACAACGAAGGCGAGCTGCTCGATGCATATCGCGACGTGAAGCATCACATCGACGAGCTGCTGCCGAAGATGTTCGCGGACTTCCCGAAGGCCGCCTACGAGATCCGGCCGGTGGAGGCTTTCCGCGCCGCATCGGCGGCTGGCGGTTCGTACCAGTCGCCCTCGGCCGATGGCAAACGCCCCGGCATCTTCTACATCAACACCTACAACCTGAAAGCGCAGCCACGCTTCGGGCTCGAGACGTTGTCGTTGCACGAAGCCGCGCCGGGGCATCACTTCCAGATCGCGATCCAGCAGGAGCTCACCGGATTGCCGCGTTTCCGCCGTTTCAACAACTACGTGTCGTACGCGGAAGGGTGGGCGCTGTACGCGGAGTCGCTGGGCAAGGACCTCGGGCTCTTCACCGACCCCTATCAATGGTACGGGCGCCTCTCGGACGAAATGCTGCGCGCGATGCGCCTCGTGGTGGACACGGGCCTGCACGCGAAGGGGTGGACGCGCGAACAGGCCATCAAATACATGCTCGACAACTCGTCGATGGCGGAAAGCGACGTCACCGCGGAAGTCGAGCGCTACATCGTCTGGCCGGGACAAGCGCTCGGCTACAAGCTGGGCCAGCTGCACATCACCGCATTGCGCGCCAAGGCGCAGAACGAATTGGGTGCGCGTTTCGACGTGCGCGAATTCCACAGCCAGGTGCTGCGCGACGGCGCGGTGCCCATGGACGTGCTGAGCGCGAAGATCGACCGCTGGATCGCGAAGAAGAAGTCGACTGGCTAGTTCGCGGGGTTGTACCCGTAGCCCAGCGTCTGGATGTCGGAGACGATGCCGTCCTCGAAGATCACCTTGCGCATGAGCTTGTTGGGGCCGAGGTTGTACACCCAGCCTTCCACGGGGACTTCGATGAAATCCTCGCCGAGGTAGTAGGGCCGCCCATTCGCCCAGATCGTCGGACGACGCAGGAGACTGCTCATCTTGACGATGTCCGTGGGGTCGCCGCACTTCGCGGCGACCTGGTCGCGCGTGTCGCCCTTGCTCACGAGCTTCGTGCCACAGCGGAAGGCAAATGCCGGCGAACAGGCCAGCAGGCCGAGTATCAGGACGGCGGCGACGCGTTTCATGGCTCGACAATAGGCGCGTCGGGCTTAACGGACAATGAACCGGCCGAACCTTTTCGCCTCGCGGCCAGACTCATGTGCATGAGCCGCGTAGTAAGTGCATGGGTAAGGAGTGCGGCTCTGGGCTGCCTGCTGGCCTCGTGCCTCATCCGGGCCCCGGGCGTCGGGGCCGCCGATTTCGAGCTCACCCCGGCGGAGTCCGCGCGCGTGGACCTCGGCGAGACCGTGATCCGCGCCGAGCTCGATTCGTCGCAGCGCCGTGGCACGGTCCGCGCCGCCATGCTGGTGAACGCCACACCGGATGTCGTCTTCCAGGCCATGACGAACTGCGTCGACGCGATGAAATATGTGCCTCATCTGCGCCGCTGCCGCGTACTGCCGGAGCCCGCCGCCGCTGGCGCCCGGCTCGTCGAGCACGAGATCGACTTCGGCTGGTACGCCCCCAAGTTGAACTACGTGTTCCAGGCCGATGTGGTCACCGACCGGCGCATCACCTTCCGCCAGGTGCGCGGCGACTTCAAGACGAACCAGGGCGTATGGGAATTCGAGCCGTCCGGCGCACGCACGCTGGTGCGCTATCGCGTGGAGATCGACCCGCCCGGTTATGTCCCGAACTGGCTGGCGCGTTCGACTTTCCGTCGCGAGCTGCCGCAGATGCTCGCCGGCCTCAAGCGCCATTGCGAAGCAGAGCAGGGGCGGCGGACCCACGCAAACAATCTTCCTTACTGACTCCCCACTTAGACTGATTGCGGAATCCTCGGGCGAACCGGCAAGATGCCGGCCCCCATGAGCGCCGCCATCGACCGCAAGTTCGAACAAACTCTCGCGGCGCTGATCAACAGCGGCGAGCCCCAGATCATCCAGGGCGGTCGCAAGGGCGTCGAAAAAGAGTCGCTGCGCGTCACGCCCGAGGGTGACATCGCGAAGACGCCGCACCCCGCCGCACTGGGCAGCGCGCTCACCAACGAGAACATCACCACCGATTTTTCCGAGGCGCTGATCGAGCTGGTCTCGCCCACGTTCACCACCAGCTGGGAGCTGCTGCAGTACCTGCTCGACCTGCACCAGTTCGTCTACCAGCACATGGGCGACGAGCTCCTGTGGGCCACGTCCATGCCATCGCGCATCGATGGCGACGAGAGCATCCCGATCGCCCAGTTCGGCCGGTCGAATGTCGGTCGCATGAAGACCGCCTACCGCAACGGACTGTCGAACCGCTACGGGCGGATCATGCAGGCCATCTCCGGCGTGCACTACAACTACTCGTTCCCGGTGAAGATGTGGGGTCCGTGGGCGGAGCTCATGCAGTCGCGCGAGACCGGCCAGGGATTCATCTCCGACCGCTATTTCCACCTGCTGCGCAACTACCGGCGGCACGGTTGGCTGGTGCTCTATCTATTCGGAGTGTCGCCGGTGGTCTGCGACTCGTTCCTGCGAGGGCGAAACGTCACGCTGCCGCGACTTTCGAAAGATACCTCGTACGAACCGCACGCCACGTCACTGCGCATGAGCGACCTGGGCTATCGCAATCGCAACCAGGCGGGCCTCTCGGTGTCGGTGAACAGCCTCGAGGAATACGTGCGCGACCTCTCGCGCGCCATCAGCACCGTTCATCCACCTTACGAGCAGTTGGGCGTGGAGGTGGACGGCGAGTGGCGCCAGCTCAACGCGAACATCCTGCAGATCGAGAACGAGTACTACAGCTTCATCCGTCCCAAACGCGTGGCGCGCTCGGGCGAGCGGCCGACCAAGGCGCTGCTGCGTGCCGGCGTCGAATACGTCGAAGTGCGCGCGCTCGACGTGAGCGCCTTCGATCCCGTCGGCGTCAACCAGAACAAGCTGCGCTTCCTCGAGATGTTCCTCGCGCTCTGCCTAATGAAAGATTCCCCGCCCATCGCGACGTGGGAACACGAGGTGCTCGACACCAATCACGTGACGGTCGCGCGACGAGGACGCGAGCCCGGGCTCACCCTGCAGCGGGATGGCAGGGCGGTGCCGCTGCATGTTTGGGCGCGCGAGCTCATCGATTCGATGCAGGGCATCGCCGAAATCTTCGATCAGGGCGACCGCGTGCGCCCATATCAGGCGGCGCTGGCAGTGCAGGCGGCCAAGATCCACGACGTCGATCGCACGCCTTCGGCGCGGATGCTCCGGGAACTGGAGTCGACTGGCGAGTCGTTCTTCGATCTGGCGCTGCGCATGTCCCGGCTTCACAAGGACTATTTCACGGCGTTGTATCCGCCCAACGTCGATCGCCAGACAGAATTCAAGGCAGCGGCTGAGGAGTCCCTAAGGGCGCAGGCCGCAATAGAGGCCGCGGACCGCATCGGTTTCGAGGAATATCTCGCCCAATACTCGGCGCCGTGAAAACTGTGACGCACGTCTAAGTGTATTGACATATCGGGAAAATCTCCGCGGCCATCCCTATTTTTTAACAATCGGCGTACTAGAATCCCCGACCAGAAGACCTCAAGGTCCAAAAGGTTCAGGGCTAGTAATGAAAACGAAAAATCAGACCGAGCATTCGATGCTCGAGTTGGCCATCACCAAGGCGGCGAACGAAGACGGAATCACACCCGTCGCCGCGCGTGAAGTGTCCAGCGGTCGCAAGCAGGCGTGGAGTCCTCTCGAAGTCTGGCGTACGCGCGTCAAGCCGGCTCCGCAACTCGGCAAGAACGAACCCGTTCAAGCCTGATTCCCGCTCCGGGAACCGTCCAGCGGCTTGCGCCGCGACGTCCGAACACATACAAAGCAGTCTCACTCAGGGAGACCCGCAAGGCTCGGACGTATGGCGGTCACGAAACTTTCGTCGCCAAGCAGCTCGGACGCAGCTCGTACGCTAGCGAAGGGTTTCCGCTTCCTCCGATTCGACGAACCGCTCGAATCCGAATTCCGCACTGAACACCGCGCGCGCATGCGCGTCTGGAATCGCGTCGCGATCTGGCTGTCGGCCTGCACGGTCCTGGGGTACGCGATCCTCGATCACTTCGTGCTCTCGTCGAACCACGCGCGCATCACGAACATCGTCCGCTTCGGCATGCACGTGCCGGCGGTGATCATCATGCTCACCTGCACGACCAGGCGCTTCTATGCGCGTTGGTACGACCTGGGCATCAGCGTGGTGGCGCCGCTCTTCGGCATCGGCATCGTGATCATGGCGGCGTTCTCGCCGCCGGCCGAGGTGCCGCTGGTCGGCGGGCGGCTGCTGCTGGTCGCCTTCTTCTTCTACTTCATGATCGGGCTGCGCTTTCGCGAGGCGGTACGCGCCAACGTCATCGTGATCTCCGCTCTCGCGGTGGCGGCGGTCTTCAGTCCGATGCCGGGCGCGACGTCCACCTACCTGCTGTTCACGCTGTTCGTCGCCAACCTCATCGGCTTCGTCGGTTCCTATGCGCTGGAACACGCGAATCGCACCGCCTTCCTCGAGCATCGCCAGCTCACCGAGGTCGCCACGCACGATGGCCTCACCACGCTGCTGAATCGCGCGGCGTTCGAAGACCAGATCCGCCGCGTGTGGCAGCAGGCGCAACGCGATCGCCAGACGGTGTCGGTGATCATGATCGACATCGACTATTTCAAGGCCTACAACGACCGCTACGGCCACATCGCGGGCGATGACTGCCTGCGCAGGGTCTCGAGCGCGCTGCGCGAGGCCGCTCGACGCCGGCCGCTCGACTTCGTGGCGCGCTACGGTGGCGAGGAGCTGGTCGCGGTGCTGTATGGCGCCGACAAGTCCTATGGCGAGAGCATCGCGCGCGGGCTCTTGTCGGCGGTGCGCGAGCTGCGCATCCCGCACGCCGATTCGGAGACGCAGCCCTACGTGACGGTGAGCGTCGGCGTGGTGGCGGTCGATGCCTATCGCATGCCGACGCACGATGCCGCGGTGGGTCTCGCCGACCAGGCCTTGTACGCCGCGAAGCACCAGGGCCGCGATCGCTACGTGGCGCTGGATCATGCGCAGCCGCGCGTCGACCCGGCCGCCACCACCGTGCTGCCGCTGCGCGCCGGCGAGAGCTTCCGCGAGGCCGCCGGTAGCTAGTCGAGCCGCTGACGGTGTATCGCGACCTCGTCGCGGCCGCGTGAATCGCGCGCACCGCGCAGCATCCCCTCGCTGTTGAAGTCGAGCACCATCGAACCGTCGGGAGCGATGGCGATGACGCCGCCGTTGCCGCCCAGCGCCTTCATGCGCGCGAGCGTGTTCGTCACCGACTCGGCGAGAGTGAGCTTCGCATACTGCATCTGGGCGCAGATGTCGTGCGCCACGACCGCGCGGATGAAGTATTCGCCGTGGCCCGTGGTCGACACCGCGCATCCGCCGTTCGATGCATAGGTGCCGGCGCCGATGATCGGCGAGTCGCCGACTCGTCCCCAGCGCTTGCCCGTCATGCCGCCCGTGGACGTCGCCGCGGCAACGTCGCCGCGCGCATCGAGCGCGACGGCGCCGACCGTGCCCGTGTTGCCTACCAGATGAGCGATCAGATCGTTCTCTCTCTCCGCCTCGCCCTGCAGCAGGCGGTGCAGCTGCTTCTGCCGTATCGGCGTGCGGAAGTATTCGTTCGACACCAGCTCCACGCCCTGGCCGCGCGCGAAATCCTCGGCGCCTTCGCCGACCAGCATGACGTGCGGCGACTTCTCCATGACTTGGCGGGCGAGGGCAATCGGGTTGCGGATGTGCTTGAGGCCGCAGACTGCGCCGGCCGCGAGCGTGGCGCCGTCCATGATCGACGCGTCCAGCTCGGCGAGGCCATCGCGCGTCAGGACCGCGCCGCAGCCCGCGTTGAACAGCGGGTTGTCCTCGAGCGAGACCACCGCCGCGGTCACCGCGTCGAGAGCGCTCGCTCCCGTTTCCAGCCGCGAATATCCCGCGTCCAGCGCCGCCTCGAGGCCCTGCAGATAGGCTCGCTCCTGCTCCGACGATGTCTCGGAGCGGGACATCGTCCCCGCGCCGCCATGGATGGCGATGGCAAACATTCAGATCTCCTGCGACACGCAGACCAAGTTCACGAGAGCGGTAACAATCGATTGTCGCCAGCGAAATTCGTTCCGGAAAGGCTCGCCGATCCCGATACAATTCCGCGCTCCGGAAAGTCTAAAGCCAAGTGATCCATGCTGACTCGCATTCGTAGCCTGCTCGTCGCCAATCGCGGAGAAATCGCCATCCGGGTGATGCGCGCCGCCAACGAGCTGGGCATCCGCACCATCGCCATCTACTCGCAGGAAGACCGCTTCTCGCTGCATCGGACCAAGGCAGACGAAGCCTACCTCGTGGGCCGCGGCAAAGCGCCCGTCGACGCCTACCTCGACATCGAGGACATCCTGCGCATCGCGGTGGAGGCCAAGGTCGACGCCATCCACCCGGGTTATGGCTTTCTCTCGGAGAATCCGCAGTTCGTCGAGGCCTGTGACCGTGAAGGCGTCATCTTCGTCGGGCCCACGCCCGAGATCATGCGCACGCTGGGCAACAAGGTGGCGGCGCGCAATCTAGCTACCTCCGCGAAGGTGCCGGTGATGCCGGCCACGCCGCCGCTGCCGGCGGACATCGAGACCTGCAAGAAACAGGCGGCGCAAGTCGGCTACCCGGTGATGCTCAAGGCGAGCTGGGGAGGCGGTGGCCGCGGCATGCGCGTCATCGAGAGCGACGCGCAGCTCGCGGAGCTCCTGCCCGTGGCCCGCCGTGAAGCCAAGGCGGGCTTCGGCAACGACGAGGTGTATCTCGAGAAGCTGGTGCGCAAGGCGCGCCACATCGAGGTGCAGTTGCTGGGCGACACGCACGGCAACCTCGTGCATCTCTTCGAACGCGACTGCACCGTGCAGCGTCGCAACCAGAAAGTGGTGGAGCGCGCACCCGCGGCATTCCTCACGGATGCGCAGCGCAACGAACTGTGCGGCTACGCGCTGCAGATCGGCAACGCGGTCAGGTATCGCAACGCCGGCACCGTCGAATTCCTGCAGGACGCGGAGACCGGCAAGTTCTACTTCATCGAAGTGAACCCGCGCATCCAGGTCGAGCACACGGTGACCGAAGCCGTGACCGGCATCGATCTCGTCAAGGCGCAGATCCGCGTGGCCGATGGCGCGCGCATCGGCGATGAATCCAGCGGCGTCCCGCCGCAGGACGGCATCAAGCTCATGGCCCACGCGCTGCAGTGCCGCGTCACCACCGAAGACCCTGAGAACAACTTCTCGCCCGACTACGGCAAGATCACCGCGTATCGCTCACCCGCGGGCTTCGGCATCCGCCTCGATGCCGGCACGGCGTACGCCGGCGCCATCCTCACACGCTCGTACGACTCGATGCTCGTGAAGGTCACGGCCTGGGCGCCGGGCCCGGTCGAAGCCATCGCGCGCATGCACCGCGCGCTCTGGGAGTTCCGTATCCGCGGCGTGGCGACCAACCTGCGTTTCCTCGACCAGGTGATCACGCATCCCAAGTTCGCGAACGGCGACTACACCACCAAGTTCATCGACGAGACGCCCGAGCTCTTCAAGTGGGAAAAGAAGCGCGACCGCGCGACTCGCATCCTCACGTTCATCGGCGAGACCGTGGTCAACGGCAATCCCGAGGTGAAGGGACGCATCCGGCCGAAGCAGATGTCACTTGCGCGCTTGCCCAAGGTCAACGTGGCGAAGGTGCCTCCGGCGGGCACGAAACAGAAGCTCGACGAGCTCGGCGCCAAGGGTTTTGCCGACTGGATGCTGAAGCAGGAGCGCGTGCTCATCACCGACACGACCATGCGCGATGCGCACCAGTCGCTGCTGGCGACGCGCATGCGCCAGCCGGACATGACGGCCATCGCGCCTTACTACGCCCACATGCTGCCGCAGCTCTTCTCGGTGGAATGCTGGGGCGGCGCGACGTTCGACGTGGCCATGCGTTTCCTCAAGGAGGATCCGTGGTCGCGTCTCGAGCAGTTCCGCGCGCTGATGCCGAACCTGCTCCTGCAGATGCTGCTGCGTTCGGCGAACGCGGTGGGCTACACCAACTACCCGGACAACGTCGTGCGCGCCTTCGTGAAGCAGGCGGCGACTTCCGGCATCGACGTGTTCCGCGTGTTCGATTCGCTCAACTGGGTGGACAACATGCGCGTCGCCATCGATGCGGTGCTCGACACCGGCAAGCTCTGCGAAGCCGCCATCTGCTACACGGGCAATCTCTCCTCGCCGCAGGAGACCAAGTACACGCTCGACTATTACCTCGAGATGGGGCGCAAGCTCAAAGCCGCCGGTACGCACATCCTCGGCATCAAGGACATGGCGGGTCTCTGCCAGCCCAATGCCGCGTACACGCTGGTGAAGGCGCTGAAGGACGAGTTGCAGATCCCCGTGCACTTCCATACCCACGACACCTCGGGCATCGCGGCCGCGAGCGTGCTGGCCGCGGTGGCCGCGGGCTGCGATGCCGTGGATGGCGCGATAGATGCCATGTCGGGTTTCACGTCGCAGCCCAATCTCGGTTCGATCATCGAAGCGTTGCGATTCAGCGCGCGTGATCCCGGCATCGATACTGCGTCGATGCGCACGATCTCCATGTACTGGGAGCAGGTGCGCAAGAACTACCTCGCCTTCGAGAGTGACATGCGCGCCGGCGCGTCCGAGGTGTACGTGCATGCCATGCCCGGCGGCCAGTACACCAACCTCAAGGAGCAGGCACGCGGCGTCGGTCTCGACGATTCGCGCTGGCCCGAGGTCTCGCAGGCCTACGCGGACGTCAACCAGATGTTCGGCAACATCGTGAAAGTGACACCCTCGTCGAAGGTGGTCGGCGACCTCGCGATCATGATGGTGTCTTCGGGACTCACCAAGGAGCAGGTGCTCGATCCGGACTTCGAAGTCGCCTTCCCCGAGTCGGTGGTGCAGATGATGCGCGGCGACCTCGGTCGCCCCGAAGGCGGTTGGCCGCCCGGCATCCAGAAGAAGGTGCTCAAGGGCCAGAAGCCGCTGGAAGAGCGGCCCGGCGCCAACATGGCGCCGCTCGATCTCGTGGCCGAGCGCAAGACGCTCGACGAGAAGTTAGGCCGGCCGGCGACCGACACGCAGTTCGCGTCGTATCTCATGTATCCGAAAGTGTTCCTCGACTACGCGCGTGACCGCGTCGCCTACGGCGACTGCGCCATGCTGCCGACGCCGGTGTTCTTCTACGGCATGGATCCGGGCGACGAGGTCAGCATCGACATCGAGCGCGGCAAGACGCTGATCGTGCGTTTCGTGGCGCTGTCAGAAGTGCGGGACGACGGGACGCGCCAGGTGTTCTTCGAGCTCAATGGCCAGCCGCGGTCCATCGTCGTCACCGACCGGTCCCAGGTCGCGAAGCGTCCGCCGCAGCGCAAGATGGAAGCGGGCAATGCGAAGCACGTCGGCGCGCCCATGCCCGGCACCATCGCTACCGTGAAGGCCATGGTCGGCCAGAAGGTCGCGAAGGGCGACCTGCTGCTCACGATGGAAGCCATGAAGATGGAGACCAGCGTGCGCGCCGAGACCGATGGCACGGTGGCCGAGGTGCTGGCGAAGCCCGGCCTGCAGGTCGACGCGAAGGATCTGCTCGTCGTCCTGAGCTGATCCACCATTCGAATCGGCATCCTACGCCGGCAATCGGGCTCGCTTAGGTAGATGCACGACTGGCCGGCGGCCGCGGGCGCTGCTATGGATTCGCCCGCATGCTGATGTCAGCCGCAATCATTGCCTCGCTCGCCGGCGCGCCCGCCACGGCCCTCGCGGAGTGCCCGGTGACGCTGCCATCTTCTTCGCCTGTCATCGTGCCCGACGACGAGGCCATGGCTACCCGCGGCTGGTTTGGCAGCGAAGCGCTGGCGATCCTGCTGCCCGTGGACGGAATCTGGCGTGGGATGGGGCTCGAGCATCATTACCGCGACAAATTGTGGTTCTGGCGCCGCGGGTACGTGGCGCGCTCCGAGTCACAGCCGCGGCTGACGCTCGACGGGGTGAAGCTGGGCGGCGCGAAAGAAGAGCGCCTGCACATCGACGGGGCCACGAACGCCTTCGGCCCCGGCTGGGATCGCATGCTGGTCGGCATGGAATTTCCCAGCGCGGGCTGCTGGCGGGTCGGCGTCACCTATGTGCACGTCGACATCCGGCACGAGCTGGTGTTCGTGGTCGAGGTAGTCGATTCAACGCAAGCCGTCCGCCGTGGATTCCGCCAGACCATCGACCAGGCAGTCGACAATGGGTTTGGCGAAGCGATGCCCGGGGTCGAGATCCGGGTCGTAGATGCACACGTCGAGTCCGATCACGCGGCCGCTGCCGATGAGCGCGCGCAACAGGGTAGATAGCTGCGCGTAGTCGAAGCCCGGTGTGCCGGGCGAGTCCACTGCGTTCATCACCTGCTCGTCGAGCACGTCGAGATCGACGTGCAGCCACGCGCGTTCGATCCCACGCTGCGACAGCCGGGCGACGATGCGCTCCGCCGTGCGCACGATGCCCTCACGATGGATCTGCTGGATGGTGTGGCGCGTGATCGACGTGCGGACGATGTCGCCGTAGAACTTGTCGTAGTCGGCGTCCTCGGCATCACGCTCGCCCGCCTGTATGGCGTCATCGTCCGCGACCAGCGGGCCGTCGATGCCCGGCCAACGAGTCAGTATCTGCTCGCCGCGGCCCGTGGCCAGCGCCAGGTCCATTCCGGCGGCCGAACCCAATCGCGCGTGCGTGTCGTAGTTGCCCGGGTGGAAAAAATCGCTGTGACCATCGACGTGCACGAGGCCGCGTCCGCCCGCGAGTCGCGCTCCGTAAAGACAGCCCAGCAGCACGCTGCAATCGCCGCCGAGCACGAGCGGGAACCTGCCGGCTTCGAGCTGCGCCCGCACCTTGGCGCCGAGCTCGAGCATGAATTCGCGCAGCGTGTCGCCGTTGCGGATACGCGTGCCGTGCCTCTCATGGAAATCGTAGGTGGGACGCGCGAGCGCGACGACCCGGCTCGCGCCAACCTTGTCCGCGAGCCCGGCGGCGAGCAGCACCTCGGGCGCCCGCCACGCGCCCGGTTCCTGGCCCTTGGCTCCCGGCCGCAGGCCCAGACTGACCGGCGCGGAGATCACCGACACTTCTCGGCGGGACGAGGCGATGGCAGGGACGCTCGCCAGCCAGGCGGCAGCTGCTGCGAAATCACGGCGGGACAATTTCATGCGTTTCTCCGTAACCGGTAAACATGTTTTAAACGGTTACGCCCTTGCACGTCAACCGGTAAAAGGATAAATACGGGTTATGCAAACGGTGCCCCACGAATTCGCGCCCAAGGACCTCATCGCCGGCCACGTGGCGCTGGACTTCACCAACACGGTCACGGCGCGCGATACGACGCCGCGCGACTGGCTCGACGGCTACGGGCGCTTCATAGAATGGGCGCGGCTGGCGTGCGTCGTCGACGCGGCGACTGCGGCACGGCTCGAATCGATGGCGCAGCGCGCGCCGCGCGAAGCGGCGGCCGCGCTCGGACGCGCCCGCAAGGTGCGTGAGGCGCTGCATGCCGTCTGCGTGGCATTGCTGCGCAGGGAGGAACCTCCCGGCGAGGCGCTCGACGAAGTCGAAGCCGCGTGGAAGCGGGCCGCCTCGCGTGGCCGGCTGGCCGCCGGACAGCGGCAGCTGCGGCTCGTGCCCGACCTCGACGCCAGCGGCTTCGATCTGCCGCTCGACGTCGTGGTGTTCGAGGCGCTGGGCCTGCTCTCAGAGCTCGACGCCGATCGCACGCGCGTGTGCCGTGGTCACGACTGCGGCTGGCTGTTCGCCGACACCTCGAAAAGCGGGCGCCGCGTCTGGTGCGACATGGCCACCTGCGGCAATACCGCGAAGAGCGAACGCTTCGCGCGCGGGCGCCGGCGAAAGAATCATTGACGGCGGTGCCTCACCCGTGCGGGCAATGCGCCGCCTCTGCTCATCGATACCGGTAGAACCGCACGCGCTGGATTTGTGGGTCACCCGGCGGCAGCCGGATGTGCCGGCCCTGGTGCGTCTGGTCGCCGTTGAGTCGCCGGCCGGCTATCCACTTGCCCTCGGCATCGAACGCACCTTCTTCCACGACATCGAGGCCCACGAGCGGCGGACGCTCGTCCGCGCCCTTGTACGTGATCGTGAGGCCTTGCCCCGCGAACCAGAAATCCTCGCCGCCCGCCCAGATGATCAAGCCGCCATGATCGGCCACGGCTTGCTTGTCGCGCGGCGTCCAAGGGTCGATGAACGTCACCGTGAACTCGATGCCACCCAGCTTCTTCTTCACGGGGGCATCCACCACCGAACCATCTTCATTGATGAGCGCACGGAAGCCCCCCATGCGCTGCCTGCCGCGGTTCTCCGCGATCAGCGGTGCGAGTTGCTCCAGGACGCCGTACGACCGCGAGAGCGCATTCGGCGCATCGCCGAGCGACTCGATCGAAAAGGGCGAGAAGCCCAGCGTGTCGAGCTCACCGAATGCATAGAACGCGTTGGCCGGTCCTTGTGAGTTGGTCGCGTTGTTCGCTTCGGGGATGAACAGCATGTTGTCGGCGCGGTCGAACCTCGCCGCCAGCTGCGCGAAATTCGGGAAGTAGATGTCCGGCGCGAGGAAGTCGAGCGATGGCGCACCGGCCTTCCACACATCCAGCAAATGAGGCAGCGGCCCACCGCTCGGATACTCGCCGGGTTTGCGGCCGGTGCGGTTGAGCGCGGCGTTCACGTACATGGGCAGGTCGTAGCGCGCCTTGCCGGCCGTCACCAGTGCCTCGGTGAAACGCGCGTAATGCCAGGCGGTGAAAACCTCCTCGCCCCATTCGTCACCGCCGAAGACCTGCGCCCAGCTGCCCGCTGCCTTGCGGCCGCTCTTCTTCCATCGATCAAGGAACTCGGGCTCGACGGCCTCGTCGCGCGCTGCCAGCGACTTCATGAGCTCCGGGGGCACGGCGCCATCGAAGAGCTTGTCCGCCGCGGCGCCGCGCTCGCGGGCTGCCGGCAGCATGCCGATCTCGTTCTCCACCTGGATCATGAGCACGGTGTTGTCGCGAGCGTCGACGCGCTTCAGGTGATCCATGAACGCCGCGAATGCGCGGGCGTCCGCATTGCGGGTTTCCTGCGCGAAGGAGGACAGAATCTCGACGCTCGAGCCGCTCGCGAGCTGCACGCGCGGGAAGCGCTTCTGGTCGCGCTTCACCCAAGAGGGTACGTAAGTGGACATGCTGTTCTTCCACGCGCCGAACCACAGCACGACCATCTTCAGGTCATTGGCGCGCGCGTCGCGCAGCAGCGCATCGACACTGCTCCAGTCGAACTCTCCCTCGCCGGGCTCGATGAGTTCCCAGTAGACAGGTGCGAGCACGGTGTTGAGGTTCATCGCCGCGAGGCGCGGCCAGTGCGGCTTCAGATAGCCGGCGCGGGACGCGCTCGAATTGCCGAGCTCGCCGCCCAGGATCAACCAGGGCCTGTCGTGAACCAGGAGCTGCTTCGTGCCGCCGTGTCTTTCCAGGTGCGGCGCTGCGGCGTGCACGGCGAGGCCGGCGCATGCCGCCGCGAGGGCGGCGAGGCACTTTGCCGTTTTCATCGGCTTCCCTTCGTCAGGACGCCGATTCTGGTCGCGTGCACGGGCCTTGCGCGAACAGCTCCGCCGCCCACTCGATGAACACGCGTGCCTTGGTCCCTACTTCGCATAGGCCTGGATCAACTCGTAAAGGAAATCGCGGCCCGTGAGCAGCGACTCCACGTTCACGTACTCATTGAGTCCGTGGACGTGGCCGAGGTCGGGACCGATGAAGACCGGCGCGATGCCGTAGGTAGGAATGCCGATGGCATTGAAGAATGCGCCATCGGTGGCGCCGGCCTGCAGCACCGGCACCAGAGGGACGCCGGGGAAATACTTGTCGGCGAGCTTCTGTACGGGCTTGACGATCGCCGGTGTCAGCGGCGGCACCGGCGGGTTCTCGTTGCGGATGTGCAGCGTGGTGATCTTCACTTCGGAATCCGCCGCCAACTCCTCGAGCTTGCGGCGGACTTCCTCGCGATCGACACCCGGGAATATGCGGCAGTTCACGTTGGCCCGCGCGCGCTGGGGCAGCGCATTGGTGGCGTGGCCGGCATCGAGCATGGTCGCGACGCACGTGGTGCGCAGCGTGGCGTTCCAGGAGGGGTCCTTCGCCGACACCAGGGCCAGCGCCGCGGCATCCTCCGGATTTCCCAGGAATGCGTGCATGGCATTCGCAATTTCCTTCTCGCCTCTGGCGTCCTGGATCTTCGCCACCGCCGTGAAGTACGCGCGATTGCCGTCGTTGAATTGCGCGGGGAATTCGTAGGCGCCGATGCGCGTCAATGCCGCGGCGAGATGATAGATGGCGTTGTTCTTCACGGGCCGCGAGCTGTGCCCGCCGACATTCGTGACTTCGAGACGGAAGTCCTGCGGCAACTTCTCGCCCGCCTGCATCTGCAGCAGCACGCGGTTGCCCGCGGCGTCCAGCTCGCCCCAGGCGCCCTCGTTGATCGCGAACTCCGCGTCGATGAGCTCGCGGCGATTCTGCGTGAGCCACTGCGCGCCATTGAGCGCGCTCGAAGTCTCCTCGCCACAGGTCAGCGCCAGCTTGATCGTGCGCCGCGGCTTGAACTTGGCGGCACGCAGCCGCGCCAGTGAATCGGTGAAAATTGCGGCTTCGGCCTTGTCGTCGATGACGCCGCGCGCATAGAAGTTGCCGTTCTCCTCGACCAGCTTGAACGGGTCGCGCGCCCAGTCCTCGCGCTTCGCCTCGACGACGTCGAGGTGCGCCAGCAGCAGCATGGCCTTGAGGCTGGGATCGCGGCCGGGATACACGGCGACCAGTCCACCCTCTTTCGGATGATCGGGCGGAGTGAAGATCGTGAGCTCGCCGTCCGCGAAGCCTGCCGCCTTGAGATGCGCGGCCATGCGCTGCGCGGCCAGCGTGCAGTCACCAGACGACAGCGAGGTGTTCGTCTCGACCAGCTCCTGGTAGAGCGCGCGGAACTGCGCTTCACCCGCGTGTGGCGCGGCTCGCGCGAATGAAATCACGGCGAACGAGACAGTGGCCAGCGCAACGCTGGCGGCGATCGATCGTTTCATGAGGGCTCCCCGGTTCTTGTACCGGGGATGCTCTCGCGCTTCGACGCGCGCTCGCAAGTCTTGGACAAGTCTTGGGCAAGCGTCGGGCAAATCCGCCGGGCGCCGGCTAGCTGCGCGACTGCAGGTACGCGTGCACGGCCGCGACTTCATCGGGAGTGAAGCTTGCGAAACGCGCCTGCGAGGTGGGGCCCATGAGCTTGAGCTCGCGGTCACCCAGCGGGACCCCATCGTGCAGCAGACGCGCGAATTGATCGAGCGAGTAGCCCTTCGCTACCGAGAGCGCCGGGGCGTTGATGGGCGCAAAGCCCTCGAGGCTCTGGCCGTGGCATTCACTGCAGAATGTCATCGTCAGGTGCTGGCCGCGACTCACGACATCACCGGAGTCGAAACCGCGGATCGCGTCGGGCATGGCCGGGATGGACGCCGCGGCGGGCTTGAATTCACCGGCGGCCAGCAGCACCCGGCCGATGATGCGCACCTCGGTCTTCTCCTGCACGCCTTCGGTGGTCACGGGCATCGTCCGCAGGAATGCGATGAGCCGGCCGAGGTCCTCGTCGCCCAGATGGCGATACATCTCCGACGGCATGAACATCACGCTCGTGCCGTCGGGCTTCACACCCTTGCGCAGCACCGTGGCCAGCTGGTCGTTGGTGTAGTCGGGCAGCTTTACGCTGATGTTCGGCGCGACCAGGCGGACGAGATTCGGGATGTCATCGACCAGACCGCCTTGCAGCTTCTCGCCATGGCAATGCATGCAGCCGGCGAGCTGCGCGATGCGCTTGCCCTCGGCGATGTTCACGGCGTCGGTCGGAATGCGCGTGGCGCCGTCGGCCACCGTGTAATGGCGGCCGAGCTCGCGCGACGAGGCGAAGAACACCCACGCGAGAGCGATCAGCAGCACGCCGGCAAGACCGGCAACGACGAATCCCGTCCACTTCAGAAATTTCTTCACGATGACCTTCAGAAAAGTTTTGGCGTACACAATCGGTTGACAACTCCCCGGCGCGACACACAACATCTGGTCGTGCATCGGTTCGCGCGAAAGCGCGATGAAAAGGGAATGCGGTGAAGGGATCCTACGTGGTCACTGAATCCGCAGCTGCCCCCGCAACTGTAGACCGCAAGCGAATTGTGACTTTTTTCCGCCGAAAGCCCTTCGACGGACACTGAGTGTGGCCACTGGGAACGCAGATTCCCGGGAAGGCCTAACAACTTCGCGATCGAGCGGTGAGCCAGGAGACCTGCCGGCGCACACTTTCAATACATCTGATCGGACGGGGTGTGCCGGTGGTTGCGTGATGTCCTGTTCGACGCAGGTTTCACGTCTCTCGCATTCCCCGCCGGCAACGGAGCAACGGAATGGCGAGTCACACGGTTTCTGGTCCGCGCGCGCACACCGCGAACGAAAACAAGGACGACAGTGGCAAGCTGGCGCGCGCGCCGGCGAAACCCGGAAGGAAAAAGGTCGCAGCCGGCGCGGCGACGCCGGGAACCGATTCACCCAAGGCCGCGCGCGCGTCCATCGAGGTGACCCTCGAGCCGGCTCGCGACGCATTGCTCACCAACTTCGGGCGGGCGACGCTCGTCGATCGCTACCTGCTGCCCGGCGAAACGCCGCAGCACCTGTTCGCTCGTGTCGCACGGGCGTACGCGGACGACGGCGCGCACGCGCAGCGCCTCTACGACTACATGTCGCGGCTGTGGTTCCTGCCGGCCACGCCCATACTCTCGAACGGCGGTACCGAGCGTGGCCTGCCGATTTCCTGCTTCCTGAATGCGGTCGAGGACCATCTCGATGGCATCGTCGGCACCTGGACCGAAAACGTGTGGCTGGCGTCGAACGGCGGCGGCATCGGCACGTACTGGGGTGGCGTCCGCTCGATCGGTGAGACCGTGAAAGGCTGCGGCCAGACCTCGGGGATCATCCCGTTCGTGCGCGTGATGGATTCGCTCACGCTCGCGATCTCGCAAGGCTCGTTGCGTCGCGGCTCGGCCGCCGTCTACCTGGACGTGCATCACCCCGAGATCGAGGAGTTCATCGAGATCCGCAAGCCCTCGGGCGACTTCAATCGCAAGAGCCTCAACCTGCACCACGGCGTGTGCATCACCGATGAGTTCATGCTGGCGGTACGCGACGACCAGTCGTTCGCGCTCAAGAGCCCGAAGGATGGCAAGACGCTGCGCCACGTCAGCGCGCGCAAGCTCTGGCAGAAGCTGCTCGAGACGCGCCTGCAGACCGGCGAGCCCTATCTTCTCTTCAGCGACACGGCCAACAGGCAGCTCGCGCCGCACCAGAAGGAGCTCGGCCTCGAGGTGCGGCAGTCGAACCTGTGCAGCGAGATCCTGCTGCCCACGGGAGTCGATCACCTGGGCCGCGCGCGCACAGCCGTGTGCTGCCTGAGCTCGGTGAACTTCGAGACCTGGGAGCAGTGGCAGGCGGCGCCGCGCTTCATCGAGGACGTGCTGCGCATGCTCGACAACGTGCTCCAGGATTTCATCGACCACGCGCCGGCATCCATGGACGCGGCGCGCTACTCGGCGATGCGCGAACGATCGGTGGGTCTCGGTGCCATGGGCTTCCATTCCTGGCTGCAGAACAACTCCATTCCGTTCGAGAGCGCGTTGGCGCGCGCCGCGAACCTGCGCATGTTCAAGCATCTGCGCCGGGCAGCCGACGAGGCGTCGCGCGCACTCGCGGAAGAGCGTGGCGCCTGTCCGGACGCGGCCGAGCGCGGGGCGATGGAACGCTTCTCGCACAAGCTCGCCATCGCGCCGACGGCCAGCATCTCGGTGATCTGCGGTGGCACCAGCGCCTGCATCGAGCCGATACCGGCGAACATCTACACGCACAAGACGCTTTCGGGCTCGTTCAGCGTCCGCAACCCGGCGTTGACCAAACTACTGGACGCCAAAGGCATGAACACCGAGGACATCTGGCAGTCCATCCTGGCGCACGAGGGTTCGGTGCAGCACTTGGAGGCGCTGAACGAGGACGAGAAGTCGGTGTTCCGCACCGCGTTCGAGATCGACCAGCGCTGGGTGATCGAGCTCGCAGCCGACCGCGCGCCGCTGATCTGCCAGGGCCAATCGCTCAACCTCTACCTGCGTAGCGACATCCACAAGTGGGACTTGCTGATGTTGCACTGGACCGCGTGGGAGCGCGGCGTGAAGTCGCTGTACTACTGCCGGTCGAAGAGCGTGCAGCGCGCCGGCTTTGCCGGTGTCGAGGCGGACAACACGCGCAAACTCCCGGTGAAGCCGCTCGACAAGCGGCTCGATGCCGAAGACGAGTCCAAGTACGACGAATGCCTGTCCTGTCAGTAAGGAACGAAGATGTCCGCACAACAGATCGATTTGATCGCGCGCCCCGGCTTGCTCACGCCCTCGAGGTCGTACAAGCCATTCCGCTATCCGTGGGCCATCGAGTACTGGCGCCGCCAGCAGCAGATCCACTGGATGCCAGAGGAGATCCCGCTGGGCGAGGACTGCAAGGACTGGAACAACCGTATCACCGACGCCGAGCGCAACCTGCTCACGCAGATCTTCCGCTTCTTCACGCAGTCCGACGTGGAGGTGCAGGACAACTACATGGAGCGGTACGCGCGCGTGTTCCGCCCCACCGAGATCAAGATGATGCTCGCGGCGTTCGCCAACATGGAGACCGTGCACATCGCGGCGTACGCGTTGCTGCTCGAGACGCTCGGCATGCCGGACAGCGAGTTCACGGCGTTCATGGACTACGGGGCCATGCGCGACAAGCATGACTATCTACAGGGCTTCGGCGTCGAGACGGACGCGGACGTGCTGCGCACGCTCGCCATGTTCGGCGGGTTCACGGAGGGCGTGCAGCTGTTCGCGAGCTTCGCCATCCTGTTGAACTTCCCGCGGCACAACAAGATGCGCGGCATGGGGCAGGTGGTGAGCTGGTCGGTGCGCGACGAGACTCTGCACTGCGAGGGCATCATCCGGCTGTTCCACGCCTTCGCGCAGGAGACCGGCGCGTTGTCGTCGTCCGTCAAGGACGACATCGTCGAGTGCGCGCGCACGGTGGTGACGCTCGAAGACCGATTCGTGGACCTTGCCTTCGAAATGGGTCCCGTGCAGGGCCTGTCAGCCGCCGAGGTGAAGAGCTACATCCGCTACATCGCGGACTGGCGGCTCAAGCAGCTCAACCTGCCGCAACTCTTCGGGATCCAGGAACACCCGTTGCCCTGGCTAACGGAGATCCTCAATGGCGTCGAGCATGCGAACTTCTTCGAGACCCGCGCCACGGAGTACGCCAAGGCCGCGACCGGCGGTGCGTGGCATGGCGACGAGGGCGCGTGGGGGTTGTTCGACCGGCGCGTCGCGCGGCGCGGGCAGCTCGACCTGATCGGGGGTCGCGACTCCAACTGATGGCGCGCGCCACGTCACCAAACTACTGCATCAGGAGAGCATCCAGGCGCCGAACGCCCAGCATATCAACGCGTTGCCGGTGGCCATCCAGAAGTCATCGGTGCCGCGCGGTGAATACAGCTCGAGAAGCGTGTTGCTGATCGAAACCGCCAGCGCCAGTGCGTAGAACGAGGGCGGCAGCCCGTTCGCCCCGACGATGGCCATACAGAACGCGAGTGAACCGACGAACCCGGTGACCGTACCCGCGATCGACTTGCGGTTCACGTCGCCGACGCCGCGCACGCGGATCTTCATGGTGCCGTAGATCGAGCCGCCCACCTCGGCCAGCGTGTCGCACACCATGTACGAACCCCAGATCAGCGCGAACACGGCAGCGAACTGCGCCGGCGAGTAGAGCGCGGTCAGTTGCGCGCCGATGGGCAGCAGCACGAACTTGAACAAGCCCCAGAGCGTCATGATCAGCAAACAGTTCGCGCGCGCCAGTACGCCGTCCATGACACGCGACTGCGGCCCGTACACGGCGCGAGCCAGGAAGTGATTGCCGCGATATAGCAGCACGAACATCCATCCCGTGAGCACCGCGTCGAGGAGGTTGTCGCTGAGGAAAGCAGTCGCGAAGTTCTCCGGCCGCTCGCTGCCCACGCGCGAATAGAGGTAGAAGAAACCCGCGAGGCCCAGCACCATGAACCGTCCGCGCCGGCCGATCATGTCGACGATGCGGATGCGACGCTCGGAGTGGCGCGCCGTGAGCGCGGCGACGTCGAAGGGCTGATCCATGCGCGAGGAGAACACCGCGCGCCTTTCGTCGCGGTCGAAGCCGACGACGTAGCGCAGCAAAAGCGTCTTCAATCCCCACCAGATGAAGCCCAGGCCCACGTTCAGGACCAGGGCGCCGAGCAGCACGTTGGCGAGCGTTCGCTGGTCGAATGTGATCGGTCCGGTGAACCATCGGCCGATGCCCGTGAAATACGAGAGCCCGACGAAGAACGTGAGCGCCACGGTGACGGCCAGCGCGCCGTAGTAGATACGGTTCGCCAGGCGGCGCCGGTCTTCGATGGGCGCGACCACCGCGGTGGTGATGTCGGTTGCTATGGAGCTCATGGGGTACCTGCTTTCTACCTGTACGAAAGGCGGGCGCCCGATTCGACGGCCCCCGGCCGTAAGATGGCCAGGCGACGGTGTCTCTTCAAGTGAGACTTGTCACGCGCGTCCGATTTACCGCGCGGAGTTATCCAGAATCTTCCAGGGCAGCCGTTCGACCGTGAACGATTGCTGGTTGAGGCAAGGTTCCTGGCAACTGCCGTTCACGCGGATCGCGACCCCGAATTCCTGGCTCAGGTAGTTGGTCACCGGCTCGCGCAACGAGTAAGGATCGAACGCGGCGGGCTCACCGACATGCCCTTCTACCAGCACATCGTAGTGGGGCGATTCCAGCCAGGGTAGCGCGCCGCCGAAAACTTCGAACTCGCCGATGCCATACACCAGGGCGACCAGGTCCTGCAGGTTGATCTTCCGGATCGCTACGCCATGCGCAGTGGCCGAAACCTCGGTTCGATCGCCGAAGCGCCAGCTTCTCTCGGTGAGCGTGATACGGGCTGCCCGCAATGATTGCGTATCGATAGCGAGCGCCTGTTGCCGCCATTGGCGATCGCGCAGCGCGCCGCCGATGGTCGGGCCCGCGAACAGCACGAGCACGCTGCCAGCGAGCGCGACCGTCTTCAGGAATCCGGGAGGCGGGGGCGCGGAGTTCCAATCCGCTTCGATGCGTGCCGCCTCTTCGGCATGCTGGGCGCGTGTTTGCCGCAACTTCCGGGCGACGAGCCACAACGCGGCCGCGGCCAGCAACGACATGAAAGCGATTCCGGCTCCGAGGAGCAGACCTGAAATCGCGTAGGTCTGCGCGGGTGCGGCCACCGGCATCACCGCGTCCACCGCATGCACCGCTGCCGACGGCGGAGCGATTGCGCTATGCCGGACCGGAAAGCCGATGTGCGCGCCGAGCGCGAACAGCAGCGAAAACGGCACCAGGAATTTCAGTGCGGCGGCGCGCCACAGCCACAGGCGAAGCGTCGCCGGATGGTCACGCAGCAACGCCGCCAGCACCCAGACCAGTGCGACGGTGCACGCCGATTGCCAGAGGTGGTCCACGAACTGCTCCATCCCCGCCTAGTCCCTCGCGCGTGTCATTCATTTCAAAAGGTTCGGACGCTCGGGAGTCAGGGGGAGACGCGCAGTGACGTAGTCGGACATCTGCTGGGCCGCCGGCGGGTCCATGTTCGACAATGCGATGACCGTGTAGCCCGTATCCGGTGAAAACCAAAGCTGTGCGTCCATGCCGGTATAGCCGCCCGCATGGCCTATCCACCTGCCGGTCCACTCGTAGCTCAGGATCATGGCGCCATAGCCGTAGTCGTTGCCCGGCCAGATCCGCTGCTGCGGCTCCAGCATCATGCGCGTGTGCGCCGCATCGAGCAGCCGGTAGCCGCGCAGCGCCATGACGAAACGATGCAGGTCGTCGACCGTCGAATAGGCGTGAGCCGCCGAGGTCGCGCGCCGGTCGAGCACGTACTTCGCATTGATCCACATGCCCGTGCCCGCCGGCCGCTCGTAGATCTCCGCGCGCCCCGCGTCGACGTCCTCGGGATCGAAGCCGGAGTTGGCCATCCCCGCCGGCCCGAACACGACGTCCTGCACGTAGTCGTAGTAGCTGCGCCGGCTCGCCTGCTCGACGAGGCGGCCGAGCAACAGATAGCCGAAGTTGCTGTAGTAGTAGCGCTTGCCCGGCGCTGCGACCAGTTCGTCCACTCCGAACCACTCGATGTAGTCCTGCAGCGACTTCATATCCAGGTGATGCACGTCGTATCGCGACCCGAGGAAGTCGGCGGCGCCCGAGGTGTGCGTCAGCAATTGGTGGATGGTGGCGCGCGCCAGTGGCTTGCCGTTGATCTCCGGAACGTATTTGCTGATCGGGTCGCCGAGCCTGACCTTGCCTTCCTGTACCAGCCTCAGCACCGCCACGGCGGTGAACATCTTGGTCACCGCGGCGATGCGAAAACGCGTGTCGGCGTGGTTGTCCTGCTGCGTCTCCCGGTTCGCGAGCCCGTAGGCGCCGCGCACGAGAACCTGCTTGTCACGCGCCACGAGAAGCGCGCCGGAGAATTTCCCGGCGGCTCCCCGACTGGCCGCCTCGGCGCGTACGGCGCGTATCGCGTTGATCTCCGGCAACCGCACCGGAAAATATTGCTTCGGAGGCGTGCCCCACTCGAAGCGGTAGCTCGTGATCCAGTACGGGGGCTCGCTCTCCACCGCGAAGTACACCGCCATGAGCGCGTCCGAGTCGCGCGCACGGACCCAGCCCTTGAGCTCGGTCGGCCCGCGCTCCTCGAGTTCCAGAATTTCGAAGCCACCGGTCTGCTTGAGCAGCGCGAGGGTCTCGTCGAGATTCGGCGCCCGCGCGGCGGCGGAAACATTCCCGGTGACGAATTTCGTGAGGACCTCGCGGTCGGCGGAATTGAATGCCGCGAGAAACTCGCGGAACAGCGCGCGCGCCGGTTGTTTCTTGCGTACGAACTCCGATACGGGTTGCGCCGGCGGCGCCGCCTGCTTTTCGTCCACGAGCGCCCACGAGTCGGGAGTGACCTGCAGGAGCACGCGGTCACCCCATTTCCCGCAAGGCTTCTGACAGGTGTTGTTGAGGTAGATCTCGAGCCCGAACGTCGTCGCGAGCTCGCGCGTGATCACGTTGCGTAGCGCGTAGGTATCGAAGTGGTCCGGTTCCAGCACTCGAGCGTCGATGCGCACGTCGTGGCGCGTATCCACCAGCCAGTCCTCTTCGGGCCCGTCACGGAAGTGATCGCCGCGCACGAAGAGCCGGTTCACGCCATACGCCAGGGCGGTGAGCTCGCGCACGGAGACGTTGCGGATCGTCACGCCATCGGCATTCACGTCCACGAAGAAGCGCGAGCCCGAGCCTTTTTTTGCGGGCCGAATGGTTACACGCGCCTCCGTCATGTTCTGCGTGTTGGCGTCGAGGACGTCGTGCGCATGCACGCTCGCGCGCACGGCGCCAGACAGCAGGGGCATCGCGCCCACGATGAGCGCGCAGGCCGTGAAGAGCGCGGCGCGGAAGAATCCCAGGCTGGGCTCGCGATCGTCGGGGTCCGTCTCGAGCCGCAGGTCTTCCACGCGCGCGCGCAGGGCATCGTCATGGATGTTGCCCAGCAGCCAGCGCATCGCCGCCAGGGCGATGATGACCAGCATGGCGGTCGCGGCGACGCGCGCGGCCGCCGTATCGAACCAGCCCGACGCGGAAAACCACGGCGACACGTCGTCGACCAGCTTCACCACCAGTCTGGGCGGCGGATCTCCCGCGTAGCGGATGGGAAACCCGAACCATGCGCCGATGGCCCCGAGTACTGAAAAGGGCACCAGCCACTTCACGGCGGCGATGCGCCAGAGCCAGAGGCGCACCTTGGTCGACCGCGCGCGCGTCATCGCCGCCAGCGCGCAGACCAGCGTGAAAAACAGCAATGACTGCCACAGGTGATCGGTCAGCGCGCTCATCTCGGGCGTTCAACAACACGCGCTGTAACAGTAGCTACAAATGTAGTAATTGCGGCGGTGAGCAGGCGCATGGATGCAACGCAGGGCGCGGTTGCGTGAGCTGGCGCTCAGGGAGCGCCGTACACCGAGGGCTGCGGCTGACGGATCTGGATCTGCAGATCGAAACGCGACGCCAGTAGTTTGTTGACCACGCCGCGCAGCGCGGTGGGGTCGAAATCGTCGGCATCAGCCACCGGATCGTGCAATTCGACGCGGATGTCGTAGCGCGAAGTGTCGAGCCAGATACCGCCGTTCACGTTCGATTTTTTCACGCCATATGACACCGCCACCAGCTCGCGCAGCGTGGTGTTGCGGATGATCACGAGACGGTCGTCGGCCGTCAGATCGTAGCCCCGGCCAGAGCGCGCGGCTGCCGGGCCGATCACGATGTCGGCGTCGTCGAGATGTCGCGCGTCGACGTCTATCTGCGCGCGGCGTCGCGCGGCATCGTCGAGCGCGCCCGCGAACAGGGGGCCGAGACCCAGTGCCATCGTGCACGCCGATAGCGCAAAGGCTTTGCAGAACCCTGGCGATACCGGCGGCACGTGGCGGATGATCGAACGGATGCGTCGCGTGAGGTCGCCCGAAATGGCCGACGACGTGTGGCCGGCGTGCGAGAGCTCGTGGCAGTGTCGGCACACGGCCAGGATTCCCTCGGCATATTTCTCCGCGTCGTGGCCGTGCTCGAGCACCGCCTCGTCGCAGGCGTTCTCGCGCTCTTCGAGCATCTGCCGGCCTATCCACCAGACCAGCGGATGGAACCAGAAAAGTGCCTGCACCAGCCGGTGCAGGTGCGCCGTGAAATTGTCGTGGCGTTCGATGTGCTCGCGCTCGTGGGCGAGTACCGCGGCTAGTTGCTCGGCGGTGAGCCTCCCGAGCAGCGCGGACGGAAGCAACACCACCGGATGGAAAACCCGTGCCACCGCCGGCTCAATGGCGGCATCAGTGACACGCGCATCCAGTGGCGAGCCCGGCACCGGCCGCGCCGCTCGTACTATGGAATCAGCTGCGCGCCAGGAATGGAACCAGCGCAGCGCCACCACCAGCGCGCCCGCGATCCAGACCAGCGCAAGCACCGTGCCCCAATGGGTCGCGGAGCCCGTTTCGTTAGAGATGAGGATGGGTGGCGATACCACCGGCGCAGTGACTTCGACGGCCTGTGCGAACAAGGTGGGTTGAGCCCCGGCGGGGAGCGGCACTAACAAGGTGCCGAGGTAGTACAGCGCCGAGAAGGGTACGAGGAACTTGAGTGACGCCGCCAGCCAGAGCCAGTGGCGCAGGGCAGCGCCGTTGGCGCGCATCGCCAGCGAGATCAACCAGACCGCGGCGCAGAACAACGTCGACTGCCACAGGTGGTTGATCAGCGCGCCCGTCATTTGTCGGCGTCCTTGTCGGACCTGGCCGAGTGTTCGCGCAGCAGCTTCTGCGCGTCGTCGATGTCTTCCTTGGAGATCTTGCCCATCTCCACGAGATGCGCCATCACGGGGCGGGCGCTGCCACCGAACAACCCGAGCAGTTCCTTGAGGAGGCGCGTCTGCACCGAGGCGCGCGTGGTGGTGGCCTCGAACACGTGCGCATTGCCGATCTTGCGTGTGCGGCGCAGCGCACCCTTGGCTTCCAGCCGGTACACCATGGTCTGCACCGTGGTGTAGGCGGGACGGTCTTTCTTCACCACCGCCTCGTGGACCTCGCGGATCGACAGGGCGCCGCGCGTCCACAGCTCATTCATGATGCGCAACTCGAGCGCGCTCAATTTTGGCTGCACTTTCTGGGGCTGCATCTTCGGGGGCTGGGTCATCGCCATCTCGGTCACTACAACTGTGGGCTAGCCTATGACAGCTGTAGTAGAGAAGGCAATGGGTATTTGCCGGTGTCCTCAGGGGCGAGGAGCGGGAGCCGGGGACACTGCGCGGGGCGCGCCAGTTATGTAATTGGTGTCGCCGGTGCAGCCGCGTCCGGCGAATTTCTCCACGAGGATGTCGATGAGCACGCGCACCTTGCACGGCGCGCTGCCGCCCGGGGGCCGCACCACGTAGACGCCCGCCTCGGGCATGGGGTAGTCGGGCATCACTTCCACCAATGCTCCGCTCGCGACGTGATCGTGGATCAGGAAATCCGGCAACAACGCGATGCCGAGACCCGCGAGGACCGCGGGTACCAGTGCCGCGCCGTTGTCGGCCGTGAACCGCGTGTGGCGTGGATGCACGGTGATGCGCTTGCCCTCGTGCGCGAGAGGCCACTCGTCGTTGATGCGATTCACCGTGGCATGAGCCAGCAGGTCGTCGGGCGTGCGTGGCGCGCCGTGCTTTTCCAGGTAGCCGGGGCTCGCAACGAGCTTGCCGCCAAAGGCGGCGATGCGACGCGCGACCAGGCTCGAATCCGGAAGCTCGCCGAGACGGATGGCCGCGTCGAATCCTTCGGAGACGAGGTCCACGTGCCGGTCGCTGAACGAAGCCTGGATCTCGAGCTCCGGATACCGTGTCGCAAGCTCGGCGAGCACCGGCGCGAAATGCGTGGCGCTGAACGACAGGGGCGCGGACACGCGCAGTCTGCCGCGGACCGTGCCGGTGGGTGAAAGAGCATCTCGTGCCGCATCCGCCTCGGCTGCGATGCGAGCAGCGTGCTCGCGGAAGGTCGCGCCCGCCTCGGTCAGCGCCGCGCCGCGCGTGTTACGCGTGAGCAGCGTGGAGCCCAGCGATTTTTCCAGCCGCGCAAGGCGCCGGCTGACGACGGACTTGCTGACGCCCAATCGGCTCGCCGCCGGGCTCAGGCCTCCGGCGTCGGCAACGGCCACAAAGGCCTGAATATCCTCGATTTCCATGTTGCGTTCCTGTTTCTGCGACGCCGAGTTGCAGTTTTGATGGCTACTGCAACGCTTTCCGGAACGCCAACATGCGGCTCAGAGGGATGGAAATCAAATCCCAAGGAGAAAAATCATGAAGAACCTGTTGGTCATCAATAGCAGTGCGGCCCGTGAAGGCTCGGTTTCCCGCGAGCTCGTCGAATTCACCGTGGACCGTCTGCTGCGGGCGGCGCCCGAGGCGGTGGTGGCCCGTCGAGATCTCGGCACAAACCCGGTGCCCCATCTTGCCGTCGAGACGCTCAACGGCGTGCGCGGCACCCCGGCCAGCGAGGCCGAGCATGAGGCGCGCGCGCTGTCCGATGAGCTCATCGCGGAGCTGCGCGGGGCCGACACCATCGTGATCGGTGCGCCCATGTACAACTTCGGCGTCACCACCAGTCTGCGTGCGTGGTTCGACCACGTGCTGCGCGCGGGCGAGACGTTCTCGTATTCGGCGGAAGGCCCGAAGGGTCTGCTGGGCGGCAAGCGCGTCATCGTCATCGAATCGCGCGGCGGCTTGTACAGCGAAGGACCGGCCGCCGCCATCGACTTTCAGGAGCCGTACCTGCGCCACCTGTTCGGCTTCGTCGGCATAAAGGACGTGACCTTCGTGCACGCGGAGAAGGTCGGCTACGGCCCCGAAGCCCGTGCGGCCGCGCTGAGCAATGCGCGGGTCAGGATCGAAGCACTGGCCGGGACCGATCTCGCCGAAGCGGCGTGACAGCGCCGAGACGGCACCACGCCTAACAATCCTTGAGCGCGATTGCCGGATCCGCGAGCTTTCGGGGATCCGGCCGGGCGCGTGCGCGTATCAGCTTGCGCGCGTTCAGCTGGTCCTTCGCGGCATTCACGGTATCCACGGCGATCAGCTCGCCGTTCTTGAGATAGACCACGCTGAACGACCGCGAGGCCGGGTCGCCGCGCAGCAGCGCGTGATCGTGACCGTACGACAAGCCGACGATGATCATCTTGAGGTCATATTGATCCGACCAGAACCATGGCACCTTGTCGTGCAAAGTGTCGATGCCGAGCATGTTGAGCGCCGCGCTCTGCGCCTGCTCGAAGGCGTTGTCCACCGACTCGAGCAGTACGCGCATGCCGTAATGCGGCGAGGGGTGCCGTGCGCAATCGCCCGCGGCGAAGATGTGAGGATCGGACGTGCGGCAATATTCGTCGACCAGGATGCCGTTGTCGCACTCGATACCCGCGGCGCGCGCCAGCGCGTCATTCGGTGCGACGCCGATGGCGATGAGCACGAAGTCAGCAGGCACCTCGTTGCCATCCGCGAGACGCACGGCCGCCACGCGCGCCGTGCCCGCATGCTTTGGCGCGGCTTCGGGCACGAATGAATCGACGAGCGCGCCGCAGCGCAGGTTCACGCCGCGTCGCGCGTGCTCCGTTGCGTAGAACTGCGAGATCCAGGGCGACACCACCCGGCTCATCACGCGGTCGGCGGCATCCAGCACCGTCACCTCGACTCCGAGATCGCGACAGGTGCTCGCGGCCTCGAGCCCGATGTAACCGCCGCCGACGATGACGCAGCGCCGTCCGGCGACGAGCTCGGGCCGAAGTCGCTCCACGTCCGCGAAGTTGCGCAGGTAATAGACGCCCGCGAGCTCGGAGCCACGCACGGGGAACAACCGGGCGCTGCTGCCGGTGGCGAGCAGCAGCCGGTCGTATGCCACGTGCGAGCCATCGGCCAGGTCCACGCGCCGGGCTGCACGGTCGATGTTCACCGCCGCGAAGCCGAGCCGCATCGCGATCGCGTGTTCGGCGTAATGCTCCGCGTGCCGGATCAGCAGGCGATCGCGAGCCAGCGCGCCAGCCAGGAATTTCTTCGAGAGCGGCGGGCGCTGGTATGGCAGCAGCGATTCATCACCGATCAGCGTGATCGGCCCCGTGTGTCCACGACGCCGCAGCGTCTCGACGGCCTGCCCACCCGCCTGGCCGGCGCCCAGGATCACCATGTGCTTGCCCATGTGCTCCGTCATCCTCGGTACCTATTAATAAGAGAGCGTCGCCGCACCAATTGTGGGCGCTTCGTGGATCGACGCGCTAAATTGGTGCCGCAGGATCGGCCATCCAGCGCGCCAATATCGAAATTGCCGCTATGTAGGGCTTTCGGGATACTGGCACGGAAGCTGCACTGCGATTAAGGCTCGCCGATGTCGGCGGTCCAGTCACAAGAGTATTGGGAGAAAAGAAATGAAATTGGTCACCGCCATCATCAAGCCTTTCAAACTCGACGACGTGCGCGCCGCGCTGTCGGAGATCGGTGTTTCCGGCATGACGGTGACGGAGGTGAAGGGTTTCGGTCGCCAGCGCGGTCATACCGAGTTGTACCGCGGCGCCGAATACGTCGTCGACTTCGTCCCGAAGACCAAGATCGAAGTGGCCGTTCGCAGTGATCTCGTCGACCAAGTGGTCGAAGCCATCCTCAAGGCGGCAAAGACCGGCAAGGTTGGCGACGGCAAGATCTTCATCACCGACATCGACCGCGTCATCCGCATTCGCACGGGCGAAACGGATAACTCCGCCCTGTAAAGGCATTCCCCGCGAGCAAAGTTGACGAACGACAGCCTGCTGCCCTTCCGGTGGCAGGCCGTTGGTTGGAACCGTGGTGACAGCCACAAAGAGAACCTGCACTCGAGAGGGCAGCAGGCCGGCGTAGGAGTGGGGCGCGAGCCCCTGAAAACAAGCGGCGCTTCCAGGCCGCGGACGAGGGGTTGAACGATGCGTGCTTCTATCTACCGGGTGCCGGCGGCACTCGGCTTCCTGTTGTGCCCGTTATTTTCCTTCGCTCAGGGTGCACCGGTAGCGGCTGATACGGGCGATACCGCCTGGATCATCAGCGCCACCGCGCTGGTTCTCTTCATGACCCTGCCCGGCCTCGCGCTGTTCTACGCGGGCCTGGTGCGCGCGAAGAACGTGCTCTCCATCCTCATGCAGTGTTTCGCGATCACCGGCGTGGTGTCGCTGTTGTGGCTGGCCTGCGGTTACTCGCTGGTGTTCACCGACGGCGGTTCGGCACAGTCTTTCATCGGCAGCTTCGACAAGGCGTTCATGCTGGGCGTGGCCCGCGACGCAGTGACGGGTACGATTCCCGAGACCGTGTTCTTCATGTTCCAGATGACCTTCGCCATCATCACGCCGGCGCTGGTCATCGGCGGCTTCGCGGAACGCAAGCGATTCTCGTCGGTGCTCGGCTTCAGCGCGCTATGGCTGCTGCTCGCGTACGTACCGCTGGCGCACTGGGTCTGGGGCAACGGCTGGCTCGCGAAGCTCGGCGTCATGGATTTCGCGGGCGGTATCGTCGTCCACGTGAGCGCCGGTGTGTCCGCACTCATCTGCGCCATGGTGGTCGGCCGGCGCCGCGGCTTCCCGCATACGGCAATGACACCGCACAGCCTGCCGCTCACGGTGGCCGGGGCGGGCATGCTCTGGGTAGGCTGGTTCGGCTTCAATGCGGGCAGCGCCCTCGCTTCCAATGGCTCGGCCGGCATGGCCATGCTCACCACGCACATGGGCGCCTCCGCGGGCGCGCTGGCATGGATGTTCATCGAGTGGAAGAAGTACGGAAAGCCTTCAATGCTCGGCGTGGTCACCGGCATGGTGGCGGGTCTCGGCACCATCACGCCTGCCTCGGGGTTCGTTGGCCCGCTGGGCGCGGTGGTCATCGGCCTCGTGGCCGGCACCGTGTGCTTCTTTGCGACGCAACTCCTCAAGCGCAAGCTGCAGATCGACGACTCGCTCGACGTCTCGCCCGTGCACGGCGTGGGCGGCGTGGTGGGCAGCATCCTCACGGGCGTATTCGCTGCGGTGTCGCTGGGTGGCTCCGGGTTCACGGTGCAGACCAGCATTGCCGCCCAGGTGGCCGTGCAGGCATTGGGTGTCGCGGCCGCGGCCGCGTGGTGCGCGCTCGTGACCTGGCTGATCCTCAAGCTCATGGACCTGCTGGTCGGCGTCCGCGTGTCGGAAGAGAAGGAGACGGAAGGTCTCGATCTTGCCGAGCACGGTGAGCGCGGATATTCGCCGTGATGCCTGCCGGCCGACTCTGATCCCTCCAACTGGGTAGAGCGCCAGCTGCGCGCATGGGCGTAGGCTGGCGCATTCCGGTCGGAGATCCACCATGTCGCGCGCGATCCGAATCCATGAAGCGGGCGGTCCCGACGTCATGCGCCTCGAGCACGTGGACGTGGGACCCCCGACGACCGGTGAAGTGCAGGTTCGCCACACCGCCATCGGCCTCAACTTCATCGACGTCTACGATCGTACCGGGCTCTATCCACAGAACCTGCCCGGAGGCGTGGGTCGCGAAGCCGCCGGCGTGATCAGCGCGGTCGGCAAAAAGGTTCGCGGTCTTCGCGTTGGCGATCGCGTCGCGTATGTGATGTCGACGCCCGGATGCTACGCGGACCTGCGCAACGTCCCCGCGGGGCGCGTCGTGAAGATTCCCGCCGGCGTGAGCGACGAACAAGCGGCCGTCCTCGCTCTCAAGGGTATGACGGCTTGCTTCCTGCTGCGCCGCTGCCACGTCATCCAGCGAGGTGACGTCATGGTGGTCCACGCGGCGGCCGGCGGCGTGGGCACGCTGCTGTCGCAGTGGGGCAGGAAGCTCGGAGCGGTGGTCATCGGCATCGTCGGCAGCGAGGCGAAGGCGAAGCTCGCGAAGCAGAACGGCTGCAAACACGTGCTCGTGCGCGGCCGCGATGATGTCGTGGCGTCGGTGAGGAAATTTTCGAAGGGGCTCGGTGCGCACGTGGTGTACGACGCCGTCGGCAAGGACACCTTCATTCAAAGCCTCGATTGCCTGCGCAAACGTGGGTTGATGGTGCTGTACGGCAGCGCTTCCGGCCCGGTGCCGCCGTTCTCACCGGCCGAGCTCGTGAAACGCGGCTCGCTGTTCCTCACCCGCCCGACGATGTTCGATTACACGGAGTCGCGCGCGGATCTCGATTGGATCGCGCGTGAGACGTTCGCGGCGGCGAAAAGAAAGTGGATCAAGGTACAGATAAACCAGAGATACAAGCTCGCGGACGCCGCGCAGGCGCACCGCGATCTCGAAGCACGCAAGACGACAGGGGCGAGCGTGTTGTTGCCCTGAAACGCGCAAACCACCGGCCCCTGTTGCAGCAGGAACCGGTGGTCTGGGCGCTTACAGCGCCTTCTCGCCGCGAACCTCAGGCATCAGGCAGCACCAGTGCATAGGAAATCTTGCCCGTCGCGTCCAGGCCGATACGCCACAACAGCGTGCCGTTCGCATACTTCACGCGATAGACGTCCCAGCCACCTTCGCCGACGCGCATGAACTGCACCGACTCGAGCGCGCCGAGCATCTTCATGGCGGGTTCCATCATCGGCTGCTGCTGCTTCACCGCCGCGGCGATGTGCGGTGACATGTCCTCGTAGTCAGGCTTGCCGGCGAGTAACGCGGCCGCCATCTTGCGCAGCGCGGCCTCGGTGCCCGGCTGGGCGGTATTGCTCGCGATGCGCGCGTCGAGTTCCGCCTTCAACTGAGCCGCGGTGCCTTCGTCGATGCGGGGCATCGTGATGTCGGCGCCGCCCTGGTGCAGCACCAGCGCAGACGCGGGAGCGCCTGGCGGCCCGACGAAATCGATCTGCGCGTCGACGATCTTGTAGAAGAATGCGGTTTCGCTTTCGGCGTACAGGTCTACCGCCGGCTGCGCGGTCATCTGCGCCTTGAGCGCGGAGCCGTTGCGCGTGACGCTCATCACCTGCGAGCCATCCCAGCGGTAGTTGCCTACGTAGCGGTCGAGCGTGGCTGCCGGCAAAGTGATTTCCTTGCGCTCGGCCTTCGCGGGCGCCGCAGCCACCGAAGTGGGAGCTTCCGCGTTCGGCGGACCGACCTGCGCCGCGAGCGCGGTTACGGCGATGGCGAAGCTTGCGAGAGTGGCCGTGCCGAGTCGGCGCCACCTCACGGGTTTCCTGATCATGTGTTCGATCCTCTCTTCGAGAAATGATTTGGATTCCGACATCGCCGCGACCGCGCCGATGTACGCCGATTGACGTTCACCCACCACGATCAGCGTCTCGCCGTAGTGCGTCGGGTCCAACCCGCCCTTGAGAACCCGCGCGTCGCAATCGATCTCGATGGCGTAGCGCAGGCGCCGCAGCTGCCACCAGAGCGGCAGGTTCCACGGCATGAAAACCAGCAGTGCGAGCGCCAGCGTGAACAGCTGCGGATCGCGTGCTTCGAGATGGGACTGTTCGTGCGCGATGACCGCGACCTGGTGCACGGGCAGGGCCAGGGTCACCCAACGTGGCACCGCGATGCGCGGCCGCAGCAGTCCGACGACGGCCGGACCCACGTCCATCGTGACGTAGACGGACATGCCAACTACCGTCTCGCGCCGCCAGCGGCGTTTGCGAACGAACAGGTGCACGCCGCTCACGATCAGCGCCAGCAGCATTGCCGCCGAGGCGCTGACCCACAGTTGTTTGATGGTGGTGTCGGCGGAGCGCCAGCTCGCGGGCTGGGGGCTGCCGGAGATCCAGATCGCAGGCGAGAGGTTCTTCGACGTCACCTCGCGGAGCGCCACCATCTTGCCGGTGACTTCCTCGCCGAACACATCCGGCAGTTGCAGCGACACCGACGAGATGAGCGTCGGCAGCAGGAGAGACGCGACGATCGAGCTGATCCAGATCCAGCGCGTACCGCCGCGCTTGAGCCGCGCCGCCCGCTCGGCCAGGAACGCGCCGATCGAAAGCAGCAACGACACCATGATCGCGTACAGCATCCAGGCGAGCATGACTACTTCCCCGTCTTGTCGCTTTGCGCGAGCAGCTCGCGCATGCGCTTGATCTGGTCGTTGGACAGCTTCTTGTCGGACACGAGATGCGTGAACAGCAACTCGGCCGACCCCTTGAACAGCTTGCCGGTGAGATGCCGCAAGGCGCTCTTGCGCGCGGCGTCTTCCTTGACGGTCGCGAAGTAGCGATGCACGCGGCCCTCCTCCTCGTGGCCGACGTATCCCTTCGCTTCGAGAGTGCGCAGGATGGTCAGTACGGTGGTGTAGGCCAGCTCGTCGGCGAGCTTTTCCTTCACCTCGTTCACCACCGAGGGGCCGTGATCCCACAGCACCTGCATGATGTCCGCTTCGCGATCGGTCAGCTGTATTTCCACTATCTACCTCCGCGCCGCGCGAGGATCCACTGCGCGGTGGCATTCATCACTTCGGGGGACATCGTCTCCTCGATGGCGCCGTACTCCGATGGCGCGCCGGTCTTCGCGTGCTGGAAGAGATGGTTGAGCCCCGGGAAGGTCTGCAACGTCACGTCGCGGTTCTTCGCCGCCGCAAACGTCGACTTCATCGCCGCGCTGTTGGGCTGCGCGGCCACCTGCATGTCCTTGTCACCGAACAATGCGAGCACGGGGCAATGGATGTTGCGCAGCTCTTTCGTGGCGTCGTACGTCGCCAGCTCCATGAACCAGGGCGTCATGATCACCTGCAGCTGGCTCTCGACGTACTGGTCGTTGAGCCCCAGCGCCTGCCTGATGTTCTCCGGCGTCAACGCCACGGCTTCGCGCATTTTGGCTCGCAGGAACTCGATCGTTTCCGCGTCTATCTTCTTGAGCGCGAGGCGCGCGTAGACCGCGTCGTTGATGGCGATCTCGGCGGCGCTGGGCGTGTGATCGAAGCCCATCGCCTTGACGATGTCCTTGCCCTGGCGCTCGAGCAGCTGGCGCGTCGGCACGCCGACGCCGGCGAGCAGCACCACGAACGCGACGTCGGAGGAGTCCTTGGTGATGTACGGCGCGTACACGCTCCCCTCGCTGTGACCTAACAAGCCGATGCGCCTGGCGTCGACCTCGGCGCGGGTCTTCAGGAAGTTGAATGCCGCGTTGCCGTCGGAGGCGAAGTCGAAATGAGTGGCGGTGGCATAGTTGCCTTTCGATGCGCCGATGCCGCGGTCGTCGTAGCGCAGCACCGCGATGCCTGCGCGCGTGAGGTGATCCGCGAGCACGAGGAAGGGCTTGTGCCCCATGAGCGCCTCGTCGCGATCCTGGGGACCCGAACCGGTCATGAGCACCACGGCCGGGAACGGCCCCTTGCCCTCGGGCAGAGTCAGCGTACCCGCGAGTGTGACGCCGTTGGCCTTGGGATTGGCGAAGCTGACCTGCTCCTCGCGGTACGGATATGGTTTGACGGGCTCCTGCGGACGCTTGAGCGCGAATGCCGACGCACGTCGCTTGAACGTGAGCGGCATCGCGTTGCCGTTCTGGGTCCAGGTGCCCGCGACCTCGGCGCCGTTCGCCGAATACTTGCCCGTGAATGCGCCGTTGATCATGGCAATCGCGAACTTCATCCCGTCCGTCGTGGACTCGATGCTCGTCACCGGGATCTTGGCGTTCTGGTCGATGCTGTCGAGCACCGCGGATAGTTTGCCGTCCGACTCCGTCACCTCGAGCGCGAGGCGCAGTGAGAACGCGCCCGCCTTGAGCGTGCCGAGCCACGACCCCTGCGCGCCGGTGCCGGGGATGCCTGCTTGCTCGGTTGGGGCGGGGGGCGCGGGGTCCGCGGCCGGCGCCGCCTTCGACAGCGTCAATGCCAGGCCCAGCCCCAGTGCGATCGACAGTGACTTCAACATCGGCGCGCCCTCACTACTAGATGTCTAGTAGTAAACGGCCGTGCGGGGCGCTTGTCAACTAGAAGTCTAGTAGTGCGGCGCAGCGAATGCCCAGGTCCGCGACCCTGAAGGGTTTTTTACCTAACTACGTGCAGCGCGCGGGCGTTGCGGCCAACGGCCAGCGCGCCCGAACGCACGACTTCGACGATGTCGGTGCGCTCGCCGAGATCCGACACGAACTGGTTCACCTCGGCCTCGCTCGCCGTGAGCTCGACCACGAAGCCATCGGGCGAAGGTTCGAGCACGCGCCCGCCGGCGCGCACCACGTAGCCGCGCACCGAGTCGACCAGTGGCGGCTCGACGCGCAGCTTCAAGACCACGAGCTCGCGCTCGATGTGCTCACCGCGCGTGAGGTCTTCGACCGCCACGACGTCGATCAACTTGTTGAGCTGGTTGACGATCTGCAGGATGACGCCGTCCGCGCCCTTGGTGACCAGCGTAACGCGCGATACCGAGGGTTCATCCGTGGCAGCTACCGACAGCGACTCGATGTTGTAGCCGCGGGTGGAGAAAAGACCGGCGACGCGCGTGAGCGCGCCGGCTTCATTCTGCAGGTGGATGGCGATGATATGACGCATCTTCTGTAAGGTTTGGGGCTGGGCAGACACGGTGGCCAGAATATCCGTTTGCTGACTCGCTGCAAACTGCTAGTCTCGATGACCTCTATGGCTAAACACCCGAAAACTAAGGATTTGTCCGCGTCGGCCAATGCCGCCGCGCCCTCCATCCAGCATCCGCTCGCCGGCCAGACCATGACCGGGGCGCAGATGATCGTGCAGGTACTCGCGGATGAGGGTGTAACGACGATTTTCGGTTACTCGGGCGGCGCCATCCTCCCCACCTACGACGCGGTGTTCCTCTACAACGCGGAGAAGGCCAGCAAGGGCGAGAAGCAGATGCCTCTCATCGTGCCGGCCAACGAGCAGGGCGCGGGGTTCATGGCCGCCGGGTACGCGCGCGCGAGCGGGCGCGTGGGCGTTGCCGTGGTCACCTCGGGTCCCGGCGCGACCAACACGGTCACGCCCATTCGCGATTCCATGGCCGATTCGATTCCGATGGTCGTCATCTGCGGCCAGGTCCCGCGCAGCGCCATCGGCAGCGACGCGTTCCAGGAAGCGCCCGTGTCATCGATCATGGGTTCGGTGGCCAAGCACATCTTCCTGGTCACCGATCCCGACAAGCTCGAGGCCACGATCCGCACCGCGTTCGAGATCGCGCGCACCGGTCGTCCCGGCCCCGTGGTCGTCGACGTGCCGAAAGACGTGCAGAACTGGCAGGGCGAGTTCCGGGGCTCGGGTACGCTGCCCATGCCTGGCTACCGCAAGCGCCTCGAGACCCTCACTACCGACATCATCGACGGCACCGAGGCCAACCACTTCTTCGAGATGCTGGGCGAGTCGCAGCGTCCGCTCATTTATGCGGGCGGCGGCGTCGTGAACGGCAACGCTTCCGAAGAGCTGCGCGACTTCGCGCGCGCGTTCGACATCCCCGTGGTCACCACGCTCATGGGCATCGGCGCGGTGGACACCACCGACGCGCTGTCGATGCGCATGCTGGGCATGCACGGCGCGGCGTTCGCCAACTACGCCGTCGACGATTGCGACTTCCTCATCACCATCGGCGCGCGCTTCGACGACCGCGTGGCGGGCAATCCCGCGAAGTTCGCGCCCAACGCCAAGGCCATCGCGCACTTCGACATCGACCGCGCGGAGATCAACAAGGTCAAGCGCGTGCAGTGGAGCCACGTCGGCCTGCTGCCCGAGGCGCTCACCACGCTCACGACGCACGGCAAGCGCATGGGCTTCAAGCGCGATCGCTCGAAGTGGCTCGCGTATCTCGACGAGATGCGCGGCAAGCACGCGTTCAACTACGACCGCAACAGCGAGAAGATCCAGCCTTACTACGTGCTCGAAGAGATCAACCGCCTCACGAAGGGCGAGGCCATCATCTCGACGGGCGTGGGCCAGCACCAGATGTGGTCCGCGCAGTACTTCGATTTCAAGAGCCCGCGGCTGTGGCTCACCTCCGGTTCCATGGGCACCATGGGCTTCGGTCTGCCCGCGGCGATCGGCGCACAGTTCGCCAACCCCGACAAGCTGGTCATCGACATCGACGGCGACGCCTCGGTGCGCATGAACATCGGCGAGATGGAAACGGCGACCACCTACAACCTGCCCATCAAGATCGTCGTGCTCAACAACAACGGCGACGGCATGGTGAAGCAGTGGCAGAAGCTGTTCCACAAGGGGCGCCTCTCGTACTCCGAGAAGACGCTGCACACCAAGGATTTCATCAAGGCCGCGCAGGCTGACGGATACAAGTACGCCGTGCGTCTCGACAAGAAGGCGGACGTGCCGAAGGTCATCGCGGAATTCCTCGCCTTCAAGGGCGCGGCTTTCCTCGAGGTCATCATCGATCCGGATGCCGGCGTGTATCCGATGGTCGGCCCGGGACAGCCCTACGAGGCGATGATCACGGGTGACTGGATTCCGTCGCGCAAGAAGGTGGACGTCAAGCCGCCCGGCGCGAGCGAGATGTTCTAGCTATCGGCGATCAAACCAGCCGCCGCGCGCGGACCCGTTCCAAGCCAATGAAATACCTGCACACCATGGTGCGCGTGACCGACGTCGACGCGTCACTCGAGTTCTACTGCGACGCGCTGGGTCTCGAAGTCATCAAGCGCAACGACCATCCGCAGGGTCGATTCACGCTGATCTTCCTCGCGGCACCGGGCGACAGCTCGGCGCAGGTGGAGCTCACCCACAACTGGGACCCTGAAAGCTACACGGGTGGCCGCAACTTCGGGCACCTCGCGTACGCGGTCGACGACATCTACGCCACCTGCGAGCGGTTGCAACAGCACGGCGTCACCATCAACCGTCCACCGCGCGACGGCCGCATGGCGTTCGTCCGTTCGCCCGACGGCATTTCGATCGAGCTGTTGCAGAAGGATGGTTCGCTGCCGCCGCGCGAACCCTGGGCTTCGATGCCCAACACCGGCAGCTGGTGAACGAGGGTTCTCAGGACCCTTCCGCGGCCGGACGCCGCGCAGCATTTCAGCTCGGCCGTCGCGCCATCCTTCCGTTCCTGCCCGGGGCCTTCGCCTGGGGGATGATCAGCGGCGTCGCGATGGTGAAGGGCGGGCTCGCGGTTCCCTGGGCAGTGGCGATGTCACTGCTGGTGTATGCCGGCTCCGCGCAGCTCGCCGCGCTGCCGCTGATCGTCGCCGGCGCGCCGCTCTGGGTGATCGTCGCCACCGGCCTCATCACCAACCTGCGCTTCGTGATCTACAGCGCAGCGCTGCGACCGTATTTCGCGACGCACTCGCTGCGTCGGCGCATGGCGCTCGGCTACTTCATGACCGACTTCACCTTCGTTCGCTTCATGCGCTCCGCGCAGGAAGGAACCATGCCCGCCGATCACCGGGACTCGTGGTTCGCGGGAGTCTGCAGCAGCAATTGGATCACCTGGCAGGTCTCGGCCATCACCGGGATCATCGGCGCGAGCTACGTGCCGACGGAGTGGGGCCTCGAATTCACCGGGACGCTGGCGCTTGTCGCGCTGGTGGGTCCGAGCCTGAATGCACGACCCGCGTTACTCGGCGCGGTGATCGCCGCGGTCGTCGCGCTGCTTGCGCATGCGCTTCCGTTCAAGCTCGGTCTTTTTTGCGGAGCGCTCGCCGGCATCGTCGCCGCGACACTCACCGACTTCATGCAGGCCCGAGATGCGCCGGCGATGGAGGACGCGTGAGCGACCCGGTCGCGGGGCTGGGCCTCGCATTCGTTATCGTCGGCCTCGCGCTCTCGACGCTGCTCACGCGGACGTCGTTCCTGGTGGTGGGTTCGCGACTGAGGCTCAGTCACCGCGCGGAAGTGGCTTTGCGGTACGCGCCGGTGTGTACGCTGTCCGCCATCATCGTGCCGGATGTGCTGTTCCATGGCGGCGCCGCGCTGGACCTGTCGCTTTTCAATCCGCGGCTCATCGGCGTGATCGGCGCTGCCCTGTGGCTGTGCGCGTCACGGAACATCGTTGGCTGCCTCGCTTCGGGCATGGCCGCCTACAGTCTCGCCCGCCTTTACCTCTGAGGCCGCGGGCGCGAGTAACCAGCGGTAGAGGGACAGCTGCACGAACCAGACGATGGCCGCCGCGGCCAGGTCATGGGAGAGGAAATGCGCGCCGCGGGCCTCCTGCCCAACGGCGAAGGCGATGCCGATGACGAGCGCGATGGCCAGCGCACCACGCGCGCGGACTGGCGCAACGTCGCGCCACGCGAAGTAGAAGCACATGAGGGCGAAGCCGGAGGAGGCATGCGCCCCCGGGAAGCAGCGTGCGCGCGGTAGATAGTTCGGGCGGTCGGCGAACAGCGGCACGTACGGGTTGTGGCCGCCGTAACCGGCGAGATCCCAGGGACAATCCACGTTGGTCACCGACTTGAGCGCGCCGACCAGGACGATCGCCCCGACCATGGCGAGCGCGACATAACCCGTGCGGCGCCGCGATGCACGCAGCGGCTCGAGAAAGAAGGATGCCACCCAGGTCGCAATGGCGGCTGCCGCAATGCCGCGAATCAGCCACCGCCCATCGTCATGCAGCAGCTGGTGCGCCCACCAGTCCCCGGGCCCGGTGCCGAGCCAGTGGGTCGTGGCGTGGTCGAAATACAGCGCGCCCGCGATGCGCTGATCGAGCCCCAGGGCCTCGACCAGGCCGAAAGTCACCAGGAAACCCAGCAGGGGTACGAAAGCATGGCTTCGCCAGAATGCGCGCGTTGAGTAGAGTGCCGGGTCTCGATTCATCGATGCTTAGACGCCACGCCGGGCGCTTTCCCCGCGCGACGGGTTTTGGCGACAGGCGACGTCTAAGGTGCGAGGTGAACAGTGCAGGATGAACGGGACCTCATCGACAGGATGCGCAGTGGAGACCAGAGAGCATTCGACGAATTCTTCGACGCTTATGCGGCGCGCCTCGGCGCGTTTGCTTCGCGTCGTTGTTCGCTCGACGCTGCCGCGCTGGAGGACGTCGTGCAAGTCACGATGATCAACGCCATGCGCGGGCTCGCGAGCTTCCGCGGGGGTTCCACGCTGTTCACCTGGCTGTGCCAGATCTGCCGCAACCATCTCGCCGACATCACGCGCAAGGCACAGCGTCAGCCCAAGGTGAAGAGCCTCGATGAGCTGGTGGACTCGGGCCAGTCAGCCGACATCGTCGAGCTCGCCGATTTCCGCGACCCGCTCGAAGAATGCGCCGCCGACTCTGCCCGCAATGCGGTGCGCCGCGCCATCAACAGGCTGCCCGCCAGTTACGCGCGCGTCCTCGAGCTGCGATTCGGCGACGAGCTCACCGTGCCCGAGATCGCGCGCGTGCTCGGGCTCTCGGAAAGCGCCGCGGAGTCGCGACTGTCGCGCGCGCGACAGGCATTCAGACAAGAGTGGAGCGGCTCCGGCAGCGACGTTGCGCCCGCGTCCGGAGAAGCCCCATGAGCGACTCCACCCGCAAGACATCGGACGAAGCTGCCGACTCGGCGCTCCGGAATGGCCTGCGCTCGCGCGGACTGTCGCCGGAGGCGTTGCAGCGCATACGGCAAGCCACGGAAGCGGAGTGGCGCTCCACGGTGGCGCAGGCCCAGCCCGTATCACCACGACGCTCCAACTGGTTCAAGTTCGCCGCGGCTGCATCGGTGATCCTGCTCGCCGGCGCCGGGGTCATCGGCGTCATCGGCTACAACAACCAGTCGGATGCGGGCATGCTGGTCGCGACCGTGGCGCGCAGCGAGGCGCCGGGCATCGAGCTCAGACAGGTTCTGCGCGCCGACGAGCCCATGCCGGCCGGCGCCGATCTGCGCGTGTTCGCGCGGCTCGAAGTGCGTGGCGATACGCTGCTCAAGCTCGCCGGTGGCGGCAACCTGCGCGTGGCGCGCGGTTCGTCCTTCGACATTCCGGACGCGAATACCGTGCGCCTGGCGAGCGGCGAGCTGTACGTGGACATCCCGCCCGGCGCGCGCGGCAGCGAGCCTTTCATCGTGGTCACTTCCGCGGGCCAGTTCCGTCACGTGGGAACGCAGTTCGGCGTGGCCATCGTTGGCGGCAAGACTCGACTGCGGGTTCGCGAAGGCAGCGTGCTCTGGCACGCGGCCGGGGGTGATCAGACCGTGCATGCCGGCACCGAAGTGATCATGGATGGCCGCGAGATCTCGCGGCGCGCGATACCGACGGCGGGCCGCGACTGGGCCTGGGCCGAAACGCTCGTGCCGGAAATCGTCATCGAGAACCGGCCGTTGCAGGAGTTCCTGACCTGGTTCTCGCGCGAGACCGGCCGCAAGCTGGTGTTGACCGACGATGCGGCGCGCCGGCAGGTGGCCGGCATCCTCATGCACGGCAACGTGCGCGGACTCACGGCCATGGAAGCGCTGTCGGCAGTCATGGCCGCGACCACGCTGCACTACGAATTGCCCGAAGGCGCGATACGGGTAAGCTCCACGCGTGCATCCGCGCCGTCCAGCTAGTCGCCCACTGTCGCATCTCATTTCGCGCATTTTCGTTTCGCCCACATTCCTTTCATTGATCGTCTGCGCGTCGCCGCTCGCGGCGCAGACGAGCGCATCCGAGTCCCTGGAGTCCGTGTTGCGCGCGTTGCGCCAGACGGGCGTCGACGTCATCTACAGCTCGGAGCTCGTGCGCGCCGATATGCCTGCGACGCCGGCGCGCGAAGGCGCGTCGCCGTTGCAACGCGCGCGCGATGCGCTGGCCACGCAGGATCTCGAGCTGCGTGCGCTGGGTCCGCACACCTACGTGGTCATCCGCAAGCCCGCGCCGGCGCTGCCAGGCCGCATCGACGAGCCGATGCAGGAGGTCTCGGTCTATGCCAGCCGCTACGCCATCGAAGGCGGCCTCGCGGAGCCACACGAGGTGTCGCCCACCGACATGGAGCGCGCGCCCGGCAGCCATGACGACGCACTGCGGTCGCTGCAATCGCTCCCGGGCGTAGTCAGTGCCGCTTCGGCGCGGCCGTATATCCGCGGTTCGCTCAGCGAAGACGTCCTCGTGCGCTATGACGGCATTCCGCTGCTCGATCCGTTCCATCTCAAGAATTTCCAAAGCCTGATCAGCGCGATCGACCCGGCAGCGGTCGAGCGCATCGAGGTGTTCAGCGGCGGCTTCCCCGTGCGCTACGGCACTCGCTCGGGTGGCGTCATCGACATCACCGCGCCCAATGCCGAACCGGGGCGGCAGTACCGCGCGAACCTCAGCTTCATCTCCGGCGGCGCATCCACGCAGGGTCGCGCGGACTCACTACCCGTGGAATGGCTGGCTGCCATCCGTCGCAGCACGCTCGACATGCTCGACCCGGTGGAGGATGGCTTCGGCGAACCACAGTTCGGTGACTCGGTGGGACGCATCCGCTGGAGCACCGACCATGGCGCCTGGACCGCTGGCTGGCTGCTGCTCGACGATCGCCTGAAGCTGGGCACCGCTGATGACGAGGAGCGAGCCAACGCGCGCTACCGCGACGAGTACGTCTGGCTCGCGCGCGACAACCGCTTCGGTGATTCGCTGAGCATGCGCACCAGCCTGGTGGTGACTTCCGCCGAGCGCCAACGCGACGGCACACTGCAACGTCCCGGCGTGGCCGTGGGTGAGCTCGACGAGCACCGCGGCTTCAACGGCCTGGAATTCTCGAGCGACTGGACCTACGCACGCGCCGCGAACTCGACCTACAGCTTCGGCGTGGGCTTCGCCACGACGCGCGCCGACTACCACTATGCGCGGCATTCCGAGTTCACGCCGGAAGTAGCCGCGGCTTTCGACCGCGACCTCGTCGAGGATCTTGCGCTGATCGTCAGCCCCGACGTCAACGCCTTTTCACTGTACGCCGCGAATCGTCGCCAATGGGCGCGCTTCGAAGCGGAGCTCGGACTGCGCGCCGACGTGCAGCACTACGAGAACTTCGGCAACCACACCCAGGTGAGCCCGCGCCTCAACGTGCGCTACGACGTGAACGATCGCGCGCGCGCGTACGCGTCCGTCGGTCGCTTCACGCAGGCCCAGCACGTGGAGGAGTGGCGAGTCGAGGATGCGCAACAGGCCCCGGATGCCGCGCAGGTCTCGGTGCACTCCATCCTGGGCTATGAGTACACGCGCGACAGCGGCCTGCATCTCGGCATCGAGGCCTACAGCAAGCGCTGGACCACCGTCGCGCCGTATTTCGACAATCGCCTCGATCCATTCGCGCTGTTGCCCGACCTCGCTCCCGACCGCGTACGTGTGCATCCGCTGACTTCCGAAGCGCGCGGACTCGAGGTCAGCCTGCGCCGCCCTTTCAGCGAGCGCCTGACGGGCTGGGGAACGTTCACGTGGGCGCGCGTGGCCGACGATTTCGCCGACAGCAGCGACGTGCTGCGCAGCTGGGACCAACCGGTTTCACTGAGCGCCGGCGTCGCGTGGAAGTCGTCGCGCGCCGGGCTGTCTGCGGTCGCCGGCTTTCACAGCGGATGGCCACGTACGCCACTGTCGCTGGCCCCGCTCGAAATCGGCCGGCGCAACACCGCGCGCTGGGAGAATTTCTACTCGCTCGATCTGCGCGGTAGTTGGACCTGGCAGCTGCGCGACGGCGATCTCTCGGCCGTGCTCGACGTGACCAATGCCACCGATCGGCGCAACCCGTGTTGTGTCGTGATACAGGCCGGACCACAGCTCTCGCCCGAATTGGGCGACTGGTTGCCGGCGCTGGTAAACCTGGGCTTTACCTATCGGTGGCGCAGCCACTGAGCGACGGGATTCGCGCCGCCATGACGTCTCATGGCGCATGGTCCCCCGCACCGCGATCGTAGCCAAACCCCGGGTCGCCAGCATGGCCGCGGGACTGACGCTGGCCGCGCTGCTGGCCGTGCAGGCGCATGCCGGACGCGTGTTCCCGAGCATCGGCTCGCGCGCGCCCGCCGTGGAACCGGCGCGCGACGCGTCATTGCCGACCGACTCGCAGCTCACGAGCCAGGGCGTGCGCATCGGTGAAGTGCACATCAAATCGCGCGATCTCTTCGACCAGGACGCGCGCGACGACGACACCGCGTTTTCGCGGCTCGCGAATCATCTTCATATCGCCACGCGCGAGGCGACCATCGAAGATCAGCTGCTGTTCCGCAGCGGCGATCTCTACCAGCCGGGGCTGCTCGCGGAATCCGCACGCATCCTGCGCGACACCCGCTACCTGCGCGATGCGGCGATCCGCCCGGTGGCATTCCACGACGGCGTGGTGGATGTCGAAGTGACCACGCAGGATGTGTGGACGTTCACGCCGAGCGTCGTGTTCGGTCGCAGCGGTGGCGCCAATCATTCCGGGTTCGAGGTCGAGGAGCTGAATCTCTTCGGCACCGGCACGCAGCTCGGTGTCGGCTTCAAGTCGGACGTCGACCGCGATTCCAAATTCATCCATTACCACGATCGCCAGCTCGGCTCTTCCTGGTGGGATCTTTCCGCCGAGTACGCCGACAACAGCGATGGCCGCTTCGCGCGGCTTGGCCTGGAGCGGCCGTTCTATGCGCTCGACACGCGCTGGGCGGCCGGCGTTTCGCTGCTCGATGACCAGCGCGTCGACTCGCGCTACGACCTGGGCGAGATCGTCGACCGGTTCGCCACCCGCGAGCGCCGCGCGACTATCTACTTCGGCGGATCGGGCGGCCTGGTGGACGGCTGGGCACGGCGCATCAGCGCCGGTCTGACCATCGACGAGCATTCGTTCCAGGCCGTGCCGGGCGTGGATGCCACGCAACTCCTGCCGTCGGACCGCAGGCTCGTCTATCCCTGGGTGGGCGCGGAGTGGGTGCAGGATTCCTTCCGCACCGCGCGCAACCGTGACCAGATCGAGAAGACCGAGGACTACTCGCTCGGCTGGCGCGCGAGTGCGCGGCTCGGCTTCGCGTCCGCGCAGTTCGGCTCGGATCGCGATGCGGCCATGCTGTCCGCGCGGCTCTCGAAGGGCCTGACCTTCGGCGAGCGGCAGACCCTGCAGTTCGCGCTGGCCGCTGACACCCGCGTCGAGAGCGGTTCGCTCATGGGCGGATTGCTCGAAGCCGAGAGCCGCTACTACTTCAGGCAGAGCCAGCGGCGCCTGTTTTTCCTCAACCTCTCGGCGAGCGCCGGCACGGACCTCGACGTCGATCAGCAGTTGCTGCTGGGCGGCGACAACGGACTGCGCGGCTATCCACTGCGCTACCAGGCTGGCACCGGTCGCTGGCTGCTGACCGCCGAGCAGAGGATCTTCACGGACTGGTATCCGCTGCAGCTCTTCAATGTGGGCGGCGCCGTGTTCTACGACATGGGGTCCACCTGGGGACGCGACCCGCTGGGCACGCCCTCGCGCGGGCTCCTGCGCGATGTGGGCTTCGGCCTGCGGCTCGGCAATGCCCGCTCCGCGCTCGGCAATGTTCTGCACCTCGATGTCGCTTTCCCGCTGGACCGGGATCCTTCGATGAAGGGCGTGCAGTTCCTCGTGCAGACACGGAAGAGTTTTTGAATCAAAGGATTTGAGATGAGGAAGTCGGTCCCTGCCCATTGGCGCCCGTTGATGCGCCTGGAAGTCGTCCTGCTCGCGGTGCTGGGCTGGATGCTCGTGCTGCTCAACGGCCCATGGTGGAGCGCTGCCATGGCCGGCCGCGACCTGCACAGCGCTTCGAGCTGGCTCTTCGCCGTTTGCACGTTCATTTCATTGCTCGCGCTGCATTTCGCGCTCATCGCGCCCCTCGCCAACCGATGGACGATGCGGCCGCTGCTGTCCGTGTTGATCGTGGTGAGCGCGGCCGCCGCTTACTACATGCGCACCTACGCCGTGCTCATCGATCCGGTGATGATGCGCAACGTGCTCGAGACGGACGCGCACGAAGCGGGGGAGCTGATCACGGCTTCGATGTTCGGCTGGGTGTTGCTGTGGTCGGCGGCACCGCTGACCTTCATCTGGTGGGTGCGAATCGAGCGCCGACCCTGGCTCCGCGCGTCCGGCTTCCGCGCGGCGACGGTGCTCGGCGCGCTGGTCCTCGCGGTCGTCGCAGCCCTCCCCGTGAACCGCGACCTCACCTCGATGATGCGCAACCACCGTGAGATGCGTTACCTGGTCACTCCGGGAAACATCGTCTGGGGCCTGGCCACGAGCTCCGCCGGCGAGGTGCGCGAAGCGGCGGCACCACGCGCGCCCATCGGCCGCGATGCCCGGCTCATGCGCGTGGCGCTCGCGCCCGGCAAACACCGCGTTTTCGTGCTGGTCATCGGTGAGACCGCGCGCGCCGACAACTTCTCCGTGCTCGGCTATGGCCGCCCGACGACGCCCGAGCTTGCGAAGATCGGCGTGACGGCATTCAGCCACGTGACCTCGTGCGGCACTTCGACCGAAGTGTCGGTGCCCTGCCTGTTCTCGGAGTGGGGACGAGAGGAGTACGACGAGCGCCGCATCCGCAGTTCCGAAGGTCTGCTCGACGTGCTGGCGCACGCCGGCTATGCGGTGCAGTGGTTCGACAACCAGTCGGGCTGCAAGGGTGTCTGCAAGGGGCAGGGCGTGCGGTACGAGAAGTTAGCTGCCTCGCTGGCTCCCGATCTCTGTCGTGGCGACGAGTGCTGGGACGGCATCCTGGTGCGAAGACTGCAGGCGGAGCTCGCCGACCTGAGGCAGGACACCGTGATCGTGCTGCACATGATGGGCAACCACGGGCCGGCCTATTTCCTGCGCTATCCGCCCGCATTCCGGCGCTTCACACCCGATTGCGCCACGGCGGAATTGCGTGACTGCACGCGCGAGCAGGTAGTCAATGCGTATGACAACGCCATCCTGTACACCGATCACGTCCTCGCCGGCGTGGTGCAGACGCTCCAGGCACACGAGGGCGAGCTCGACAGCGCGATGCTGTACGTGTCCGATCATGGCGAGTCGCTGGGCGAGGGCGGCCTCTATCTGCATGGGCTGCCGTACTCCATCGCGCCGGGCACGCAGACGCACGTGCCGATGATCGCCTGGATGTCGCCGGGATTTTCCGCGGAAGAAGGTGTCAGCGTGCGCTGCCTCAGCGCCCGTCGCGACGAGGCGCTCTCGCACGACAACGTGTTCCACTCCGTGCTGGGTCTCATGGACGTGAAGACCGAGGCGTACAAGCCCGAACGCGACGTGTTCGCCGACTGCCGCCAGCCGCCGGCCCGCGCCTACGCGCGCGCCACGCGCTGACCGGTGTTTGCGGAAAAAGGTTAAGGTTGTGGCATGGACAAGCCCAGCCTCAACATCGTGCGCGCTGCCGACATCGCCACGCACGCGCAGCAGTTCTCGCACCCGTGGAACGCGAACTCGGACATGCACGGCACGCAGCTCGCCCGCAGCGTGGGTCTCAAGCGAACCGGCGTGAACTTCATCCGCGTGCCCGAAGGCCGCGAGTCGTACGTTTATCACTCGCACCACTACGAAGAGGAGTGGGTCTACGTGCTTTCCGGCCGCGCCATCGCCCTGATCGATGACGTCGAATACGAGGTGGCTACGGGCGACTTCATAGGCTTCCCGGCACCGTCTGTGCCGCATCTCATGCGCAACCCCGGGCCCGGCGACCTGGTCTATCTATCGGGCGGCGAGAACCGCGAGTTCGAGGTGGCGGAGTTCCCGAAGCTCGGCAAGCGGATGATCCGGCGCGGCAACCAGGTGGAGATCTACGACACCGCCGATGCGCAATCCTTCGGCCCGCTCAGCACGGGCTGAGCGGGCCGAGCGCGCGCCCCAGGGGGTCGGTCGGTCAATTCGTGATGGTTAACTTGCGGATCGGAGCAGCCAGCTCGTCGCTGGCGCGCCAGTCGGCGGCATAGTTCGGATAGGCGAGCGTGGCACGGACATCGAAGCTGCCCGGCATGATCTGCGTGCCGTCCTCGAGTACGCCGGGCCAGATATATAGATAGGTGATGGTCTGGTGCCCGGCAAACGTCAGGTTCGTCTCCGTGGGCTGGAAGACGCGGTTGAAGGACCAGCGCCAACGCGGCGTGGCCGAGCCCTCGGGAAGGACGGCGAGGTCGTAGATCTGGGTGCTGGGCAGGCTCAGTATCTGCGCCGCGCCCGAACGGTTGGTGACGATCAGCGCGAACACGATGTTGTTGCCGAACGCGAAACTCGAGCTCGGCGCGCCATTGTTCGCGCGCATTTCGAGCTCCACGTCGAAGCCTGCCGCGGCGCTGGAGCCGCCGCCGGAACTGCTGCCGCCGCCGCAACTCTGCAGGCCCGTAGCCATCAGGAAGAGACCTGCGACCTTCATCAGGCTCGAGAATTTCGCGACGCTCATGACCTAAGCCCTCTCCTGGCCCCGCGGACGGTGCTGGAGACTACCGCCGGCGGGGTTGCATATTTGTATTTGTTCTGTCGAGGTATGAAGGGGAACTAGCCCCTGGCCTTCCAGGCCGCGAGCACCGTGGCTTCCTTGTCGGCGGCGATGCCGGACTTGAGCTTTTCGCGTTCCTCGGCGGGCCGCGCCAGGTGCCAGGCCATGGTGTCGTTCACCGTCTTCCTGAGCGGCGTGATCTTCAGTCCCTTCGCCACCGCAGCCCGGTTGCTGGTGCCCGCGAACGCGGCCTCGTCGCCCTTGGCCGGGAGCCACACCGGCATCTCGCTCCACGGTTCCACCTTCTGCTCCTCGAGGAACGCCGTGGGTAGATAGACGGCGCGCGGCTTGTCCTTGGGGCTCGCCTGCTTGTTGGCCGCGGCGATGCACGCATCGGTGAGGTCGCCGAACTTGAACTCGTTGACGTTCGAGACCAGGTTGTAGACGCCGACGTGGTTGTTCTCCACGGCGTTGATGACGAAGGCCGCGAGGTCGCGCGCGTCGATGACCTGGAACGGATCCTTCGGCGAGCCCGGCGCGATGAATTCGCCGCCGCGCGCGGCGCGCGCGGGCCAGTACGTGAAGCGGTCGGTGTTGTCGTCGGGGCCGACGATGAGGCCGGGGCGGATCACGCAGGTGCGGCCCGGTACCGCGCGCTGCGCGGCCTGCTCGCTCAGCGCCTTCAGCGGGCCGTAGGTTTCGCCATCCACCTTCTCGATGGTCTCGTCCGCGAGCTTGCCCACCGGCGACGACTCATCGCGCGGCGCGCTGAAATCCGGGTACACCGAAATCGACGAGGTGAACACGTACTGCTTCACGTGCGGCGCGAGCAGCTCGGCTGACAGCTTGACGTGTCGTGGCACGTAACCCGAATTGTCGATGACGGCATCCCACTCCCGGCCCTTGAGCCCATCGAGCTCGCCGTTGCGGTCGCCCTTGATGCGCTCGATCTCGGGGTAGCGATCGGTGTGCGTCTTGCCGCGGTTGAAGAACGTGAGCTGGTGCCCGCGCTCGAGCGCCAGTGCCGCCATGTGCAAACCGATGAACCGGGTGCCGCCGAGAATGAGGATGCGCATGGGCTTGGGCCTCTTCACGGCCCAGGCCGGGGTGAGCTGCGCCAGCGCGCCGGCAGCGGCGAGGGACAACAGGGTGCGGCGTTTGAGCTTGGTGTTCATGTGACTCTCCGTTCTCATTTCGCGCCGGGCGCGGCGTAGCGCGCCAACCACTCACGCACCGTCTTGTACCAGAACAGCGAATTCTGGGGCTTCAACACCCAGTGGTTCTCGTCGGGAAAATATACGAGCTTCGACGCCACGCCGCGTTTCTGCAGCGTGTTGAACAGCTCGACGCCGTGGTTCACGGGGACGCGCAGGTCGTTGAGGTTGTGGATGATGAGGGTCGGGGTCTTGAAGTTTGCCGCCGACGCATGCGGCGAGTACTTCATGAACTCTTCGGGCTTGTCCCAGTAATCGAAGAAACGTTCCTTCTCCGCGCCATAGTCGGCGGCGATCTGCGTGAAGCTGTTGTACACCGCGGCGTGCGCCACCAGCGTCTTGAACGGGTGCTCGCGGCCCAGCAAGGTGGTGGCGAGGAAGCCGCCGTAGCTGCCGCCCGCGGCCGCCATGCGGTCACCGTCGATGAACGGTTTGCTCTTGAGCCACTCCGCCCCCTTGATGGTGTCTTCATACGGCAAGGTGATGCGGTCGGGATTGATCGAATCCGCGAAGTCATTGCCCCAGCCGCTCGAGCCGTGGAAGTTGTGCCATGTCACCACGTATCCCCACGCCGCGAATACCTGCGCGTTCCAGCGCCACTGCACGGCGTCGGTGATGGCGCTGTGCGGGCCGCCGTGCAGCAGCATCAGCGAGGGGTATTTCTTCGCGGGATCGAACCCGGGTGGATAGAACACCCACATCTGGATGTCATCGTTGCGCGCGCCCTTGTAGGTGATGCTTTCGTATCTACCCTGGTCGATGCCGGCGAGCGCCGCGTCGTTGAACGTCGTGAGCTTGGTGGCCGAGCCGTTTCTCGCGTCGAGCGCGACCAGCGTCGGCGGCTCGACGAAGGTCTGCCGGATCGCTACCAGCGCCTTGCCATTGTTGGCCAGCGCCAGCGCGCCGAAGGTCGCGCCGCGCGTCACCGGAGCCGGCACGCCGCCGTCGAGACGGAAGCGATACACGCGACGCGCGCCCGCGTCATCGATGGCGCCGAGCAGGCTGCGCGAATCGCGCTCCCAGACGAGACCCTCCGCGCTTCGATCCCAGTTCTCGGTGATGCCGACGGTGGTGCGGGCCTTGCGGTCGTACACCATGAGACGTTCGCGATCCGCGTAGAAGCCCTTGAGGCGCTGCTGCGTGAATGCGAGACGACGGCCGTCGGGGCTGTAGCGCGGCGCGCCGTCGTCGCTCTTGCTCGCCTCGGTGATATTACGCGGCGGCTTGCAGCCACACGCCTCGACCAGGATCACGTCGAAGTTGCCGTCGATGCCGGTGTCGTCGACATTGGCCGCGAAAGCGACCTCGAGCCCATCCGGCGAGATGTCATAAGAATACGAGTCGACCTCCGCCTTCGACAGGTGGAAGCCCGACATGCGAGTGATCGCGGTGACGTCGCCGCCATCGACGGCGATCGAGAAGAGATGCGGCTCGCGATCGTCGAGGTAATGATCGAAGTACGAGATGGGCGCCTTGGTCCATACCTTTGCGGTCATCTTCGAGTCCGCGCGTTCTTTCTTGCGCGCGGCCTGGTCCTCCCAGCGCACGAGATCGGTCCAGATCTCGCTGACGAACGCGATGTGCTTGCTGTCCGGGAACCACTTCGGTACCGACGCGCCCGTGGGGATGCTGGTGACGCGGCGCGCTTCGCCGCCATCCACGGGGATCACGTAGACCTGGCTTTCGGTGTCGTCGCCGCGCTTGGACACGAAGGCTATCCACTTGCCGTCCGGGCTCACCGTGGGCTGGTTGTCGCTGGCCTTGTCGCTCGTGAGCTGCCGAGCCTGCTGGCCGGAGTTCGGACCCGCCACGGGGACCATCCACAGATCGGTGAGTCCCTTGTTCTCCGCGATGTCGAACGTGGTGACCGGCACGATGGCCAGGCGGCCGTCAGGCGTGATCGCCGGATCGCCGAGTCGCTTGAGCGCCCACATCTTCTCGGCGGTGAGCAGGCGAGGGTTGTCAGGCGTCGCCGGCGGGGTCTGCGTGGTTGCTTGTGCGAGGGCGGCGCCGGCAAACAAGGTTGCGAGGGCCGCGGCAACTATTGTCTTCCGCGGCATGGTCTGCCGTCGCATGGTCAGGTGTCGAAGCATGGAATCCCCAGGAGGTTCTTGCGCGTGCGCGCTATTGGCTCGATTCTGCCGACCGGCAATTTGTCGAGGCAAGCTTTGTATTGCTCATTTGAACGTGGTGTACCTTCGTCTCGGCGTCCGGCGATGCGAGAATCGACTGCATGAATCGCACCAACGAACTCGGCCAGCCCATTGGTTTCGCGCTGCCCGGCTGGACGGCACCGCCATTTCCGCCGCATGCCACGCTCGCGGGCACGTTCTGCCGCCTCGAGCCTTTGCAAGCTTCGCGCCACGCGCGCGATCTGTGGGAGGCGCAGTCCGAGGACACGGCGGGCTCGCGCTGGACCTATTCGTACAACGGTCCGTTCGCGGACTTCGCCGCTTTCGAGAAGTGGATCACCAGCGTCGAGTCGTCGCGGGATCCGCAGTTCTACGCCATCGTCGTCGCTGGCAAGGCCGTCGGGTCCGCGGCATACCTGCGCATCGACCCGAAGAATGGCGTCATCGAGATCGGACACATCCATTACACGCCGCGGCTGGCGCGCACGCGCGCTGCTACCGAGGCCATGTACCTCTTCATCTCGAACGCCTTCGGACTCGGCTACCGGCGCTTCGAGTGGAAATGCGACAGCTGCAATCTGCCCTCGCGCGCCGCCGCCGTGCGCTATGGTTTCACCTACGAGGGGATGTTCCGCCAGGCCATCGTCTACAAGGATCGCAATCGCGACACCTGCTGGTTCGCGATCATCGACCGGGACTGGGAGGCGGGCCTGAAGGCTGCCTATCTACGCTGGCTCGAGCCCGCGAACTTCGACGCCGCCGGCAACCAGAAACTGAAATTCTCCGAGCTCACCGCGCCGTTCGTGCATGCGCGATCGTGAGGTCTTCAGTCGAAGAATTCGAGCAGCTGCGACACGAGCCTGCCCTCGGCCTGCTGCACGTGCTGCGGCGTGGCGGCATGGACGTCGAGCACCGGTAGTTTGATCATCGGCAGGCGGGTGCCCGGCTGCCACCCTTCGGGCTGGATCATGCCGAGCAGTGCCACCTTGCGCGCCATCTTCGGCCGCAGCACGGCTATTTCGACGGCGACCGCCGCCCCGGTGCCCACGCCTAACAAGTCCACCTGGCGGAAGCGCATGGAATCGAGGAAGTCGGCGATGGCCTCGGCGTAGGCGCTTGCCGACATGGCATCGCCGGAGCCATCGGATTCACCGCAACCGGGAAGGTCGGGGCTGTAGATGGAACGGGTCCGTCCCAGGCGTTTCGAAGTTTCGAGGAATATCCGCCCGGTGCTGCCCGTGCCATGCAGGCAGATGAGTGTAGTCAGCTCGTCGAAGCCGCCGCCCACCGGGATGGCGTTGTGCACGTGCAGCTGTCCATGCCGGCTTTCGAAGTAGGCCCGGCGCAGTCGCGGCGGGTCGGCTTGCTGGAGCTTTGCCTGATTCATGGACGCCACGATATCGCAAGACGCGCGCCGGGGCCCCAACTGGGGAAGCGGGGCGACATTTGACAGAAATGAGAAGCGCCTTCGCATTTCGCACCGGGCGCGCAAAGTCTTCAGCCCGGCCGCCCGGGTCGGGAGCTAAAATCCCGGGCAAAGAATTCCTGGGGATCCAGTTTCATGGCAACGGTGAACAGCGCGCCTTCGTCCGAAGTGGACAACGAGGCGACGGCAGAATTGCCCGTCCTCGATGTCGCCGCCTACGAATCGACGCTCAGGGATGAAGAGACGGTTGCTCATACCGACACCTGGGTGCTGCCCAGCGACACCTTCAAGACCGGTGACGCCACCACCGAAATGCCGGCCGTGAAGGCGGATTCGATTCCGACGCTGACCAAGGCCGTCCCCGCCTACGATCTCGACCACAGCGGCACGCACGAGATGCCGGCGATGCTGCTCGGCAAGACCGCGAGCCCAGCCAGGCACGCCAAGACCGATCCGCCGAAAACCGCCAAGGCCCCGCGCGCCCCTAACAAGGTCGTGACGCCGGCCCCGGCACAGGCCGCTCCCGCTCCCGCCCCCGCGGCCATCGTGCTGCCGCCATCGCCGCCGTTGATCGAAGAGCTGCGCGGCGCATTGGCCAATGCCGAGCGCCGCATCACGGAGCTCGATGAACGCGCGCGCATCGCCGACGCCGAGCGCTCCGTCGCCATCGCGCGTGCCAACGCCGAATGCGCGCAATTGCGCGAGCAGCTGGCGGCGCACCTCGAGGCGCTGGCCACTTCCAAGGAACGGCTGGACGTGCAGCGCACGGATCAGGCCGAACTCGCCGACTCGTACTTCGCGCGCGGTGACCGCATCGCGGCCCTCGAGAAACAACTGGCCGACCAGGCCGAGGTCCTGCGCCAGACCCGCTCGCGGCTCGCCGACAGCGAAGCTCGCTGCGAAACGCTGGACTGCGACGGCATGAACCTGCGCGCCACCGTGGCACGCCGCAATTCGCACATATCGATGCTCGAGGCCGACCTGGCCGCACGACAACAGCGCGAGGCGCTGTTGGGCAACCGGCTCACCGACGCGCTGGCATCCATCGATCCCAATGTGCCGAGGCTGCACGAGGACATCGCGGCGCGCGACGAAAAGCTGCGCGAGCTGAAGGCCGAGCTCGAGCTCGCCCGAGCCCGCGTGCGCGAGATGGACGACGATCTCCAGGTCGCCGAGGAGAGCATCCGGCAGCTCGAGAACGACCTCGGCGACAAGTCGAGCAAACTCGCGGAAGCCAGCGTCACGGTCGAGGAGTGGCGCGCGGTCATCGCCGAGAGCCAGCGGTCCATCCTGCAGCGGGACAGCCGCATCCAGCAGCTGGAGACGGACCTGCAGCAGCATCGTTTCTCGTCGACGCTCGATACCGGCGCGCAGACCGGCGAGGAAGCCGCGCTCGAAGGGCCGGCGCGCGTGCTGATCCGCACCGATGGCAACACCGATTTCGTACACGTGCTCGGCCGCCGCACGCGCATCGGCCGCGGCCCGGACAACGAGATCGTGCTCGATACCAAGCACATCAGCCGCTACCACGCGGTGCTGCTGGCCGGTCCGGTGAATACCTCGATCGAGGACCTGAACAGCACCAACGGCGTGTTCGTGAACGGCAAGCGCGTGAACCGCCAGGTGCTGAACACCGGCGACAAGGTCACCATCGGCAAGACGCAGTTCCGCTACACGGTCCGCGACTAGCTTTCACTCGCTGATACACTGTCGGTCCCTATGACCGACAACTACATCGAACGCATCCTGCGCGCCCGCGTCTATGACGTGGCCATGGAGTCTCCGCTGGAAGCCGCGCCGCGCCTGTCGCGCCGGGTCGGCAACAGCATCTTCCTGAAGCGCGAGGACCTGCAGCCGGTGTTCTCGTTCAAGCTGCGCGGCGCCTACAACAAGATCGCGCACCTGTCCGAGTCGGTGGCGAGGCGCGGCGTCATCTGCGCCTCGGCGGGCAACCATGCGCAAGGCGTGGCGCTGGCCGCGCGTCGCCGCGGCATCCCGGCCGTGATCGTGATGCCGCAGACCACGCCCAACATCAAGGTGAACGCGGTGCGCGACCTGGGTGGCGAGGTGGTGCTGCACGGGGACGACTACGACAGCGCCTACGAGCATGCACAGTCGATCGTTCGCGAGCGCAATCTCGCGTTCGTCCATCCCTTCGACGATCCGGACGTGATCGCGGGCCAGGGCACGGTCGCCGTGGAAATCATGCGCCAGTCGCGCAACGAGGTGGACGCCATCTTCGTGCCCGTGGGCGGCGGCGGGCTCATCTCCGGCATCGCCGTGTACGCGAAGTATCTCAACCCCAAGATCAAGATCATCGGCGTCGAGCCGGTGGACGCGGCGGCCATGCACGACTCCATGCGCGCCAAGAAGCGCGTGGTGCTCGACCGCGTCGGCATCTTTGCGGACGGCGTCGCGGTCAGGAAAGTGGGTGAGGAGACGTTCCGTCTCTGCCGCGAACACGTCGACGAGATCGTGCTGGTGGACACCGACGAGATCTGCGCGGGCATCCAGGACGTCTTCGAGGACACACGCTCCATCGTCGAAGGCGCCGGAGCGCTCGCGGTGGCCGGCATCAAGAAGTACTGCGCGCTGCACGCGTGGGAAGGCAAGCGCATCGTCGCCGTGAACAGCGGCGCCAACATGAACTTCGACGTGCTGCGTTACGTGGCCGAACGCTCCGACGTGGGCCAGGCGCGCGAGGCGCTGCTGGCCGTGGAGATCCCCGAACAGCCGGGCAGCTTCCTCAAGTTCTGCGAGATTCTCGGGCAGCGCGCGGTGACCGAGTTCAACTACCGCTACGGCGCGAAAGAGCGCGCGCAGATCTTCGTGGGCTTCGCGGTGCTCAACAAGCAGGAACGCGACGAGATGACCGCGAAGTTCAAGGCCGCGGGCTATGGCGTCACCGACATGACCGACAACGAGATGGCGAAGCTGCACGTGCGGTACATGGTCGGCGGTCACGTGAACGGCAACGTCGCCAACGAGCGACTGTATCGCTTCGAATTTCCCGAACGCAAAGGCGCGCTGCTCAACTTCCTGCAGGCCGTGGGCACGCGCTGGAACATAACGTTGTTCCACTACCGTAACCACGGTTCCGACTACGGGCGCGTGCTCGCGGGCATCGACGTGCCGCCTTCCGACACCGCTGATTTCCTCGATCACCTCAACGTCCTGCACTTTTCCTACAGCGACGAGACTAACAATCCGGCCTACCGGATTTTCCTCGGGTGAGGGGAACACAGGCCGGTCATTCCGGTCTGTGTAGAATGCCCCCGGCCGCGGTCATCAGGTCTCTATTGGTGTTCGACGAAAAGCATCCGCTCTACGCGCCCTACAAGGTCGCGAAGCGCATTGCCATCGGCATAGTGGGCGGTTCGGTGTTACTGGTCGGCATCGCCCTGATCGTGCTGCCGGGCCCGGCCTTCGTCGTCATCCCGGCCGGCCTGGCAATCCTCGGTATCGAATTCGCCTGGGCACGCAGCTGGCTCAAGAAGGCCAAGGCGAAGGCGGAAGCCGTGGCGCGCAACATCACCAACAAGAAGAGCCCGCCCGACGCACCCTAACTAGTCGACCGGCAGATCGAACATCAGCGCGCGCACGTAGCGCACCGGCGGCGAGCCATACGACAGCAGCTTGTCGTGGTATTCCTTGAGGTTGAACGCGGCGCCGAGCTTCTGCTCGGCCTCCGCGCGCAACGCCATGTGTTCCTGCGCACCCACGAAGTAGGTGGGCAGCTGCGCCGAGGTCAGCTGTGCGCGCACCCATTTGCCGGCCGCCTCGCGCTCTTCCTGGAAGCCCTGGTCCGTGAGCAGTTTCATCGCCGCCTCACGTGGCATGCCGTCGACGTGCACCGCCTGGTCGAGCAGTGCGTTGACGATGCTGCGCACGTACCACTTGAGCTGGATGAGCTTCATGAGCGGGTCGCCATCCATGTAGCCCTGCTCGATCATCACGCCTTCCCCGTACACGGCCCAGCCTTCGATGAACGGGCCGGATGACAGCACCGCGCGCAGCACCGATGGATAGCGGTTGGCGTGCGCCAGCTGCAGGTAATGCCCGGGCATGGCTTCGTGGATGGTCAGGTTCTGGATCGAGCGCGAGTTGTACTCGCGCAGGAACGAGTCGACCTGCGCGCGCGTCCAGTCTTTCGGGATGGGTGACACCGCGTAGAACGTATCGAGATTGCGCTCGAGCGGCCCGGGCGAATCGCAGTACGCGAGCGCGACTCCCTGCTGGAACTCGGGCATGGTGATTATCTTCAGCGGCTCGCCGGGCACGGTCACGATGTCGTGTTCGCGAACGAAACGCGTGGCGTCCTCGAGCGAGGCACGCGCGGCGTCGAGCACGCCCTCGCGCTTCGGGCGCTCCGCGTACGCCAACTCGAGCGCCGTCTTGATCGCCCGCAGGCGCTGCGCGTCGCTCGGGTCGTCGGGCATGCGCGGCGCGTTGCGCTTGCCTTTCAATACTTCACGCGCGATCGCGTACATGGCGCGGTGCGTGGCCGCGAGCTCGCTCTCGGCGCGCTCACGGATTTCCTGCCGGGTCATCGGCGACACCAGCGCGAACGCGAGTTTTTTGTCGTAGAGCTCGACGCCGATCCGGAAGTCACCCTTGGCCTCGGGCAGCAGCTTCTTCTCCAGCCAGATCTGATGCTGGGCGATGGCGCTACGGGCGCGCGCCATGCTGGCGCGCAGTGGCTCCTGCTCGACGCCGGGGAGTTTCGCCACTTCCGTCGCGATGTCGCCGTCGAGCATCGATTTCAAGCCCTGGTTCTGGCGCACCGCGGTTTCCGCGTGGATCTTCGGCACGCGAGCCGGCTCGAGCACCTCGCGCACCTGCGCCAGGAAACGCGGGATCTCGTCGAGACGTTTGCCCAGATTCGCGAATCGCGCGGACGCCGGCGCGAAGTCGCGCGCCATCAATCCGTACAGTCCGTCGCCCGCGATGCGCGTGTACACCAGCGGGTTCCAGCGCCAGTCCTGCAGCTCCTGCACGCGGAAGCGGGCCTGCTCCAGCTCATTGCGCAGCAGCAGCGCGTCCACCTGCCGGTCGCGCGACAGCCGGCCGCGGTCGATGCCTTCCAGCGCCGCTAGATAGAGCTCGGCGAACGACTGGCGCGCCTGCCAGGCAGAGGCGCTCACGTCGTCGAGCTTCGCGTCGAAGCGATGGTCGCCGAGCCCCGTGGCATTGACCGGCGATTGCTCCGGTGATTCGAGCAGATACCTGGCCGCGAGCGCGTCGAACTGCTGGTCGGGCGTGGGCGGGGCGGGTGCCGGTGGAGCGGCGGGCGCGGGTGGCGGCGGCGCCGACGCGCAGGCGCTCAGCAACCACACCGCGACCATGAGCAGTGCAGAGAAGCCTGGTGGTGAGCAGGAACCTGCAGCGACACGCTTCTTCATCGGATGCTTCCCCGCGCGGGCGCGCGCATTGGTCACCGGACGGCGACGTTACCAGTTAAAGTGCGCATCCCCCAACCCCCGCGATCCGTGAACTTGTCCAGCTCCGCAGCAACGCCCGGCAAGCAGGCGCTGAGCCATCCCGATTTCGCGCGCTACGCGTATGGCCGCTTCGCGGCTACGCTCGCCTGGCAGATGATCGACGTGGTGCTCGGCTACCAGGTCTGGGAACTCACTCACCTCAAGAGCTCGCTCGGTCTCATCGGTCTCGCGCAGTTCCTGCCTTTCGTCGTGCTGCTGATCCCGGGCGGGCAGATCGCCGACCGCTTCGACCGCCGGCTCATCATCGCGCTCGCTTACGGTCTCGAACTGGTCGCCGCCACGGCGCTGCTGTGCTTCACGCTGTTCGAACGAACCGAGGTGCTCGCGCTGTTCTTCATCGCGGCCTTGTTAGGCATCGGCCGCGCATTCTGGGCGCCGGCGGGCCAGGCGATGGTGCCGAACCTCGTGCCCCGGGAGCTGCTGTCGGGCGCGATCTCGATCAACACGCTGATGTTCACCATTGCGACCATCAGCGGTCCGGCGGTCGCGGGCCTCACGCTGATGATCGGCATCGACTGGTCGTATGGCCTCACGGTCGCGTTGCTGATCGTCGCCATCACGATGATGCTCGGCGTGCGGCCGGTGCGTGCGAAGTCCACGTCGGAATGGCACTGGCGCGACATCCTCGGCGGTTTCGTGTTCGTGTGGCGCAAGAAGCCGGTGCTCGGCGCCATCTCGCTGGATCTGTTTGCCGTGCTGTTCGGTGGCGTGGTCGCGCTGCTGCCTGCCTACGCCGATGAAATCCTGCACGTCGGCCCCATCGGCCTCGGGCTGATGCGCGCCGCGCCGGGAGTGGGCGCGTCCATCGTCGCTTACTGGCTCAGCGTGCGACCGATTCAGCGGCATGCGGGCACGTGGATGTTCGGTGGCGTCGCGCTGTTCGGTATCTGCATGATCGCGGTGGGCCTCACCAACACCCTGTGGATCGCGATCGCGGTGCTCGTGGTCGCGGGGGCGGCCGACATGATCAGCGTGTTCGTGCGCGGCATGCTGGTCCAGCTGGAAACGCCGGATTCCATCCGCGGTCGCGTGAGCGCGGTGAATTCGATGTTCATCGGCGCGTCGAACGAGCTCGGCGCCTTCCGCGCCGGCATGCAGGCGCAGTGGTTCGGCATCATTCCGTCGATGGTCTGGGGCGGCGTGTGCACGCTTGCCGTTGTTGGCAGCTATCTCGGCCTGTTCCCGCAGCTGCGCAAACTCGACCAGTTCCCCGACCCCGCCAAGTGATGGTGCCCATCCAGTAGTCGCGGGCGCCGACTACTGAATTTACGGCCGGCCTGTACATAAATACAGTACGGCCATGGCCATATCCATCAAGGGCCGCGGCGCGCTGTCCCAGCCGCCGGGCCGTTTCGACCAGCTCACGAAAACTCTCGAGCACGACGGCTGGTACGAGGAAGAGGAGCCGGGCAAGCGCGAGACCATCGTGTTGCCCGAGCCCGCACGCTCGGTCATCAGCCGCAACAAGTCGCCCGACATCATGTTCGACGCCTCGATCAATCCGTACCGGGGATGCGAGCATGGTTGCATCTATTGCGCGCACGGCGACACCCGCGTGCTGCTCGCCAATGGCGAGAGCAAACGCCTCGCCGACATCCGCGTCGGCGATGCCATCTACGGCACGCGCCGCATCGGCTCGCATCGCCACTACATCAAGACCGAAGTGCTCGCGCACTGGAGCGTCATCAAGCCGGCCTACCGCGTCACGCTCGAGGACGGCACCGAGCTGATCACTGGCGGTGACCACCGCTTCCTCACCGATTTCGGCTGGAAGTTCGTTTCCCGCGCGCCCGCGGACACCGCTCCGCGCCAGCATCTGTCGCTGGCCGAGCGCCTCATGGGGCCGGACCCGGGCCGTGATCTCGCCAGTCAGCCCGTACAAAGCCACGAGCGGCTCGCCGTGAAAAGCATCGAGCCGCTCGGCAACGCGCTGCGGCTGTTCGACATCACCACCGGCACCGAGGACTTCATCGCCAACGGCGTCGTCAGCCACAACTGCTATGCGAGGCCGAGCCACGCCTACGTGGGGCTTTCACCGGGTCTCGACTTCGAGACCCGGCTTTTCTACAAGGCGGACGCCGCGCGATTGCTCGAGGCCGAGCTCAACGCCAAGAACTATCGCTGCGTGCCCATCATGCTCGGTGCGAATACAGATCCTTACCAGCCGCTCGAAAGAATTCACAAAGTCACCCGGTCCGTCCTGGAAGTATTGCTGCGTTACAAACACCCCGTGAACATCACCACCAAGGGCGCGCTGGTCGCGCGGGACGTGGATCTGCTCGCGGAATTCGCCCGTGATGGACTGGCCCGCGTGATGTTCAGCATTCCTACGCTCGACAACGACATGAAGCGCGTGCTCGAGCCGCGCGCGGCGGCGGCGGCGGCGCGGCTCAAGGCCATGCGCACGCTCGCGGATGCAGGCGTTCCCGTGGGTGTGCTGGTCGCACCCATCATCCCCGTACTCACCGAACACGAGATCGAGGATGTGCTCGCGGCGACCCGCGAGGCGGGAGCGTCGGTCGCCGGATACACGTTGCTGCGTCTGCCCTGGGAAGTGAAGGATCTGTTCCGGGAGTGGCTGGCCGAGCATTTCCCCGATCGCGCCGCGCACGTCATGTCGCAGGTGCGCGCCATGCGCGGCGGGCGCGACAACGACCCCCAGTTCGGGACGCGCATGCATGCGATGGGGCCCGTCGCGCAATTGATTCGCCAGAGATTTCGGCTGGCCTGTCGCAAGCTCGGCTTTCCCGACGATCGCGATGAGTCGCTGCCGACGCATCTTTTCCGCCAGCAACTACGTACTCCTCCTCAGTTGTCGCTCGACCTGTAACGGTAAGTTGGGAACCGAAGTGGGGGGTCGAGGTCACAAAGACGTGATGCTGCGACGTGGCATACTCGCCCGCGCCCCACGGAAAGGCCCACGGATAATGGGAGTTCAGCAATGAAGAGCTCGGTTGTGACGGCCGCATGCGCCGGCCTCGTGCTGCTCTCCGGGTGCATGCAGGCACGCATCGAAGAATCCCGCGAGATGGCGACTCCCCTGGCAAAGGGTGAACGCGTGGTGATCCTCGCAAAGCCGCAGATCGAAGGGTCGGGCGCCGAGGAAGAATTCATGGACTGCGTCGGCTCCAACCTGCAGCACGGCAAGGAGCTCCAGGTTCACGACAACAACGAGTTCGTGGATCGCATGTTCCCGTGGTTCGAGCCGAGTACGGCTCCCGCCAAGCCAGAGGCGATGAGCGCGTTGCTCGCCCGGCCGGGCGTCGCCGAGCAGATCTCGGAGAGTGGCGTGCGTTATGTAGTCTGGCTCGATGGCGGTACGCGCAAGACCGACGGCGGCGGCAGCCTGGCCTGCGGCGCGGCCCCGGGCGGCGCTGGCTGCATCGGCTTCGGCTGGTGGCAGAAGGAGTCCGCCTACGAAGCCACCATTTGGGATTTGAAACAGGCGAAGTCGGCGGGTAGCGTCGGCACCAACGTCACTGGAACTTCCGCGATCGTCGGGGCCATAGTTCCACTGCCGTTCATCGCGCGTGTGCAGGCGACGGCGTGCAATCGCATGTCCAGCCAGCTGCGCAGCTTCTTTACGGGAACCGGCGAACAGACCGCCGGCACCCACTAGACGAAACCTCGAGGAGGTTCGCATGCGCATATCCATTCTTGTTCCCCTGGTCGCCGCCGCGGCGGTGATGTCAGGTTGCGCGTCCGCGCCCCAGGGAGGCGGCATGCCGAGCCCCAGCGGCGGCGGCACGCCCGGTGGCTCGGGCGGCATGCCCGGTGGCGAAAGCGGTGGGATGCCGGGCGGAATGCCTGGTGGTTCACCCGGCGGAATGCCAGGCGGCAGCAGCTCGGGTCTGCCCGGCATGCCCGGTGACTCTTCCTCGACCTCGGCGGGTCTGCCGAGCGACAGCCTGCCGAGCGACGGTGACAGTGACGGCAACGGCAAGTCGGGCAAGAGCAAGAGCAAGAACAAGGGCGAAGGGGGCGGTTCGAGCACCTCGAAGGGCTCGAGCGATTCCGGCAGCAATGCTCCCGAAGGGCCGGACGGCGCAAAGACTTCCGACGAGCGCCGCCAGGAAGGCGAGAAGTCGCTCGACGATTCACTCGGCGATTTCGACAAGACGCTGCGCAAGGAACAGGAGCGCGTCGCGCGCGAGCGCGACTCCAAGGGCACCGCGGAAGGCGAAGGCTCGGGAGAAGACGCCGGTGCCAGCGGCGGTGGCAGCGGTGATGGTTCGACCAGCGATCGCTCGGCTCGCAATGGCGACCTGAAGTCCGCCAGCCAGTCCGGCGCGCCGAAGGGCGCGAACAACGACGGTGATCCGAACGCGGCGAGCAACACCAAGGGTGCGGCTGGCAGCGGTGCGGGTCACCAGGCCGCGCGCTCGGGCAATGACGACGACATCGTCGCCAAGCGTCTGCGCAAGGCCGCCGAGGAAGAGACCGATCCGGAGCTCAAGGAGCGTCTCTGGAAGGAATACAACGAGTACAAGAAGTCGGCTTCTTGATCGACTGATTCGAGGTCCAGTGCCATGACATTCAAACTACTGGCGGCAGGTGCGGTGGCGGCGGTGCTGTCGCTCAGCGGCTGCGTCACTTCGGAAACCAAGCCGGTTCCCAAGATCGCTGCGAAGCAGGCGACGGTGCACATCCCCGAGGCCGAGCTGCTCGACGTGGGCATCCGCGTGTTCGACCCCGGCATCCCGAAGAACCTCGAAGGCGACGAAGAGGCACTTGCGAAGAAGCGCATCTACCCAGACCTGCGCAAGGCCGAGGCGCGCTACATGCCGACACTGCTGCGCGCCACTCTCGAAGAGACGGCCCAGTGGGGCGCGGTGCGCGTGATTCCGGCCACCGCGGAATTCGTCGACGTCATCGTCTCCGGCACGCTCGTCGATTCCAATGGCGGCTTCCTCGCCATCGACATCTCCGCGGTGGACGCCGCGGGCCGCACCTGGATTCAGAACAAACGCTACTCGAGTCTCGTGGACCTCGGCGCGTACAAGACGCAGGCGTCGCTCAAGGCGCGCGATCCCTTCCAGAACGTGTATTCCGAGATCGCGAACGACCTGGTTGCCGCGCGCGACAAGCTCACCGCGCTCGATCGCGAGAACGTGCGCAGGGTGGCCAACCTCAAGTTCGCGGCGGATCTCGCGCCCGACGCCATGGCCGGCATGACGGCCGTGGACAAGAACGGCGTCACGCAGGTAGTGCGCCTGCCGGCCGACGGCGACCCGACTCTCGGCCGCATCGAGAGGATCCGCGAGCGCGACACCGCCGTGGTCGACACGGTGAACGACTATTACGCGAGCTTTGCCGAGAACATGGACGACTCGTACGACAGCTGGCGGCAGACCAGCTTCTCCGAGCTCGAAAAGGAAATGCGCGCCCGTTCCGCCGCGCGCACGCGCACGGTGCTCGGCGCCGCCGCGCTCATCGCCGCGATCTTCGCGCCGAATTCCTGCAGCACCTATGACAGCTGCCGCATCAACAACGCCGCGCGCACCGCCGGCACCATGGGCGGCATCGCCGCGGTGCTCTCGGGCATCAAGAAGTACGCCGACGCCCGCACGCATGCCGACGCCTTGAAGGAGCTCACCTTGAGCTTCCAGTCGGAAGTGGCGCCCCAGGTCGTGGACGTGGAAGGCCACACGCTGCGCCTCACGGGCACCGCCGAGGATCAGTACCGCGAATGGCGCAGGCTGCTCAAGCAGCTCTACCTGGAAGAGACCGGCACTGCCGCGGCGCCCCCGCCGGCCCAGCCGGCGCCCGCCACCACCGCGAATTCGAGCAAGCCGCCCGCCAGCTGATACAGTGCCGCGGACTTTAGTTAGCTAACAACCGCAAAGTGACAAACCAGAATCAGGCGGGCACGAAGCTGTGCGGCCGCTTCGTGCTCATCGAAAAACTCGGCGCCGGCGGCTACGGCGAAGTGTGGCGCGCGCGTGACGAGATGCGCGACACCGAGGTCGCGGTCAAGGTCCTGTATGCCCAGTTCCTGAGCTCCGAGCCCGCGTGGCAGGTTTTCATGCGCGAGTTCACGCTGACCGCGCGCCTGAGCCATCCGGGCGTGCTGCGCGTGTACGAACCCGTGCGCACGTCCGACGCCGTCGTGCTGCCCATGGTGTATGCACAGGGCGGCGACCTGCGCCAGCTGCGCGGCGCTTCCTATACGCGCATCCTGCCGCTGCTCATCGATGTCGCGGCCGCGCTCGAGCACGCGCATTCGCGGCGGATCGTCCACCGTGATCTCAAGCCCTCGAACATCCTGCTCGATGCCGCGGGGCGCCCGCTGCTCGCCGACTTCGGCGCCGGCGCTTCCGAGGGCGACATGTCGAGCGGACCGCCGGGGTCGCCGTTCTCGGCCAGTCCGCAGCAGCTCGCCAACGAGCCGGCGCGTCCCACGGACGACATCTATGGTCTCGGCGCGCTGGCGTACGAGCTGCTCTCGGGATATCCGCCGTTCTATCCAGCCTTCGATGCGAAGAAGATCGCCACCGAGCCGGTACCGCGCATCAAGCCGGTGAAGCCGATCCCGCCGCGACTCGAGCTGCTGATCTCGTGGCTGCTGGCCAAGCAGGGCCGTGAGCGCCCGCCCTCCATGCGACACGTCGCCGACGAAATGAGCGCGGTGCTGCAGGACACGCTCGGGCTCGACGGCACGGCCGACGCCACGGCGAATGAAAGCGAGGCCGCGATGCTGGGCGCGGCCGCGGACAACCTCACGCCGGCCATCATGGCCGAGCCGGAGCTTCCCGCAGTCAGCTCGGTGCGCGAGCTCGAAGAAATCGCGCCCGACCTGTTGCCGCGCGTCGACGAGATCCGCGCGGCGGCCGAGCGCGAACATCGCGCGAGCGCGCGGCGGCGCAACTGGATCATCGCCATCATCCTCATCGCGGCCACGGCGGGCGTCGCCGTCCTGCTGCCCCGGCTGGTGGTGAAGACGCCCGTGGACATCGGGCAGCTCGCGCTGCCCGCGGGTCACAACGCGGCGGCGGAGGCGGCGGAGAAGAAAGCCGAGGAGCTCACGGACATGCACGCCGAGCTCGGCAAGCGCCTGCAGGACCTCGACACCCGCGCGGCCGCGCAATGGGGCGGCGAGCAGTTCGCTGCCGCGCGCCAGTCGCTCGACGCGATCGGCGGCATGCTCGAACGCCGCAAGTACGAGAACGCTCCTGCGCCGCTGGCCGAGCTGCAGAAGTCGCTGGATCAAATCGAGGCCCGCGTGCCCGAGGCACTCAAGGCGCAGATGGCCGAGGGCAAGCGCGCGCTGGCCGCCGGCGAATTCGAGAACGCCCGGCACTCTTTCGATACCGCGCTCAAGATCGAGCCCGGTAACAATGAGGCCCTCGAATGGCTGGGCAAGGTGGCCACCGCGAGCGGCGTGCTGCCCACGCTCGCGGATGCCGAGACCGCGGAGGCTGCGAAGGATTTCCCCAAGGCCAGGCAGCTGTTCACCGAAGTGCTCAAGGGCAATCCGGGCAACATCGCCGCCACGGAAGGCCTGGCCCGCGTGAACCGCGCGCTTTCCGAAAACGAATTCAACACCGAGCTGGGCGCCGGACTCTCGGCGCTGAATGCGGGACGCCTCGGCGAGGCCAATACCCATCTGCAACGCGCCCGGGCGATGCGGCCGGACAGCAGGGAAGTGGCCGCGGCGCTGCAACGCGTGGCCGATACCGGTTCGGGCCGCAGCCTCTCCGACCTCGAGAACAAGGCCGCGCGCCTGGTCAGCGAGGAACGCTGGACCGAGGCGCTCGAGCTCTACGACGAGGCGCTGTCACGCGACCCGACGCTGCAGTTCGCCATCAACGGCCGCGCTGCCGTGGCGCCGCGCGCGGAACTCGGCGACCAGCTGCAGGCACTCATCGACAGGCCGGAACGACTGGCGGCCGACGAGGTCCGAACACAGGCGGAGCGGTTGCTGGCAAGGGCCCGTGCCCTGCCCACGCAGGGCCCGGTGATCCGCTCGCAGGTATCGCGCCTCGAACTCCTTCTGCCCACCTTCAATCAGCCCGTCATGCTGGCACTCGAATCCGACAACGCCACCGAAGTCGCCATCCAGCGGGTGGGTTTCCTCGGCGCGTTCGATCACCGCCAGGTGGAGCTCAAGCCCGGTCGTTACACGGTCACGGGCAAGCGTGCCGGTTTCCGCGACGTGCGCCGCGACATCACCGTGGCACCGGGGCAGACCGGGCAGACCATCGTGATCCGCTGCCTCGAACCCATCTAGTCACATGGAACCATCCCGCTCACTCGACGCCTCGATCATCCTGCGTACCGAATCTGGTGACACGCGCTACGGTGGTCGCGTGGTGTTCGATGCCGGCACTGGCACCATGCGCTCCGATGTCGATTCCCCCGAGCCCGACGCAGCTCCCCAGACCACGTTGCGCTCGGCCAATGGCCGCTGGCTGATCGACGCGACGCCCGAGAGCCGCGTCAGCATCAACGGCGTGCCGCTCGGCGGCGCGCGCGTGGTCAATGCCGGAGACGTGGTCACGGTTTCCGGTTCGCAGCTGCTCGTGGAAGAAGCCGCGCCTTCGTCGCTGTCACTGCGCCGGTTCGAGCTCGTGGGCAACGACACGTTGCCGCCCGTGGGCGACAGCGTCCGCACGCTGGCGCCACCGGCCGAGGACCTCGCCATCGACCTCGGCGAAGTGCCGACCATCGAAGGCTTCGTCGCACCGAGGGTGCGATCCGCCACGCGCAGCAGCTGGAACTACGCCGCCTGGGTCATGGCGGCGCTGCTCGCGTTGGTGCTCGGCATGTTCGCGCTGCTCGAACCCATCGCGCTCGATCTCAAGCCCGGCGACGCCCACGTCGAGTCGCAGGGCGCGTTCTCGTGGCAGTCGGCCTCGAGCGTCTTCGTCTTTCCGGGCGAACACCGGCTGCACGCCGAGCGCGTGGGGTACATCCCCGCGGACGTGAGCGTGCAGGTCGGCGGCCCGCAACCGGCGCGCGCGCTCATCCACTTGGTCAAACTACCCGGCCAGCTCGAGGTCGACACCGGTGGGGTCGCCGCGGAGATCAGCGCCGATGGCGCGCCGCTCGGCCGCGTGCCTGGCGTGGTGGCCGTGCCCGCCGGCGAGCGTACCCTCACCTTCCGGGCCGCACGCCACCTCGACCTGAGCCAGCGCATCACCATCGCGGGCGGCGGCGAGAAGCAGAAACTCGAGGTCAAGCTCAAGCCGAATTTCGCGCTGGTCAGCATCAGCTCGGTACCGGCTGGCGCGGCCATCGAAGTGGATGGCAAGCCCGCGGGCAGCACACCCGCGAAGCTCGAGCTCGACGCCGGCATCCGCCGCGTGCAGGTCGTGTCGCCGGGTCTGCGCATCTGGAATTCGAGCGTCGTGGTCAATGCCGGTGTGCCGCAGAACATCGGGCCCATCACGCTGGGCGCCGCCGACGCGCGCGTGACCGTGCGCTCGGTGCCGTCGGGCGCGCAGGTGACGGCGGGTGGCACATTCCGCGGGCTCACGCCCATCACCATCGAGCTTTCCCCCGGCATCTCGCATGCGATCAGCGTCGCGCGCGCGGGATACGCGCCGTGGACGCGTGAAGTGCTCGCCGAGGCCGGCAAGGAGAGCGCGCTCGACGCGCGCCTCGCCGCGTTGCTGGTCAACGTGCGCGTCCAGGGCGAGCCCGCGGACGCCGAGGTGTTCATCAACGGCAATGCCCAGGGCAAGGCGCCGGTGTCGGTGCAGCTGCCCGCGAGCCGCCACCGCATCGAAGTTCGCAAGGAAGGCTACAGCCCCTACGTGGCCGACGTGGCGCTGGCGCCCGGCATCGGCCGCACGCTCGACTTCAAGCTCATCGATCCGAAAGACGTCGCCGGCAACGCGCCGCAGAAAGTCACGACGAAGATCGGCGTCAAACTACTGGTGGTCGCCGGCGGCACCTTCCAGGCCGGCACGGACCGCCGCGAGCAGGGCCGGCGCCCGAACGAGGGTTCGCACAAGGTCACGCTGTTCCGGCCGTTCTACATGGGCGAGCGCGAGATCACCAACGGCCAGTTCCGCCAGTTCCGCACGGAGCACAACTCCGGCTCGTTCGGCGAGAACTCGCTCGATCTCGACAAACAACCCGTGGTGCGCGTCACCTGGGAAGAGGCCGCGGATTTCTGCAACTGGCTGTCGGCACAGGAAGGCCTCCCGCCCGCGTACAAGCCGCTCGAAGGCGGCGGGTTCGAGCTCATCACGCCGGTGAGCACGGGCTATCGACTGCCCACCGAAGCGGAATGGGAGTTCGTGGCGCGCGCCGCGAGCACAGGCAAGCCGCTCAAGTACCCTTGGGGCAAGGATCTCCCGGTGGTTTCGGGCTCGGCCAATGTCGCCGGCAGCGAGGCCTTCGGCGTGCTTGGCGTCTCGCTCGACGGGCACAAGGACGAGTTCCCGGTCACGTCCGCGCCCGCGCTGTTCCCGCCGAACCCGCTCGGTTTCTTCGACATGGCGGGCAACGCTGCCGAGTGGACCAACGACAAATACCTGTCGTTCGTGCCCTCGACGCCCGTAACCGATCCGCTCGGCCCGAACGACAGCAAGGGCCATACGTATCGCGGCTCGAGCTGGCGCACGGCGGCGAGCAGCGAGCTGCGCTTCCCGTGGCGTGAAGGCGCCATCGAGGCCACAGATTTCATCGGCTTCCGGGTCGCGCGTTACGTCGCGCCGCCCGATCCCGAAACCACGGAGATCCCGGTCGCGCCCGGGCCCGCACCCGCGAACGAACCGGCCAGTGCCGCCCCGGCGAGTGCGCCCGCGAAAGAATCCGCGCCCGCCAACGAACCGGTCGCCAAGCAATGAAGAACATCCTCTTCAGCCTGTTCGCCGTTGCGCTTGCCGGTGTGGCCGCCATCGCGGCAACTACGGCGATGCTCAACACGCCGGTGCACAACATCGGGCCGCCGCCGGCGGACAAGAAACCCGATGGCACGCCGAGCACGCCCGCGCCGGGCGACCGGCCCGCGACACCCGAGCCGATTCCGGATGCCGACAAGCCAGGTCCCGGTGGTGAAACCAAGCCTGCGCCCGGTGGCGAAGCCAAGCCTGCGCCCGGTGGCGAAGCCAAGCCTGCGGAAGAACCCTCCGGCGGCGCGAAGCCCAGTGGCGGAACGACGGCCGAGGCGGGCAAGGAGGAGGAGTCGGACAAGGATCCCTACGAAGGGATCGCGCCCGAGGACCTGCCGCCCGACCTGCAGTACGACGCCGACTCGAGCGTCAGCTTCCCGACCAACACCTAGTAGCCAGACATGTACGGCCTGCACTTCGATCACCACACTCTCTCGATCGCGCGCGATGGCGAGCTGGTCGCCAACGAGCCGCTGGCCGTGGAGACCGTGTCCCGCGATGCGCGCTTCGGCCGCGTCGCGCTGGCGGTGGCGCGCGGCCGTCCTGATGAAGTGTCGCTCAACCACTGGCGCGAGCTCGGCCGCAACGAACACGCCGCGCGCAACGTCGCACTCGAAGTGCACGCCCACCTGCGCGCGCTCGGCGTCACCGAGCGCATCGACGCCGTGGTCGCGGTTCCCGCAGATCTCGACGCGCAGGCCCTGGCTGCGTTGCGCGGCGCGCTGAGCGCGGCCGGCATCGAGGCGCGCGATTTCCCGGATGCGGCCACGCTCACGGCCGCGGCGGTGCGCGAACGCGAACATTACGTGGTGCTCGAAGCGGGCTGGCGTTCGGCCACGGCTACGCGCGTGACCGGAGGCGCGGACTGTGCCTACGACGAGTCGTTCGTCAGCGAGCGAGCCAACCTGCTCGACGTGTACGACCTCTGGCTCTCGGCGGTGGCCGCGGCGCTGGTCAAGAACACCCGCTTCGACCCTTTGCTGAATCTCTCCACCGAGCAGAGCCTGTTCGCCGACCTGCCGGCGCTGGCCGCGCGAGCGGCCATCGAAGGCAAGGTCGAGGCCGTGGTGGAATCCGAGGGCTCGCGCTTCGCCGTGGACATCGACGGCCCGCTGTTCGTCGATGCCGCGCAAGGTTTCTACCGCGAGCTCGCGCGGCTCACGCGCTCCGCGCGCATCGCGGGGGACAGCACCGCTCTGGTGCTGCCCGCCGAGTCGCGCCGCTGGCCGGGCTTCCTGCCGCGGCTGCTCGAGCTCGAGCAGGACGGCCTGGTCATCGCGCCCGCGGGCATCGCGGCTGTCGCGGCTTCGTTGCAGGCCGCCGATGCCACGCAGGCGCCGCGTCTGCGTCGCCGCGTCGCGCGTATCGCCGACCATTCGCTGGCATCCGATGTGGAATACGTGGCGTCGGCGACCACGTCGCCGGCGCGCGCACTGCCGGTGACGCACATCCTCTACGGCGGCGACTCCATGCGTTTCCCGGAGGTGGGCCTCACGATCGGCACCGAGGAAGACGGCAACTCGCCGCACATCACGCTGCCGCGCGCGGCGGCCGGGGTTTCGCGCCGGCATTGCTCGCTACGCCGCGAAGGCGAGCGCACGGTGCTCATCGACCACAGCCGCTACGGCACCTGGGTCAATGGCGCGCGCGTGCGCGAACGCGCGGGCGTGCGTCCCGGCGATCGCGTGCGCGTCGGTACGCCCGGGGTCGAGTTCACGCTGATCTCCGCCGCGGCTTTCGGTTAGCGCCATGGCACTCAAGAAACGCCGCGCCTTCGAAGTGTTCACGCTGTCGTTCCTCGACTGCATCTGCTGCGGCTTCGGCGCGGTCGTCCTGTTCTACACCATCGTGCAGGCGCACGTGGGCGCGCAGGAGATCATCCGCATCGACCAGCTCACGGGCGAAGTGAGCAAGCTCGAGGAGGAAGTGAAGGAGGGCACGAAGAACCTCGTGGTCCTGCGCAACACGCTCGAGAAGACCGACCAGGACGCCGACGCGGCCAGGGCGCGCGCCGTGCGCGTCACGCAGGAGCTGTCGGAGCGCCGCCAGCAATCCTCGACCTTCGACGACGAGAGCATCGCGCGGCGCGAGCACATCAACCAGCTCAAGGCCGACATAAAGTCGCTCGAGGAAGGCGTCAAGCGCCTGCAGGGCGGCGCGCTCGACAAGGCGCCGGCCGGCGACCGCGTGAAGTCCTTCCGTGGACGCGGCAACCGCAAGTACATCAGCGCCATGCAAGTGAAGGGCAGGCGCATCCTCGTGCTGCTCGACACTTCGGCGAGCATGATGGACGAGGACGTCGCCAAGGTGATCCGCATGCGCAACCAGCCCGAGCCGATGCGCCGGGCGGCGCTCAAGTGGCGTCGCGCGCTCGACATCGTCGAGTGGCTGACGGCCCAACTACCCGACAACAGCAAGTTCCAGGTCATCGGCTTCAACGCCAAGGCCAAGCCGGTGCAGGCCAACACGGCCGGCCAGTGGCTCGACTCCAACGACCCGCGCGCCATCAACGGCGTGCTGCAGGCCGCGCGCGGCATCACGCCCGCTGAAGGCACCAGCCTCGTGAACGCCTTCCTGTCGATCAAGACCATGGATCCCAAGCCCGACCAGATCATCCTGATCACCGACGGCCTGCCCACGCAGGGCTCGGTGCCGCCGGCGCGCAAGTTCATCAATGGCCGCGACCGCGAGAAGCTGTTCGACGACGCGGTGAACACGCTCGAGAAAGACACGCCGATGGACGTGGTGATGATGCCGATGAAGGGCGACCCGCTGTCCACGCACGCATTCTGGCGGCTGGCGCGCCGGACCAGCGGCTCGTTCGTCGTCCCGTCACGCGACTGGCCGTAGAGGGAACACCATGGCAATCGGCAGACGCCGCGAATTCGAAGTCTTCACGCTGTCGTTCCTCGACTGCATCTGCTGCGGGTTCGGCGCCATCATCCTGCTGCTGGTGCTCACCGATGTCGGCCAGCCGGTGGTCATCGAGCGCAGCGAGAAGGACCTCAAGCAGCAGATCGATGCGCTACAGCGCCAGCTGTTCGAGTTGCGCGGCGAGACCGAGGTGCTCAACCGCGAGATGCAGGGCCGCATGAGCGTGCTCAATGCGGAGCAGCGCAAGATCGCGCTCATGGCGGGCGACCTCTCGAAGATCCGCGGCGAGTTCAAGGCCAGCAAGGGCGAGGCCACGGTCACCAACATCGTCGAGACCGAGCTCGTGGCCGCGCACCAGACGCTCACCGCCGAAATGGCGCGCCTGCTCAAGAACGCGCCACGCCGTGATCCGAACAATCTCGCGGTCGCCGGCATCCCGGTGGACAGCGAGTGGATCATCTTCGTCGTCGACACGTCGGGCAGCATGCAGTCCGACAACTGGGACAACGCGCAGAACGTGATGAAGGAGATCCTCGACATCTATCCCAAGGTGAAGGGCCTGCAGGTGCTCGATGACGAGGGCAAGCCCATGTTCCCGAGCACGAAAGGCCAGTGGCTGCAGGACACGCCGGCGCAGCGCGCCAAGGTGCTCTCGGCCATGGTCAACTGGAAGGCCTACAGCAACTCGAGTCCCGTCGAAGGCATCGGCGCCGCCGTACAGGGATGGTGGTCCGCTGACAAGAAAATCAGCGTGTACGTCATCGGCGACGACTTCACGGGCGCATCCGTCGAAGCCGCGCTGGCTGCGGTGCGCAAGTACAATCCGATCGACCGCCAGGGCCGGCACAAGATCCGCATCCACGCCATCGGCATGCCGAACGGGGGCAGCTCGCCCTCGCACATCAACGCGCGCTTTTCTGTTTTAATGAGGGCCATGTGCGACGACAACGAAGGCACCTTCGTCGGTCTCACCATCGGCGGCCCGGGGTGCGCGGTGAAGGTCGACGTCTACGGCGCGCCACGCTGCATCAGTTGAACCCCACGCTGTAGTTAGCCAGGAACCCGCAATGAAACGCCTCGCGCTGCTCGCCTTGCCCCTGCTGTTGACCGGCTGCGCGGCCGTGGCGGTACGGCCCGAAGGCGACCTGCCGAAGCCGCTGGTCGTGCCCACGCCGGCGAAGGTGGCGGTGGTGGTCACCAATGAAGCGGCCAACTATGTCCACAAGGAGTCCCGCGCCAGCGTCGACTACGAGGCGCAGCTCGGCACCGCGCACAGGCACATCTTCGACGAGATCTTCCGCGCGGAATTCCGCGAGTCGAAGCTGTTCCCCGATCTCGATTCGGCGCGCAAGGAACCCGGCATCCTCGCCATCTTCGAGCCGCGCATCGAGCAATTCTCGTTCGCCAACGCGAAGGAAACGGGCGGCGCTTATTGCGCGGTGACCATCCGCTACCAGATATATATCTACGCGCCGGACGGTCAGCAGGTCGACATGCTCACGCTCACGGGCTATGGCAGCGGCCCGGCGCCGCGCATCGGCAATGGCGAGGAAGAGCTGGCGATCGCGTCCTATGCGGCGATGCGCGACGCGGCGGCGAAATTCCTGACGCAGTTTCCGGCACTCGACGTCGCCAAGCCCTTGCTGGTCTCGCAGGCGCTGGTGCCGAAGCTCGCCCCAGAGCCGGGTTCGCCGGAGGCGCAGGCCGCGGCCGAAGTGAACGCGATCGAAGCGTTACCCATCAACGAGACACCGGTCGTGGCGAGCACTTCGCCGACCACACCGCCCGCGCCTTCTACTTCGGAGAAGGCTCCTTCGGAGAAGCCTCCTGAGACTCCGGCTTCTGCTCCGGAGACTCCGCCGCCGCCTTCCCGGATGACGACTTCTCGTCCTGCTGCGGAGCTCTGATCAGTACCTTCTCGTAGAAGACCACGTCTTCGGTCGGTACCGCGAGCCCATTGTCGATGCGCGGCGCATAGCGCGAACGCTTCATCGACGTCATTGAATTGCGCAGGATGGCCTCGGGCACGTCCGTCGTAGGCGTGGTCACGCGGTCGACGCGGCCATCGCGGTCCACCACGAAATGCAGCTCTATCACCTTGGTCTGGGCTTCTTCCGGATCGAGCTGCGATCGATCCACGGAGCTGATCGACGGCCGGTAAGCGAGCATGCGCGGCGCCGACAGCACCTTGGTGTTGTCCACCTGCGCGAAAGCCTTCCAGGCTTCGGCATAGGTGTCATACGCGCGCCGCAGCGCGTTGTTGACCAGGAACCAGTCGCCGAGATCCGTGAGCACCTCGCCGCGCAGGCGCAGGTCCACGGGCGTGTTCGCCTCGACGGTGGTGAGCGCGGCTATCAGCGAGGCCTCGCCGCGCCGCTGCTGTGTGCCATCCGCGAACACGGGCGCGCCGGTGCCACCCGCATTGAAGCTGCCGCCGGTGTCCGCGCCTTCGGCGCCATAGAAAGCCTCGAGGCGGAACGACCGCGCGATGCCGCGCAGCGGCGCCACGCGCCGCTGGTCGTACTCGGGCGCGCCGCGCGCGAGGATGGCCAGGGACCGGTCGTACACGTTGCGCTCGCTGGTGAAGCGGCGATTGAACTCGTACCAGAGCGCCAGCTTGTCGAGGCGGTCGAGCAGCTTCATGGAGCTGCGGCCAAAAGCCGCTTCCTCGATGCGCAGCGCGTATGCCGCCTCCTTGTCCGCCTCGGCGTAGCGGCCGGTGGCCGCGTAGGCCTCGATGAGCGGGTCGATGAACTCGACCTGGTTGATGTTGAACAGGCCGTCGGTGTTGCGCGAGAGGTCGGCGGCGCGCTTGAGCGCGACCACGGCGGATTCCGGGTCCTTGTTAGCCAGGAAGGCCACGCCCAGGCCGTGCAACGGCGTGATCTGTTCCTTGTCGGCGATGGTCGACTTGGCCTGCAGGATTCTCAGAGTGCGCTGGTAGGCCTCGATGGCCGGCTGCAAGTGGCCCTGCCGGTAGTGCACGGTGGCGAGGTTGGTCAGCGGCTTGGTGAGCTGCATGTCCTCGGCGCCGTACTGTTCCTCGGTGAGCGACACCAGCCTCTCGGCCAGCGGCTGCGCCTCGGCGTACTTCTTCGCCTGGTACTGGTTGAGGAATTCGCGATACACGGCGACGCGGTCGGCGTCGGTGACGGCCATGACCTGCGAAGTGGAAAAGAGGATCGCCGTGGCGCCCAGCCACAGAATCAAGCGTTGCATTGCCATGGGTCCGACTCTACCGCTTCTGGAAGAGGTAGTGCGAGACCAGCCATTCGCGACCGCCGCGATAGCCCCAGAGTTCCGCGCACGACATGAAGAATACGCGCCAGTACACCCACCATCGCCGCGCCTGGGAGGCGCCGTAGGTGCGCGCGAGCAGCGGCATGAGCTCGGCCCGGTGCCGGTCCATGTTCCGCAGCCATGCTTCGCTGGTCAGTGAGTAGTGCCAGCCGGGAACGGTCCAGTGCTCCAGCAGGCGCACGTCGCGCTGGAAGTACAGCAACAGGTCGTCGCTGGGCATGATGCCGCCCGTGAAAAAGTGTCGCGCCATCCAGTCGGCGTCGTCCCGCGCATCGTCCGGGCCTTGGTCGAAGGAATACGCGAACTCCCGGTGCGTGAAGATGTGCACGAACAGCGTCGCGTCCGCGGTCATCCAGGACGCGATGCGCGACATCAGCGTCTCGTAGTTGCGCATGTGCTCGAACATCTCCACCGACACCACGCGGTCGAAGCGGGTGCCGGCCGCGAACTCGAGCACGTTCACGTCGCGCGTGATCACCTCGAGATTGCGCAAGCCCCGACGCGCCACCTCGGCGTCGATGTGCTGCTTCTGCGTGCGCGAATTCGACACCGCGGTGATGCGCGACGCGGGGTAGTTAGCGGCCATCCACAGGCTGAGGCTGCCCCAGCCGCAGCCGAGCTCGAGGATGCGGTCGCCGTCGGCGAGCCGCGCGCGCTCGCAGGTGAGCGCGAGCATGCGGGCCTCGGCGGCATCCAGGTGCTCGTCGGGCCGCGCGCTCGCGCCGCCGGTCGTTGGCGATGGAAAATAGCAGCTCGAATATTTGAGATGCTTGCCGAGCACCTTCTGGTAGAACTCCGTCGGCACTTCGTAGTGCTGCTGGTTGGCTGCACGCGTCTCGATGGCCACCGGGCTGGTCGCGAGCCGGCGCAGGAAGTCGCTGAGTCGCCGCTGCTGCCGCTCGGGGTCGCCCTGGTCCTCCTCGCGCAGACGCGAGGCCAGCAGCGAGCGGATGCGCCTGCGAATCAGGAAGTCGGGCACCAGGTCGCGTTCGAGCAGGTTCATGGCGAGCGAACTCATGAGGTCACCTCGAGCGTGGCAAGCGGGAGTCTGCGAAACGCGGCAGCGAGCGCGTGGAACAGCACGAAGCCCACGGGTGGCGCCAGCACGATCCATGCGAGGGATGCATGTCCGATGGCGGTGCCCAGTACCGTCACCGCGTTCAGCGCGCCATGCGACAGCAGCGCCAGGCCCGATTCGAGCGTGATGGGGAAGGGCGGCGTGCCCGTCAGCCATTCGCCGAAGCGCAGCTGCGGGATGATCAGCAGCAGCTGCACCGGCGTGACTAGATAGTTGACCAGCTGTATCGCCGGCAGGTTGAGCCGGAGCGTGATCGCCGCGAGGGCGCAAAGCACCGTCGAGATGCCGAGCACCGGCAGCAGGCCGAACACCAGGCCCAGCGCGATGCTCAGCGCCAGCCTGCCGGGGGAGACACCCTGACGGAGCAACGCCGCGAGCGGCTCCCGGATGTGCGGCACCCACGCCTCGCGATTTAACCTGTGTTGCATCCAGCCGCGCATGTTTCGCTGATCATCAGCCGTTGCGGGCGGAGAGCAGGGTGCTCATCGAATCGCCGGCGGACATTCGCGCAAGCTGGCGCAGCACGTAGGCGGACATGGCGATGTTTCCGAGCAGCATGATGGCCACGCACCAGAAGGTGCGCGGCGCCGCCCGGCGCTCTTTCCACAGCACCCAGACGCAGAACGTGATGAAGCCGTAATAGGCATCGATGAGCGTCGCGATGGTCCAGAGGTTGTCGGGAGGCGTCGTCAATCCGCCCCATTGCCACACGGGTTGTCGTGTACTGACCCAGATGTTCCAGACCGTCAGGGACACCAGGATGAAGCCGAACAGTATTTGCAGGCCGCGTTTGTGCATCGCGGTCGGTAATACGGAAGGGAGCGGACCCTGGATGCAGGCCGCACGCAACGCCGTCCTCCTACAGAACCGCGCCCGGATTCTGGGAAGACTTCGATAAAAGGAGTGGTGAATGCCCAAGCAGATCGGTTACGTCGTCGGCAGCCTCCGCAAGGACTCCATCAACCGCAAACTGGCGAATGCCGTGATCAAGCTCGGGCCGCCGGATTTCACGTTCAAGGAACTGCGCATCGGCGACCTGCCGCTGTACAACCAGGATCACGACAACGCGCAGGCAGCGGAAGTGCAGCGGCTCAAGAGCGAGCTGCGCGCCGTCGACGCGGTCATCTTCGTCACGCCCGAATACAACCGCTCGGTGCCGGGCGTCCTCAAGAACGCGCTCGACCATGCCTCGCGCCCGTATGGCCAGAACGCGTGGGCCGGCAAACCCGCGGGTATCGTCGGCGCGTCCATCGGCGCAATCAGCACCGCGGTCGCGCAACTGCATCTGCGGACCATCCTCGCCTATCTCGACATGCCTGCGCTTGGCCAGCCCGAGGTCTACCTGCAGGTCAAGGACGGCTTCTTCGATGACGCCGGCAACATCGCCAACGCGGAGACGAAGAAATTCCTGCATGGGTGGATGGACAAGTACGCGGTCTGGGTCAGGAAGCTCACGGGCTGACACCCACCAACAATTGCTAAGCTCCGGGGGTGAACAGCACTCCCAGGATCGCGCTCGTCGCCGGCGCCACCGGTTTGGTCGGTGGCCTTCTGCTCGATACACTGATAGCCGCTCCCGATTACGGACGCGTCTTCGCGCTCACGCGCAGGCCGTTGGGCCGCGAGCATCCACGCCTCGCCAACCGGGTCGTGATCTTCGATCGCATGGCCGAACAGCTGAAGGGGCTGGTCGCGAACGATGCGTACTGCTGCATCGGCACCACCATCGCCCAGGCCGGTTCCGAAGAAGCTTTCCGTGAAGTGGACCTGGACGCGGTGCTCACCTTCGCGCAGGCCGCCCGGTCGCTCGGCGCCACGCGGCTCATCGTGGTGTCCTCGGTGGGCGCGGACACGGCCTCGAAAAAGCTCTACCTGCGCACCAAGGGCGAGATGGAAGATGCCGTGACCGCCGTGGGGTTTCCCTCGGTGGACATACTGCAGCCCAGTCTCCTCCTGGGGTCGCGCAAACAAGTGCGTCCGCTCGAGCTGCTCGGCAGCGTCCTCGCGCCCGTGGTCAATCCGCTGCTCGCCGGCAAGCGCGAGGTCTATCGCGCGATCCCGGCGGCGACCGTCGCCAAGGGCATGTTGGGCGCCGCGCGCCGCGGCGGGCGCGGCATCTATCGCTACACGTACTCGGGCATCCAGCAGCTGGCCGCGCTGCGGGCGCCACAGCCAATCGCGGCGCAAACCCCGAGAAAGTAAGTCGCATCCCGGCCGAACGCCTCCGCAACCGTGACGCGGCGCGCATTTGCACTCCGCCGCATTCCGTAAAGTCCCGTTGATCAGAGAGAGGCCCGCTGTTTGCACGCGGGGATCACGGAAGTCGGAAGTTAGAAGTTAGATGAGCGGTAAACCGTACAACTCGGTCCTGCGCAGCGGGCTCACGCGCCGGCTGTGGCTCATCATTGGCATCGCCATGCTCGTGCCGGTCGCGATCGCGATGCTCTCGCAATGGTTCGAGGCCGAGGAGAGGCGGGCGAATCTGCAGAACCAGGAGCTGATCGCGACTTCGCGCGACAAGGCTTCGGCGCTGCTGTTCAATGCGCGTGACCTGCCCGGAGATTTCTCGCGCGGCCTCGAAGGCCGCTACCTGGTCGTCCTCGACGGCGCCGGTTCCGCGCGCTTCAGCAATACCCCCGTGCCCGACGAACTGGTGCAGCTGTTCGCGCGCCGCTCGCCCCATGCGGTGGACGCGCCCAGCGGCACGACCATCCTCGCGTGGTTTGCTTCGGGCCGCGAGTGGCGCGGGGCCATGACCTATCTACCGCCCGCGAAGCAAGGCGACCCGATCTCCGCCAACACGGTCGTGGTCTTCGCGCCCGAGACCGGCTTCGGCGCGGGGGCCGCTTCGCTCGCGCCCATGGCGCTCGGACTCGTCGTGCTCACGGTGCTGCTGGCCTTCGCCGTGGCCGCCCTCATCGCCGATCGGTACCTGCCGGCTCTGCGGGCCTTGCACCGTGCGCTGACGCGCCTGCGCGAGCGCAAGTTCGACACGTTGCCGCGCGGCACGGTCGAGGAGTTCGCGCCGCTCGAGCGCGAGTTCAACCTGACATCCCTCACGCTGTCGCGCGACTGGCGCGCTTTCGAAGTGCTGGGCGAAGTCGACCGCGCGCTGCTGGCCGCGAGCGAAATCGATCGCGCCCTCGACACCGTGCTGCCGAAGTTCCGCGAGCTGACACGCGCCCAGTGCGTGGGCGTCATCCTGCTCGACCCGACCGCGCATTCGCACGGGCGCCTGTTCATGGCCGCGCTGGGCGCGGACGAGCTGCCTGTGCAGCGTGTGACCTTCGATCCGGCCATGCTTGCCACGGTGCGTGAGGCGCCCGAGGGTCTGACCATCGCGCGCGCCGAGGAATCGCGGCACTCCTTCCTCGTTTCCATGCGCGACGTGGGCGCGGAATTCTTCTGGCTGTGGCCGGTGCTCGACGACGACCGTCTTTCCGCCATGCTGGTGGTGGGTTATCACGGCGAGCCGTCGCGTGATCCTTCGGTGGCCGACTATGGCGCGGCCTTCGCCGAACGGTTGCGCGCGGCGCTGTCCAACAGCGCACGCGACGAGCGGCTGTACCGGCAGGCGCACTATGACCCGCTCACGCAGCTGCCCAATCGCGCGCTGTTCCGCGACCGCCTCGCGCAGGAGCTGGCCGCCGCGGCCACCGGACTCACGCGCGGCGCGCTCATGTACGTCGACCTCGATCACTTCAAGCGAGTCAACGACTCGCTCGGACATTCGGCCGGCGACCAGCTGCTCTCGATCGTGGCCCACCGGCTCAAGGCCTGCACGAAGGACGGTGACACCGTGGCGCGCCTCGGCGGCGACGAGTTCACCGTGCTGCTGCGGAACGTGGGCGACGTGGATACGGTGCGGCAGATCGCCGACCGCGTGATCCGCTCGCTCGCGTTGCCGGCCAACCTGGGGGGCCGCGACTACCAGATGCGTGCCAGCGTCGGCGTCACGCTGTTCCCCGATGACGGCGTGGATCTCGAGGAAGTGATCCGCCAGGCAGACCTCGCGATGTACCGCGCGAAGTCACAGGGCCGCGGTCGCGCCGTGTTCTTCGAGCGCGACATGGCCCAGCGCCGCGCCAGCTTCACCGACAGCGGACTGCATCGCGCGCTGCGCCGGCGCGAGTTCGCGCTGTTCTATCAACCGCAGTTCTCGCTGGCCGATGGACGCCTGTGCGGCGTCGAAGCGCTGTTGCGCTGGCAGACGCGCTACGACGGCATCAAGCTGCCCGGGGAATTCATCCCGGCCGCCGAGCATTCCGGCCTCATCACCGACATCGGCGGGTTCGTGCTGGATTCGGCCTGCGCCCAGTATTCGGAGTGGGCGCATGCGGGCATCGCGCCGCGCATGTTCTCCGTGAACGTGTCGGTGCAGCAACTCAAGGACGGGGGCTTCGTGAAGATGGTGCAGGCGGCGCTGGCCCAGCACTCCATCAACCCCGGTAGCCTCGAGCTCGAGCTCGTGGAATCTGTTCTGGCGGACAGCGAAGTGGAGGAGCCCCTGCGCGCGCTGGCCGCTCTGGGCGTGAAGCTGGCACTCGACGATTTCGGCACCGGCTATTCCTCATTGAACTACCTGCGGCGTTATCCGGTGCACACCGTGAAGCTCGACCGCAGCTTTCTGGATGAAGTCCCACAGAACGATTCCGCCGGTGCGCTGGTCGAATCGGTCATCACCATGGCGCATACGCTCGGAAAACGCGTGACCGCCGAAGGCGTGGAATCGGGTGCGCAGCTCGATTTCCTGCGCTCGCGCGGCTGCGAGTCGGCGCAGGGCTTCTATCTCGCGCGGCCCATGTCGGCAGCCGCGCTCACCGAGATACTGGAGTCGCGCCGTCCGGGTTCCGAAATAGGTGATCTCCGGGGTGACCACCGGGCCGCCTCGTGACGGAAAAGGGGACAGATTTATTTTTCCGCGGCAGCGGTAGCAGGTCCGGCAGGCCTGCGTGGAAAAATAGATCTGTCCCCTTTTTGTTGCTGCTCCTCGCCGGATGCGCGTCCACCCCCGAGCCGCGCTCCGTTCCAACGCCCACACTTGACCTTCCACCGCCCATCCAGCCATGGGATGGCGGGGGCGGCGCGGCCGGTCTGCGCACGCGCGGCGAAGAGCTCGCGGACTTCGCGCTGCGCCTGCGCGGCACACCCTACCGCTATGGTGGCGCCGCCCGGGGCGGCTTCGACTGCAGCGGCCTCGTGTTCTTCTCGCACCAGCAGTTAGGCCTCGTCGTGCCGCGCACTTCGCGCGACCAGGCCGACGGCGCGCGGCAGATCAAGGAGAACAAGCTGCGCCGCGGCGACCTGGTGTTCTTCAAGATAGGCAGCCGCCACGTCAATCACGTCGGCATCTACATCGGCGAGCGCAACTTCGTGCACGCGCCCGGCGCCGGAAAGCCCGTGACCGTCAACTCACTGGACGACGATTACTACGCGCAGCGATTTTCCTCGGCGGGGCGCTACTGGGATCGCTCGGATGATTGACGCCGCGATACGGCGCCTTGCAGCATTGCGGTCAGCCCGTTATGTCTCATCGCTGTTCGCTGACTCCTGCGACATCGCCTGTTTAGGTCTGTGTTCTGCGACAGCGTGCTCAGTTCGCCCGTTGACCGTATATCCGGCGATTCGCACACTCCCTCAGTGAGTGAAAAAAGATCGCGCCCGGGAAGGGGCGAGGTCCTGTCTCAACGTTCTTTCGGGGAATCGGTCCAACTCATGAGTGCCAAGCCAGATTACGTCGTCAGCAAGCTGACGCGGCCCGCCGGCGCGGCCGCCACGGGCGGCTTTGTCATCAATCTCACGTCGTCGACCACGCCAATGGCGCTGTCGCAGCCGAAAGACCCCACGCTCGCCCAGTACACCTTCTTCGTGAGCCGCCGCCGGGAGGACGGCCGCGAGCGTTTCCGCCTGCACATGGGCTACTTCGAGAGCCTGCAGGCCGCCGAGGAAATGCTCGCCATCGTTCGCGATATCTATCCGCAGGCCTGGGCCGGTGAAGCGCCCGGCAAGAACCTGAAGCCGAAGGCGGATGCCACGCCCGCCGCGCGCCACGAACCAACGAAAGCTGCCGCTTCCGCGCCCGCCGCTGCCCCGGCTGCGCGCGTGTCGCCACCCGCGGCTCCCATTGCGGCCGCCGTGGCCAGCGTCGCGGCGCCCGCTCCCGCTGCCGCGGTTGCCACTCCGGTCGCCGATCTTCCCGTGCCCGCCCCGGTCGAAGTTGCGGCGCCGGCGCCCGAACGTCATCCGTTCGCGTCCACACCGCCGCCCCCGCCCAAGGTCGAGTTCGAAGAACCGTTCGTGCTCACCGATGTCGACGCCGATTTCAAGCCCATGGACGTGCCCGTGGTGCATCCGCCGGCTCAGCCCGAAGCCACGGTAGTTAGTACGCCGGCCGCGCCCGCGAAGCCGTGGACGCCCAAGCCCGCGCCGGGCAAGACCGCGAAGCCCGCCGCCGCGAGAACCCCGCCCGCCAAGCCCGTGGGGGCCAAGCCCGTCGCGCCCAAGCCGGTCGCCAAGCCCGCCGCGGGCAAGCCGGTTACCAAGCCGGCCGCACCCGCCGCGAAGGCCGCGCCGGTCGCGAAGCCGGCCGCGCCTGCGGCCATGCCCGCTGCTCCCACGCCGAAGCCGATCGCTCCGGCTGCCGCTGCTGCCAAGGCCGCCGCGCCCGCGCAGAAACCCGCCGCGCCCGCGAGGACGCTGGCCGCCGCGCCCAAGATTGCGGCGCAGGTGTCCGCGCCCGCGCTTCAGTCCGTGACGCACGCGCCCAAACCCGTTCAGATGCAGGCCAACCGTCCAGTGCAGGGCGCCGCGCCGGTGACCCCGAAGGCGCCGCCGCCGGAACCCACCGTGCAGATGCCGGCGTTGAACGCGACGAACTCGCCGCTGCCGTCGCTCAACAATGTCCGCCAGGTCATCGAAGAGCTCGACGATCTGTCCGATACGCAGACCATCCGCTTGCTCGAGCGTCACTCGCCGTACCGCGAAGGCTCGCAGGAAGCCAACGTCGACGAGGCCATCCGCGTCATCAAGCCGGAAGACCCGCAGTCGATGGCCGCGATCAAGAGCGACGTCAAGCGCAATGCGCCCGTGCTCTTCGCCGTGCAGATCGACTGGTCGGTCACACCCTTCAATATGGCCAAGGTGCCACCACTCGCGATCTTCAACGCGTACACGCTGTACACGACCGAGGCGACGCGCGACGGGCGCACCTGGTATGGCTTGCGCCTCGGCTTCTTCAGTGACGCGGTATCCGCGAAGCAAGTGGCGTACTACGTGCGCTCCGATTTCAAGACCGTCTCCGTGGTGCCCGTCACCACCATCGAGAAGGAGCGCGCCACCGACATCAATGCCGAGCGCAGTGGCATCCACCGCGCGGTGAACGTGAAGGAAGGCCCGGCGCCGACGCCGGCGTCGCTGTCCGCGTCCACGAGCGGCGTGTTCAAGCTGCTCGACGACGACATGCCGGCGCACATCGAACAGGACGTCGACGGTGAGATGTCGCCGCGCTTCAGCAAGCCCGCGGCGCCGATGCCGGCACCGGGGGCCGCGAAGGCCACGGCTCCGGTCGTGCCCGGCGCGCCCGGCTCCAGCAAATCGCGCAAGCCGCCCGCGAAAGCCAATCGCCGCGACGCGCATGCGCAGGTGGACGAAGAGACGCTCGATCAGACGCTCGAGATCCTCGGCGCGCACACGCTCGAGATCACCAACGACAAGTCGGACGACACCGGTGTGCGTCATCTGCGCGTAAAGGTCGACAAGAAAGGCTCGAAGTTCGCCTCGCTCATCGACCGCCTGTCCGGGAAGAAATAGCCGACAGAAGGCCGCCAGGTTTCGGGTCTCGCGACCCAGGGAGACGAAAACGCCGGGCGGTGATCGCGCCCGGCGTTTTCATTTGGGGTGTCGAAATCGCCCGCGCTGCTTCGACTACTCTCCGTACACCCAATTCAAATTACGAGGAGAGACCCATGCCCAGCACGATCCGACTGCACAGAGTGTTCACGGCCCCGCCGGAGCGCGTCTACAAGGCGTTCATCGACGCCGACGCCAAGTGCAAATGGCTGCCGCCCAACGGTTTCACGGCGCGCATGTACGAGCACGAAGCGCGCGTCGGCGGGAAGTACCGCATGTCGTTCACCAACTTCACCACCGGCTCCAGTCACTACTTCGGCGGCGAGTTCGTCGAACTGGTGCCCGGCGAGCGCGTGCGCTACTCGGACAAGTTCGAGGATCCGAACCTGCCGGGCGCGATGAACGTGACCATCACGCTCAAGAAAGTGTTCTGCGGTACGGAAGTGAGCATCACTCAGGAAGGCGTGCCGGACGTGATCCCGGAAGCGGGTTGCTACCTCGGATGGCAGGAGTCGCTGACCAACCTCAAGGCGCTGGTCGAGCCGGAGATTCCGGACGGCGGTTGATCCGACCCACACCCGCCGCAAAAAACACGGCCGCGCCAGGTATCCCCGGCGCGGCCGTTTCAATTACGCCGCCGTTATATGGGGGGATGGCAGCGTAGGGGTCAGTGGGTCGTCGACGGGGTCGTGCACCCTTTGATGCTTCGACGCGAGCAGTGAGTAGAAGACCGGCACCACGATCAGCGTGAACAGCGTGCCCACGACCATGCCGGTGACCAGCACGATGCCGATGCTGTTGCGCGCCTCGGCGCCGGGGCCGCTCACGAACACCAACGGCAGGTGACCGAATACCGTCGCGGCGGATGTCATGAGTACCGGGCGCAGGCGCGTGAGCGACGCTTCGCGCACCGCGTCCATCACCGAAAGCCCCGAGGCCTGCAGCTTGTTCGCGAATTCCACGATCAGGATGCCGTTCTTCGCGATCAGGCCCACGAGCGTGATCAGTCCCACCTGCGAGTAGATGTTGATCGTGGTCCAGTCGACGAACGTGAAGATCAATGCGCCCGAGATCGCGAGGGGCACCGACCCCAGCAACACGATGAGCGGGTCCCGGAAGCTTTGGAACTGCGCGGCCAGCACCAGGTAGATGAGGATGATGGCGAAGCCCAGTGTCGTGGTCAGCGCCGCGCCCTCGTGCCGGATCTGCCGCGATTCGCCGGCAAAGTCGACCTGCACGTCCTTGCCGCCCACGGCCGCGGCCGCGTTCTCGAGTACGTCGAGACCTTCGGCCTTGGTGACGCCCGGCTGGACGCCGCCGAACACACGCACGGCATTGGCCTGCTGGAAGCGGTTCAGCGTGCGCGGCGCGACGGCGGTTTCGATGCGCGTGAACGTGGACACCGGCACCATCTCGCCGCCCGGCGTCTTGATCTTGAGATCGAGCAGCGGATCGAGCGTGGCGCGGTCGGCATCACCGATCTGCGGGATCACCTTGTAGCTGCGCTCGAAGAAATTGAAGCGGTTGACGTAGGCGCCACCTAACAACGTTCCGAGTTCGCGGCCGACACCGGCGAGATCCAGCCCGAGATCCGCGATGCGCTCGCGATCGAGCACCACGCGAGCCTCGGGCAGGTCGATCTTGAGATCGCTGTCGACGTACAGGAACTTGCCGCTCTGAAAACCGGCGCCGATCACCTTGTCAGTGGTCTCGAGCAACTGCTCCAGCGGCTGATCGCTGAGCATCACCATCTCGACGTCGTACTGGCCCGGCGTGGGGAGCGGCGGGTCGAGGCGCGGGAACACGCGCAGCCCGGGTATCTGCGACACGGCGCCGTACACCTCGCCGAACATCTGCTCGGTGGAGCGGCCGCGCTCGTGCCAGTCCTTGGCGACGATGCCGCCGAAGCCGAAGTTGCTCGCGGTCAGCGACCACGTGAATCGCGTCTCCGGCAGCGCGCGCACGGCCTCGACGACCTTGAGGTGATCGCGGTTGGTCTGCGCGAGCGTGGAGTCCGGTGAAGCCTGGAAGAACAGGCTGATGTGGCTCTGGTCCTCCACCGGCGCCAGTTCCTGGCGGGAGAACATGTAGAGCGGCCAGATGCCGAGCGTGACGAGCGCGGCCACCGCGACGATGGCGCCGCGCATCGAGAGCGCGCCGTTCAACACGCGCGCGTAGAAATTGCGCACGCGCTCGAAACCGCGGTTCACGATTTTCGTGAGCTTCGTTTCATGCCCGGACTCGTGCACGAAGCGCGAGCTCATGACGGGTGACAGCGTAAGCGCCACCAGGCCCGAGACCACCACGGCCGCGGCCAGCGTGATCGCGAACTCGAGGAACAGCGAGCCCGTGAGCCCACCCTGGAAGGCGATGGGCGTGTAGACCGTGGCCAGCGTGATGGTCATGGCGATGATGGGGCCGCGCAGCTCGCGCGCGCCGAGCAACGCGGCCTCGACGCGTCCCTTGCCTTCGCGTACGTGTCGTTCGATGTTTTCCACGACGACGATGGCGTCGTCCACCACGAGACCCACCGACAACACGATGGCGAGGATGGTCAGCAGATTGAGGCTGAACCCCGCGGCCAGCATGACGATGGCGGCGCCGACCAGCGAGACCGGCATGGCCACCAGCGGCACGATGGCGGTGCGGATCGAACCCAGGAACAGGAACACCACGAGCGCGACGATGAGCACGGTCTCGACCAGCGTCTTCGAGATTTCCTTGAGCGCGCTGCGCATGAACATGGTGCCGTCCCAGACCAGGCGCATGTCGATGTCGCGCGGCAGGGTGGGGCGGATGCGGTCCATCTCCTTGCGCAGCGCGCTCGCGACTTCGATTTCATTGGAGCCGGGCAGCGGCCACACACCGAGATACACGGCCTGCTGGTCGTTGTACTTGGCGATCATCCCCGCTTCCTCGGCGCCCAGCTCTACGCGCGCCACGTCGGAGAGTCGCACGATGGCGCCATCGCGCTCGGCGACGATGAGGTTCTGGAATTCCTCGGCGGCGCGCAGGTCGGTGTTCGCCAGCAGGTTGATCTGCACCAGGTTGCCCTTGGTTTGGCCCACCGCGGCCAGGAAGTTGTTGCGCTGGAGCGCGACCTGCACGTCGCCCGGCGAGAGATTGCGTTCGGCGAGGCGCACCGGGTCGATCCAGATGCGCATGGCGAGCGCCTGGCTGCCTTCGAAGCTGATGCGCTGTACGCCCGGGAGAGTCGATAGCTGCGGCTGCAGGGTGCGCGACAGCCAGTCGGTCACTTGCGGCACGTTGCGCTCGCTGGACGTGAAGCCCAGGTAGAACGTGGCGTACGGGCGATCCGCCCGCTGGATGTCCACCACGGGTGGTTCGGCCTGCGCGGGTAGTTCGGAGCGCACCTGCTGCAGCCGCGCCGTCACCTCGGCGAGGGCCCTGGTGCTGTCGTGGTTGAGCTTGAGGCGTACGGTCACGGTGCTCACGCCCGCGCGGCTCTGCGACTCGATGTAGTCCACGCCGCTGATGGCCGAAACCACGCGTTCGATGGGAGTAGTCAGGAAGCCACGCACGGTCTCGGCGCTCGCGCCGGTGTAGACCGTGGTGATGATCACGGACGACGACTGCACGTCCGGAAACTGCTGCACCGGCAGCTGGGTGAGCGCTCGCACACCCACCAGCACGATGATGAGGTTGACGACGATCGCGAGGACCGGGTGCTTGATGAAAACGTCGGTGAAGGCCTTCATGGCGGCTCCCTGGAATCTGTTGGCTTACTTGCCACCGGCGCTGGCGGCCGAGGCAGGTTGCGCGGAAGGATTGGCAAGAGCGACGAGCGCCGACTCACGCAGCTTGAACGCGCCCGACGCCGCGACGCGCTCGCCGGCTTCGAGGCCCTGCGAGATCACCACCTGGTCGCCCTGCATCGCATCCACGGTCACCTGGCGCATCTTCACGCGCGTCTTGCCGTGGTCATCGAACAGCACGAATACGTGGTCGCCACCCGGGCCCTTGCGCAGCGCGCTCGCCGGAATGGCAACCACGGTGCGCGCGTCGCCCACCGGCACTTCCACGCGCACCGAGGCGCCGGGCGCCGGCGAATTGCCCGCGTCGGCGATGCGGGCGCGGACCACGGCATTGCGCGTGGTCGGGTCGACGCGCGAATCGAGCGCGAGAACCTGGGCCTTGATCGGCTCCGCGGACTCGGTGGTGTAGACGTTCACATGCGCGCCCTTGCGCAGCGCGGCCGCGACCTGCTGGGCCACGGTGAAATCCACATATGCCGAATCGGCGACGCCTTGCAGCGTCGTCAGCTCCGAGCCCTCGTTGAGGTACTGGCCCTCGTGCACGTCGGAGATGCCGACGCGCGCGCGGAACGGCGCGCGGATGGTCTTGCGGCCGATCACGGCCCTGGTGCGCGCAATCTGTGCCGCGGCCACGTCGTATTGCGCGTGCGCGGTGTCGAGCTCCTGCTCGGCCGCGGCCTTCTTGTCGACCATGCGCTGCATGCGCGCGAGCTGCGTCTCCGCGAGCTTGAGCTGCGCTTGCTGGGCCTGCAGTTCCGCGGTCTCCACCGAGACGTCGAGTCCCACGAGTACGGTGCCTTCGTTGACCACGTCGCCGGGATTGAGATGGGTGTAGCGCACCGTGCCGGGCAGCTCGTTGCGCACGGTGATCGAGCGCAGTGCCACCACCGTGCCGATGGACGTGGTGGTGCGCAGGTGTTCGCGTGTTTCGGCCGTAGCCGCCGAGATCACTTCCAGGGGCTCGGGATGGTTGGTCGCGGCGGCGTTGGTGTTCGCGATCGACACGCCTTTCCACACGGCGAGGCCAATGCCGATGGCGGCGGTGGCGATGACGAGGATGGCGGGTCTGCTGAATTGCTTGATGGTCATCTGACTCTCCCTGCCGTCGTGGCAGGGGGTCAGATTAGGTAGGGACGCGGGTGCCCGGCATCGCCCGGCGGTGGCAGGCGCTCTATCTCATTGGGGATAGGCGACCGGGTTGTCGGTTTCTGTCGGGAGATGAAACCCTATCTCGGGACCAGTGCGCGGTAGATGGGCTCGTTCCACGCATCCTTGTCGATGTCGTAGGCGATGAAGTTGCTGTCGAACTGCCAGTAACCGAACGCCCAACCGCGTTTCTCCGCAGCGCGCGCCACGGCGGCCGTGTACTTGATGCGGTCTTCCTGCGGCGCCTTGTCATACGCGCCGAACTCGCCGAGATAGATGGGGCGGTTTTCCTTCTTCGCCCAGGCCTGCGCCACGTCGAAGTCGCGCTCGATCTTGGCGTAGTCGGCGGCCGAGCCCCAATGGATGCCGGAGAGGTTGACGGTGCCCGGCGACCAGCTCGCGCCCTGGTGCGTGAAGGGATGCGGTTCGTAGTAGTGCACCGAGACGATGATGTGGCGGTCCGCGGCCGGAAGTTCGAGCTTGGGAAGCCACGAGATGTTGTTCCAGAACGCCGGGCCGATGAGCACGTTGCGCGTGGGGTTGGTCTTGCGGACCACGGCCAGCGCATCGACCAGTAGTTGGTTCCAGTGCGCGTCCATCGCCTGGCTGGGCTCGTTGAGCAGCTCGAACAGCACGTTGCGCGGCGCATTCCGGTAGTGCTCGCCGACCTGCGTCCAGAACGCCAGCACGTACTTGCGACAGCTGTCGGCGTCCTTGCCGCAGTGCTCGTAGTCGTGCTCGTCGAGGATGACGTGCAAACCTTGTCGGGTGGCTTCGTCGACCAGTCCATCCAGGATCTCGAACCAGCTCGCGGGCAGTTCCATCTGCCCGTTCATCGGGCGGAAGCCGTAGAGGTTGATGCGCACATTGTCGAAGCCGCCGTCCTTGATGATCTTCAGGTGGCGCGGCTTGAAACGCGCGCGTGCAGGGTCTTGCCAGAGCGGGTCGTAGCCGACGATGTTCACGCCGCGCTTCATGAGCACGACCTGCCCGGCGGGTGTGAGTGGCGGGTCCGCGGCGAACGCGGCGGTGGATATGGTGAGTGCGACGATCCAGGCGAATGTCTTCATGACGGCTTCCCTCTGCGAATGAGCGCGATCATTTCCTTCCGAACAGCGCTTCGAGCGCCGCCTTCGCGGCGTCCGCTTCGCCGGTGGGCGCGACATACGCGCCCGGCTTCGGCTTGAAGTGATCGCAGAAGTTCGCCTTGGTCTTGTCGCGTACTTCCTCGGCCGTCGGCTCGCGGCAGTGCTTGGCGACGTGCGTGTCGTATTCGACGCAGAGTCGGCACACATGCAACTCGTTGTTGCAGGCCTTGCAGGCGTCGAGGCGCCGCAACGGCATGCTGAGCGCTTCCAGCGAAGCGCCGCATTTCCAGCAGGAGAGGCCGTGACCCATGGGAGACGATTCTAGGCTTGACCCGGACCTTGCGTCATACCCTAGGCTGCGCCCGATGCCGAAGTCGAAGAAAACCAAAGTGACGCCCGGGAATTCGCGGCCCGCCGCGAAAATGTCGGCGGTCACGGGCCTTTCCGCCGCCGATTGCGCGCGGCGCACCGGGCTCACCGTCCGCGCGCTGCGCGTCTACGAACGCGCCGGGCTGCTGAAACCCGCGCGCTCGGCCAAGGGCTGGCGTCTTTACGGCCCCGACGAGCTCATCCGCCTGAACACCATCGTCGCGCTCAAGGGCTTCGGCCTGTCGCTGCGCGAGGTCCGCAAGGCATTCGGATCCTCGCCGCCGGCGCTGGTGCAGGTGCTCGATCTGCAGCTGCGGAACTGGTCCGCGAGGAGGATGGCCGCGGACCGCACGATCGCGCTGATCCAGTCGGCGACCGCGCGGCTGAAGTCCCGCGCCAACCTTTCCATCAACGAACTCTGCGAATTAATGAGGAGCACCGAAGTGAGCAACATGCAGGCCATCGTCCGCGAGCTCATCAACCAGCACATCACGCCCGAGCAGGAGCGCGAGTGGCTTACCTACTGGGCCAAGCGCCATCCGAAGGAAGTCTTCGAGAGCGAAGAGACCACGGCATATCGCGCGATCATGCAGGATTTCCACGCGCTGATGAAACGCGGCGCCACGCCGGATTCCGAGGCCGTGCAGGAAGTGATGGATCGCTCGTTCGCGCTCTGGCTCAAGAGCAATCTGCGTCAGCGCCAGCTCGAACAGCTCGAGTGGAACCCGGAGGTGACGCGCGCATGGTTCATCCTCGGGGGCAAGCTCATGGCGCGCACCGCGTCGCCGGACAGCGCCGAAGATGCGGCACGGCTCGAGAAGTTCATCCATGACGCGCGCATGGCGTCGCGCTCGACCAAGCTCCTCATACCCGTCGTCACCGAAGCGATGCGCCTGCGCGGCCTCGACAAACAGCCTGCCGACCCCGAGGCGCGCAGCCTGGCCGCCCGCTACGCGAAAATCTGCCAGGACGAAGGCGTGGGCGACCCGGTCCTGCACGCGCGGTGGATCGCCGCGTTCGGCCAGCACGAGGCCTCGAAGCCCGGCTGGGAGTATCTCGCGCAGATCAGCGCGCACTAGCTACCGGGCCGCGACGAACTCCTTGAGGCACACGCCCGTGCGCGAGGCAGCCACCTTCATCACCGCCTTGGGCGGTCCGCAGGCGACGACCCGGCCACCGGCGGCGCCGGCTTCCGGCCCCATGTCGATGATCCAGTCGGCCTCGGCCATGACGTCGAGGTTGTGCTCGACCACCACGACGGAATTGCCCGCGTCCACCAGGCGATGCAGCACGTGAATCAGCTTTTCGACATCGGCCATGTGCAGGCCCACGGTGGGTTCATCCAGTACGTACAGTGTGTGGGGTGCTTTCTGTCGTGGGCCGCGACGCTCCTCGCCGCGTACCTTTGCGAGTTCGGTCACGAGCTTGATGCGTTGCGCCTCACCACCCGAGAGCGTGGGCGAGGGCTGCCCGAGCGTGAGATAGCCGAGGCCCACGTCTTGCAGCAGTCGCAGCGCATGGTGGATCGACGAATGCGCCGCGAAGAACTCCACCGCGTCGTCGATGTTCATGTTCAGCAGGTCGCCGATGGACTTGCCGCGCCACAGGATGCTCAGCGTCTCCGGGTTGAAGCGTTGGCGGCGGCACACGTCGCAGGGCACTTTCACGTCCGGCAGGAAGTTCATCTCGATGGTCTGCATGCCCTGGCCTTCGCAGGCCTCGCAGCGTCCACCCGAGGTGTTGAAGCTGAAGCGGCTGGTGGTATAGCCGGCGATCTTCGCTTCCGTGGTGTTGGCGAAGATCTTGCGGATGTCGTCCCAGAAGCCGATGTAGGTGGCCGGGCAGGAGCGGGGCGTCTTGCCGATGGGCGTCTGGTCCACCTCGAGCACGCGGTCGATCTGTTCGACGCCGTGCACCGCGCCGACGCCGCGCAGCTCCGGTAGTTTGGCGCCTCTCTTCGCACCGACGATCTGCTTGAGATTGGCATAGAGCACGTCGCGCGCGACGGTCGATTTTCCCGACCCGGATACGCCGGTCACAACCACCAGCCTGCCGACCGGAATGTCGATGTCTTCCTTGCGCACGTTGTGCAGCTCGACCGCTTCGAGCTGCAGGCGTGGCGCTTTCGGTGGCGTGGGACGCTTGGGCTCGAGGTCGTGCGCGAGCGGCTTCGCGAGGAAACGCCCGGTGATCGACGCCGGGTTGTTCATGAGCTCGCGCACGTTGCCGGCGGCGACCACGCGGCCGCCGCGCACGCCCGCGCCGGGGCCGAGATCGATCACGTGATCCGCGCGGCGGATCGTGTCCTCGTCGTGTTCGACGACCACCAGCGTGTTGCGATGCTTGGCCAGTTCGGACAGCGCATCGAGCAGCACCTTGTTGTCGCGCGGATGCAGGCCGATGGTGGGCTCGTCGAGCACGTAGCAGACGCCCTGCAGGTTCGAGCCGAGCTGGGCGGCCAGCCGGATGCGCTGCGCCTCGCCGCCCGAGAGCGTGGGCGCCGAACGGTCGAGCGGTAGATAGCCGAGGCCGACGCGCTGCAGGAACGACAGGCGCGCCTTGATCTCGGCCATGAGGTCGCGCGCGATCTCGGCCTCGCGCTTGCTGAGCTTGAGGTTCGCGATGAAATCGACGGTGTCGTCGATGGCGCGCTGCGTGAGCTCGGCGATGTTCTGGTCGCGGAACTTCACGTGCAGCGCCACGGGGTTCAGGCGCTGGCCTGCGCAGGTCTCGCAGGCGAGGTCGGCACCTTCGGCGTCCTCCCAGGCGCGCTCCTCGCCGCTCTGTTCCTCGTCGAAATCCTCGAGCTGCATGCCCGTGCCGAAACAATCCTCGCACCAGCCGTGCTTGCTGTTGAACGAGAACAGCCGCGGGTCGAGCTCGGCGAAGCTGGTGCCGCAGTTCGGGCAGGCACGCTTGATGCTGAACACCTGCACCTTGGGTTTCTTCGCGTCGGGGTCGAGCACGTGGACCAGGCCCTTGCCGAGATCCAGCGCCTTGATGAGATTGCGCTCGAGAGAATCGGCGCTGTCCTTCTGCACCGTCATGGTGGCGACGGGCAGCTCGATGGTGTGCTCCTTGAAGCGGTTCAGGCGCGGCCACTGGTAGGTGGTCAGCATCTCGCCGTCGACGCGCAGTTGCTTGTAGCCGCGCGCGTTGGCCCACTTGGCGAGCTCGGTGTAGTAACCCTTGCGTGCCACGACCAGCGGCGCCAGCAAGGTGATGCGGCCGCCCTTGTGCTGCTTGAGCAGGCGCTCCGCGATCGACGCGGCGGTCTGCGGCTCGATCGGCACGTCGCAGTTCGGGCAGAACTGCGTGCCGAGCTTCTGATAGAGCAGCCGAAGGAAGTGATAGATCTCGGTGAGGGTCGCCACCGTGGACTTGCGTCCCCCGCGGCTGGTGCGCTGCTCGATGGCCACGGTGGGCGGGATGCCGTAGATGGCGTCGACGTCCGGACGCGCCGCCGGCTGCACGAACTGCCGCGCGTAGGCGTTCAACGATTCGAGATAGCGGCGCTGGCCTTCGTTGAAGATGATGTCGAACGCGAGCGTCGACTTGCCCGAGCCCGACACGCCCGTGACCACCGTGAAGCCCCCGCGCGGGATCTCCACGTCGATGTTCTGCAGGTTGTGCTCGCGCGCGTGGTGGATGGTGATGGAATTGGAAAAGGGGACAGATCTATTTTTCGCCACAGGGGTGGCGGCGGGTTCGGCGACGCGAGGGGCGAAAAATAGATCTGTCCCCTTTTCCGGCACCAGGTATTCGCGCAGGGCCTTGCCGGTGTGCGACGTCGGATGGGCCTCGACCTGCGCGGGCGTACCGGCGATCACCAGCTGGCCGCCGCCGTCACCACCTTCGGGGCCGAGGTCGATGAGCCAGTCGGCCGCGCGCATGACGTCGAGGTTGTGCTCGATCACCAGCAGCGAGTGACCGATCTTGAGCAGCTTGCGGAATGCCCGCAGCAGCTTGGCGACGTCGTCGAAGTGCAGGCCGGTGGTGGGCTCGTCGAACAGGAACAGCTTGCCGCGCACCGAGGGCGTGTCGTCGACGGCAGCCTCGGCCAGATGCCCGGCGAGCTTGAGGCGCTGCGCCTCGCCACCCGAGAGCGTGGGCACGGGCTGCCCCAGCTTCACGTACTCGAGGCCCACGTCCACGAGTGGCTGCAGGCGCGCATGCACCGCGGACTTGTCCTTGAAGAACGACAATGCCTCGGTGACCGTCATGTCGAGCACGTCGGCGATGTTCTTGCGGGTGCCGTCCGCGCCTTCACGGCGGATTTCGAGCGTCTCGGCGCGATAGCGCTTGCCATCGCAGTCGGGGCAACGCAGGTACACATCGGACAGGAACTGCATCTCCACGTGCTCGAAGCCGTTGCCGGTGCACGTCGGGCAACGGCCCGTACCCGAGTTGAACGAGAAGGTGCCGGCCGTGTAGCCGCGCGACCGGGCGGTCGCTTCGCTCGAGAACAGCTCGCGCACCACGTCGAAAGCGCCGACGTAGCTCGCCGGGTTGGAGCGGGTAGTTCGGCCGATGGAGCTCTGGTCGACCATGACCACGTCGTCGACCAGGTCCGCCCCTTCGAGCCGGTCGTAAGCGCCCGGCATCTCGCTGGGCTGACCCAGCGCCTTGCGCATGGCCTTGTACAGCACGTCTTCGATCAGCGTGGACTTGCCCGAGCCGCTGACACCGGTGATGCACACCAGCCGCCGCAGCGGGAATTCCACGTCGATGTTCTTGAGATTGTGCTGCGTGACGCCGCGCAGCTTGATGGCCTTCTGCGATGGCACCATGCGGGCCTGGGGCGGCTCGTTCTCCACGGGCTTCACCGGCGCCGCGCGTGGCGCGACCTGTCGGGCTCCCGACAGATACTGGCCGGTCAGCGAACGCGGATTCGCGCGGACCGCCTCGGGCGTGTCGAACGCGACGATCTCGCCGCCGCGCTCGCCCGCGCCCGGCCCCATGTCGAGCAGACGGTCCGCGGCCAGCATGATCTGTGGATCGTGTTCCACCACCACCAGCGAGTTGCCCGCGTCGCGCAGGCGATGCATCACCTGCGTCACGCGCTGCATGTCGCGCGGATGCAGGCCGATGGATGGCTCATCCAGCACGAACAGCGTGTTCACCAGCGACGTGCCGAGCGCGGTAGTGAGATTGATGCGCTGGACCTCGCCCCCCGACAAGGTGCGCGACTGACGGTCGAGCGTGAGATACCCCAGCCCCACCTCGCACAGGTACGCGAAGCGCGCGCGCACCTCGCGCAGCAGCAGGTCCGCGGCTTCGTCGAGCGGCGCGGGCAGCTTGAGCTCCTCGAAGAATCTCCGGCATTTGTCGAGCGACAGCAGCACCAGGTCGTGTACGTTGCGCCCTTCTATCTTCCACAGCAAAGCCTCGGGCTTGAGCCGCGAGCCGCTGCAGGCGGTGCACGGCGTGTAGGCGCGGTAGCGCGACAGCAGCACGCGCACGTGCATCTTGTAGGCCTTGGTCTCCAGCCACTCGAAGAATCTCTTCGCGCCGTACCAGACCTTCTTCTCCCACTTGCCCTCGCCCTCGATGACCCACTTCCGCTGGTCGTCGTTGAGCTGGTACCAGGGCGTGTCGAGCGGGATGTCGCGCTTCTTCGCGAACTTCACCAGGTCGTCCTGGCATTCCTTGTACGACTTCGTCTGCCAGGGTTTGACGGCGCCGCCGGACAGCGTCTTCGTTTCATCGGGCACCACGAGCCCGTAATCGATGCCGATGATGCGGCCGAAGCCGCGGCAGGTCTCGCACGCCCCCACGGGCGAATTGAACGAGAACAGCGAGGGCACCGGGTCGCGATAGTGGATGTCGCAATCGGCGCAGTGCAGGTCGGTGGAATACTTCCATCTATCTACCGATTTCGGCCCGTCTTCCGCGGACGCAGGCGTGTCGTCGACGACGTGCAGCGACACCCGGCCGCGCCCCATGCGCAGCGCGGTCTCGAGCGATTCCATGACGCGCGCACGCTCGGCGTTGACCAGCCGCAGGCGGTCCTGCACCACCTCGAGACAATTGCCCACCCGCTCGTGCACGCGCGTGTAACCCTGGCCCTCGAGCATCTTGCGGACTTCGGCTTCCTTGAAGTTCTTCGGCACGTCCACCGGGAAGCAGATGTACACGCGCGGATCGCCGCCCGCGGCCGCGCGCTGCATCGCATCTTCGTACATGCTGGAGGCGGAATCGCGGCGCACGGGCTTGCCGCATTGCCGGCAATAGAGCTGTGCGGCGCGGGCAAACAGCAGCTTCAGGTGATCGTTGAGCTCGGTCATCGTGCCGACCGTCGAGCGCGATGTGCGCACCGGGTTGGTCTGATCGATGGCGATCGCGGGAGGGATGCCGTCCACGCGGTCCACGGCCGGCTTGTCCATGCGGTCGAGGAATTGCCGCGCATAAGGCGAGAAGGTCTCGACGTAACGGCGCTGACCTTCGGCATACAAAGTATCGAACACCAACGACGACTTGCCCGAGCCGGACACGCCCGTCACGACCACGAGCTCGTGCAGCGGGATCTCGATGTCGAGATTTTTCAGGTTGTTCTGACGCGCGCCATGCACGGCGATGCAGGCGTACTGATCCGCCGCCGCCTTCTTCGCGGCGGGCAGGGGTTTGGCGGAGGTGACGAGCTTGTCCATGGTGTAGCGAGCGTTCGATGCAGGCGCGGATCGGTCATTGTACCGACCGCGTCAAGAGGGCTGTGTGGGATTGCGGGCGGGCGCGCCGCGGACCCGGGGAAATGCGGCGATTTTCGAATGCTTCAAGTATCGTAAGCGCCACAACAATCGAAAAGATCAGGGGGGCTCGTGACAGGACAAAAAGGCATCGACACCGCGCACCGGCGCGTCATCTTCGCGTCTTCGCTCGGCACGGTGTTCGAGTGGTACGACTTCTACCTGTACGGCTCGCTCGTCACGATCATCACCAAGAAGTTCTTCTCGGGCATGAACGACACCACGGCGTTCCTGTTCGCGCTGCTGGTGTTCGCGGCCGGCTTCTTCGTCCGGCCGTTCGGCGCTCTCGTCTTCGGCCGGCTCGGCGACCTCGTCGGTCGCAAATACACCTTCCTCGTCACGATCGTGATCATGGGCGCGTCGACCGCGCTCGTCGGTGTCCTGCCGACCTACGAGACGGCCGGCGTCGCCGCGCCGATCATCTTCATCCTGCTGCGGCTGCTGCAGGGCCTCGCGCTCGGCGGCCAGTACGGCGGGGCGGCCACCTACATAGCCGAACACGCGCCGGAAGGCCGGCGCGGCCTGTACACGAGCTGGATCCAGACCACGGCCACGCTGGGCTTCTTCCTCTCGCTGCTCGTCATTCTCGCGTGCCGCGCGGCGATGACCCCCGAACAGTTCGATGCCTGGGGCTGGCGCCTGCCATTCCTGCTGTCGATCGCGCTGCTCGCGATCTCCGTGTACATCCGCATGCAATTGCAGGAATCGCCGGTGTTCCAGGAGATCAAGGCCTCGGGCAAGCTGTCGAAGGCGCCGCTGTCGGAGTCGTTCGGCCAGTGGGCGAATCTCAAGATCGTCATTCTCGCCTTGTTAGGCGCGACGGCCGGCCAGGCGGTGGTGTGGTACGGCGGCCAGTTCTACGCGTTGCTGTTCCTCGAGAAGACGCTGCAGGTCGATTCGACGAGCGCGCAGCTCGTGATGGCGGCCGCACTGCTCATCGCCACGCCGTTCTTCGTGGTGTTCGGGTCGCTGTCGGACCGGATCGGCCGCAAGAAGATCGTGCTCGCGGGTTGTTTGCTGGCGGCGCTCACGTATTTCCCCATCTTCAAGGCCATCACGCACTTCGCGAACCCGGCGCTCGATCACGCCGTTCAAACGGCGCCCGTCAGCGTGGTCGCGAACCCGGATGAGTGCAGCTTCCAGTTCGATCCCGTGGGCAAGAAGCAGTACACCAGCGCCTGTGACCTGGCGAAAGGCGCGCTGTCACGCATGGGTGTTTCTTATTCGAACGAGGAGTCCCCGCCCAGCCCCAGCGCGCAGGTGAAGATCGGCGACGCGCCCGTCACGATCCAGGCCCTGCTGCCTGAGGTGCCGGGGGGCAAACTTTCCAATGCCGAGTACAAGAAGGCACAGGACGGCGTCACCGCGAAGCTCAAGGACGCCTTGCTCGCGGCCGGCTATCCCGCCAAGGCCGACATGTCC
>DATLDQ010000090.1:0-55029 GCA_035525785.1 Steroidobacteraceae bacterium | reverse complement strand
AGGTGCAAGTCCGAGGCGTTATTCTTTACGGCGAAAGCGAGGAGCTGGGCGACGTCGACGGCCATGCGGTGTCCCTTGAAAAGCGCCGTTGAGTATAGACCCGGGTATCAGTGATCAATATGTTATCCCGTCCGCAGAATTACTCTGAGAGCGTCAGGACCACTCTGGACACCATCTCCGAGGCGTGTCGGTCCTCGGGTCGAAGTGTCGACTCGGTCACGCTTCTGGCCGTTTCCAAGGGCCAGAGCGCCGCAGCAATCGATGCCGCGGCAAGCGCGGGGGCCGAGCATTTCGGCGAGAATTTCCTGCAGGAAGCCCTGCCCAAGTTGCAGGCTCTGACCGGCCGCGAGCTCACGTGGCATTTCATCGGCAAGCTCCAGGCTAACAAGACCCGGGCCGTGGCCGAGAATTTCCAGTGGGTGCACGGCGTCGATCGCCTGAAGATCGCCGAGCGGCTGTCGGCGCAGCGGCCGTTTCACGCGGCGCCGCTCAATGTCTGCCTGCAGCTCAACGTGGGCGGAGAAGAGAGCAAGGGCGGCGTCCCCGCGATCGAAATGCCCTCGCTGGCCAGGGCGGTGCGCGAACTTCCGGGGCTCAAGCTGCGCGGCCTCATGTGCATGCCACCCGCCGAGGCCGACGTGGACCGGCAGCGCGCCTGGTTCCGCGAGGCTCGGCAGCTCTTCGATTATCTGAATGAGCATGGGTTGGGCCTGGACACACTCTCCATGGGCACCAGCGCCGATTTCACGGCGGCGATTGCCGAAGGCGCGACCATCGTGCGCATTGGCACCGCCATCTTCGGACCTCGCAGCCAATAGAATCGGGACACATGAACATCACGGCGGCTTTCATCGGCGGCGGCAACATGGGCGGTGCTCTGATCCGCGGACTGATCGCGCGGGGCCTGCCCGCCCAGAAAATCAGCGTAGGCGAAGCGCACCAGGCGCGACGCATCCAGCTCGCGGATGAGCTGGGCGTGCTCGTCACCGCCGACAACCGCGAAGCCGTGCAGGGCGCGGACGTGGTCGTGCTCGCGGTGAAACCTCAGGATATGGCTGGAACTGTGCAGCCCCTGGCCGATGTATTCGCACGGCGCCCGCCACTGGTGCTGTCCATTGCCGCGGGCATCCGTGTCGCGGACATCGAGAACTGGTGCGGCGCCGGCGTGCCCGTGGTGCGCGCGATGCCGAATCGCCCGGCGTTGAACAGCGCCGGCGCCACGGCCATGTTCGCGCCGGGAGACCTGCGCGATGAACTGCGCGTGCTCGCGGCGCAGGTGCTGGGCGCGGTCGGTACCACGGTGTGGGTGAAGGATGAGGACCACATCAACGTGGTAACGGCATTGTCCGGCAGCGGCCCCGCCTACTTCTTCCTGCTCGCGGAGCTCATGACGGACGCGGCCGTGAATCTGGGTCTGGATCGCGCCAGCGCGCTCGAACTGTCCATCCAGACGCTCTATGGCTCGGGGCTCATGGCGCGTGCCAGCGACGGCGATCTCGCGCGGTTGCGTGCGGAGGTCACGTCGAAGGGCGGGACTACCGAGGCCGCAGTACGCGCATTCGATGGCGCGAACCTGCGTGGTATCGTCGCGGCCGCCGTCACTGCCGCAGCGGAACGTGGCCGCGAGATGGCCCAGGCCTTCGGAGACAAAGCGCGCAAATGAACAATGCCCTGTATTTCCTCGTCGATTCCCTGCTTTCGCTGTACCTGTATGTACTGATCCTGCGCTTCGTCATGCAGCTCACGCGGGCGGACTTCCGCAATCCCGTTGCGCACGCGATTCTCGTCGCGACAAATCCCATCATCATGCCACTGCGCAAGATCCTCCCGCCCGTGGGAAAGGTGGATAGTGCCTCGGTGCTCGCCATCATCCTCGTGGCCGCGATCACTGTGGGTGCACTCGAGCTCATCGACGGTCTGCCGCCGACGGTGTTAGACCCGATCACCTGGCTGGTGCGCACCGTGTTGTTCCTGGTGCGCGCGTTCATCGTGTTCTTCATGGGCGCGATCTTCATCTACGCACTGCTCTCCTGGGTGGTACCCGCGGGTTACAACCCCGCGATGGCGGTGCTCGGCACGATCTGCGAACCGGTTTTACGGCCTTTTCGCCGGCTGATTCCGCCGATCGGCGCGCTCGATCTGTCGGCGCTGTGGGCGTTGCTCGCGCTCGGCGTACTGTTGCGCCTGTTGCATCTCGGTTAGTTACAACCACTTAAGAGACAGTTGCGACGTCGCATCGCAGACGCGATGCGCGCGTTTAACGCGTCATTCGAGCGCGTGGATGGCGAAGATTCGTACAGTCGCCGCGCAAAAATTTCTCGCGACGCAATCATGCGACAGACCTTCACCGTTGGTGACGTGTGCGCGCGACCCTAGAAAACAAGGCATTTGCGCGTACCCACATTGCGAAAAAGGCTTGCGCAGCGATGTGCGTGTGATATGTTGCGCGCCGAAACATTCGCAGCCGAACATTTTTTCCGCTGCACTTTTACGAGGAGTCGAGTAATGGCAAAGAAAGGTGGCGCACCGACGAAGTCGGAAATCGTGGCTCAGATCTGCAAGGACGCCGAGCTGTCCCGCAAGCAAGTGGCTGCGGTGTTCGAGTCGCTCAACACCCAGATCAAGAAGAGCCTGCGCGGTGGCGGTCTGTTCACGCTGCCCGGCCTGCTCAAGATGAAGGTCGTGAAGAAGCCCGCCACGAAGGCGCGCGAAGGCATCAACCCCTTCACGAAGGAAAAGATGGTTTTCAAGGCGAAGCCGGCCTCCAAGAAGGTCCGCGTGCTGCCCCTGAAGAGCCTCAAGGCCTTCGTTAATTGATTAAGGTCGATTAAGCGCCCGTTTCGCGAAGTCCACGACGCGCGAAGCACTCAGAAGCCCCTGCGCCTGCCGGCGCCGGGGCTTTTGTGCTTCTGGCCCTTCAGCCGCGCAGGAAGTCCAGGAGCAGGGGTTTGAGCTCGTGAAGACGGCCGTGGAAGAAATGCCCGGCACCCGCGAGCACCTGGAGGCGCGGCTTGTTCGCCTGCTTCGCCGCCCACGAAAGCACGGCCTCCGGCGGCACGACATCGTCGGCATCGCCTTGCGCGAGCATCCATTCGCACTGTGGGCCATCGACATCACCGAGCTCGTAGCCCACCACCGGTGGCGCGATGGCGATCAGCCTCGCGGGCGAGACGCGCGGCGCGGCCCGCAGTGACACGAAGCCCCCGAACGAGAACCCGCCTAACCACAGGGCGGCGCCGGGGAATCGACGGCGCCCCTCTTCGACCACCGCCGCCAGGTCATCCACCTCCCCGCGTCCGAAGTCGAAGGTCCCGGCGCTGGCGCCAACACCACGGAAATTGAAACGGAATGCCGGCGCGCCGGACTCGACCATGGCGCGCGCCAGCGTGTGCGTCACCTTGTTGTCCATCGTGCCGCCCTTGAGCGAATGCGGGTGGCAGGCCACACCGAAAAACTTCGGGCTGTCGAGCGCATCCGACAATTCGAGGCGAGCCTCGACCTGGCCCGATGGGCCGGCAAGCGTGAGCACCTCGCGCTGCATCAGGGCGCCTTGTAGACCTTGTCGTCCTTCATGACGAACGAGGCGTGCTCCATCACCGTGATGTCATCGAGCGGATTGCCCGGCACGCCCACGAGTTCGCCGAGCTTGCCCACGGCGATGCTGCCCACCTTGTCGTCGAGGCCGAGGAACTTCGCAGGAACGCTGGTCGCGTCCTTGAGGGCCTCCATCGGCGGCATGCCGCCGTCGACCATGAGCTTGAACTCCTTCGCGTTGTCGCCGTGCCGGCTCACGCCAGTGTCGGTGCCGAACATGATCTTCACGCCGGTTTTGTACGCCTTGGCGAAAGTATTCTGGATCTGCGGACCCACGGCCAGCGCCTTGGGACGCACCACGGCGGGGAAGAACTCCGGATCCTGCGCCATCTGGTACACCCAGTTGCCGGCGCTGATCGTGGGGACGTAATACGTGCCGTGCTCCTTCATGAGCTTGATGGCTTCGTCGTCCATGAATGTGCCGTGCTCGATGGTGTCCACGCCGCCGCGTACCGCGCGCTTGATGCCTTCCGCACCATGCGCATGGGCCGCCACCTTGAAGCCGTAATCGCGCGCGGTCGCAACCACGGCGCGAACTTCTTCTTCGGTGAATTGCGGGTTCGCGCCATTCTTCGCGATCGACAGTACGCCGCCGGTGGCGGTGATCTTGATGGTGTCCGAGCCATCCTTGTAGCGCTGGCGCACGGCCTTGCGCGCGTCATCGGCGCTGTTCACGACCCCTTCGTCGGCGCCCGGATCGTGCTGGAACCGGTGTGCCCAACCATTGGTCGGGTCCGCATGGCCCCCGGTGGTCGCAATGGCCTTGCCCGCCGCGATGATGCGCGGCCCCGGCACCCTGCCGGCATTGATGGCGTTGCGCAACGCGATGGAAGCCAGGTACTCGTCGCCGAGATCGCGCACCGTGGTGAACCCGGCTAACAAGGTTCGGCTGGCATGGACCACGCCGTCGATGGCGACGTCGGCCTCGTTCTTCTTGAACTCGTCGATCTCCGAGCTCTTGCTGTACTCGCTGGTGAGGTGGACGTGCATGTCGAACAGGCCCGGCAGCAGCGTGCCGTTCCTGAGATCGATGACGCGATCGCCGGCCGCCGGATTGCGGAAGCCATTCTCGATGGCGGTGATCTTGCCACCGTCGACCACGACGGTCTGGTTGGTCGCCACCTTGTCGCTGACGCCATCGATGACACGGCCCGCGTGGATCAGCGTGGCGGCATGCGCCCCACCACCTGCGAGGGCGGCCGCCACGAGCATGGTCGCCAGCGCGCGGGGCGACCGCGTCGGCGCCGTCGACATCGGGCCGGAGGCCGTCAGCCGGCGTTTCATCAACGTATTTCGACTAGTTCGACGTCGAAGACCAGCGTCGCGCCCGGCGGAATCACGCCACCGGCGCCGCGCGCGCCATAGCCCATCTCCGGCGGGATCACGAGCCGGCGCTTGCCGCCGACCTTCATGCCGACCACGCCCTCGTCCCAGCCCTTGATGACCATGCCCGCGCCCACCGGGAATTCGAACGGCTCGTTGCGATCGACGGAACTGTCGAACTTCGTGCCTTTGTTCTCTGGGGCGGCGGTGTCATAGAGCCAGCCGGTGTAGTGCACCAGCGCGGTCTGTCCGGATTTGATCTCCGCGCCGGCGCCCGGCGCCAGGTCGGTTTTCTGCAGTGGCACGGCGGGAGCTCCTGTGTCCGTGGTGGGAGGTGTCGTTTCAGTGGGCGCCGACCCGGTAGCGGTCGCGGGCGGAGACTCGGTCGCCGGCGCCTCCGCAGGCTTTTCGTTCCTGCCGCAAGCGGCGAGGAACAAACCCAGGGCGGCGGCAAACAACAACCGAGTCTTCATCGCGATACTCCGGTCTGGCGGGACCGGGATTATTGCACTAGCTAAGGCGTGTCCACAGCCGGTTCAGGCGCTGCACGAACGCGCCCGGGTCTGGCAGCTGCGCGCCTTCGGCCAGCATCGCCTGCTCGTGGATCAGCAGCGCCAGCTCGCCGAACTCGCCCGAATCCGACCGCTGGTCCAGGTACTTCACGATGTGGTGGTCGACGTTGATCTCCAGCACCGGCCTGCCGGACGGCGCGGACTGACCCGCGGCCTCGAGCACGCGGCGCAGCGGCGCGGAGATGTCGTGCTCCTCCGCGACCAGCACCGCCGGCGAATCCTTGAGTCGCGTGCTCACACGCACTTCCGAAACCCGTTCGCCCAACGCGTCCTTGACGCGCTTCAGCAGCGATCTGCTTTCTTCGATGCGGCTTTCGACCTTCTCCTTCTCGGCGCCCGCGAGTTCGCCGAGCTCGAGGTCGCCGCGCGTGGCGTCCTTGATCTTCTTGCCTTCGAACTCGTGGACGTGGTCCATGACCCAGGCGTCGATGCGCCGCCCCAACAGCAACACTTCGATGTTGCGCGCACGCAGACCTTCGATGGCCGGGTGGCTGCGCGCGGCGGCAAGGCTCTCGCCCACCACGTAGTAGATCTTGTCCTGGCCGCTCTGCATGCGGCCGACGTAATCGGCGAGCGAGACGTCCTCGGCATCGCCTTCGTTCTTGGTGGATGCAAACCGGAGCAGGGGCAGCAGCTTGTCGCGGTTGCCGTGATCTTCCGCGAGACCTTCCTTGAGGACCGCGCCGAATTCCTTCCAGAAGCCCTGGTATTTCTCCGCCTCGTCCTTCGCGAGCTTGGCCAGCATGTCGAGGACACGCTTGGTGAGCGCCGCGCGCATCGCTTCGACTTCGCTGTCGGCCTGCAGCAGTTCTCGCGAGACGTTCAGCGGCAGGTCGGCCGAATCGAGCACACCCTTCACGAATCGCAGGTACAGCGGCAGGAACTGCTCGGCGTCATCCATGATGAATACGCGCCGTACGTAGAGCTTGAGACCCCGCGCGCCGTCGCGCTGCCAGAGGTCATAGGGCGCCGTGGCCGGGATGTAGACCAGGCTCGTGTAGTCGCGCTTGCCCTCTACGCGGTTGTGCGACCAGACCAACGGATCACCCGGGTCGTGCGACAGACTGCGATAGAACTCGATGTACTCGTCGTCCTTGATGTCGCCCTTCGGGCGCGTCCATAGCGCCGTGCCGCGGTTCACCGCTTCGTAATCGAGCGTGGCCTCGCCTTCCTTGGGCATGCGCACCGGGAAGGCGATGTGATCGGAATAGCGTCGCACCAGCGAGCGCAGGCGCCAGCTGTCGAGAAACTCCTTCGCGTCGTCCTTGAGGTGCAGCACGATGGTGGTACCGCGCTTCTCCAGGTCCACGGTCTCCACGGTGAACTGGCCATCAGCGGCGGATTCCCAATGCACGCCCTCGGCGGCGGTGAGTCCCGCGCGGCGCGAGAACACCTCCACGCGCTCGGCGACGATGAATGCCGAATAGAAGCCCACGCCGAACTGCCCGATGAGCTGCGAATCCTTCTGCTGGTCGCCGGAGAGCTTCTTGAAAAACTCTGCCGTACCCGACCGCGCGATGGTGCCCAGATGCGAGACCGCCTCATCGCGACTCATGCCGATGCCGTTGTCGCGGATCGTCAGCGTCTTCTTCGACGCGTCGGCTTCCACCCAGATGGCGAGCTCGGTGTCGCCAGCCAGAAACCCGGGCTTGGACAGCGATTCGAATCGCAGCTTGTCGTTGGCGTCGGAGGCGTTCGAGATCAGCTCACGCAGGAAGATTTCCCGGTGGCTGTACAGGGAATGGATCATGAGCCTGAGCAGCTCACGAACTTCGGCCTGGAAGCCGAGTGTTTCTTTTGTTTGGGGGTTGTTCATGGCGCCGGCAGGGTGCGGGCGCCGCTTTGGGATTTCAAGCCCCGAGGGGGCCTGGTGGAGCTGTTAGCGCTTACGGACGGGCTCTTTTCTTCCCAGCGTCCAGAGAGCCATCGCGGTGTTCTTCACGTAGTACCGGCTGGTACCCATGAAGTCGTCGATCTCGTCCCAGAGCAGAAGAAAACGTTCCATGGGGCCATCGTAGGAAGCGGCATGCCGCATCGCTGTGTCAGGAGTCACAGTCACCCGGCCCCTTGGTTGCGCCAGTCGGACTGCATCGCTAGTCTTTCGAGTGCGTCACGTTGAAGGCACATTCTGACAAACCGTGCACTTCGTCCCCGGAAAGCATCATGCAACGCATCGTCGTACTGAACCCTAAAGGGGGTTCCGGAAAGACCACGCTCGCGATCAATCTCGCGGCGTATTTCGCTTTGCGCGGCGATTCAACCCTGCTCATCGACAGGGACCCGCAGGGGTCGGCGACGCGCTGGCTGCGCAAGCGCAAGGTGCCGCAGGCCGAGATCCGTGGCATCGCGACATTCGAGCGCGATTCGCGCACCACCATGAGCTGGCAGATGCGTGTGCCCGAAGGCACGCAGAAGATCGTGGTGGACAGCCCCGCCGCAGTGGAAGCACGCGCCCTGCCCGAGCTCGTCCGCGACGCGAACAAGGTCATCGTGCCCGTGCTGCCTTCGGACATCGACATCCACGCCGCATCGCGTTGCATCGCCGACCTGCTGCTGGTCGCCAAGATCAAGCGGGCGGAAAACCGCATCGGCGTCATCGCCAATCGCGTCCGCAAGAACACGCTGAGGTTCCACGCGCTGATGCGCTTCCTGGAAAAGCTGGAAATCCCCATCGTTGCGACGGTGCGCGATTCGCAGAACTACGTGCGGGCCGCCGAACAGGGCGTCGGCATCCACGAGATGAAGGCCTACGCGGTCAAGGAAGACCTGGCCCAGTGGGAAACGCTGCTGGGATGGCTCGAGCCCGAGCGCGTCCTCACCGAGCAGCCGGCGCCACTGCAGGAACAGCCCGCGCCGCAGGTGGTGCCCGCGCCGGAAGCCGTCATCGACGCCACGGACAGCACGGCCGCGCACTACGCACTTTTTCAGGGCTGACGCCCACTCTTACGCCGTCGAAGCGACGTCGTGCGATAGCGGGCCAGCGCCGGCTTCGAGCTCACCTCAATTTTTTCATCAGGCCCGCGAACAGGACTTCGCTGGCTTTCCCCGCGATCCCCGCCGTGCGAGTGATCGTCTGTCTTTTATTCGACTATTTCTTGCCAGGCGCCGGATCGTCTTCCCAACTACCCTTCACCTTGTCAGCCCAATGCTTGTAGCTAGACCAGGTGTACAGGTTTTTGGTGATCGCCGCGTGGCGGCCACGCGTGCGCTGCATGCGCTCGAGCCATGCCGCGTAAGCATCGGTGCCCACGGGCGGTGGCGTGCCATTCGCCGTATTTCCGCGGTTTCTATCGGAGGAACTCATGCGGTACTCCCTTTCGGTTGACGTAAGCCTACGTGTACGTCGCACCCGAACGACAGGAACTGATTCACGCGGTCGCCGCCCGTTGCGGGCATTGCGTGGTGAGTCGCAGAGATTTTTTCGTTATGTCCGGCGCGCGCGCGCCGCGCGGCCGGATTTAACCGTTATTCGCTTATTGTCATGCGGCCGTCAGGCCACGAGCCGATAGCAGGGACGGTACGCGCTGCCCGGCAGTTTCATTCGCTTCTGCGCAACGAACGCCGCGAGCAGGTCGTCGAGCAGCTTCATGACGCTCGCGTCGCCCGTGAGCTCGTACGGCCCTAACTTCTCGATCGCGCGCACGCCGTTTTCCTTGACGTTGCCCGTGACGATGCCCGAGAAGGCGCGCCGCAGATCGGCCGCCAGCTCGTGCGCCGGCTGGTCGCGGTACAGGCGCAGGCCGCGCATGGATTCGTGCGTGACCTCGAAGGGGTGCTGGAACGCGGGCGGGATGCGCAGCAGCCAGTTGTAGTTGTAGGAATCGCTGTGGTTGCGGCGGAAGTCCCGCACCTGCTCCATCGCACCGACCATGTACCGGGCCACCTCGGCCGGATCGTCGACGATGACGTGCAGCAGGTCCGCGGCCTTCTTCCCGAGCGTGGCCTCGATGAAATCGCGGATCTGGACGAAGTAGTCGGCGGTGTTCTTCGGCCCCGTGAGCACGACCTTCAACGGCTGGCCGGCATTGGCCGGATCCAGGAGCACGCCGAGCAGGTACAGGATCTCCTCGGCGGTACCCACGCCGCCCGGAAACACCACGATGCCGTGCGACAGCCGCACGAAGGCTTCGAGGCGCTTTTCGATGTCCGGCATGATCACCAACTGGTTCACGATCGGGTTCGGCGGCTCAGCCGCGATGATCCCCGGCTCCGTGAGACCAATGTACCGGCCGCCCACGATGCGCTGTTTCGCATGGCCGATCGTGGCGCCCTTCATGGGGCCCTTCATGGCGCCAGGGCCGCATCCCGTGCAGACGTCGAGGCCGCGCAGACCGAGCTCGTAGCCCACGTTCTTCGTGTACTTGTACTCGTCCGAGCTGATCGAGTGACCGCCCCAACAGACCACGAGGTTCGGCTTCGACTTGTAGTCGAGCACTCGCGCGTTGCGCAGGATGTGGAATACCGCGTTGGTGATCGCCGCGGGATTCGCGAGGTCGAATCGCCCGCTCTCCATGATCTCGTTGCTGATGAAGATCACGTCGCGCAACACCGCGAACACGTGTTCCTTCATGCCGCGGATCATCTCACCGTCGACGAAAGCCTGGCCCGGCGCGTTCTTGATCTCGAGCTTGATGCCCCAGGCCTGGCGGACCAGTTCCACCTCGAAATCCTTGTAGCGGTCGAAGATTTCCTTGGCGTTGTCGGTTTCACTGCCGGAATTGAGCACGGCCAGCGCGCACTTGCGGAACAACGGATACAGACCCCCGGCGCGCGAATCGAGCAGCTTCTCGATCTCGGTCTGGGACAGGTTTTCGAGGCTGCCGCGCGGTCCGATGCGGGCGTCCACGAAATCGGGAATGACGATGCTGGTTTCCAAGATTGCCCTCTTCGTTTCACTGTCACCTTGTTTGTGGTGAAGAGTGTACTCGACTGAGGGAAGGGGCTTTTTGCCCCGGGCGCGGCGAGCGCTGTTCGACGTTGTGTGCGACGAGCCTATGGCTGTCGTTCTCTACGAGCCTACGGCTGTCGCTACTTTACGAGCCTACGGCTGTCGCTACTTTACGAGCCTACGGCTCGATCACGATCGGCACATTCTCCGACGTCATCATCCAGATCTCGACCATGTCGGCATTGGTGACGGCGATGCAGCCATCGGTCCAGTCCTGGCTGGCGTAGTAGTCGGGTCCGTGGCGCGGATCGTTCGGCAGGCCGTGGATCATGATCGACCCGCCCGGCTGCCAACCGTTGCGGCGCGCGTTCTTCGTGTCCTGATCGTTCGGATACGAGACCTGGATGGAAAGGAAGAAATCGCTGCGCGCATTGCGGCGCGTGAGGCGATAGGTGCCCTCGGGAGTACGGAAGTCGCCCGAGCGCTCCTTGGCGCCACCGGGATTCAGGCCCAGCGCCACACGGTAGGCACGGAGCACATCGGTGCCGCGCATGAGGTAGAGGCGGCGTTCGGATTTGCGCACGAGGACGCGATCGGCCACGGGCAATTCGACGCCCAACGACGCCATCGCGCGGGCATGATAGGGAAGCGCGTCTCCGGAGGCCGTCCCGACGAAGAGGCAGGCCATGAGAGGGGCTGTGAGTGCCAGGAGCCTTTTCAACGACATCTGGTTACGAAACAAGCACTTAAGTTAATCGAGATTATAGATACCGACGGCGCGACCACTAACGGATCGCGTCACAGCTTGGGGTGTTCAATGCAGCAAGAATGGCCATCGCGCGCGATTATGACAAGCCGTCGGCACACTCAGACGGGTAGACACATGGGGAAACTCTTCGTGCTCACCCTCGCCTCGCTCTGGGTCAGCATGATGATCGCGGGATGCGCGGCGCTGCCCGAAGACGCGCCGGTGATGGAGCAACTCGACGCCGACACCGGCGTGACCATCGCGCGGCTCGGTCATCCGCTGGAGCTGTATCGCGAGACCTTCCAGCGCGACCCCTCGGGACGCTTCGCCTTCATCGGCCCGTTCGAAACCAACCAGATGGGCAAGCGCGAGCTCTACCTGTGGATAGCCCTGCCCGTGACCATTGCCCCCGGCACCGAGCCCGACATCGAGCTCAACGGCCGCGAGCTCAAACTAGGTACCCCCGGGCGCGACGCCGACTACGCGGGCCTGCGCCAATCGCCTTACAAGATCCCGACACCGTGGAGCGCGATGTTCTATTACAAGATCGACGCCGACCTCGTCGCCAAGCTTGGCGACGCCACCTCACTGACCGTGCGCGTCAGCGAGACCACGAAGGACGGCACCAAGATCACCGTCTTCGCCGCCAACATCGCCGACTCCCGCCTGAAGGACTTCGCCACCCGCTGATCGCGGGAAGCCGGCGCGCGCGCCAGCTAACTACCTGCCAATACCTCGACCTTCGGCATCACGACCTGCGTTCCGGCCCGCAGGTCGGAAAGATCCGTGTCAGGGTTGTACTGGCGCAGCAGCCAGATCGGCAGATTGGAAAACTTCTGCGTCATGGTCCACAGCGAATCGCCGCGCCGCACGATGTAAACCTCCGTGCCCGCGATGCGATGCTGCGAGAAGAATTCGCCCTGCAGCTTGGCGTGGTAGTCGCGGCGCACCTGCTCGAAGCTCTCGCGCGATACCTTCGAGTAGTCGAGCTGCAGTTTCTGCCCGAGCTGCACGGTCTGGCGCGCCTTTAGCTTGTTCACGTTACGCAGGCGCTGCGTCGGCAGCTGCAGCCAGTCGGCGTAGTGGCCGAGCGTCTCCGTGGCTTCTACGCGGATCGTACCGTCGTCGCGCACCTGGTAATCGATCGAGTCCGCGAGACCCTGCGCCACGGTGGCCGGGCCCAGCGCGGGTCCGAGCTCTTCGGCCTGCGCGGCGGACACGGGCTCGCGCGCGACTTCGGCCGCCTTGGCCACGGAGGTCGCGACTTCTGGCGTTGTGGCCGCGGCCATGGCCACCGCAGCTGCCGAGCGCGGTCGGCCGCGCGTCGGCTCGCCGGTGCCAATGGGACGCGTAGTCTCTTCGCGTACCACTTCCACCGCGGCGCCTTCGCGCTGCGCTTCCCCGCGCGCGGCATCGATGGCGGCGACCTTGCTCTCCGACTCGGACTCGCGCGCGGCCATCTCGGCACCGAGCTCGCCGGCGATGCGCAGCCGCTGGCCCTCGTAGAGACGGTCCGGATCCTTGAGCGCATTGAGGCGCAGCAGCTCGGCCTCGGACATGCGCACCCGCGCCGCGATCGCCTGCAGCGAGTCGCCTCGTCGCACCACATAGAAATCTTCGGCAGGCGCCGACGCGCCCGTGGCGTTCTCGGGGGAAGTCGACGCCGCGACCACCGGCGCCGTTGGCGGCGCGGCGGAAGCATTCAGGAGGCGCGGCAGCTGTTCGGGCAGATTGAGGTGGCGGCCCGCGCGTAGCGAGGCACTCGGCGACAGACCGTTCATTTCCGCGAGGCGCGCCGCGCTCAAACCATAACGCTGCGCGATCGATGCCAGGCTTTCGCCCTTGCGCACGCGGTGCGACCGCGCGAGCACTTGTCCGCTGTACAGCTCGCTGGCAGGCAACTTGGCCATGAGCATTTCCGACGTCCACTTCTCGGTGGTGTCTGCCGGCAGCCGCAACCGATAGCCCTTGGGCACGAGGCGGGTGCCGCTGAAGATGGTGGGACGCCAGCCAGGGTTCAGCAGCCGCAGCTGTTCGCGGTCCACGCCGAGCATGCGTTCGAGCGTCGCGAGGCGGACGTACGCCGGCATCGTCACCTCACGGAATTTCTGCTCGGGACGCCGATCGAACTGCCCGAAATATTTCTCCGGGTTCTCGTCGACGGTGAGGGCCGCCAGGAACGACGGGAAGAAATTGCGCGACGCGAAGCCGAAGGTGCGGCTGTTGTACGTGCGATTGATCTTCACGAAGTCGTCGGTGCCCACGGTGTCCCGCGCGCGGCGCATGCCGGCGGCGCCGTGGTTGTAAGCCGTGAGCGCCAGGGGCCAGCTGCCGAGCACGCGATAGTTGTAGGCCAGTAGTTGGGCCGCGGCCTCGGTGGAGCGATAAGGGTCGAGCCGCTCATCCACGGCGTCGTCGACGCGCATGTAGCGTCGGCCGGTGGAACGCATGAATTGCCACAGGCCCGCCGCGCCCACCTTCGAATAGGCCGCGGCATTGAACGACGATTCCACGTGTGGCAGCACGGCGAGCTCGGGCGGCAGGCCCTGGTTCGCGAACGTCTCGGCGATGTGCGTCTCGTAGCTCGAGGAGCGGATCAGGCCTTCCTTGAAGCGGTCGGCCTGGCCAAGCTGGAAGCGCACGCGCTCCATCGCTTCCTTCAGGATGATGGGGCTGGGATTCGCGCCCCAGAGCGCCAGGATGCGCTTGTCTTCGTCCGACAGCGCCGCGCGCGCTTCGGCGCTGGGCAGTGCGGCAATGATCCGGCGCAATGCGGCGATGTGCCGGTCGCGCCGCTCGTCGACCAGGCGCTGCCGGTCGCGTGGCGAGCTGCCCGAAGTGAATCTCAGCGTGTCGTAGACCACGGCGAGATTGCGCTCATCGTGCAGGAATCCTTCGTTCGTCGTGACCTCGGTGTACACGCGGATCCAGAAATTCACGTCCTGCTGGATACCCTCGGGCCGCGGAATGCTCGGGGCCGCGGCAGCGGTCGAAAACGCCCCGATCAACGGCAAGAACATAGCCAGGCAAGCCAGGCGCAGGGACTTCAGGGCTGTCGGACTCATTTACACTCGTTCACGCTTTTCCAATCGATTGATCCGACGGGAGTTTTCCCACCGGCACCCGGCTTATGTCGCGCCATGCGGCGCTCCATGCGTCGAAGATTTTGACAGGAGGGCCGTCAGGGCCGACGTGACATATCGCGCAAACTGGCACATTGCACGCGGTGGGGCTCCGCTGAGCCGATTGCCGCTGCCGCGCACCGTAAGAATTCTCTGGCACAGCACTTGCTCTCTCCTGAGACAAGCGGCGCGACCAAGACCGCACTCGAACAAGAACAAGAAGAGCGGAAGAAAACTCCTCCACAAACAAGCAAGCAAGCGACCAATGACCCCGCGGATAGCGGGGTTTTTTTTGGGCGTTGCAACCCTCCGCCTTCCCCTGTCGTCTGAACATGCAAAGGGCCGATGTGGCCACTGCAGGGGATAGAACATGAAACTGGTTGCTTGCTTCACAGCCCTCGCAATCGTCTGGCTGGCCTGGGCTGGCGTACCCGTCTCATTCGCCGCCGAGGGCAACAACATCAGCGCCGTGAACTCATCGGTGAAGGCCAATGACGGCCAGACCTACGGCACGCTGAGCACCGTGAACGGTGACGTGCACGTGGGACGCGGCGCGATCGCCAGCGAAGCGAAGACGGTGAATGGCAGCATCACGCTCGAGGACGACGCACGCGTGGGCGAAGCGCACACGGTCAACGGCTCGTTGAACATCAACGAGGGTGTGGCAATCGATCGCGAGGCGCACACGGTCAACGGCGACGTCGAGATGCGACGCCGCTCACGCGTGGGGGGCGACGTGTCCACCGTCTCGGGTGACATCGATCTCGAGGGCGCGGACGTCGGCGGCGAGCTGCGCACGCATAATGGCGACATCGATCTCACCGAAGGCTCGCGCGTTCACGGCGGCATCTACGTGAAGGAGAGCAAGAGTTCCGGCTGGAACTGGGGCCGTGAAGAGCCGGTGAAGGTGCACATCTGCTCCACCTGCGTGGTCGATGGCGACCTGCGCTTCGAGCGCCCGGTGGAACTGCGCGTCGACAGTGGAGCGAAGATCGGCAAGGTCGTCGGAGACAAAGTCACCCGCAAGTGAACTGAGGGACGACGTCGTCCGCCGAAAACCGTCAGAGACTGCGGCCGTACAGCCGCACGTCGGGCTCATCCGGGCGCATGGACACCATGCGCTCGAAGCTCATCCCCAGCTTCTCGAGCACGCGGATCGACGAGGTATTTCCTGTCGAGACCACGCCGATGACACGCCCGAGCCCGAACTTGCCGGCCGCGTGACGCAGCGTCGCTTCAGCGGCTTCGAGCGCGTAGCCCTGACCCCAGTATTCCGGCAGATAGGCGTAGCCGATGTCGACGTCGGGCAGGATGTCGCGGCGGAGCAGGCCGCACATGCCAATGGACGCGCCATCGGAGCGCTGCGCCACGTGCCAGAGCCCGAAGCCGAACTTCTCGTACATGGCCATGGGACCTTCGCGCAGATAACGATGCGCATCCTCGACGTTGCGCACGCCGCGATCGCCGATGTTCTCGAGGAACGAGGGTTGGTTGAGCAGGCGCACCAGGAAAGGCGCGTCGTCGAAGCCCAGGCGGCGCAGCGTCAGCCGCGGCGTCGTCAGCTCAGGAGGGGTCGCCAAAGCGCGAGCGTTCGAAGGTGGGCAGCCCGTCACCGAATTTCACCCAGCCGATATCGTCGCTGAGCCATGAGTGATGGGTGGGCGGAAAAGCCCAGGGTGCATCGAGGCTGCAGGTGGTCACGTCGACGAAGTCGGGAGTGTCCAGATGCTCGTAGGTGAGGTGCGCGCCGCACACGGCGCAGAAGCCTCGCCGCACCTTGGCCGACGATTCGTATGCCTGGGGCGTGCCACGAGTGAATCGGAATTCGCCCTTGGCGAAGGTGACCCACGCCACCACGGGCGCGGTCGAAGAACGGCGGCATGATTCGCAGTGGCAGATCATGCTGTTCGCCGGGGTCGTCGTGACCGAATAACGCACGGCGCCGCACATGCAGCCGCCCTGGATGTCCTGGTTCAAAGGGTCTCACCTCATCGGGGCCCCGAGCATAGCGGACCACCGCCAGTCTCCGCCTGTCGGCCGCACCAAAAAAGAGCCCCGCGGAAGCGGGGCTCTGTCTGCGCGGAAACGGGGGTCTTGTTCCGCTGCCTTGGTCTGTGTTGCCCAGTAGGGTTCCGGGCTCCACGAATACTCTGTGTCACGAGGCGGCGTTTTCTCCCACCCCTAGGACACGATTTATTTCGCCGGCGAGATGTAGGAGTTCGCGAATCGGTCCCAGAGCTTTTCGATCTGCGCGCGGCGCCCCTCGCCCGCAACAATGATTGCACGCGCTTCCGGTTCGGTGACGCGGCCCAGCCGGCAGAGCACGATGAGTGACGCGGCCACCCGGCCGAACTTGAGCGACCGGCCGAGCGAGTTTTCCATCTGCAGTTCGGCAGCCAACGTCTGGCTCTCGAGCGCGTATTGAACGCGCTGCGAAAGCTCCCAGCTCACCGCAATGCGGCCCGCCGTCGGCGCCACCCAGCTCTCGAGAAGGCGCGCCATGCTGCCCGGATCCGGCGCCAGGTGCGGCTGCGCCGCGAACTGGTCTCGCACTATGCGGAATACGACGATGGCCGAAAGCCCGTACAGAAGCCCACAAAGCTGGGCCACGAACGGTTCGGCGCCCTCCACCTGGGTCGCATGCATCTCGGCAGCCATCGCCGAATACAAGGTGTGCTCCCAGACCAGCTCGGGAAATCGGCCGTAGGCGCCGGAACCGCCGGTCATCACTGGCTGGAGCAGCGCGGTCGCGATGATGGCGCGGATACCTCGCACACCCACGAGCGTCACCGCGCGGTCGATGCTTTCGATGGGGAGACTGCTGACCCGGTACAACGGGCTGTTCGCGATGCGCAGCAAATTTCCCGTGAGGGCCGGGTCCTGCGCAATGATCTGCGACATCTCTGCGAGCGTGGCCTCGTTGTCGTTGACCGTCGCCAGAAGCTTGGGTAGCAACGACGGGCGGCGCGGGATGTATTCGGGACGGGCTTCGATGCGCTCCAGTATCTGCTGCACGGCCTGGAACACGGGCGCGTGGTCAGGGTTTGGAGGCTGGCTCAGGGACTGGCGGGGCGCGTCGTCCAGCGCGTAGGCGACGAGTTGCCGCAACGCCTCGTTCCAGCTCATGGTGTCGCTGGCGGCCGCGGGATGCGAACCCGTGAGCGTGCGGCTCGCACCCGTGAGAGTGCGACTCGAACCCGTGGTCGACGCAATCGGGTCCGCATCCGGACTCTTCGGCCGGGATTTACGCATCCACGCAACGATGATGATCGCGCAAGCGACGACACCACCGATCAGCAAGGCAAGCGCTGCAGTCATGGCGCGAGAGGCTACCCAATCAGTGGTCCGGACCGCCAGACGTGCGTCACGGGCTGCGGTTCTCTCGGTGCTAGGATTTGCGTGCGCCGAGCGTCAACAAGCCTGAGTTCGTCAGCTACGAGGACTTCCATGCCCAGCATCCAGCTTCGCGTCAACGGCAAAACCCTGACCGCGGACGTCGATCCGAACACCCCACTCCTGTGGGTTCTGCGCGATGCGCTCGGCTTGGTGGGCACCAAATTCGGCTGCGGCATGGCGCTGTGCGGCGCCTGCACCGTGCATGCGGATGGCGATCCCATTCGGGCCTGCTCGACCCCGGTGTCATCGGTGGCGGACAAATCGATCACCACCATCGAAGGGCTGGCTCCCGCTCCGGGCAAGCTGCATCCGCTGCAGCAGGCGTGGATAGATCACGATGTCCCGCAGTGCGGCTACTGCCAGGCGGGCCAGCTCATGTCGGCTGCCGCATTGCTCGCGCATACGCCGAAGCCCACCGACGCGGACATCGACACTGCCATGGCGGGCAACATCTGCCGCTGCGGCACCTATCAACGCGTGCGCGCCGCCATCCATAGCGCGGCCGATGCACTCGCGCGGAGGAAAGCTTGATGAATGCGCGATTACAGCCGGGTCTCGCGAGCGTAGACGAGTCGCTGCGCCAGCTCATTTTCGACATGGAATCTGGTGCGACACCCGCGCCCTTCCGCGCGATCAAGCTCGATCGCCGCGGTTTCCTCAAGCTCACAGGGCTCGCCGGCGGCGGACTCGTGCTCGCGTTCTCGATGGGTGGCAAAGCGGAAGCGGCCGACGCGACGGGAGAATTCGCTCCGAATGCGTTCCTGCGCATCGCGCGTGACGGGTCCGTCCTCATCTACAACAAAGGCCCGGAAATCGGCCAGGGCATCAAGACGGCCTTCCCTCTGATCATCGCCGAAGAACTCGATGCGAAATGGTCGGACGTGAAGGTGCAGCAGGCGCCCGTGAACCCGGCGGTGTACGGACGTCAAAGCGCGGGCGGCTCGCGCTCCATTCCCGACAGCTGGGATCAGCTGCGGCGCGCGGGTGCGGTCGCACGCCAGATGCTGGTCGCGGCGGCCGCGGCGCAGTGGAAAGTACCCGCGGAAGAGTGCACGGCCGGTGAAAGCCTGGTGATGCACGGAAAACGCAAGGCGACCTATGGATCGCTCGCCGCCAGGGCCGCCACGCTGGCGGTGCCGGACGGGTCCACGGTCAAGCTCAAGGATCGCAAGGATTACCGGCTGCTCGGCAAGTGGTACACGGGCGTGGACAACCAGGCCATCGTGACGGGCCAGCCGTTGTTCGGTATCGACCAGACGCTGCCGGGCATGAAGTACGCGGTATACCAGCGATGCCCGGCCACGGGCGGCAAGGTGCGCAGCGCCAACCTCGACGAGATCAAGCGCCTGCCCGGCGTGCGCGATGCCTTCGTCATCGAGGGCAACGGCAAGCCGACGGAGATCATGCCCGGAGTCGCGATCGTCGCCGACAGCACGTGGGCCGCGTTCGAAGCCCGCAAGCAGCTCAAGGTGGACTGGGACGAATCGACCGCGTCGAAGGACAGCTGGACCGCCCTCGCCCGGCGCGCCGCCGAGCTCGCCAAACTACCCGCCGGCGCGATGCCGGTGGCGAACACCGGCTCGGTCGACGACGCGCTCAAGAGCGCGGCGAAGACGGTTTCCGGCTTTTACACTTATCCCTTCGTCGCGCACGCGCCGCTCGAACCGCAGAACTGCACGGCGTGGAGCCACGATGGCATCGTCGAGTTCTGGTCGCCGACGCAGACCGCCGACCGCGCCATCGAGCTCGCGGCCGGCGCGCTCGGCATCACGCCCGACAAGGTGAAGATCAACCAGACGCGCGTGGGCGGCGGCTTCGGCCGCAGGCTCATGAACGATTACATGTGCGAAGCCGGCGCCATCGCCCAACGGTTCAACGCGCCCGTGAAAGTCACGTGGACTCGCGAGCAGGACATGGCGCACGACTTCCTCAGGCCCGGCGGCTTCCATTCGCTGACGGGCGGCATCGATGCGCAGGGGAAGCTCGTCGCCTGGCGCAACCACTTCATCACGGTCACGCAGGATGGCAAGGCGCCGTCGAGCGGCGCCGGCTGGGCCGGCAACCAGTTCCCCGGCCTCAGCGTCCCTAACTACCAGCTGACGCAGACGATGCTGCCCATTCGCACACCCACCGGCCCGTGGCGCGCGCCGGGGTCGTCCGCGGTGGCATGGGTCATCCAGAGCTTCCTGCACGAAATTGCCGTGGCGGCCGGCCGCGATCACCGCGACTTCCTGCTGGAGGTCATGGGCGAGCCGCGCGTGCTCGACGGTGGGCTCAATACCGGCCGCGCCGCGGACGTCATCAAGCTGGCATGCGAGAAAGCGGGCTGGGGCCGGAAGCTCCCCGAGGGTCGTGGCCTGGGCCTCGCGTTCCACTTCAGCCATGCGGGCCACATCGCCGAGGTTGCCGAGGTCAGCGTCGATGCGGACCAGCGCGTGCGGCTGCACCGCATGGTGGTCGCGGGCGACATCGGCCCCATCGTCAACATGAGCGGCGCCATGAACCAGTGCGAAGGCGCGGTGGTGGACGGCTTCAGCACGATGCTGGGCCTGCAGGTCACGATGGAAGGCGGGCTCATCGAGCAATCGAACTTTCACCAGTATCCGCTGCTGCGCATGCCACAGCATCCGCAGGTCGAAGTGCATTTCCTGCAGAGCGAGAACCCGCCCACGGGGGTGGGCGAGCCAGCCCTGCCGCCGGTGGCGCCCGCGATATGCAATGCCATCCACGCGGCGACGGGGAAGCGGGTGCGCACATTGCCGCTGACACGTGAAGGCTTCGCCGCTGCGTGAGCGGTTTCACGTCGGTCCGTGGACGTGAGTCTGCGTCACTTCCGTGGAACGAACCTCACTGGCGACAAACTACCGCCAGGCGCGACCACAGCCGTTCGATCTGCACGCGCCGGGAATCACTGGCCAGCAGGATCGCGCGCGCTGAGGCCTCCTTGAGACGACCGCGTTTCACCAGCACGAGCTGCGCGCCCGCAAGCCGACCGAAAAAGAGTGACCTCGCGAGCGGTTCGTGTTCGCACGAGGCGGTGAGTACCGCTTGCAATTCGGGCGGCAAGTCCCAGGACGCGGCGATCTGCCGGGCGACGGGGACCACCCAATCATCGAGCAGCCGGGCGACCGCCGGCTTCGCGGCCTCGTCGCGTCCGGGCAGCACCTCGTCACGCACGATCCGGAAGACCGTGTTGATCGCGAGGCCGTGCAGCAGCGCCAGCAATCGTGCGTTGAAGCCGTCGGCGCGCTCGATAGAGAGCGCGTGCGCCTCGGCGGCGTCGGCCGCGTACTGCGTCTGTTCCCAGATCGTCTCCGGAAATTTCGCGAACCAACCGCTACCCGATGCCATGACGGGGTGCACCAATGAGGTCGCGATGACCGAGCGAATGCCGTCGGTACCCACCAGCGTCACGGCGCGCTCCAGGCTCTGCACTGGTTTGGCCGTACCGCGATAGAAGACGCTGTTGGCGACGCGCAGCAGGTTGCCGAGGAGCGTCGGATCGCCGCCGATGATCCGCGCCAGATCACTCATCGAGTTCGCGTCGCTGTTCATCGCGCTGAGAAGTTTCGGCAACAGCGACGGCCGTCTCGGCAAGTAGCGAGCCTGCACCTCGAGCTTCGAGATCGCCGCCGACCCCGCGCGGATCAGCGGCTCGAGCGCAGCCATCTCGTCGTCCCCCGGTAGCGCCGTGCGGCGCTCGTCGAGCGCGTAGAGCGTGAACAGCCGCAACGCATGTTCGCCATGCAGTGGCCCATCGGGTGGCGCCGCCTCATCGGGACGCGCGGCAACGGCCTTCGCGAAACGGGCGGCTGGCCGGACGCCTGGATGCGCCCGCGGATGAATCCCGGGATGAACCCAGAGGCCCCATGCGCGCCACCAGGCCGCGAATGAGTGCAGCGTCGAGGCGAATCCACTCCGGATTGCGGGAATCATGGTCCCGGGTTATCGGCCGGCGCGGCGGATTCTTCAATCCGGCGGGCATTTCGACTAACTAACCGCCCGGGCGGCCCGCGGCGCAGCAACTGGAGGTCGTTGCTTTCCGGCGGGATCGGGGTTATTTCAAATGCCCTCCTCCTTCGAAAAACAAACAAGAGGCCATCATGGGCATCGCCAAGCGTTCACTGGAACAGCATCTCGCCAACGACGGGCGCCCGAAGCGCATCCTCGCGCTCGACGGTGGCGGCCTGCGCGGCATCCTCACGCTTGCCATGCTCGAGAAGATCGAGGATGACCTGAGGAAGCGTCACAATCTTGGCGACAAGGATGACTTCCGGCTGAGTGATTACTTCGACCTGATCGCCGGTACATCGACCGGCGCGATCATCGCGGCGACGCTTGCAATGGGCTGGACGGTCCGGGACCTCACGAAGAAGTACTTCGAGCTCGGCGAGAAGGTCTTCGAGAAGAGCCTGCTGCGGGACGGCGCGGTCCGTGCCAAGTATGACAAGGACAAGCTCATCGAGCAGCTGCGCGGCGTGTACGGAGCGGACACCACGCTCGGCAGCGACAAACTGTTGACTGGACTGCTGGTGGTGACCAAGCGGCTCGACACCATGAGCTGGTGGCCGCTCGGCAACAATCCACGCGGCAAGTACTACGGCCACCAGGTGTCCGAGAACAGGAACACGCTGGCCAATTCCGAATACCCGTTGTGGCAGGTGGTGCGAGCGTCGACCGCAGCGCCTGCCTACTTCGACTCCGAAGAAATCCTCATCGGCACGGACGAAAAGAAAAAGAAAGCCGCCGGTGAGTTCATCGACGGCGGCATGAGCCCTTTCAACAACCCGGCGCTGATGGCCATGATGTATGCGACGCTCGAAGGCTATCGTCTGAACTGGCCCACGGGGTCGGACCGGTTGCTGGTGGTGTCGGTGGGAACCGGGCGAGCCGACAAGGAGGTCAAGCGGTCGACGATCGCCGGCGAGCTCGCCCTGAAGGGCCTGCTCGGCCTCATGGACGACTGCGGCGCGATGCAGGAGATCATGCTGCAATGGATGTCCACCAGCCGCACAGCGCGCGTGATGGATCGCGAGATCGGCGACCTGCAGCACGATCTCATCGCGCCCAATCCGCTCATCAGTTACCTGCGTTACAACGGCGACCTGAGTGTCGCGGCGGTCAAGGAACTGATGCCCGCGCTCAGCGACGAGAAGATCAAGTCGTTCACGAAGATGGATGCCTCGGAGAACATGGAGGCCCTCTACGAGCTCGGCGGGCTCACGGCGAAGCGCGATATCCGCGGTGAGGACTTCCCGACGAAATTCGATCTGCCGCCAGGTTGAGGTGACTCTTGCCCAACTTCGACTGGCGTGAACATCGCGAAATGCTGCCCCTGGCTCGCCGCTACCCGGACTGGGTGATGGGCCACGATCTCTTGCGAGACTTCCCGAACTTGCTCCGCAACTTCGCGCACCCCGATCTCGGCTTCGACGAAGTGCTCCGCCGCATCGCCCGGGAGCGGCACCGGGCCGGCACGAGAACCCGGCGAATGCACGTGGGCCTCGACCGTCCCTGCGTTTTCATTTCCCATCGCAAGGATGACGTGGATCAGGCGGAGCGTATCGCCTGGCTGACCTGCCAGGCGGGGTTCGACTACTGGCTCGACATCTACGACCCGGGGCTGGCGGGCTACCCGGGCCTCGCCACCGCCACCGAAGCGGAAGCGCGCGCGGTCGCGCTCACCATCGAGATCGCGCTGCTCAACTGCACTCAAGTGATCGCCGTGATGACTCCCAACACCCCGGGGTCGGCCTGGGTGCCGTACGAGTACGGGCGTGTCAAAGATCCGGTACCGGACTCGCCACAGGCCGCGTGCTGGCTCGCGCCCGGCGTCAAACTATTCCCCGAATACCTCTACCTCGGTGCAAGGCTGCGAACCGAAGGCGACATCAGCCAGTGGCTCGCGGACGAACGCACGAGGATGGGGTTTTTGTCCAAGCCGACATGCGCCTGGCCTCACTCGACTCCCGTCCCGCTTTGACGACCGTCTCGATTGCGAAGGGAATCCTGGCAAAGTAGCAGACACACAGGACGGACCATGGCGCTCAAAAACCAGATCGAAAAAGAGCTCAGGAAAGCGGTGAAGGCGCTGCAGCGCCGGCTCGGCAGCACGGCCGATGCAAGTGAGAAAACCGTCATCGCACGGGCCATGGATGAGCTGCGCAAGCTGCAGAAGCCCGGCCGCGCGTCACCGCTCGATCTGGCGAATGCCCTGGTGGTGTCCACCGACGCACTCGTGACGACGGTGGGGGCGGTCAAGACCGGGCCCTTCGATGGCTATCTAGCGGCGCTGGAAGCGCATCTCAACGCGTTGAACATCCTGTCGGGAAAGCTGCACGCCAACGAGAACCTGCTGAGTGCCGCGGGCCCGGCGCGAGAAAAGAAGCGCGCAATGGCGAGGAACAGGCCTCGCAAGAAGGCGCAAGCCGAGGCACTGAAGTCAGCTGGCGCGGTCACCGCGCTCGAAAGTCTCGCACCGACACCCGCGACAACGCTGCTGCTCACGAGCACGGCCTTCGCCGACCTGCGCGACGAATATCAGCGGCTGTACGACCGCTGTGCGCTCAGGCCCGGCTCGGAGGGCAACGTCGCGTACTACATGAAGCGTCTGCGCCTTGGGCAGCCGAGCTACCAGCTCGTCGAGAGCCAGATCAAGGTGCCGTGGATGTTCGTCGGCATCATCCACGGCATGGAATGCGGGTTCAATTTCCTGGCCCACCTGCACAACGGCGACCCGCTCACCGCACGCACGGTGCAGGTGCCGAAGGGGCGACCGATCATCGGCACACCACCATTCACCTGGATAGACAGCGCACTGGATGCACTGCGGCTCAAGAAGATGGACCAGGTGACAGACTGGTCGGTGCCGAACATGCTCTATCTTCTCGAGGGGTACAACGGCTTCGGCTATCGCCGGCGCGGGCTGCCCTCTCCTTATCTATGGAGCTTCTCGAACAACTACGAGAAGGGAAAATTCGTGGCGGACGGGCGCTACGACCCCGAGGCCGTGAGCAAGCAGTGTGGTGCGGCGCTCATGCTGAAGGCGGTCGCGCAAACCGCCTGATCACAGCAGTTCGCGCACTCGCGACTGGAGCCACTCCTCGCGCGGGCGGCCGCTCCATCGGTACGCGACGCGCCCGTCACGGGAGATCAGGTAGCTCAGGGGGTAGAACTTGCCCGCCTCGTAGTAAGGCGCGGCGTGATCGAGGCGGCCCTGCACTCCGTCGAAATGGTTCTGCGCGAGAAACGGCTCGAGCACCGCGGGCTCTTCGAGCGAGACGTACAGCACCACCACGCCATCCGCCGCGTGGTCGCGCTGCACCTGCGCGAGCAGCGGCATCTCGCGCCGGCACGGCGTGCACCAGGTGGCCCAGAAGTTGAGCAGCACCACGTGTCCGCGCAGGTCCGCGAGGCTGCGCTTCTGGCCCGCACCGTCGATATAGACGAGCTCGGGCGCCTCGACCGCCCGCGTGGGCATGGCCATGGCCAGCGGCATCGCGCGCCCATCTACTCTCCCGAGCAGCACCGCGACAACGAGCAGCGCCGCCGCGGCGGTGGGCAACCCGAATCGCAACCAGGCGGGCGCGGGACGCCACAACCACCAGCCGGTTGCGCCCAGCAGGACGACGGCGGCGACGTAGAAGCTCGGTTCCCGGAACCAGAAATGTTCCGGCCCGAAGCGTCCGGTGAACTCGGCGAGCCCCAGCAGCGCAAGGCCGCCCAGTCCTCCGATGAGCATCAACCAGCCCAGCAACCGAACCGCTCCCGGGCCGCCGGCGCGAGCGCGCGTGAACCGGAGCATGAGCGCCGCGAGCGCGACCAGGCCAGCGCAACCGAGCGCGAACCACAGAAGTTGTGAGTCACCGAGTCGCATACGTCGGAGATGCTACTTTCGGCAGCCGGCGGCGGCTGTCAGCTGACGACGCCAATTGAACGCACGCCGGTCGAACCTACCGGGAGCGGCGCAGGACCTCGACCACGGATGCGATGTCCTGGTCGCCAAAGCCCGCCTCGGCGGCGGCACTGAACCTCTCGCGCGCCGCCTGCGCGTCGAGCAGCTCGATGCCCCGCGCCGCGAAGGTTCTGATGGCGTAGTCGAGGTCCTTGACCATGAGCGGCACCAGGAAGTTGGGCGTGTAATCACGCTTCACCATGCGCTCCGCCACCATCCTCACCAGCGGGCTGCCCGGCGAACCGTTCGACAGCACCTGCGCCGCAACCTGCGAATCGAGGCCGCTGCGCTCGGCCATGGCGATGGCTTCCGCGAGACTCGCCAGCTGCACGCCGCACATGAAGTTGTTGATGAGCTTCATGAGTGCGCCACTGCCCACCGGGCCGAGGTGTACGTGACCCTTGCCCATCGCCGCGAAAAGCGCGCTCGCGCGGGTCACGACCGATGTCTCACCACCGACGAGGAAGTTCAGCACGCCTTCCTCGGCCTGGCGCTTGCTGCCGGTCACGGGCGCGTCGAGGAAGCCGATGTCACGAGCCGCGGCCGCATCGCCGAGCTCGCGCATCCACTCGACGGTGAGCGTGCTCGAATCGATCGCGATGGCGCCGGGGTCCATGGCCGCGAGTGCACCGTCGGCGCCGAGCCAGATGCTGCGCGATGCGACGTCGTCGGCGACCATGACGATGACCGCCTCCGCGCCTCGCGCTGCATCCGCGGGGGTGGTCGCCCGTCGGGCGCCGGCCGTGACCAGCGATTGCGCGCGCGCGGGGTTGCGGTTCCAGACCGTGAGCTCGAAACCCTGGTCCAACAGGCGCCGCGCCATCGCCGCACCCATGATGCCGAGTCCGATGAGAGCGATGCGTTTCATGGTGGCGGTTTATCCGCGTCCTTTTCGATCCAGCGCTGGAACCCGCGCCACCGTTCGCGGTAGCCGAACAGTATGAGAAATCCGAAGCTAGGGAAGGTCATCAGGCAAAACAGGATGATCGCGGCCTTCACGCTCACGAAGCTCACCACGGCCAGCACACCACCCACAGACATGATGCCGGCGCCACCGAGCAGCAATACGCCGATGAGTGGCGTATTGCCCTCGTGGAAGGCGCCGCGCACCTTGAGGTAGATGGACAGCAGCAGCGCCGCGATTGCGCACGAAGCACCGACGAGCGGCGACGAGAACAGCGTGAAAGTCGAGATCGCGAGCAATGCCGCCGCGGCGAGACAGAGTGCCTTGTGTCGTCCGTCCATCCGGTTCTAAGGATCACTCGCGCAGCGGAAGCCGATGTCCTCACCGCGCGTCTCCGGGCTCGCGTACTGGCGCGCCGCGGTGACCAGTCTTTGCGGCGGGTCGTAGCGACCGCCGCCGCGGATCACCTTCTTCTCGCCTTCGGACGGGCCGCGCGGATTGTAGACGTCGTCGGTCTTGAAGCTCTCCGAGTGCCAGTCGGCCACCCACTCCGCCGCGTTGCCGGCGAGATCTTCGACGCCATAGGGGCTCCTGCCGGCCGCATGCGTGCCCACCGGTGAGAGCCCGCCGCCGTAGGCGTCCGGCGCTGCGTTCTGGTAGTTAGCGAGTTCGATGGTGGGCGATGCATCCCCCCAGGGATAGATCCGCGCGTCCGTGCCGCGCGCGGCTTTCTCCCATTCCGCCTCGGTGGGCAACCGGCGGCCAGCCCAGCGGCAATACGCGTTCGCCTCCGTCCAGCTGACGCCGATCACCGGCAGCTGGCCGCTGTCCGCGGGCAATGTGTCCCAGAGGTCCGGCACGAACTCCGCAGCCGTGCCTTCGAGGAATTTCGAATAGCGGGCCGTCGTCACCTCGAAGCGGTCCATGTAGAAAGCTTCGACGAAAATCTCGCGCCGCGGTGCGGACTCGTCGTCGCCCATGACGAACTTGCCCGCGGGTACGAGCACGGCCGGCGCGCCGTCCTTGCCGTTGCGTGCCGTTGCCGGACCACGATCGGCGAAGTACCACGCACCCGCCGCGACGGCGAGCGCCGCCACCACCGCCACGGGCACGAGCTTGAGCAACCGCCGTCGGCTTCGTGCGCGCGCAATGCGATCGACGGACGCCGCGACCTCGGCCGCGAGATTGCCCGGCGTCTCGAGGATCGTGACCGACGTGAGATACGGCGGCAGCTCACGGATGTTCACACGCTCGAGAATCACCGGCAGTATTCGGCCATCCGGCTTTGGCCAGGCCTTCTCGGCGATCGAGATCTCGGTCAGCGTATAGCTGCCCGCGTCGATGGTCTTCGGGCTCAACAGGAAGATGACGAGATCGGCTTCTTCGATGCCACGCCGGATACGCGTGTGGAATTCCCCGCCCGGCGGCAAGTCTTCGCGATCGAAGAACACGTCGTGGCCGTCGCTCTCGAGCGCCAGCCGGATCGCGTCCGCCGGCGCACGATCCTCCGACGCGTAACTCAGGAAGATGCGCATTCGATCGGCAGTGCGTGGGGCTTCAAGCCGTCAACGGCTTGCCGCAGCCCGTGCAGAAGCGATTGCCGGCGGCGAACCGCGCGCCGCAATGGATGCAGAAATGACTGGCCGCCTTCGGCTGTGCGCGCGGCTCTTCTCTTGCGTTGTTGCCGGCCGCGGAGCCCGCGTTGGCGCCGGCATTGGCGTCGCCAGCCGCGCTACCCGTACCGGCAGCGTTCCCGGCCAGCCGTTGCAGCAGCGCCTTCACCGCCTGCGCCACTCGTTGCAGATGGCTCTCGAGCGGCGGCGTCAGTGCGTCCAGCCAATGCGGCGTGCTGATGAAGTATTCGAGCGACTTGCTGGGCAAGGCGTCGTCCAGCCGCACCGGGATCAGCGGGATGCCGCGATGAACCGCGCGTTCCACCTCGCGCTTGATCTGTTGCGAAGCGTTGGCCTTCGACGAGAAGACCAGGAGCATCGCCTTGCTCTCATTGATCGCGTCGACGATGGCCTCGCCCCAGTCGGTGCCGGGCAGGATGTCGCGCGGCGCGATCCAGCAGCGCGTGCCCTGGCCTTCGAGCGTCGCGCACACCGCGTCCGCGATGGGCTTGTCTTCCGTGCAGTAGCTGATGAAAACGTCGTGCGCCATGGGACCGGGGAAGTTGCTAGGCACCCACCATGGCGGACCAGACGACCGCGGCGATGATGCCGATGATGAGCCAGAGCTTGCCCGCCTGCTTCTTCTCCGGGTTGGGGTCCATCAGGTAGATGACGCCCATGATGATGCCCAGCAATGGCAGCACGATGCTGCCAATGATCATGCCGGTCTTCATGCCCTGGCTGATCACACCCGTGTCCTTCACGGGCTCGCTGACCACGTGAGGCGCCTTCGGAGCCGTCGCGGCGGAGACCACGGCGCCGCACTTGCCGCAGAACTTCGCCTCGTCGGGATTCGACTGGCCGCAACTTGGACAGAACATGATGTCGCCCTCCCAGGCTTTTCTTGTCGGAGCGCTGCCGTGCAGCGCGAGGTCCGTGCCCGTCCTTCTTATGACACATTCGCGCATGCCGCAAGGGGCGCGGCGGTGCGGGATGTCGGCAATGGTGAAAATTGCCGCCGGTTACGGGTGAGGCTGGCGATGGGTCGGTGCGGCGGCGGGAGTTGCGAATTACGTGATCGCCGTAGTGCCTTGCCGCGTCGACCATCGGAAACCTCGCGGGCTTTCCCTGATTCACGTTTCATTCAGCGCGCGGCGCCGATACTGACGCCATGACAAGGCTCACCAGTGGCAATGTCGCGCGCGCATGGCTGCGCGGCGCGGTAGTCGTGGCGGCGGCGGTGCTCGGCACGGCGAGCGCCTCGGACGCGTTCGTGGGACGCGCGTCACGTGCCACCGTGAATGCGCGCGTCGTCGAACTGGTCAACGAGGCTCGCAGCCATCCGCGCCGATGCGGTCGCGAGCGATTTCCCGCGGCTCCACCGCTGACGGTGTCGCGCAAGTTGAGCGAAGCGGCGGCCGATCACGCGCGTGACATGGCACGCCGGAAATATTTCGAGCATGTGAGCCGCGATGGCAGCGAGCCCAAGGACCGGGTGCGCCGCGCCGGTTACCAGTCGCGCCTTACCGGGGAGAACATCGCGCTCGGCCCGGAGTCCGCCGAAGAAGTCGTGGCCGGCTGGCTCGCCAGCCCCGGCCACTGCGAGAACATCATGGATGCACGCTTCCGCGACATTGGCGTCGGCCTGGCCGTCGGCAAGAAACGCGGACAGATCTACTGGGTGCAGAACTTCGGCGCGCCGCGCTGAAACTCGCGCTCAGGCAACGAGCGTCGCCGGAACCTTGCCGCCGTTCTTCTCGAGCTCCTGCATCACGCGCTTGTGAAGCCAGACGTTCATGCTCGCCGAGTCGCTGGTGTCGCCCGTGAACCCGAGCTCGCGCGCAAGCTCCTTGCGATTCTCGAGGCTCGAATCGATACCCAGAAGCTTCATCAGATCGACGATCGACGTCTGCCAGTTGAGCTTCTGCGAATTCTTTGCGGCGAGACCGGAAAGCACCTGGTCCACGTCGACTTGTTGCGCCGGCTCGGCAGGACGATCCCACTTCGCGTTGGCCGGGCTCGCGGGGGCGCCCGCGGACGCAGGTGTCGCCGACGGACGTGGGGGTTGATTGGCTGGCCGCGCGGGCTGCGCTGGGGACGCGCTGGCGTGACCGAAGATGGCGTCCTTGATGCGACTGAAGATGCTCATGGTGTTGCTCCTGTGTGTGCGAGCGAACGTTACGGTGCACCGCGTCGGCGGGCCATCACCGGGCCGGGTGGATGACTGTGGGCACGATCCGACGGAGGCCCGGATCGTGACCCATCGTTCGCGCGCGCACGGCGGACCCCTACAATACGCGCATGGAAATCTCTGATGACGACCTGCGCGCCTGCGTGCGGGTGTTGCGGACCATCGAAGCGGATCGTTCGCATCTCACGCGCCTCACCCAGGATCAGCGCCGCGAGCTGCTGACACTCGCGGGCCTCGTCGCGAAGCCCGAGCGGCACGACCTGGTCCGGATGGCAAAGGCCTTTCGGCGCGCCGAGCGCGAAACCGCGAAAGAACAGGATCGCAAGGCGATCGAACAGTCGGGCCTGCGCGTGCAACGCCGCTCGCCGGTGTTCGCGCCACTCTGGCTGGAGCCCCCGAAGCCGCAAGATCTCGACGAGCGGCCGCGCCTCAACCAGTCACGCGATTGCTATGTCTGCAAGCAGCCTTTCACGAAGGTGCATCGCTACTACGACTCCATGTGCGAGCCCTGTGGCGACTTCAACTATGACAAGCGCGAGCAGAGCGCCGACCTGAGCGGCGAGTACGCGCTCGTGACCGGCGCGCGCGTGAAGATCGGCTACCAGGCCTCGCTCAAGCTCTTGCGCGCCGGCGCGCACGTCATCGTCACCACGCGATTTCCCATCGACGCCGCGGACCGCTACTCGAGGGAGCCCGACTTTCCGGCGTTCCGCGGACAGCTGCAGATCCACGGGCTGGACCTTCGCCACTCGCCGAGTGTCGAGTTGTTCACGAAGTTTCTCGTCGAGCGCCTGCCGCGGCTCGACTACATCCTCAACAACGCCTGCCAGACGGTTCGCCGGCCAGCCGGGTTCTTCCAGCACCTGCTGACTCGCGAAGCCGAATCGATCGCCACGCTGCCACCTGCCTTGCGCGACGTGCTCGCCGGTCACGACGAGTTGTGCCGGAGGCTCGCGGATTCTCGTGAATCGTCGGGCGCGCTGATCGCCGACCTCGCGCACAGCCGGGGCGAGGGACTCGTGCACAGCGCCGCCCTCTCGCAGCGGCATTACCTGGACGAGGACTATCGCGGCGGCGAATCGCTCTTTCCTTCCGACCGATTCGACGAAGATCGCCAGCAGGTCGATCTGCGCGAGACGAACAGCTGGCGCCTGCGGATGCACGAAGTGGAGACGCCCGAGCTGCTCGAAGTGCAGCTCGTGAACGCGATCGCGCCGTACATCCTCAATGCGCGCCTCAAACCGCTCATGGTGCGCACGGAGGGTGCGCACAAGCACATCGTCAACGTGAGCGCGATGGAGGGGCAGTTCTATCGCGCGACTAAAACCGACAAGCATCCGCACACCAACATGGCGAAGGCGGCGCTCAACATGATGACGCGCACCAGCGCCCCGGATTTCGTCAAGGATGGCATCCACATGAACGCGGTGGACACGGGCTGGGTCACCGACGAAGACCCCGTGGCGCACGCGGCGCGCAAGGCGGAGCTCGGATTCTCGCCGCCGCTCGACATCATCGATGGCGCGGCACGCATCGTCGACCCGATCTTCGCCGGGCGTCTGACGGGCGTGAACGCGTGGGGACAGTTTCTGAAGGATTACAAACCGGCGCCGTGGTAGCGCCGCCACGCGCCCGGATCACTGGCTGAATCCCACAGCCTTCGTGGTACGGCGCCTATGAAGGCACGTTGGCCGGTCATCTAGCTTGCCGGCAATGACAGCCGCCACGTTCGACATCACGGACAACGTATCGACGCTTTATCGCGACGGGATCACCGCGCGCAAGGGCGCGTTCTCGCGCGAATGGGTCGAGCAGTGCCGCGAAGACATGATGACCGCGTTCTGGGAAGCGATCCAGCGCCCCGGCGGTGCAGTGGGCCGCGGACCACGTCGCTGGTATGTCGAGACCCACCCGGAGGCCTTTCGCGGCTTCATCGACCTCGTGTCGCATCCATGGTTGGTGTCGATGTGCGAGAGCGTGCTGGGGCCCCGGTATGAGATCGTCGAGATCGGTTTCGACGTGCCTTTCCAGGGCGCGAAATATCAGCCCTGGCATCGCGACTTCCCCTCTCCGCCGGAAAGTTTCCGCGATCGGAAGATCACTTCGCTGGCCTTCAATCTGACGGGCGTCGATGTCACTCCCGACATGGGCCCTTTGGAAGTCGCCCACGGCACGCAGTGGGAAGAAGGCGCCGCGTGGAAAAACCAGATGTTTCCGGCCGAAGACCTCTGGCCGCGCTACGCCGAGCGTGCCGTTCGCAAGTTTCCGCAAGCGGGCGACCTCAGCTGCCGTTCGGCGCTCACCGTCCATCGGGGCACGGAACATCTGTCGCCCATCGCGCGGCCCGTGCTGGTGCTCGGCGTCGATGCGCCGGGCGCGGGACACGCCGCGCTGCACGACCTCATGGTGACTCGCGCCTTCCACGAATCGATGCCACAAACAGTGCGCGAGCACCTGGTGTGCCGGGTCGTCGATGAGCTATGCCCGATCGTGCAAAAGCACGACATCGAGGGATTGGTGCTGGCGGGGCGGCCCTACTGATTCTCCACCGCGTCACTTCGCGGGTTCGTTGGCCGCGGCCTCGCCCACTTTCTGCACGCGGATCCAGCGTTCATCCTTCAGCACTTCCACGTGCTCGACCTTGCTGTTCAAGTCGTAGGTCACCTTCACCTGCATTTCCTTGCCCGCTCCCGCGGTGCCCTCGACCGGGTTCGTCACGATTTCCGAGAGCCCCAGCGTGGTGACCGCAAGCGCACCGTACAGGATGCCCTTTCCTGCTTTGGCAGCGCCGTGCTGGCCCTGGATGAACTTGAAGAAGTCGGTCTGATTGCCGTTCGCGTCCTTCTCGCTCACCACCGGTTGTCCCAGCTCGACCAGCACATTGTCGCGCGCGGTGCCGACATCGAGCACGCTCAGATCCTTGGCCTTCGGTTGATGGACGGCCTTGCTGATCGAACAGCCCGACAGCGCCACCAAGGCGATCGAAACCCACAGCATCCTGCTTCGCATAGGAACTCCCAATGGCCGAGCACAAGCTCGTTCCCGCAGGATACGGGTGGATCAACCGCCGGGTTGTGCGGTGGTTCGCATCGGCTGCCTAAACCGGGTCTATCTACGTGCGCGGCGGGCACACCCTGATGCGGAACGGCAAGGTGGGCACTGGCCGAACGGGGTGCCCTGCTGTGCCAACGGCTGCGGTCCACACGCGAGATTCGTGCCACCGCGTGAAGCGCACGTGCGGGCGGACGCCGCTCGACGCGGACACGCCGCAGGGCCATCATCGGCTCATGAACTTGCACGCACGACGCACCCACTGGGCCCGGCTGTTCATGGTGATCGCGACGTCCATCGCCGCCACCCAGGCATTCGGGCAAACCCGCGACTCCTCCTACGACGCACTCGTAACCCTTTTCTCCGAGTGGCGTGGCTTCGAGCGCCCGCCCCCGCGCGACGGGGTACCGGACTACACCGCGGCGACGTTCGAACGACGCCACGCCGCGCTTTCGCAATGGCAGGCGCGGCTCGCGGCGATCAAGCCGGATGCATGGCCGATACCGCAACAGGTCGACTACCGGGTCGTCCGCGCGGAGATGAACGGCTTCGATTTCTACGTACGCGTGTTGCGGCCGTGGGCGCGCGACCCGGCGTTCTACGTTTCGATCTGGACCGCGCAAAGCGACACGCCCGCGCATGAAGGGCCGACGAACCACGCCGCCATCGAGCTCTGGCAATACCATTTTCCGCTCGACGCGAAGGCCGAGCGCAAGCTGACGGCGGAGCTGCGCACCATCGCGCCGCTGCTCGCGCAGGCACGCGGCAATCTCATCGGCGACGCGCGCGACTTGTGGGTTGGCGGCATCAAGCCGGTGAAACAGCAAGCAGCCGATCTGGACACGCTCGAAGCGCGTGTGCCGAAGGCCGGCAAGGATTTCAGACGCGCGCTCGATGATGCGCGCACCGCCACTCGCAATTTCGCCGCCTGGCTCGAAGCGGAGGCGCCGAAGAAGACGGGCCCGTCCGGCATCGGCAAGGACAACTACACCTGGCTCCTGCAGAACGTGTATCTGGTTCCGATGACCTGGGACGACGAGGTGATGCTGCTCGAACGAGAGCTCGCTGGCGCCCACGCCTCGCTCAAGCTGGAAGAGCTGCGCAACCATGAACTGCCGCCACTCGTCGCCGCCTCGACACCGGAGGAGTACCTGAAGCGCGGCAACGACGCGGTCACGAAGCTCATGCAGTTCGTCGAGCGCAAGAAGATGCTGCCCGTGAAGGCCAACATGGACCCGGCGCTGCGCGCGCAGATCGGCGACTTCGTACCCGAAGCCCAGCGCAATTTCTTCTACATCGCCTCGCATCTCGAGCCGCTCGCGCTCTACACGCACTTCTATCACTGGTGGGATCTCGCGCAGATGCGTGATGAACCGCACGCGAGCCCGATCCGCCGCGGCCCGCTGCTCTACAACATCTGGATGAATCGAGCCGAGGGGATGGCGACCTGCTTCGAAGAAATGACGATGCACGCGGGGCTCTATGACGACAACCCGCGGGGCCGCGAGCTGCAGTGGATCATGCTCGCGAATCGCGCCGCTCGCGGGCTCGGCGCGCTCTACGCGCAGGCAAACCAGTTCACGATGAAGCAGGCCGCGGACTTCCACGTCGCGTGGACGCCGCGCGGCTGGATGAGCCCGACGCTCGACCTGCTGGGGTTCGAGCAGCACCTCTATCTGCGTCAGCCGGGCTATGGCAGCAGCTACGTCACCGGCAAATATCTCATCGAGCGGCTATGGCTGGAGCGATCGAAGCAACTCGGCAACGACTTCAGCTCGCTGCGGATGTTCACGGAGTTCAACGATGCCGGCATGATCCCGGTGTCGCTAATCGAGCTGCAGCTGACCGGGAAAGTACCCGGCAAGGAGCCCTGACAAGCATGGCGAGCCGCACCCGATCGGCAATCGCTGTCACATTGCTGGCGCTGTTGGCATTGACCGGCGGCTGCTCGAAGGGCCCTGCCGCTTCCGACAAAGGGGATGGCTCGCGAGTGGTTCTCGGTTTCAGCCAGGTCACGGCGGAAGCCAATTGGGACAGGGCCAACACGGAATCGATGAAAAGCGCGGCGCGCGATGCCGGAATCGACCTGCGAGTAGAAAATGCGCGTCGCAGCCAGGCAAATCAGATCGCGGCTCTTCGCTCTTTCGTCAGTCAGCGAGTCGACGTGATTGCGTTCTCGCCCGTGGTCCAGAACGGCTACGAGGTGGTGTTGCGGGAAATCCGGCTCGCCAGGATCCCGGTGATACTCATGGATCGCACCATCGAGATCAGCGACGATTCGCTCTACGTTTCGTTGGTAGGTTCTGACTTCGTCGAAGAGGGGCGTCGAGCGGCCCGCTGGCTGCTCGAGCACACTCGCGATGTCTCGGGCGAAATCGGCATCGTCGAGTTGCAAGGCACGGTCGGCTCCGCGCCCGCGAACGACCGCAAGCAAGGCTTCTCGGAGGTCATCTCGGCTAGTCAGCGCTATCGCATCATCCGCTCGGCGAGCGCGGACTTCGAGCGCGCGCGCGCGCGCGAACTCATGACGGAATTCCTGAAGGCCGAGGGCAGCCGCATCCGTGTGCTGTTCGCGCACAGCGATACGATGGCCTTTGGCGGCATCGAGGCCATCGAAGCCGCCGGGTACAAACCGGGAAGCGACATCCTGGTGATCTCCACCGAGGGCAGTCGCAAGGCGCTCGAGGCCATCATCGCCGGCAAGCTCAACGTCACCGTCGAGTGCAGTCCGCTGCTCGGGCCGCAGATTGTGGCCGTGGCCAAGGATCTGGCCGCCGGCAAGCCGGTCCCAAGGCGCGTGATCACGCAAGAGGCCGTGTTCACGCGGGACAACGCGGCGGCGGAGCTGCCCAGACGCGCGTATTGAGGTCGTGCCGCAGGGGTTTCGCTGCTGCGAGCCCGCCCAACTCCGCAATCAGTGCCCCGCTTGGCCGATTTGACCTAAGCGCAAAAATACCCGAGTCGGGAGGGGTCGCATGAAGTACCTTCTGCGGCCGCCTTGTAGCCCGCCCATCCGGGAAAGTAAGAAATCATGAAGTTTTCCACCGTCGGCCCCGAAGGGGCACGTAACCTGCTTCGCGAGAAGCAGCGCCGTCAACGCGTAGCCGCCAAAGAGCTGCGCCAACAGTTTCCGCAGTTCCCGTCGATCCGCCTCGACTTCGTGTTCACGGACCCCGAGCTGCAGTCACCCGCCGCGCAATCGGTGGTGCTGCATCCGCCGGCGCGTGCGTACTTCGTCTACCCGTGCCCCTACGCCAGCTGCACCGGCGAGCTCAATCTCGCGGCGAACGTGGACCACATCGCCGAACACGGTAAAGCCCATGCGGCGGGTCAAGCCAAGTGCAACGGTGAACGCCAGGGTCGCACGGGCAAGATGCCCTGCGCCTTGCACATCGAATATTCGATCGCCGTAGGCGAGTAGTCAGCTAGCTAGGCCGCCGGCGGACGCTTCGACTGCACGCCTAGATAGTCGCGCTTGCCGATGGCGACGCCGTTGTGGCGCAAGATGGCGTACGCCGTCGTGAGATGAAAGAAGAAGTTGGGGACGGCGTGCTGGATGAAGTAATCCTCACCCGTCATCCACTCGCCCTTCCAGCGCGGCTGACTCACAGTCCGGGTGGCCGCCCCTTCAAAATCCTTCGCCGTCAGGCGATCGAGCAGCGCGATGATCGATCGCACTCTGCCCTGCAGCTGCTCGATGGTCGTCTCGTTGTCTTCCTGCGGCTGTGCCGGCGTGCCGGTCAGGAAGGCCGCCGCGAGCTTCACGGTGTCGCACGCGATCTGTACCTGGCGCACGAGCGGAAACTGATCCGGTGCGAGGCGCAGCGTGGGGAAAATGTTCGGGTCGAAGTTGCGGGCCTTGGCGTTCTCGGCGGCCGTGCCCAGCCACTTGTCGAGTTGTCCCAGCTGCTTTTTGAATTGCGCGAAGATTTCGGTGTACATCGGTGCAGCCTACACGACTCTCTGGCCATCTAGCCTGCAGAATCCTTGCGCGCCCGCGGCGCGGACTCGTCTTCCGCCGCCGCGGGATTCTCGAATGCGAAGAGGTCGCCCGGCTGGCAATCGAGCACTTCGCAGAGCTTCTCGAGCGTGCCGAACCGGATGGCCTTCGCCCTCCCCGTCTTCAACACGGAAAGATTCTGCGCAGTGATGCCGACGAGCTCGGCGAGCTCGTTCAGCCGCATCTTGCGTCGCGCGAGCATCACGTCGAGGTTTACCACTATGGGCATGTCGATAGCCGACTCAGATCACGAGGTCGGCGTCGCGACGAAGCGCTTCCGCGTGATCCTTCTCGTACAGCCCGACGTCCATGACCCATGAGACGAGCAGGATCAGCCCGGCCGACATGAAAGAAGCCAGCGAGTCCGACCACGAGAACCAGATCTCCTTGGGCGGATCCGAGGCTTCCACCAGCCCGAGCGCGATCAGCCCCGTCCAAACTACCGGAATCAGGACGCCGAATATCGCCGACAGCAGCCACAGGAAACCGACACGGCGCACGCGGACGACGTTCTCCGCCGTGTAGATAGCCCCCGCGGCCAGATTGCCGAACAGGCGGTAGAGCTGATAGACGGCCGCGAGGCCGAGGCCCATCACCACGCCGCTGATGGACAGGGCCCAGAGCTTCTGCTGTGGGGAGAGACCGGAATCGCTCATCGGCCCATGCAAGCCAGGCAGGAACAAGCCGACGATGCCCATGAGCAACATGCCGGCGCAGGCGACCACGCCGAAACCGTAAATCACCGAACACACGACGCGGGCGTACCGGCCGAACGTGCTTACTTTGCGGATCTTCGATTGGATTTCGACATCGCGGGTCATTGCTGAAGCTGAAGCGTTCACCGGGTGACTCCTCATATATAGGGCAGGTTCAACGGGGGAATGCTAAGCCCCGATTTCGTGTTGCACAACTGTTTTTTATCGTTTATCGATACTTTATGGCCGTGTAGCGAGAGAACTGGGTATTTTGGCCGCCCCATTGCCTGTTCACCGACAGCCAACCCCTTGGCACGGTCCCTAATCTGCGGCCGAACCGCCCGCGAGGCTCAGCCATCATCGATACATGGCACTGCGCGTTCCACCGCTGAACCAACGGGTTCGGACGATACTGTTCGCGCTGCTCTGCGCCCTGCTCCCGGCATGCACGGAACGCTCGGGAAACACTGGCGCGGACCACGAGCGGCCGCTGGTGATCGGCTTCAGCCCGATCGTGAGCTGGGGCGGATGGAGCGGCGCCAATGCGAATTCCGTTCGCAACGCGGCACGCGCCGCGGGCATGGAGCTGCGAATGGAAGATTCGCGCTACCGCCAGGAGAACCAGGTAGCGCTGTTGCGATCGTTCGTGACTCAACGCGTCGACGTCATCATCCTTTCCCCCGTCGTCGAGTCTGGCTGGGATCTCGTACTCAGCGAGGTCCGGTCGGCGGGCATTCCGGTGATCCTCTTGGATCGCAACATCGAGGTGAGCGACGAGTCGCTGTATGCGTCTCTCATCGGCTCGGATTTCGTCGAAGAAGGGCGGCGCGCCGGACGCTGGCTCCTCGAGCACACGCGCGACGTGCCTGGGGACATCGCGATCCTCGAGTTGCGGGGGTCCGACGGCTCGGCGCCCGCGAATGACCGCAAGCTGGGCTTCGCGCAGACCATTGCCCGAGACCGGCGCTATCGCATCGTCCACTCCGAGAGCGGCGATTTTTTCCGTGCGCGGGCGCGGGAGATCACGGCCAGGTTTCTCGCGCGCCAGAGCCACCGCGTTCATGTGATCTTTGCCCACAACGATGGCATGGCGCTGGGCGGCATCGATGCCGTCGAGGCCGCGGGCCTCGAGCCCGGCAGCGATGTCCTGGTGCTCGCCATCGAAGGCAGCCGCCAGGGTCTCGAGGCCATCGTCGCCGGCAAGCTCAATGTGAGCGTGGAGGTCAATCCACTGGTCGGGCCGCAGCTGATCGCGATTGCGAAGGACGCCGCGTCCGGCAAACCAGTACCTCGGCGAGTCGTCACACGAGAGACCGTGTTCACGCGCGAGAACGCGGCGGCGGAATTGGCGAAGCGCGCTTACTGACGGCCTAACAATCCAGGCGCCCGATGACTGCGCGAGATGTCTTCTCCGGATGAGGGCATGGCGGCTCGCGGCGCACTCGGCTAGCCTTCGGTGCATCAGCACAGGGGATCGGCATGAAATACATCGCACTCGCCGTTTTGATACTGGCTTCCGCCGGCTGCGTGAGCCCGCCCCGCGGGACGGCGCCGGCGCCTTCGGTCAGCGTGTTCGTCGTCGCCCATCCAGACGACTGGCAGCTGTTCATGAATCCCGATGCGTTCCATGCCATGGCCAACGCGCAAGGGAAGGCGGTGTTCGTCCACGTGTCCGCGGGCGACGCCGGCAAGGGCACGGGCGGTGAGCCAACCCCCTATTACCTGGCACGCGAGGAAGGCGCGTTGCGCGCGGTCCGGTTCATGGCCAATGCCGCCAATGCGACGGCCGCACTGGGCGCCGACACCAGGCCGGAAACTGTCGGTCGCGCCGGGCACAGGGTGGCTCGGCACACCTACGCGAACGCTGTCGCCTATTTCATGCGCATACATGACGGCAATATCGTCACTGGCAACGACTACCAGGAGCATCCGCTCTCACTGCAACGTCTGCGGTCGGGCGCGTCCGGAGAGACCAAGGCGATCGATGACAGCACGCGGTACGTGGGATGGAACGATTTCGTTGCGACGCTCCAGGCCATCGTCACCAGCGAGCTCGTGCCGGGTACCGCTTTGAACCTGCACATCGCCGAGCTCGATGAGAAGCGGAATCCGGGTGACCATCCCGATCATCGGGCAGTGGCGTTCGCCATGGAGGAAGTGATTGCCCGTTTCCCCTGCGCTCGCGTGAGCCGCCATGAGGAATACGCAACCCGCGACCGAGCGCCGAACGTCACGGGCGTGGACTACATGATCGACGCGGGCACCTGGGCGGCGACGGCGTCGGGCCTCAGCGACCTTCATGCAGGCAGCACTTGGGAGCCAGGACACAACACGTGGGTCGGTCGGGACTACCAGCGCATTCAGGAACCGCGGGGCACCTGCGACTGAGCGCCCGCGAAAGGCGAAGATGCGCAAGTGAATCGCTGGCATGCTCTGCGGCATGAAGCGACTCAACCTCTGCATCCATCTCATCCCGGCCACGGCCCTCGTGTTGCTGGCAGCCTGTTCGAACCCCAAGGCGGCGCCCGAGGCCCGCACTGAAGTTCCCGCCGAGGCCGCCGCCGCGGCGACGCCGCCCATCAAGGCGCTATCGCCGCAAGCGAGCATCGCCACGATGCAGATGCCGGGCGGCTACAAGCTCGAGCCCGTGCTCACCGAGCCCGACATCGCCGAACCCGTGATGGTCGCCTTCGACGGCAATGGCCGGATGTACGTCGCCGAGATGCGCACCTACATGCAGGACGCCGACGCCACGGGCGAGCAGGAGCCGTTCAGCCGCGTCTCGCGACATGAAGACACCGACGGCGACGGCGTGTACGACAAACACACCGTGTTCGCGGACAAGCTGCTCCTGCCGCGCATCATGCTGACTCTCGATGACCGCATCATCATCGGCGAGACGAACACCGACGACCTCTACATCTACCGCGACAAGGATGGCGACGGCGTCGCCGACGAGAAGACACTGTGGTTCCAGGGTGGCCCACGCGGCGGCAACATGGAGCACCAGCCGAACGGACTCGTCTGGGCCATGGACAACGGCCTTTACTCCACTTACTACGACTACCGCCTGCGCTTCGGCGCGGACGGCAAGCCGATCAAGGAAACGATCCCGGTCAACGGCGGCCAGTGGGGCCTCACGCAAGACGACTGGGGCAAGGTCTGGTTTGTGAATGCCGGCAACGAGACCGGGCCGGTGCATTTCCAGCAGCACATCATCTATGGCCAGTTCACCGCACCCGGCGAGCAGATCGGCGAGTACAAGACGGTGTGGCCGATCGCGAAGATGCCCGACGTGCAGGGCGGCCCCGGTCAGCTCCGCCCGGACAACACGCTCAACCATTTCACCGCTACCAGCGGGCAGGATATTTTCCGGGGCGACCGATTGCCCGAAGACCTGCGCGGCAATCTGCTTTTCGCCGAGCCCGTCGGGCGGCTGATCCGCCGCACGGTGATCACGGTCGAAGACGGCGTCACGCGTCTCGCCAACCCGTACGAGAAGGAACACGGCGAGTTCATCCGCTCGACCGACCCGTTGTTCCGGCCCGTCAACACGATCACCGCGCCCGACGGCACTTTGTATATCGTCGATATGTATCGCGGCATCATCCAGCAGGGTGAGTGGACGAAGAAGGGCTCCTATCTACGCGGACAGGTCGATGCGCTCAAGATGGAACGCGAGACCGGGCGCGGTCGCATCTATCGGTTGCGGCATGACGGTCTCGAGCGTGGGCCGCAGCCGCGCATGCTCGACGAGAAGCCCGCGCAGTGGGTGCTGCACCTGTCGCATCCCAATGGCTGGTGGCGAGACACGGCGCAGAAGTTGCTCGTCCTGCGTCGCGATCGCTCGGTCGTGCCGGCGCTCGAGAAGCTCGCGGCGGCCGACTCCGCGGATCCTCGCCCTCGCCTGCATGCGCTGTGGACGCTCGAAGGTCTCGGCGCGCTCGATGACACGCTCATCCTGCGCGCGCTCAAGTCCGCCGATGCGCAGGTGCGGGTCGCGGGCCTGCGACTTGCTGACGCCCGTCTGACTGCCCAACCCACCGCCCACGCTCTGCTGGTCGGCGCCGTGCGCGGCGCGCTGCGTGACGCGGATCCGCGCGTCACCATCCAGGCCATGCTGTCGGCGCGTCGCGCCGCGCTGCCCGACGCGAAGACGGCGATCCAGGCCACCGCGGCGAAATCGACGTCCGCCGGCGTGTTCGCCATCAACGAGCAGCTCTGGGCGGAGTCCAACAACGAAGACCCGCAGCTCATCCGGGTGCTCGGTGTCAACGGCCTGAAGTCGTATCGTTCCGGCGCGACGCTCTATAACTCGGTCTGTTTCGCGTGCCACGGCACGGACGGCCACGGCGCACCCATGCCAGGCGCCGAGGGACGAACCATTGCGCCTTCGCTCGCCAACTCACGGCGCGTGCTCGGCGACGAGCGCGCCGCCATCGCCATCGTGCTGCACGGCCTGCAGGGCAAAGTCGATGGCGTCGACTACGGCGCGCCGATGGTGCCAATGGGTTCGTATTCGGACGCCGAGCTCGCCAACGTGCTCACGTACATCCGCAACAGCTTTGGCAACCGCGCGGCGGCGGTCGAGCCCCCGGCCGTCGCCGCACGGCGCGCGGCCGATGCGGGGCGCTCCAACTACTGGACGCTCGAAGAGCTCAACGGCGAGCTGCCCGCGATCGGCGTGCCGCGCGAGCGTTTCAAGCGCCGCGCAGAGTGGAAACTCGCCGTCAACATGGAGGCGCGTGACAACTCGCCGCCTGAAGCCATGCTGGATGGCGACGCGAAGACCGGGTACTTCACCGAAGGGTTCAAGCCATTCCCGGTCGAGTGGCTCACCGTCGAGCTGCCGGCGCGCAGCAAGATAGTCGGCATCGAGGTCGATTCCCGCGGAGAGAAAGGCCCGGGCGGCAAGGACATGGGCTGGGCGCCCGCGTATAGCGTCGAGGTGTCCGATGACGGGAAGAACTGGACCACGGCGGCCCCGCGCGTCGTCGGTGAGCCGCATGCCCGCCTCAACTTTGCCGCACCGGTCGAAGCCAAACATCTGCGCATCACCATCACGGAGAAGGAAGGTTGGCAGCCGTGGGTGATCAAGGAGCTCAATCTCTACGGCGAGGAGAAGTAATCGGCGACGCGCGCGATGTAGAGAGAACCTTCCCAGGTTCCCGGGACACTTACGTGTAGTTCCGGGAATCACAGGGTTGCGGCATAAATGAAAGGGATTCTTTGTGCCGGTTTGCTGGTGTCGCTTCAATCGATGACGGTGGCCCAGGCCTACGAAGCGGATATCCACTACTCGACGACCTATGTGCTCGCACGGGCCGTCGGCTGGTCCGACGCCGATGCCCTCACGATCGCCAGCGCGAATCAGGCGGTCGATGAGAACCAGGAGACCGTCGCTGCGCTCGAGATGGACACCCGGGCGAGCCTGTCGCTTGCGGGTTACGTCGCGAGCTCACTCCACCAGGCGGATAAGAACCTGGGGCTCCACTGCTTCAGCAAGGCTGCTGGGCCGGCGGGCCCGATCTCGCCGGACGTACACGAGGTCATGGCTCGCCACTTTGCTCGCGTGCCCGACGGTGATGAGGGTGCCGAGAGACATGCGAGGAGACTGATCGCGTTGGGCGCCGCACTGCATTGCCAGCAGGATGCCTTTTCACATGTGGGTTTCGGTGGCTCGTGCGGCTCCTACTCGGGCAGTTGTTACGGGCATACCTATGAGACTTTTCTCGATCAGGTCGTCTTCGGCTTGCTGAAGAAGCACTACTACAACCCCGATCATCCGGGTGTTTCGGGCAAGTGGCTGTTGGAGGCGCTCCTGGGGACAGCCGGCGAGTTGTCAGCGCATCGGCCAAAGGCTTCGCTGCGCGCGATCCCACGCGATGAACTGCTCGCCCTGGCCGACGAGCTGCGCGCGTCGGGGCTCGAACTACCTGACGATGTGCGTCAGGAATGCAATCGCTACATTGCGGGCAAGTGGCTTTTTGATTTCCTGGTATCCGCGAACCGGACGTCACACAGCGCGGTCACGGTGGAAAAGCTTGCGCCTGAAATCGCCGGCACTTGCGCCAATGCATCGCTCGGCTCGGCAACCGTCGTCCGGATCCCCGAGCCGCGATTCCCGCGCCTGAACCCGGATGCATCGCCGCGTCTCGTCAGGGCTGATGGAACCTATCAGGAATTACCTGTCGGAGAGCTCGACGCCGCGCTGTCGCGCATCCGCGCTGGAGGCATCGCCGCTCTGACGCCTGACTACCAGACCCGCAAGGTCAAGGTGCAGTTGTCACACTGGAGACAACTGCTTGCTCTGCCTCTCATGGGGCAGATGACGCTCGCGTCAGCCGACGGCAACCTCGAGGCAAGGTGATGGCGCACCGCCGGACGATGCTTCAGTCCGCGCGTGCCGAGCTGCGCAGACAACGGCGATAACGGTCGTCCACGCGTCGCGCGAACCAGTCGGTGGTCAGCTTCCGACTGATCTTCACGCTCTGCAGACGGATGCTGGGTACCAGCGCGCGCGGCGCCGGCCCGCGAGCGTCCGCGAGTTCGAAGACCTCGCGATAGAGGTCGGTCTCCTCGAACTCGTGCGTGGTTCCGCGCTCGAGATCGCGCCGGATCTGGCGCTCGCCGAGCCCGATGCGATCACCCAGCTTGCGCACCGCCAGTTCGCTCTGGCTTGGCTCGCTGCTGCCCTCGCGCAGCAGATCGCCGTCGATCGCCAGCCGCATCCCGCTCAACGAGCTGACGGCCTGCTGAAAAGCCGCGTTGCGGCTTGCGTAGTGCCCGGCGTTGAAGTCGGCGAAGCGATACAGCATGGAGTCGTAGCTGACCGGGTAATCGAGCAGATGCGCGATGCCGAAGTAAAGGCCGCCACGCCGCGTGAACACTTCGCTCCTCACGCCGCCATTCAGCGGGAAGGGATAGCTCGTGTTCTTCACGTGCGACTCCGCGAACGCGATGCTCACCTGCATCGGCCCACCGGTCCGCACCGGGTTCAGATCAGCGAAGAGTCGGCGGCCGAGCGGCACCGCGCCGATGAAATCTTCGAACATGTCGCTCAAGGCTCGTTCGGTCTTCGCCTGCCGCAAACGCTCGGCATAGGTGCGTCCATCGGGTGAGCGCACGTTCAGTGCAAGGCCAACGACGGCGCCAGGGATGTGATATCCCGCGGCGCGCTCATCGATTTCCCGCCGCGCCATGGCCGGCAGGCCGGGGACCACCGGGTCGACCTGGAACCCGGACTCCTGCTGGACGACCGCGACGACGGCGCAAATGTTGTGCGCATCCGGCCGCACCTCGAGCGCCTCGAAAGCCGCGAACATGTCGATCGCCCAATCATCGCGATTCGCAACGGTGGCTGGGATGCGCTCGCGGATTTGAGCACGCGCCAGCGCGGGATCGATCGCCGGCTGACGCGGGGGTGCCGAGCTGCACGCTGCCAGAAGCAGGGTCCCGCAAGAGAGCAGCGCCGGGAGGTACCGTCTTGCCCGAGTAACAAATTGCGTCACGTCACGACTCCGCTTGTCCGTTCGAATGCCTTCCGTGCCAGATTACCAGCTGATTTTCAGCGGATGCTGATTGCCCTGACGAGACAAGTATGAGGAAGTGGCCGCGACGAATTTGCTCGTGGACATCCTCAATTTTCTGGAGAGATCGTGACCATCAAGGACATCGGCCCACAGCCGCAATCGTTCGATCTCGAACAGGCAACGCTCGAGAACGACAACTATCGGACCGTCGCGTGGAGCGGGAAATACCTGCAGGTCACTTTGATGTCCATCCCGGCCGGCACCGACATCGGGCTCGAAGCCCATCCGGATACGGACCAGTTCCTGCGCCTCGATGGCGGCCGTGGCCGCGTGCAGATGGGCCCCGCCAAGGATCAGCTCACCTTCGACAAGGAAGTGTCGGACGGTTGGTGCATTCTCGTGCCCGCCGGCACCTGGCACAACGTCACGAACGTCGGCGATGAACCGATGCAGCTTTACGCCGTCTACGCACCGGCGCACCACAAGCCCGGCAAGATCCACAAGAGTTTCGATGAAGGTGAGGCGGACCAGGATGACCGTCCCGCGGAGTGGTCGGTGCAGCCTCCCGTCACGCGTCCGGATAAGCACGGCTGAGCGTATTGGCGGGGCCATCGGCGTTACCGCGTTGACGCGGGCGCGCGGCGACGAGCGCGAGCAAGATCATTAGCCAGGATGGATCGAGCGATCCGCCGCCACCGCCACCGCCATCGTTACTCGGTGGCGCTGCCGGCGGTGCAGGTGGCGGCACGGGCTCGGACGCAGGCAGCGCCTTCACGCAGGCGTAACTGCCGATCACCGCCTTGATTTCATCGAGGCTGCACTGCGAAAAGGAAGTCACCGATGTGTCGAGCGTCGGCGTCATGATGAATTGACCCTGCGGCGTCGACGCGCATTTTTCCGTGCCATCGTGCGGGGCGCCGAACACATGGCCGATCTCGTGCGCCGTTATCAGAGTATCGAGCGTGACGCTGGTATGCGTCATGGTGAGACTCGCGGCATAGCGCTTGCTGCAGAGCGCATCCGTGTAGGCGATGCCCGCGGAGTTGCCATCCAGCTCGCGGCCAGTGAAAAGATGCGTGAGGCCGGTGGCAGACAGCGCCGCGGTCTGTTGCCGCAACTGCCTCACCTCTCCGAGCAGCGAACTCGCATCGGTGGTCGCGGAGAGGCCCGCCGTGAGCTGGCCGGCGATGTTTATCGATTCGACCCGCAGTTCGATTCCGACCTGCGAGCTGAAGATTCCCTCCACGTTGTTGAGGCGCGTGAGGATCGCATCGCGGGCCTGCGTTTCATTCGCGAAGCGCGCGAGGTAGGACGCGTCGCCGAGGATGGATATCTGGACCCCCTCCGTGACCGCGCCAGCCTGCAGCGCTTGCGCGTTGGCGCGTAGCTCGCCCGTCATGGCGTCATAGGAGGCGGCCGCGTCGGCGGGCGTCTCCACTGTGTCATCAGCGAGCGAGACGCCCTGCTCCAGGACGGCGTCCGATAGTTTGAACATCACCGTGCCGGCCGCGCCGTAGTTAACCGCCTCGGGCGCCGCATCCACGACGAACATCTCGCGCCCGTCCCAGATAATGCCGCGCGGCAATCCGTCGTGAATGCTGATGCGAGCCCAGGAACCCGGAACGCCTTCGACGGTGCCCTTGTAGAGCTGCAAGGAACTGCCTGCGGTGAATTGCGCGAGTCGCTGGTTGTTAGAGAGCTGCAGGCGAAAGGCGCGGCCGAAGGCGGTGAAGTCGAGCGTCGCGGCGTCACCGTTCGTCGTGCGCTTCAGTGCGGGACGCAGGTCCTCCGTGTGTTGCGGTACGAGACCCGCGGCCGCGGTACTCACTACGGGACACGCCGCAGCGGCTGTGAGCAGAAGCACCGCAAATTGCGGCGCGTGACCGCGTGAAGCCTTGAAGAACGCATTGCGCATCCTTTCCAAGGTGCAATGTCCGGTCGCGGGCCGGCCATAGGAAGGGACCTCGACGCCAGCGGCGCCTCGGCCTACTCGCGAAAACCCTGAGGATTGGCGCCTACTTGCGCAGCCGCGCAGTCCGCACCAGTCGATCGAAATCGGCGGCGACCGCGTCAAAGGACGGGTTCGCGACACCCTCGAGTTTCATCGCATACAGCTTCTTGGACATAACCCGCAACACGCAACGGCCCCTCTTCGGGAAGACGATGCCGGACGCATAGTCGTAGCGCAGCTCGACGCCGGGGCCTCCCAGAAAATCCACCGCTTCGACCGACTCGATGTTGAAGACCGTGACGCCCCGGAGGCGGTACGAGACCTCGAGCAGCGACGCGAGGTCCTGCGCGGTCATATCGGCACGAAACACAGGGGCGTGTGGGTCGGCGGTTTTCTCCCGGACCATGATGGCCTCGCCATCGGGCAATCCATCGAGCAAAGCCATCCTGTCGACCTGCGGTCCATGCCAGGTCCACCATTCTTCCCATGGGGCCTCGTCCACGCCGGCGTGGAGCCGCTTCCATTCCGGGCCGGGTTTCACCGTGATGCGGTCGCCCGCGACGGATCGCTCGTCGGTGGATGGCGGCTGAGACAGCACCAAACGAATCAGGGTGGCATCAGCGGCCTGGGGGCTCATCGCGAGGTATTGATTCATCGCCTCGTGCGCTTCGGTGTTGCGGCCCGACTTCAGCAGCGCGTAGCCGTGCGCGCGCCACGCTTCGGCCGGTGCGCCGGCCAGTGTCGTGGCAGCGGCGTATGCGGACGAGGCCTTCAGGGCGTCGCCTTTCGCATTGCGCAGCCGGTAGATCTCGCCTTCGCCGAAGCGCAACGGCGCGGTCCAGCCGTCCTTCGCCTGGTTCGCGAGTAGATAGAGGCTCGCGCCCGTGTCGTTGAGATAGATCTGCTCGCGCAGCAGCATGGCCTGGTGCGGCCGGCTGACCGCGGCCCATTCATCTCGATTCGGGCTGGTCTGCGGTTGGTGCTTTCCGGCGAGGTACTCGGCGGTATCGGCCAGGTTGGTCATGCGCCGGTGAGTCGGTGGATGCGTCGACAGTTCGGAGTTCGTGCCGTCGTGGTAACGCGTGTGGCGTGCGGCGGCGCTCGCCTGGCGTTCGCTGGTGAATTGCTCCCAGATCTCGAGAGCGGCGCGCGGGCGATATCCGGACCGCGCCATCAACATGAGACCGTAGGCGTCAGCCTCGGACTCCAGATCCCTGCTGAACCGGAAGCTCGAGAACGTCATGGCCTGGATGATCAGGCACCACCCCGGTTGGGTTTCGTTGTAACAGTTGAGCGCGGAACGCGTGGACGACGCCAGCGCGGACTTGCGGCGATCGGCGCGATACAGATCGAGGGCATGCCTGCGGAAATAGTGCCCGGCCTCGTGCGCCAGCACGGCAGCCAACTGCGCCTCGTCGCGAACACGGACGAGCAGACCCGTGTTCACGATCATCATGCCCGAGGGAAGCATCGCGGCATTGAGCGACGCGTCGCGCATCACGTAGATGCGCAGGTCCGGCGCGGGCCGGCCGATCAGCCGTTCGATGACACCGCGGATATAGGCGTCGAGCTCGGGTGCGACGAGGCGTTGTGGCGAAGTGCGAATCCCCTCTTCGAGCCGCGCGAGGTCCTGCCAGATGGCGCGCTCGTCCGCATCCGCGGGCTCGTAGTCAGCGCCGACCCTGGCCTCGAGGTCGGTAGGCAGGATGGCCGCCTGCGTCGCCGATGTCAGGCACGCGCACAGCAGCACGGCCATCAACCATTTTTTGCGAACAGCGGGCATTAATCCGATGTCGGCGCGCGGATCAGCGCGGCTTGGAAGCCCTGGCCACGTCGATCGCCTCCCGGACCAGGCGTGACCATCGCTCCAGCGCGTCCCGAATTTCACGCGCGTTGCTGACGCGGTTGGGCCCGTGGGCTTGCGTGATCTTGGAGCGGTCCTCGCTGTCGATCATGATCACCCGCAGCAGCACGTTGCCGTTGACGCCGTCGCGCAGCTCGCCGGTCATCTGCAGGGAGACGGGTTGCGGAGAATAGCTGCGGAAGCCGGTGTCGGACTCCGTCTCCGGCGCGGGAATCTTGAGATCGAGCATTCTCGGCACCACGACCAGCACGTCCGCTGCGCGCACGTCGGCGATCTCGAACGGCCCTTCGTCGACGAGGATGCCGGAAAATGCTTCGCCGAAATTCTTCGTGGTTTCCGCCTCGATCCGGCGCACCTCGTGGTCGGATACGTCCGGATGCTGCTTGCGCCAACCCTCGAGGAATTCCACCGTGAGGGGTTCGATCATCAGCCGCTTGTAACGCGTGAAGTCGGCGTCGAGATTGCGATACACGCCGCCTTCGGGACGCGACGGGACGCGCACCAGGCCGTCGGCGGTAGTTTCAGCGGGTGGGAGGCTGGCTTTGCATGCTGCCAGCAAGGCGAACACCGCGAGGAGACCGACTCGCAACTTCTTCATGCCCACTCCCATAAACCGCGAGGCGCCTCATTCTACCCCCGGTCTAGCTAGTGCAGGCAATGGGTTCCCACCGGGGCTCTCGTTTACCGCGGCCGGACGCCCTTCGCCGGAACTCTTGTCCTCGCCCCGATAGTCGCCGCGGGGCCGTTCGCGGAAATGCACGATGCCGTGCTCATAGTCGACTGCCATCTCGCGGGCGCGCGCGAGCACGTCCATGCCGATGAGCAGGGTCGGCTCATTCTGCAGACCCCAGAAATCGAAGATGTGGAAGTTGCCGATGAAGGCATCCACGCCTCCGATGACAGTGCGACCGAGATACAAGCGCGGCGTCCACACCCTTTGCGTGAACACGATCGGGCGCCCGAACGTGAAGGCATGGCCATTGTGATACTCGACCGTACGGGCGCCGACTTTGCGCAGCGCGTCGCGAAAGGCCTCGTTGGCGAGCGAGATGTCGGAGCCCGTGTCGATGAGCACGTTGACACGCACGCCCATGATGTCGCCCTCGATCATCAGCATCGAGCCGAAGCGCATGAGCGCGGGTACGCTCAACCAACCTTTCGTCGGCATCCGTGCGGCGGCGGCTTCGTAGATTTCCACGCAATGCTTCGTGAAGTCGACGTGCAGCAGGCGGCCCGCCATGCCATCAACGCCGAGCAAGCCGTGCGCACCGTCCAGCATGGGGCCGTCGAGCACCGGCGTTTCGCCGCCCGAGAGGTGCAGCGCGCCGAACGACAGTGAGTCGACGTTCACCAGCGCGGCGAGCTCCGCGCCATCGACCGAATGCACCATGCCTACGCCCGAATGCGCGAGCCCCAGGCGCGTGGCCACTGCCTCGGAGAGCACCGAGCGGTTCGCGCCCGTGTCGATGATGAAACGGAAGGGTCCCTGGCCGTTGATGTTGATGAGCGCAACCGCGCGGCCCGAGCTGTCATTGCGGGTCGTGCCCGTGACGCTCGACGCATCGGGGTCGAGCCGATCGCAGGCATATGCCGGTGCGGGCATCGATGTGGGACCAGCGCCTAACAAAGCCACGGTCAGGAACTTGAGGATGCGTGCCATGAGATGATGACTATGCGCTGGCACGCGAATGCCCTCAAGCCGGCGGGGTTTTCCCGGATGTGGGCCGCCTCGGGATGGCACCTGCGTGACTATCCCACTATGCTCGACCCGGGTTGCGACACTCTGGGGCTCGAGATGAAAAGGTTTTCCAGCTGGTTTCTCATACTGGCGATGGCTGCGGTGCCGGCATTGTCTGCCGAGAAACCTGCGCTGCCGGGCTATGTCATCCCCCGATCGGAAGTGCGCACGCTCCCGGTGAACGCGGCTGGGCGCCACTACGCGTTGTTCATCGGGCTTCCCGCGAGCTACGCGACCGAGCCCAGCAAGCGCTATCCCGTGGTGTACGTCACCGATGGGTACTGGGATTTCCAGAAGGTCACCGCCATCCACGGGCCGCTCGTGTACGACAAGTACGCGCCGGAGTTCATCACCGTGGGGATGGGATACGCCGGCGAGAATCCGGACTTCGGTGACTTGCGCCGCTGGGAACTCTCCCCCATTCCGTTCGGCACACCGCTCGAGGCATCGGGACACGCCAAGGATTATCTGGACACCATCGAGAAGGTGTTCATCCCGCTCATCGACAAGGAGTACCGCACGGATCCGAAGATGCGCGTGCTGGGCGGGGCATCGCTGGGTGGCATGTTCACGCTCTACTCGATGTTCACCAAGCCAGAGCTGTTCAACGCGTATGTGGCGGTGACGCCGGCCGTGGCGGTAGGCGATGGGTGGCTGCTCAAGTATGAAGAGGAGTTCGCGAAGTCCGCCAAGGCGCTGAACGCGCGGTTGTACATGACGGTAGGCGGGAACGAGGCGACGAACTTCGTCGCGCCGATATTGCGCATGAATCAGAGATTCGCGCCGGGTCGGTATCCGAAGCTCGCGTACGAGTTCCGCATCATCGATGGCGAGCGGCATGCCGGGAACCAGATCGAGTCATACACGCGCGGTTTGCGGTTCGTGTTTGCGCCGCTGGCGCCGGAGCAAGGGCCGTCGATCGACCGGGGGCCGTGAACCGCGTCTACGCCGAAGGCGTCAAAAGCCCGTGCGGGCGCCCGCGTCGCAGCTCATCGCCAGGAATTTCATTGCGTATTCGATGCGATCGGCCACGTCCGGATCGGCTGAGTAGTACGTCAGGTGAATGGTCGGGAACGACTGACCTTTCGACGTCACCGTGACGTAGCCTTCGGCGCTGCGATTCACCTTTACGTCGCTCCAGTCGATGACCTGGGCGGGGTTCATGAACTTGGTCAAGGGCTCGTACGTGAACGACTCGTTGGTATACGTCAACTTGAACGAGAAGGCTCGCGTGTCATTCGCGGCATCGGATTTGTGCTCGTTGTATTCAGGCGCCTCTACCCTGGTGATGCGGGTCGTGCATGAATTAGGGCGCCCATAGGCGTCGATCGCGTTGAGCTCCAGGGCGCGCAGGTCACCCAACTGCTTGTCGATGACCCGCTCGGGCAGTGCCTCGACAGTTTCCTTCGGTTTGCGAATTCCACCTTTGATCGTCTTGACCTCGCCGGTGTATTTCCCGGTGACGTAGTTAGTACGGCCCGCCGCGTCCACGTAGCGGACCAAGGTCGCCACCTTCATGATCTGCATCGCCAGGAACTGCTGCGCGCCTTCTGCAGATGGCGCTTGTGGCGCCGCCAGCGTTGGCAACGAGATTCCCGCGCTGACCAGCAACGCGACGCATCCCATTTGCTGCAAACCGTTTCGCACCTGCTTCTCCGTTTTGGTGTTCATGACTAGTTCGGCGAGCCGAGCGCCCGGCTGCTTCCGGCCGTCTTCGCTTCGACGAATACGCCGCCCGTGGCATGGAACGCCGAGTGGCTCCAGCTCGACTGCGGAGCCAATCCCCATGTAACGCCGCACTTCCACCCGGAGTCGGTCATCAAGCAGATCTTCACGTCGACGGGCGTGCCGCAGCCGTTGACGACATAGGCCGCCGTGTTGCCCTGAAACGTGTCGTTCTCGCGCAGCTGCGCGCCGGCAATACAGCGATTCGCGTCCGTGTCGGTGGAGGCACGCCCCGCACCGGCGCCGACTCCCGCGTTGCGCTGCTGTAAGCGCTCGCTCTCGGCCGCCTGGGCGTCGGCGCGCTGCTGCTCGTATTGCTGGCGCTGCGCGGCCAGTCGCGCCGCTTCCTCATCCTGGCGCTGGTTGGCCTGGCGGATGAGCTCCACCTGCCGCTGCCTTTCCGCCCGATCCGACCCTTCCGCCTGCGCGCGCTGGCGCGCTGCCGCTTCGGCTTGTTGGGCCTGGATCTGCGCTGTGGTGTTCTGCAAGCGCGCCGTCGATTCGGCCAGCGCCTGCTCACTGGCGTTTCTCATCTGCTCCCAGGCCGCCGCCTTGCGAGCGCGCTCGGACTCGAATTCGGCATCGGCTTCCGCTTCCGCGGCCTGGCGCTGCGCTTCCGCTTCATTCCACGCCTGTACTTGCAGTTGAAGTTGCCGCGCCGTCTCCTGTCGCTGCAACTCCATCTGGCGCGCCTGCTCCGCGCTGCGTGCCCTGCTGGTTTTCACGCTCTCGCCGAGGCGGGCCAGATCGGCTTCCGTCAGTTTCCGCGGAGCGCGGATGGGTGGCGGCGCAGGTTCTTGCTTGGCGACCACGGGAGCGGGTTTCTCCAGCGCCTTTGGAGCGGAAGGTGCCGTCGCAACGACCGGCGTCGGCGCTGGCGTCTGCGACGCCGGCTGCGGTGACGGCTCTGCTACAGCGGGCGTCGCGGCGTCCGCGATTGCGGCATATCTATATGTGTGGCCCCGGGTGTCCGACTGCTCGTAAGCGCCGTGTTCGTCGATGCGAACGCTGTACGGCATCTTCAGCAGCCCTTTGCCGACGAAGCTCACCGAGCCGTCGGCTTGCACTGTGCCCACCCACTCCTTGCCCATCATGCTGGAGGATTTCAGGTTGAGCGTGCCGGGTTGCGGGCCCAGACGGATGGTCATCACGTACGCGGGTTTGTCGGGATCGGTCGTGGCGCCATACCACTCTTCGAGCAAGACCTCGCCTGGTGTCTGCCAGCGCCAGCGCAGACTGAGCCCTGCTGGGTTCACGTCTTTCATGGTCTGGCCTGCCAGCCGCGCGTACAGGCCCCATTTCGAGACGTCGTCGGTGGCAGAAGGTGTTTGCGCGGCAAGTTTCGCCGGGAAAGTCGCGATCACTGCACATGCAAACGCGCAGGCCGCCCAATGTTTCAGCATGGGTGCGACGATATCGAAAGAGGCATTAAGGTTTTCCCGCGTCCGTAGCGAGACGTGACTCGCGTCACGCGAGGCCTGGCGAATACCCCGAGCAGGCTCGCTGATCCGGTGACTCAGCGATCGGGGACCATCACCTCTTCGCTCTCTGCACGACCGCCGTCGCGAACCTCTCCGCACTGCCGGCTGAGAACGCGAGAAACAGACTTGGCTCGACGAGCTCGAGCTCCAGCACCACGGGCTCTCCCTGCTGATCACGGATCAGATCGACCCGCGCATACAATGGCGTATCGGACGGTATCGCCTGCAGTGCTTGGGCCGCTACGCGCAACTCAGCGGGGTCTGGCACTCTGGGCGTGATCGCTTCTTTCGCGAACAACTCCGTCGTCGGGCCCTCCTTCTTCTTCAGCAGCGGGCCCTTGCGGGTCGCGTGACTGAACTCGCCTTCGAAGTACATGAGCGCCGTTTCGCCGAGCTCGTCGATCTTGTTCAGGTAGGGCTGCAGCAGGACGCTGCGCTTCTCGCTCAACATGCGATGGGCGTGCCGCACGGCATCTATCTTCTCCGCCCGCCCGAACCGTTGCGCGTCACGAGAGCCCCCACCTACCGCCGGCTTGACGACGAACTCCTCGACATCCGGCTGGCTCAACAGCTCCTCGATTCGCGGATCCGGAAGCTCGCCCGGCTCGATGAATCTCGTCAGCACCGTCGGCACTTTCTTTGCCGCGAGGTCGGCGAGGTAATGCTTGTCGGAGCTCCACTTCACGG
>DATLDQ010000078.1:0-10470 GCA_035525785.1 Steroidobacteraceae bacterium | reverse complement strand
GCGAGTCCTGCTTGCTCATGGGCGCGAAGTATATCTATGAGTAAATTGGCGCGCCCGATTGGATTCGAACCAACGACCTGCAGCTTCGGAGGCTGCCACTCTATCCAGCTGAGCTACGGGCGCGAGGCCGCGTAGTTTAGCCGCTCACAGCCACCCTTTCCGCTTGAAATACAGGAACGGGCCGATGGCCGAGGCCAGCATCAATCCCACCGCGGCCCAGAACCCCCAGGGCTCCTGGGCGCCGGGGATGTGGGAGAAGTTCATGCCGTAGACGGCGCCGATGACCGAGGGCGGCAGCAGGAAAACGGTGACCACCGAGAATATCTTGAGGATGTTGTTCTGCTCGATGTTGATCTGGCCCAGCGTGGCATCGAGGATGAACGACACCTTGGTTCCCAGGAACGAGGCATGGTCGCTCATGGCCATCACGTCCCGCGCCAGCGTGCGGAACCGTGCCCGCACTTCCTGCGACATGGGTATGGACGTGCTCTGCTGCACGAAGGTCAGCAAGCGCCCCAGGCTGACCAGGCTCTCGCGCGCCTTGGAGATGAGCTCGCCGTTCTGGCCCAGGCGTTCCAGCACCTTGCGGAAGTCGCGCATCACGCCGCGGTGCTTGCGCGAAATGCTGAACACTTCGGCGGAGGCGGCGTCGAGATCCATGGCGACACGCTCGATGACATCGGCCACCCGGTTGACGATTGACTCGACGATGCCCGCGAGTACCGCGGGCGGCGTGTTGCACGAGGCCGGGTGCCGCTCGGCGTAGGCGATGAACCGGCGGAACGGCAACGGGTCGACGTACCGATTGGTAACCAGCTTCGCCGCCGAAAGGATGAACGTGATCTGCGTACTCTCGGGCAGGTCCGAGTCGAGCTTCGTCACCACGGTGGCCGTCATGTACAGCGCGCCGTCTTCTTCGTAGAGGCGGTTCGACGCTTCGATCTCGCGCATCTCGTCCCGTGTGGGGACGTCGATGGACAGGAAGCTCTCGACGCGCTTTTCTTCGCTCGGCGTGGGCTCGAGCAGATCCAGCCAGATGGATTCAGCGGGAATTGCGGCATCGGGCCGCAATTCGAATCGGGCCAGGCCCTGCGGTTGCGATACGAAAGCGCTCAGCATGTCGCGAGGCTGCCTGTGAGCGCCACCGTCCGCAAGCGGAGACCTAACGTTTCTCGCTTTCCGCGAGCGCGTTGATCAGCGTGATCAGCTGCGATTCACCGCCGGCATCGCCCGCGCTCGTGGCGTACTTGCCGTTCACGTAAACGGTCGGGACGCTGTCGACGGCGAGGGTGCGCGTAAAATTCTCGGCGCGCTGCATGTTCATCGCCACGGTCATCGAGTCGTAGGCCGCTTCGAACTGCTGCGGATTGACGCCGAAGCCGCTGAGGAAAACCAGCTGCAGCGAACGCGCCCGCGCCTCGTCGTGGTCCGTCAGCACCAGGCCCCTCTTGTGGATGGCGTTGAATACTTCGGCGTGCAGCTCGGAGCGATGCAATGCCTGCAGCGTGTAGTAGAGCTTGGCATGCTGACGATGCAACGGACTCCAGATGACCGGCACGCGCACGAACTCGATGTACGCCGGCTTCGTCTTCCGCCACTCCTCGAGCAGGGGATCGAGCGCGAAGCAGTGACTGCAGCCGTACCAGAAGGCTTCGACGACTTCGACCTTGCCGGCGGCGACGTCGGGCGGCTGCGGGTTTTCCAGCAGCCGATAATTCACGCCCGCTCGCCAGGCCGCCAGCGGATCGGCCGCCGCCGCAGTCATCGCCGCGCAGGCCATGGCGGCCAGCGCGGCGCAAACCACCAGCGCGCGGCGCGGAGTCATCGGTTAACGCAGGCCCTGCAGATACGAGGCGAGGTTGCGAATGTCTTCAGGGGTCAGGCGCGACGCGACCGTGGTCATCATCGGGCTGTTACGCGTGGTGTAGACCTTGGCCGAGTCCGCGGGATCGCGGTAACGGTTCTGCGTCAGGTAATCCTGCAGCTGCTTCACCGTGTACACCGAATGCTGGGCGCGCAGCGCCGGGTAGCCTGCGGCCGGGTTTCCCATGCCTGAGGGCCCATGGCAGGACGCGCAGGCCGGAATGCCGCGGGCGACGTCGCCCGACTTGTACAGGGCTTCGCCTGCCTTCCAATAAGAAGGGTCGGCTTCCAGGCCCGCGGGCGTCTGCGTGGAGAAGTAGGCGGCAACATCCGCGAAATCCTGCTCCGACATCGGCTCGACGATGGGGAACATCACGGGGTTGTTGCGCTTCTTGGCCTTGAACATGGCCAGCTGCTCGCGGATGTAGGTCGCGTTCTGGCCGGCCAGGCTCGGCCATTCGGGGTTCGTGCTGTTGCCATTCGGGCCGTGGCAGGCGCTGCACACCGCTGCCTTGGCGGCTCCGGCCTCGGCGGACCCCGTCACGGGTGCCGGCTCTGCGGCGGCGGCCACTTGGGCGAAGCACAGGGCCACGGCGGCGGCGAATCCGGCCAGGCCAATGGAAAATCTGCTCTCAATCATGGTGTTGCGTGCTCCCGAGAAGGCCGCGAATTGTACACTAGCCGCCGTGCAGTTCCCCAACGTGAGCTTTCTTATCTCGGTGGCCAGCGCCGATCAATTTCCGCCGGACTCCGGGCGGGAAGTGGCGTTCGCCGGTCGCTCCAATGCCGGCAAGTCGAGCGCGATCAATTCCATCCTCCAGCGCAACGGGATGGCGCGTACCAGCAAGACGCCGGGCCGCACCAAACTACTGAACTTCTTCGAGGTGGGCGAGGGCCAGCGCATCGTCGATCTGCCGGGCTACGGCTATGCACGAGCGTCGCCGGTCGAACGCAAGCAATGGGTCGCGCTCATCGACAAGCTTCCGCAACGGCAATGCATCGCCGGGCTGTTCCTCATCATCGATATCCGCCGCGGCATCAAGGACGAGGACGAGCAACTCGTGGAGTGGGCCGCGTCCGCGGGCTGGCAGGTGCATGCACTCCTCACCAAGGCGGACAAGCTGAACCAGCGCGATCGGGCTGCGGCTTTGAAAGACGCCATGGCCCGGTTCCCAGAAGTCGTGACCGCCCAGATCTTCTCGGCCAGCGATGGCATTGGAATCGAGCCCGCCCAGAAGCGCTTGGTGGGGATGCTCGCTTCTTGATCACTCATACGTGGGCGGCAGCCCCAAAAAGAAAGCCCCGGTGGTAAACCACCGGGGCCAGACTAACCCGGCACAGGTCTCGTGAACCGGGCTACACGCTCAGGGAGGGAAGCGTGGAGCGGTTTTACGCGCTCAGCAATTGAGACACGCGAGGCCTTGGAAAGGTTCCGAAATTTCTCAAAAACTTTTTGCCGGAATCTTGTACGAATCATGTGGTTACGACGCGACCTGTCGCGTTCACGCTACAGAAATGTGTAGGTGAAGCTCAACGAAATCGTGCTGATGTCGGCATCGAGGCTATCGAACAATTCGGCCTTGAAAACCTCGTACTCCGCGCGAAGCCCAAGGCTTCCGAAGTGCGCGCCGATACCCACGCCGTACGTCGGCTCCCAGCCGTCATCGTCGGAGCTGCCCAGGTCGTCGATGTCGACATCGACCTTCCAGTTGGCCATACCGAGGCGTGCATACACGTCGACCACGGCGAATTCCGCGATGGCGAGCGCGGACACGGTCGTGGCTTTCGCGTCGAGTGACGTCCCGTCCCCGGATTCACCGCCGAGATCGATGTAGTTGGCTTCGACAGCGAGCCAGTCGAGCGGACGGAAGCCCGCGATCAGCTTGAAGCTGTTGTCGTCGAGATTGCCGCTGCCGATGTCATCGATGTCGAACTCGGTCTGGGTGATGCCAGCGCCGAGATAAAAGCCGTTGTCGGCGGCAGCCGCCTGCGGCGCCATGGCGGCGAGCGAGAGCGTGCCGAGCACCGCTGCCGCGGCGAACTTCATGTTCATGAGAGACCTCTTCAGTGTTTTAGGACGACGGATTAGAGAACGAAACCCCTTAACGGTTCCTGAACTGGCGCGCGCAATTGTGACGGGCCGCTCGTTCCTGACTACCCCGGATCGCCGCGTCGCGGCGGACGACACGGGACGATACCGGAGGTAGCGAAAAGCGGAAGTTAGGGCACGCCTAGTGAGCCTGGTCCCAGTTGGGCCCGGCGCCGACATCCACCTTGAGCGGCACGCGCAGGCTGGCCGCGCCCATCATCCGCTCGCGCACCATGTCGGACACTTCCGTCACGCGATCCGCGCGCACTTCGAGTACCAGCTCGTCGTGCACCTGCATGATGAGCCGGGCGCCACGGTCGCCGGCGCCACACCACTGGTCCACCGCGATCATCGCGCGCTTGATGATGTCGGCGGCCGTCCCCTGCATGGGGGCGTTGATGGCGGCTCGTTCCGACGCCTGGGCGAACTGCTTGTTGCGTGCGTTGATGTCCGGTAGATAGAGCCGCCGGCCGAACACGGTTTCGACGTAGCCGCGCTCGCGCGCGGTGGCGCGCGTCTCCTCCATGTAGCGCTTCACGCCGGGGTAGCGGGCGAAGTACAGGTCGATGTATTCCTGCGCGGTGCCACGCGCGATGCCCAGCTGCGCCGCGAGGCCGAACGCGCTCATGCCGTAGATGAGGCCGAAGTTCACGGCCTTCGCCGAGCGGCGCTGGTCCGCGGTCACCTGGTCGACGGGCGTGCCGAACACTTCGGCCGCGGTCGCCTGGTGGATGTCCTTGTCGCTGTCGAAGGCGCTGAGAAGGCCCTCGTCCTGCGACAGATGCGCCATGATGCGCAGCTCGATCTGCGAGTAGTCGGCCGCCAGCAGCACATGGCCCTCCGGCGCGATGAACGCCTGCCGGATGCGCCGGCCTTCCGGCGTGCGGATCGGGATGTTCTGCAGGTTCGGATCCTGCGACGAGAGCCGCCCGGTGGCCGCCACCGCCTGGTGATAACAGGTGTGCACGCGCCCGGTCCGCGCGTTGATCTGCTCGGGTAGTTTGTCGGTGTACGTCGACTTGAGCTTCGAGAGGTTGCGGTGCTCGAGGATCAATTTGGGGAGTGGATAGGACTCGGCGAGCTCCTCGAGCACGTCCTCGGCCGTCGATGGCTGCCCGGTGGGCGTCTTGCGCAACACCGGCAGCTGCATCTTCTCGAACAGGATGGTGCCGAGCTGCTTGGGTGAGTCGAGGTTGAAGGGCGCGCCGGCTTCCTTGTGGGCCTCGGCCAGCACTTCCATGAGCCGCTTCGCGAGCTCACTGCTCTGCGCACGCAGCATCTGCCGATCGAGCAGCACGCCGTGCTCTTCCATGCGCGCGAGTACCGGGACCAGCGGCTGCTCGCAGTTTTCGTACAACGTCCTGAGCTCGGGAACGCTGGCGATGCGCGGCCACAGCACCTCGTGCAGGCGCAAGGTCACGTCGGCGTCTTCCGCGGAGTACTCCGAGGCCTTGTCCACTGGCACCTGGCTGAAGGGAATCTGCTTGGCGCCTTTGCCGGCCACGTCTTCGTAATGAATGGTGCGGATGCCGAGGTACTTCTCGGCTGCCGAATCCATGTCGTGACGGATCACCGTGCTGTTCCACACGTACGATTCCAGCATGGAGTCGAAGCGCATGCCCCGCAGCGTGATGCCGTGGTTGGCCAGCACGTGTGCGTCGTACTTGAGGTGATGACCGACCTTGGCGAGGTCCGCGGACTCGAGCAGCGGCTTGAGCTTCGCCAGGCTCGCTTCGCGATCGAGCTGCTCGGGCGCGCCAGCATAGTCGTGGCGCAACGGGAGGTAGGCGGCGATGCCTGGCGCGGTCGCGAATGACACGCCGACGATTTCCGCCTGCATGTACTCGAGACTCGTGGTCTCGGTGTCGAACGCGAAGAGCTGCGAAGCTCGCAGACGGTCGATCCAGGCCGCGAGCTCCGCTTCGGTATTGATCGTCTCGTACATGCGCGGCGCGGCGGCGATCACGCGTGCGGCGCCGTCGATCGTGGGCGCGGCAGACACGACGCCCGCGGGGGGCGTGCCGGCGCCGGGTGCATCGGGCGGTGATGCCGGATCGCTGCTCTCCAGATTCTTGAGCAGCGAACGCAGCTCCAGTTTCGAATAGAGCTCGCGCAGCAAGGTCACGTCGGGCGCGCGACGCTTGAGGTCGTCGAGCGTTACCGGCAGGGCGACGTCCGTGCGGATCGTCGCGAGCTTGCGCGCCAGCTCGAGCATGCCCAGCCCAGCCCGCAGGTTCTCGCCAACCTTGCCGCCGACGTTGACCGCATCGGCGACCAGCGCATCGAGCGTCTGGTACTGGCCCAGCCACTTCGCGGCCGTCTTGGGTCCCACCTTGTCGATGCCCGGGATGTTGTCCGAGCTGTCGCCCACGAGTGATAGATAGTCGATGATCTGCTCGGGGAACACGTCGAACTTGGCCTTCACGCCCTCGCGATCGAGCAACGTGTTGCTCATCGTGTTGATCAGCGTGATCTTCGGCGAAACCAGCTGGGCCATGTCCTTGTCGCCCGTGCTGATGAGCACGCTCAGACCCTGCTGCGCGGCAGCGCAGGCAAGCGTGCCGATGACGTCATCCGCTTCGACACCGGACTCGCGCAGGATGGGCAGGCCCAGCCCCTTGACCGCGTCGAACAGCGGCTGGATCTGCGAGCGCAGGTCATCGGGCATCGGCGGGCGATGCGCCTTGTACTCGGTGAACAGCTCGTCGCGAAAGGTCTTGCCCGGAGCGTCGAACACCACTGCGATGCGCTCGGGGTCGTAGTCCTTGAGGAACTTGTTGAGCATGTTGAGCACGCCGAACACCGCGCCCGTAGGCTCGCCGCGCGAGTTGCTGAAGGGCGGGAGGGCGTGGAAGGCGCGGTAGAGGTACGACGAGCCGTCGACCAGGACGAGATCGGGACGTGTGGCCATGCTCACTGTTGGCGGTCGGTTGCTGTTCGCATTTGCTGACTAGTTCTTCGGCTGCGATTCGGGCGGCGGATTCTGTGCGCCGTCCTTCTTGTCTTTCTTGGCGTCCGCGTTGCCCTCGGGCCCGGAAACCACGGTCGCCGGCGTATCGGCTGAACGGGGCGAGTCCACGGTCTGCGGCGAGTTCGGGCTTCTGCCCGCGTCCGCACCGGTCTCGGGCGGCGGCGTCTGCGTCGGGCGGGTCACGACCTCGCCCTGGCCCTCGGGTAGATAGAGTTTGCCGGTCTGGCCGCAGCCGGCCAGGACGCCAGCACCCAGCAGGATGAAGCCCAGCGCCGACCAGCGGTGCAATCGTTGGCGTGCGACGTCGTTCATGCTCGAACTCCCGCGGCGATGGCCTTGGCATCCACCACCGCGATGGTCAACCGGGATATGCAGACCATGCGTTCCTGCGAATCGCGGATCTCGATGCCCCACACCTGGCTGCGCGACCCCAGGTGGATGGGCCTCGCGGTGCCGGTCACGAGGCCGGACTTCACCGGCCTTATGTGGTTCGCGTTGATCTCCTGCCCGACGCAATAGTGGGTCGCGGGGTCGACCGCGTAGTTCGCGGCCACGCTGCCCAGTGTCTCCGCAAGCACCACCGAGGCGCCGCCATGCAGGATGCCGATGGGCTGGTGCGTGCGTGCCTCGACAGGCATGTTGCCGCGCAGGTAATCGTCGCCGAATTCGGTGATGACGATGCCCATGTGCCCCGGCAGAACATGCTGCATGCGCCGGTTGGCGTCTTCGATCGTGGGGCTGGCGAACCAGATGGACATCGATACCTCTCTCTCGCGCGTGCCTCGCGCGAAGTGAGGCCCTGTTTACTTGCGGTATTTTTCGCCGACGCGCCGGTACGCTTCGCGGAACGGAATGCCCTCGCGGACCACGAGCGCGTTGGCTTCTTCGGCGGCATGAATCGCAGGGTCGAGTTTGACCGCCTCGGCGCGGAAACGCACGCCCTCGATTCCTACCGCCATGATGGCCGACGTCGCCAGCGCGAGGTCAATGCCCCGGAAGAGCGGTGGCTTGATGAGCTGCAGGTCCCGCTGATAGCCGGAAGGCAATTTCGCGAAGATACCCAGCACTTCAGTCAGACAGGAATGCGCCACCGCCGTGCGGCCGCGCACCAGCTCGAACACGTCCGGATTTCGCTTCTGCGGCATGATCGAAGAGCCGGTGGTGAACGAAGCCGGCAGCGACACGAAGGCGAATTCCTGCGTGTAGAAAAGCAGCAGGTCCGCGGCAAGGCGTCCGAGGTCCTGCATGAGCAGCGCGCATTCGAACAGCAGCTGCGCCTCGGCCTTGCCGCGCGACAACTGCACGGCGGTCACGGGCGAGTGGACCTCGGCAAAACCCAGCTTGCCACTCGTGACGTCGCGATCGAGCGGGAGCCCGGGCGTGCCGTAACCCGCGGCGGAGCCGAGCGGGCTGCGCGATGCGCGGCGCGCGCAGCCGGCGAGGCCCGCGGCATCGTCGCGCAACTCGGAAGCGAACCCTTCGGCCCACAGCTTCACGGAGCTCGGCATGGCCTGCTGCATGTGCGTGTAGCCAGGCAATGCCAGCGAGCCTTCGCGCGCGGCGAGCGCGTCGAGAGACTTCGCGACGTCCCCGGCCGCGGCGGCGAGCTCCTGCGAAGCGTCGAGCAGGTAGAGCCGTACGGCCGTCAGCACCTGGTCGTTGCGTGAGCGGCCGAGATGCACGCGGCCGCCGGCGGCGCCGATGCGGGCGGTGAGCCGCTTCTCGAGCGCGGTCTGGCCGTCCTCGTCGGCGAGCTCGATCTTCCACTTGCCTCCCGCGTGTTCGGCGGCGAGCGCCGTCAGACCTTCGCGTATGGCGGCCAGATCGTCATGGGCCAGAAGGTTCCGGGCGTTGAGCATTTCCGCGTGCGCGATCGAAGCGCGCACGTCGTACTTCACGAGCCTTTCGTCCAGCGCGTAGTCCTCGCCCGCTGTATAGGCGAGTACGCGCTGGTCGAGCTCGACGCCCTTGTCCCAGAGTCGTGACATCAGACGCCGCCGATCTGCTTCTCCGCCGCCGACAAGGCATTCACGTCGGCAACGATGAGCGTACCCGCGCCCTCATTGGTGAACACCTCGGCCAGGATGCCCTCGGGCGACTTGTACGACATCACGTGCACGCGGCGCACGCCGCCCCTGATCGCGTCCTCGATGGCCTTGGCCTTGGGCAGCATGCCGTCGACGATCTTCTTCTCTTCGCGCAGCTTCTTGAGGCCGGCGAGATCGGTGAACGAGATGATGGACGAGGGATCGTTGACGTCGCTCAGGATGCCGGGCGCGCCCGTGCACAGCATGAGCTTCTCGGCATCGAGCGCCCCGCCGATCGCCGCCGCCACCGTGTCGCCGTTGATGTTGAGCAGCGTGCCGTTCTCGTCGGCCGAGAGCGGGCTGACGATGGGCATGAGGCCGTTGTCCAGGAGCTTGTTCAGCACATTGTGGTCGATGGCGTCGATGTCGCCCACGAAGCCGTAATCCACGGTCTCGCCGTCCACCTGGACCGGGCCGCGCTTGTGCGCGCGCACCAGGCCGGCATCCACGCCGGATACGCCCACGGCGTCGATGTTCATCTCGCGGCAGTAGGACAGCAGCTGCGTATTGATGAGGCCGTTGAGCACCATGGACGTGGCGTCGATGGCCTTCTGGTCGGTGACGCGCCGGCCCTGGATCATGCGCGTCGGGACGCCGAGCTTCTCGGTGATCTCGGTGAGCTGCGGTCCTCCGCCGTGCACGAAAACCACGCGCACACCGAAGTAATGCAGGATGGCGATCTGCTCGATGAGACCGCGGACCGCGGCCGCGTCGGCGAACACGCCGCCGCCGGCCTTCACCACGAAGGTCTTGCCCTTGTACATGCGGATATAGGGCGCGGCGCTGCGCAGGCTGCGGATGGCGGCGGTCGGGTCGGGACGATGCATGATCATTGCGTGTTCCGTTTCAGGGGAAGGTAGTTAGTGCTGAGGGTTCGACAGGAGCCGGTGGAGCACGGCGGCCTGCACCACCATGCGATTGTAGGCTTCGCGCTGCACGACGCTGCGGCGTCCGTCGAGCACCTCGTCGGCGACCGCGACATTACGCCGCACCGGCAGGCAGTGCATGAGTTTGCAGTCCACGGCGGCGCGCGAGAACCAGGTGTCGCGCACGCACCAGTCAGCGAGCGAGGCGCGCGCGCGGGCATCGGCTTCGGCGTTGCCGTAGTGAGCGGTCGAGCCCCACTCCTTGGCGTACACCACGTGCGCGCCGGTGAGCGCGTCATCGCGATCGGCGGTCTCGCGCAGTGATCCGCCGCTCGCGGCCGCGGCATCCGCCGCCTTCTTCATGATGGATGGTGGCAGCGCGAAGCCCTCGGGTCGGAGGACCACGACTTCCATGCCGCGCATCGCCGCCATGTGCACCGTGGCCGACGGTACGGCGAGCGGCAGCGCGCGCGGATGGTTCACCCACGACAGCACGAATTTCGCGCGGCGCGGGACGGCCAGGTCATCCATCGTCTTCCAGTCCGCCAGGGCCTGGCAGGGATGGTTGATGGCCGACTCCATATTGATGACCGG
>DATLDQ010000077.1:0-3355 GCA_035525785.1 Steroidobacteraceae bacterium | reverse complement strand
GGCGGCAACGCATTCGCGAGAGCGATCCAATACACGAACAACGTGGCGATGTACGTACCGAACAACGCCGGGAACGAAACCTTCATCGTCAAGAACACGGTCACGAACAACGCCACCGTGACCGCGAGCTTGGTGCCTTCGCCCACGTAGAACTTGCGCGCGATGGTCTCGGGCGCGGCGCCAGCGGCCGACGAGAACCCGATCAACGCGAGCACCGCGCTGGCGATCGTCGAGATGCCGCCACCGACGAGCGCGGACAGGCCGGGCACGCGCCCCCACAGCGCGAAGCAAATGATCGCGGCCACGACCGTCACGACGACCTGGCCGAGCACTACGCTTCCAGCCAGTCGCCTCGCTTGGGGCAACTCAAGGGTGACCACGACACTCCTACTGCAAGTCGACAATCTTTGAACAACACGACGCGCCCACGAGGGCCGCAGGCTTGATCAGCGATGCTCGAAAATTGTTTGGCTTGGCAACGACTTACGTGTGCCTTGGCCAGGGGCGCGCATTATAGTCGGCGACCCCCGGGCAATCAACAAGAAACCCGCGTTTTCTCCGCGGATCTTGTGGGGTTTTTTACCTATTTGCGCCAGCGTCGCTCGCCAACCGATGGATGCGGAGGTTTCGGACGCGCAAATGGCTATAGGTCGTGCGAAGAGCGAACCAGCCGCGCTCGTAGGGCGCCCCATCTTCGAGTGCGAACAGGGTCCGGCCGTCGCGCCGGTACTCGATGAAGTGTCCGTTGGCGATCAAGGTGATGGTCTGCGCCGCATTTGGCGTCAGCAGGGTGTCGGCGCCACCGAGGTCGTGCTCGGGGAGCATCGGGCGGTTCACCGGGTCCCCCACGTAGCGGCGAAACCGCGTGGTCGTATTGCGGTTGCCGCCGAGGCCCACGTAGTAAGTGAGCAGATCGTTGTAGTCGGCAAAACGGCCGGTCCGCCGATGGGAATGAACCGGCTCGGTGCCGTCGGGGTTGCGGGCCATCCAGAACACGTTGAGGTCGCTGACCTGGTCATTGGGACCGCCTTCCGCGACCGCCACGGCTTCGAACTCGATGCGTACCGGACCGTCGATCCGGTGGTCGAACCAGAGGGTCACGCCGGCCGGAGAGTCGATGTCGAGCACGCCGTCGCGCGCTTCGATGCGCGCGGGCCGTTCGGCTTCGATGTGCCACTGGCCGAGGCCGTGCCGGAAGTCGTCGCTGAACAGGAGCCGGTCGGCGCCCGCAGTGGCGCAGGCCGTGAGGAACAGGCTGGCCGCGGCCAGCGCCGCTCTAATTGATGTGCGCGAGAATGCCGTCGAGCTCATCGAGCGAGTGATAGGTCACGACGACCTTGCCCTTGCCTTTCCCGGTGTGCTGGATCTGCACGGGAGCGCCGAGCTTCTCCGAGAGCTCGTCCTGCAGCCGCTGCACGTTGGGGTCCAGCGCCCTCGACGGATCTTTCGCGGCGGCAGAGCCGCCACCGGCCTTGGCCAGCAGCCCGCGCACCATGCCCTCGGTGTCGCGCACCGAGAGCCCCCGCTTCGCGACCATTGCGCCGACCTCGATCTGCTGGCGGCGCTGCGGCAGACCTAACAAGGCGCGCGCGTGCCCCATCTCGAGCTCGCGACGCTCGACGAAGGCGGTGATCTCGTCCGGCAGCTCCAGCAGGCGCAGCAGGTTGGACACCGCCGCGCGCGAGCGGCCCACCGCATCCGCGGCTTGCTGATGCGTGATGCCGAATTCGCTGATCAGCCTTTCGAGCGCGCGCGCTTCTTCCAGCGGATTGAGGTTCTCTCGCTGGATGTTCTCGATGAGTGACATCGCGATGGCCGCTTCATCCGGCACGCGGCGAATGACCGCGGGCAAGGTCGCAAGACCGGCGATCTGCGCGGCGCGCCAGCGGCGCTCGCCGGCGATGATCTCGTAGCGTTGCGACGCGCCGCTCGCATCGCCGACGGGGCGGACGACGATGGGCTGCACGATGCCCTGCGCCTTGATCGACGCGGCCAGCTCCTCGAGGGATTCCTGCCGCATGTCGACTCGCGGCTGATACTTGCCCCGCTGCAGCAGGTCGACGGGCAGCGAGGCCAACTCATCACCGGGCGGCTTGTTCGAGGCGGGCGCGGCGGGTGCACCCGCAGGCGATGAGCCCGTAGCCGGCGCGGCTTGCGTGGATTCCGGCTTACGCGAGATCTGGCCGAGCAGTGCTTCGAGGCCGCGACCCATGACCGGTTTCTTCGTGCTCATGGCCGCGGATCATACGGCAAGCGATTTGAACATGACCAAGGCGTCCACGTACCCGAGCTCTCGGTGTCGGAAAGCGCCGGGGAGGCGGCCAACCACCGCGAAACCCAGTCCCTCCCAGAGCTTCACCGCACGTTCGTTGGTGGCCACGACGAAATTGAACTGCATCGCGCGAAAGCCATGTTCGCGGGCGAACTGCTGCGAGTGCTCGCACATGGCGGTGGCCACACCCCGGCCGCGGGACTCGGGGGACACGACATAGCCGCAGTTGCAGACGTGCGCGCCGAGGCCTGGCTGGTTGGGCTTGATGAAATACGTGCCCAGCAGTGTCGCACCGTCGACCGCCACGAACGCAGCCAGCGGCAGATCGATCCACACCTTGCGGATGTCGGCTTCGGCGCTGTCGGGAGCGAAGGAGTAGGTGTCGCCGGCAGCAAAGGTGGCGCGCAGCAGGCGCCATACCGCGGGCCAATCGCTTTCACGGAAAAGACGGATTTCCATGCGTTGCGCCCGGCCCCACGCGGTAGTTAGCTGACCTGGCGCTCGCCTTCGACGGATTCGGTGGGCGAAGCCGCTTCCAGGGCCGGTGACGCTTCGGCCTCGCCCTTGTCCTCGCCCCTGCCCTCGCCCTTGTCCTCGCCTGGGGACTCGTCGTCCCTGCGCAGCATTTCGCCCGCCAGAGCGAGGTAGGCCAGCGCGCCGCGCGAATCCTTGTCGTGCTGGAGCACGGGCTTGCCGAACGACGGCGCCTCCGCGAGCCGCACGTTGCGCGGCACGATGGTTCGGAACACCTTGTCGCCGAAGTGCGCGATGAGCTGGCTCGAGACCTCGTTCGAGAGATTGTTCCGCGGATCGAACATGGTGCGCAGGATGCCCTCGATCTCGAGCGTGGGGCTCACCGACGCCTTGATCTGCTCGATGGTGCCGACCAGCGCGGACAGCCCTTCGAGCGCGTAGTACTCGCACTGCATCGGGATCAGCACGCTCTGCGCCGCAACGAGCGCGTTCAGCGTGAGCATGTTCAGCGCCGGCGGGCAGTCGATGATGATGAGGTCATAGCGGTCGCGGATCGGAGCCAGCGCGTCGCGCAACCGCTGCTCGCGGCCTTCGGTGGCCGTCAGCAGC
>DATLDQ010000062.1:0-76180 GCA_035525785.1 Steroidobacteraceae bacterium | reverse complement strand
ATCTTGCGCGTGAGCGTCTCGGGCAGCGTCATTTCCCGGCAGTACTTCCACAGCTCGCCGCGGGTCCGCCCATTGGCGCTGTAGTGCAGGATGATGAAGTCCCGGATGCGTTCGTATTCGACCACGGACAGGCGGTTGTATTCCGCCACGAGCGCCGCGGCCCGTTCGGGCGCCACCGGTTCGTCAGGCCAGAAGTGCAGTAGTTTGTCGATGCCCATCTGGATGAGCGAGATGCTCGTGGATTCGAGCGGTTCGAGGAAACCACAGGCGAGCCCGATGGCCACGCAGTTGCCGATCCAGAAGCGCTTCACGTGGCCGGCGCGGAATCTCACGACGTGGGGCTCCGCGAGCGCCGCACCCTCGAGCTGGCCGCGCAGAACCGACACCGCCGCGTCGTCGCTGATGTGGTCCGATGAATACACGTAGCCGTTGCCGACGCGATTCTGCAGCGGGATGCGCCAGGCCCAGCCGGCATCGAGCGCGCGCGAGCGCGTGCTCGGCGCGAGATCGCCGGGGTCCGCATGCGCGCAGGGCATGGCGACGGCCCGGTCGCACACCAGCCAGTGACGCCAGTCGACGAAGCCCGAATGCAGCGCCTTCTCGATGAGCACTCGATGAAAGCCGCTGCAATCGACGAACAGCGACGCGTCGAGGCGGTCGCCCGACTCCAGCCGGATGCCCTCGATGTGCTCGCCATTGGTCAGCACCTCGGCCACCTTGGCATCGACGCGGCGCACGCCGCGGCTTTCCGCGAAGACGCGCAGGAAGCTCGCGAACTTCGCGGCATCGAAGTGCACCGCCCAGTCGAAATGCTCGAAGTCGACACGCGCATCGTCGGGCGGCATCGTCACGCGTCCCGCGCGGGCGAGCTGGGCACCCATGGAATATTCATCGAGCTCGCCCGGATTCGCGCTGCGCCTCAGCCGGGTCCACAGATGATTGAACGCCACCGGGCCGGCTTCGAGCCCGAAACTGCCGAACGGGTGCATGAACGAATGGCCTTCGTGGCGCCAGCCGTCGAACTCGATGGCGAGCTTCACGGTGCCATTCGTGGCTTTCATGACCTCGAAGGCGCTGAGTCCGAGTGAGTGGAAGTACCGCCGGATGGCGGGCACGGTGGCTTCGCCGACGCCGATGGTGCCGACTGCCGAAGATTCGACCAGCGTGATCTCGACGCCCAGGCGGGCGAGCCGATGCGCGAGCGACGCGGCGGTCATCCACCCGGCCGTGCCCCCGCCGACGATGACGACCGAACGTGCCAGCGCCGACTGCGCATCATCGCGCCGATCTTTGGGGACGGATTCCACCGCGGCAATGTTTGCACGCCGCCCCCGGTGCGGCCTACGAATACGTATGCACAAATACGGATGAAAGGCTGTTAGGCGTGGGCAAAGATGCGCCGGTCCCCCTGAAGCAATGATCGAACCTCGGGTTGATTCGACCTTCGCCGCCGATCCCCCTGGGTGCGGCGGAGGTCTTTTTTTTTCCGTTACGCACTTCATTTGGCATGCCGGTGTGCTAAACCGTCGCCATGCGGCGCAACACTGGTTTTCTATTCCTCGGCATCGTCTACGTCACCACGTTTTCGGGCATCACCCCTGCCGACGAAGTCGCGCCAAAGCATGTAACCGCGAAGGTCACACGGGTCAGCGACGGCGATTCCCTCGAAGTCAACATGGAATCGGGTCATGGTCGCGTGCGGCTCTCGGCCATCGACACCCCGGAATACGACCAGCCCTATGGCCGCCAGTCCTCCGCCGCCCTCAAGGCATTGTTGCCGCTGGGTTCGAACGTGGAGCTCGAGGTCGTGACCACGGACGCTTTCAAGAGGATGGTCGCGGTGGTGTGGCTGCTGGCCGACGGCAAGCGCGTGAACATCAACGAGACCCTGCTCCGCCAGGGTCATGCCTGGGCGCTGCGCCGCTACATGCGCGAGCCGCGCTACTGCGACCTCGAAGCCGAAGCCCGCGATCAGAAGTTAGGGCTTTGGGCGCAGCCGGTAAGCGACTGGGTCTATCCGCCCGAATGGCGTTTCCTGAAAAATGGCGAGATCCGGGTGCTGCCCACGCCCTATGCGGAGACGCGCGAGAAGTGCCTCGAAGTGTTGAAGCTGGCGGGCGCCGCCACGTACACGCCACCCAACTGAAAGGCGCCGGTTCCGCGTGGATTTCCTGCTGACGCACTGGCGGCTCGCGGCGATCGCCGCGCTTTTCTTCCTGGGCATCGCGCTCAGGCGCGCGGGTTGGGCGGGTGAAGCCCAGGGCCGCTGGCTCCTGAGTTTCGTCTTCTACATCGGCCTGCCCATCCTCATCTTCGGTGCGCTCGCAGGCGTCCCCATGGCGCGCGAGCATGCATTGCTGCCCGTGGCCGCGGTGGGTGTCGCCCTCATCGGTTGGGCCGTCGCAACGCTGGTCTCGCGCCGGTTCGGCTTACCGCCCGCGGGGCAGGGCGCGATGGCCGTCAGCGCCATGTCGATGAACATCTCGATGATCTATCCGTTCGCTGCGCTGAGCCTCGCGGCCGAACCCTTCGCCGAGCTCGTGATGTTCGACATGGGCCACGCGGTGCTCGCCTGGACGGTGACCACCGTGGTTGCCTGCAAGTATGGCGGCCATCGCGACGACATCCCGGTGCTGTTGTTGCGGAGCCTTGCCTCGCCACCGCTGTGGGTGTTGGCGGTGGCGCTGGCCGTGAACCTCATCGACTTGCCGATACCGCAGAGTTTTCTCAGCAACACCTTGCGCGTGGGCCAGGGCTGCGTGCTGCTCGTGCCACTCGCCATGGGCCTGCTGGTGAGCGCCCGCGGCCTGCGCCGCGCGGAGGTATGGAGCACGGTGGCGATCCGTTCGGCGCTCGGACTCGGCGCCGGACTCGCGCTGGGAAGAGCTCTCGTCGGAACCTGGGGCTTCGATGAGCAGATGGCGCGCGTGGTCGCGTTGGGCGCGTCAGCGCCGATCGGCTTCACGGCCGTGGTGCTGTCGGCGCGCGAAGGCCTGGACATCGAGCTCACGGCCAGCGCCGCCGCCATCGCCGTATTCGCCGGCGCGCTGTGGATTCCCCTGGCCGTGACATTTGTTTAGGCTCGCGGCCCATGCCCATTACACACATGCAGCACTTCATGGTGCTGGCGAAGGATCTCGAGAAGACGCGCCACTTTTATTGCGACGTGCTCGGGCTGCGCGCCGGCGACCGGCCGCCGTTCCGCTTCAAGGGGCTCTGGATCTACGCGGGGGATGTCGCCTGCATCCACGTGGCCGAGCGCGCGAGCTACGACCAGACCTCGCGCACCGCGGCGAACCCGGCCGACCCGAATGACCACGGCAGCGGCAGCGTCGATCACATCGCGTTCGCGGCAACGGATCATGACGCGCTGGTGCAAAGCTTCTCGAGGCATGGCCTGCCATATCGTTCGACGCAGGTGCCCGGCAAGCCGCTGCGGCAGCTTTTCGTGTTCGATCCGGATGGCATCCAGATCGAGATCAACATCCGGTCACAGCCGGGCTAACAAAGTCGCCAGCTCGTCCGGATGCGAGAGGAAGGGCGAGTGGTCGGACTCCAGTGTGAATACCGGGTCGCATGGCAGCGCCGCCTGCATCCGTCTTTGCGCGGTAAGACTGATGGTGCGGTCGCGCGTGCACTCGATGTAGGTGCGCGGCACCTTGCCGAAGACTTCGGCGCTGGTCTTCACGTTCGAGACCAGCGGCTTCAATGGCTCGGGTGTGAGCCGCGTGCGCGCGAACTCGAAAGCCTGGTCGTCGCAGTCTCCGTAGAACGCCTCGCGGATGATGTCGGGTCGCAGCGTGCAGGTGACTCCGGAACCGGCCGCGACCATGTTCTCGGGAACCAGCGAGCCGTCATCGTCGCGTGCCGCGGCGGCCACGTTCGCGCCGGCCGGCAACAGGTAGGCTGCTAGATAGACGAGCATGCGCAGGTTCCATGGCGCCATCTGCGCCGCGCGGCTGATGACGGCGCCGCCGCGACTGTGTCCCACGAGCACCACGGGCGCGGGCTGCGCACTCACGAGCTCCGCGATGAACCGTGCCCACCCGTCGAGCGACGCGGTAGCCGGATCGGCGTGACTCGACCCCGTGCCGGGAAGCTCAGGCGTATGCACGCGGTGTCCCCGGGCTTCGAGCAACGGGACGAGCCGGTTCCAGCACCAGGCGCCGTGCCAGGCGCCCGAGACCATCACGAAGGTCCGCGCGGTCATCAGAACGTGAGCAGCGCCTGCACGGGAATGCCCGCGGATTTCAATCTCGCCGCACCGCCCAGCTGCGGCAGATCGATGACGAAGGCGGCGGACAACACATCGGCGCCCGCCGAACGCAGCAGCTGCCCCGCGGCAGTCGCCGTGCCGCCGGTGGCGATGAGGTCGTCGAGCAGCAGCACGCGTTCGCCGTGTTCAATGGCGTCCTTGTGCATCTCCATCTCGTCGACACCGTATTCGAGCGAGTAGGCGACACGCACGGTTTCATGCGGCAGCTTGCCGCGCTTGCGGATCGGGACGAAGCCGCACTTCAGGCGATGCGCGACCGCGCCGCCCAGGATGAAGCCGCGCGCCTCGATGCCCGCGACCTTGTCGATGTCTTGCTCGAGCCACGGCTCGATCAACGCGTCGATGGTGATCTCGAAAGCGCGACGGTCACGCAACAACGTGGTGATGTCGCGAAACTGGATGCCCGGCTTTGGGTAATCCGCGATGGTGCGGACGGAGTTGCGTAGATACGCGAGCTGTTCTTCATTCACGGCGCCGCAGTGTAGGGATTTATGCAAGACTATGTCCATACGACGGCTTTTCCAGGTGTTCGATGCGTTCGATGACGAGGTTCATGACTCTCGCGGTGGCGTCCGCGGCCGGCGTGGCGAGCGCCACGCAGTATCCGCTCTCGAGTCCCGACGCGCTGATGTTCGGCGACGTGGAGTCCATCACCGCGCATGGCGAAGACACGCTGCCGGATCTCGCGCGGCGCTACAGCCTCGGGTACGAAGAGATCCAGCGCGCGAACCCCGCCGTTGACCTGTGGCTGCCCGGCGAGGGCACGCCCATCCTCATCCCCAACCAGCGGCTGCTGCCGCAGGGTGCGCGCGAGGGCATCGTCGTCAATCTACCCGAGCACCGGCTGTATTACTTTCCGAAGCCGAAGAAGGGCGAAACGCCACGGGTCATCACCTTTCCGGTGAGCATCGGCAAGATGGATTGGAATACTCCGCTGGGCAAGACGAAGGTCGTCGACAAGCGGAAGAACCCGACCTGGAGCCCGCCGGAGTCGGTTCGCAAGGAGCACGCCGAGCGCGGCGATCCGCTGCCCAAGGTCGTGAAATCCGGGCCTGACAATCCGCTCGGCCTCTACGCGATGCGGCTCGGCATCTCGCCGGGCGCGTATCTCATCCACGGCACCAACAATCCCATCGCGGTGGGCATGGCCATCACGCACGGGTGCATCCGCATGTATCCCGAGGACATCGAAGCGTTGTTCCCGCTCGTGCCGGTGAACACGCCGGTATGGCTCATCAACGAGCCGGTGAAGGTCGCGCGCGTGAATGGCCAGGTGTGGCTCGAAGTGCATCCCCCCGTGGATGCCGAAGGCCAGCAGACCGAAGTGGACATCGAAGGCTTCTATGCGCTCGCCAACGCGGCGCTGGGCGAGACGCCGGCCGCCATCCACTGGGACTTCGTGCTCGAAACCTTGAAGAAAGCCGATGGCATGCCGCAGATGGTGGGCCTCGAGATCGATCCGGCGGACCTGCCGCCCGGGTTCGCCCCGGCACCCGCGCCGCCGCTCCCGGCGGCGCAAAGTGAACAAAAGCCGCCGCTCCCGCCGGCGCAGGGTGAACGACAGCCGCCGCTCCCGGTTCCCGCCGCGCAGCCCGAGCCCGCGACACCTTCAACGCGTTGATCTAACGAGGCAGCAGTTGCGCGATTTCCGCGCGCACTTCGCCGACGCGCGCCGCGTCGAGACTCGGCCGGCTCGCCACCGAATCGAGTATCTGTTGCAGCGCCCGTGCTTCCGGCTGCACCGATTCCGGCGTATTCATGCCGGCACGCACCATGGCGAGCGCCAACCGCGCGTAGTTAGACAGCGATTCCACCACCACCTCGGGGCGTTCGGCCGACAGGCCGGCGCGAGCACGCAGCCCGTATAGCGTGAGCGTGGGGCTGATCGCCGTCAGGCGGTCGAGCAGCGTCAGCGCCTCATCCGCGAAACGCCGCCGCTCGTTGGCATTGGTGACGCGCAACCGCCAGTTCACGCGCAGGTCGAGCGTCTCTCCGTACCACGCGTCCGTCCATGGGATTTGCGCGAGTTCGTGATCCATGAGCGCAACTTCGCGCCATTCGTTCTTCACCGCGTGTCGAGCGGCCAGGAGCACGGCGGCCGGTCGGGGGTTGAGGCCGCGGGCGATCTCGACGATCTCGGGCGTCGCCTGGTCGCTCGCCAGCGCTCCGTAGTACGCGCGCAGATATTCCTCGCGCAGCGCGTCGTCGCCGGGATTCTCGTCGATGGCCAGCCGCAGCAATTCGAGCGAGCGTTGCGTCTGCTGGATGGCGCGATAGTAGAAGGCGCGCACGTACTCACCCGCCGCGCCCGGCCCCAGGATCTGCACCATGCGGCCCATGCGGTCGGCGAGGCTCGGATCGAGCATCAACAGCATGCCGTTGCGACGCGCGAGATACGGGAAAGACAGCGACGAGCCCAGCTGGCGATAGACGATGGAGTCCGCGCGCTGCAACGGATCGAGCGCGGAGAGAAGACGGCCGCTCGACTCGCCCGTCATCCCCGAGGTCTTCTCGAATACGTTCGACGTGGCAATGCGGTTGTCATCGTCGGTGATCAGGGTCGCGCCGGCCGCGAGACGGCGCGCGCCATCCGTTTCGAGTACCAGCGCGCTCACCAGGTCTTCCAGACAGTTGATGCCGAAGCGCGAGTAGTGCAGGGGCGCATTGCGAAGCGGCAACCCGGTTTCAGCCAGGTGCTGTTCCACGTTCAGCGGGAGCTCGCTCGCGAGGAATACCACGGTGTTGGGGTCGGGGCGATACACGCGCACTTCCGGAAAAACACTGAGCAACGTGCCGGTGAGCGAGCGCATCAGCTCCTCGTCCATGAAGATGACGTTCATCCACTGCACAAACACGCCGCCGGGGTTCAGGTGATCGCGCGCCATCTGCATGAACTCGCGCGTGTACAGGTGCGAGGCGCCCGCGGTCCAGGGATGCGACGGCTGCGAGACGATGGCGTCGTACTTCTTGCTGGTCAGGCGCAGTGCGCCCCGCGCATCGTTGACGATGGTATTGACGCGCGGATCGTCCATGGGATTGCGCTTGCGCAGCTGCTTCGTGGCCTGGTTGGCCTCGATGACCTTGGGCTCGAGCTCGATGACATCGACGTGTTCCACCGAAGGAGGCACGCCTTCGACGACCACGCCGCCGCCGAAACCGACGATGAGCATGTTGCGCGTGTCGGGACGCGCGAGCACCGCGAGCGGCGAAAGCCAGTACTCACCGCTGAATCGCGCGAGCGAGCCCGGTGTCTCCATGAGCGCCTCGGGTAGCCCGTTGGTGCGAAGCGCGAGGCCCCCATCCTGCGAAAGCATGACGACGCTCGCGCTGCGCCCCACGTCGTAGTAGAGCACGCGCGCCTGGGTGCCCACGTTGAGCGGCGAGGTGACCAGCAAACGCATCGGCGGCTGCGGCTGGAACATCAGGCAGCCGACCGCCGCGGCGACCGTGGCGATGGCACCAAACAACTTGCGGTTGACCGTGTTGAGCGGCAGGAGGATCCAGGCCGCGGCCACGCCCAGCAGCGCGCTCGCGCAAACGGCGACGCGGATGGCGCCTTCGTACTTGAGGGCGGGGATCAGCACGAAGCCCGCGCCCAGCGAACCCACTATCGCGCCGACCGTGTTCCACGAGTAGACACGCGCGCTTGCCGGGCCGGCGTCGTCGGCATCGCGCGCCAGCACGCGCACCGCGAGTGGATAGGTCATGCCGATGGCAATGGTCATGGGCAGCAGCAGCAGGCCCGAGAACAGCGCGTTCAGCGGGACGCTGAACAGCCCGAGGATGCTCACCGAGTTCTGCAGCAGGCCGGCGCGCGTCGGCAACAGCTCTTCGAGATATAGATAGGCCACGGCGGCGGCCGCCGCAGCGACGATCAGCGCGATGGCCAGCGCGGTCGCGGCGGATTCACGACGACGCGCGATGGCCGCGCCGACGCCGCCACCGAGCGCGATGCCCGTGAGGAAGCTCGCCACCATGACGCCGAACGCGTAAACCGAGCTGCCCACCACGTGCGACAACATCCGGCTCCACAAGACTTCCTGGAAGAAAGCCACGGCTCCTGCGAACAGCATCAGCGGCAGTACCAGGCCCACCCCGGGGAACGAGGCGAACAGCGGAGTGCGCGGCCGCAGCAACGGCGACGGCGCGGGAGGCGGGGGCGGGGAGATGTTGTCGCCCAGTACCGGTTCGACATTGCCATCCACCGAATAGCCTCTCGCCTCCGGTTTCACCGCGACGCGTTTGGCGAGCATCACGGCCAGCAGGAACACGAGGCCATTGAGCGCAGCCGCGACCCAGATGGTTCGTGCGAGTCCGAGCTCGGGCAACAGTGCGAAGGCCGTCAGCAGTGCGCCCAGCACCGCGCCGGCCGTGTTCATCGCATAGAGCAGGCCGATACGCCGGCCGATCTGCGATTCCTCGGCGACCGCGTAGCGGGCGAGCATGGGCAGCGTGGCGCCCATGAGCGTGGTGGGCAGCGCCAACGCCACGAACGCGCTCAGCAGATAGAAGAGAGTGGTCGCCGCGTGGTCGCTGTCGGGTGGCGTCGGCTGATTGCCGAAGAAAGCCTGCAATGCGACGTTAGCCACCCACAACAACGCGGGCACCGCGAAGACGGCGCTGCCGGCGATTCCCAGTTCGAGCACCGCGTAGGTGAAGACGGGACGTGTCACGCGCGGCAGGAATCGTTCCGCCAGCCAGGCGCCGAGCGCCAGGCCGCCCATGTACGCCGCGAGCACCGTGGCCACCGCCAGCTCGGAGGTGCCGAAGACGATCGCGAACTGCCGCGTCCAGGCCGTCTGATAGATGAGGGCCGCGACGCCGCTCAGGACGAAGCAGGCGCAAAGCAGTACCAGTGTGGCCCTGGAGACGGGGCTGCGATTAGCATCGGGGCTTCGTGACATGGTCGCGCAGTGTACGTAGGGGAGAACTCGCATGGCAGGCTTTCGCGCCAATGGACTCATCACTCTGACGACGGATTTCGGCTGGCGTGAGCCCTTCGTCGGCATCATGAAAGGCGTGATGCTCGCGCGCGCGCCGTCGCTGCGCTTCATCGACATGGCGCATGAGGTCAGCGCGTTTCAGCCCATCGAGGCGGGGTTCTGGATGTCGCGGGCCGTGCGCTACTTCGCGCCCGGCACCTTGCACGTGGCGGTGATCGACCCCGGTGTGGGCACGCCGCGCGACCTCGTCATTGCGCTCAGCAGCGAGCAGGCCATCCTGGCGCCTGACAACGGACTGCTCGCGCCGCTGGCGGCGCGCGGACACATCGACCAGGTGTTTCGCGTCAACGTCACGAGGCTGGTCCAGTACGGTGTCAGCGACATCAGCGCGACTTTTCACGGCCGCGATGTATTCGCGCCTCTGGCCGCGGAACTCGCCGCGGGCCGTTGCGATCCGGTGGAGCTGGGCGACGAGATCACGTCATTGAATATGTCAGGCTGGCCGCCGACGCGGCCGCGGGCCGACGGGGGCGTGGAAGGTGAGATCGTCGCCATCGACCGGTTCGGCAATCTGATCTCCAACATCGAATCGGCGGCGGTCATGGCGCTCGATCACCCCACGGTTTACGTGGCAGGGCTGTCCCTGCCCCTCAAACGCACCTACGGCGAGGCGCAGGCGGGGGACTATCTCGGTCTGATCAACTCGTTCGACGTCCTGGAGGTCGCCAGGGCGCGCGGCAGCGCGGCCCAGGGGTTGAGCCTCGCCATCGGCACCCCAATTTCCGCTGTACCAGGAGGCTCGGCGGCCCAATTCCGACGCAGTTGAAAGCCCGCGCCAATCGGCTATAGTTCGCAGCCTCATTGCGTACCCATCGGGCCCGCAACTCATTGTTTCTGCATAGTTTTTTGGCAATTTTTAGTGGTAGTAAGGCATGTCCGAGCGGGATAACGAGAGCTTCGATTTGGACGAAGAGTTCCTGGCCGAAGCTGAAGACAACACGGATTACGACAGCATGCTCAACAAGGTCGAGCGTCGTGTTCGTGCGCAGCCGGGCACGCCCAAACGTGGCAAGGCGGCCTGGAGCAAGCTCGAGGAAGTCCTCGCCGACCGCCGACTAGAAAAAGACCTGAAAGAAACTTTCGACGAAGACGAGGAATAGGGGCCGGGCCCCGTCCTCGTATCCATCAACACAGTGAGGCGTCGCGCGCCAACGCGACGAGGGTTGTCATGTCTGCGCGTTCTGCATCCGATTGGGTCGTCGTCAAGTTCGGCGGCACCAGTGTCTCCACGCTCGCCAACTGGAAAAACATCGCACTGATCGTCAAGCGGCGCGTCGCCGCCGGCAATCGCGTGCTGGTGGTGCACTCGGCGGTCACGAAGATCACCGACATGCTGGAGAAGCTGCTGGTGGCCGCGGAAGCCGGCAAGCCCGACGAGCCGCTCAAGGCCATCGAAGACCGCCACCGCGAGCTAACTACCGAGCTGGGCCTGGACGTGGGTCCGCAGCTGCAGGGCTACTTCGACGAGCTGCGCCAGATGGCCAACGGCATCGCACTGGTGCGTGAGCTGTCCGATCGCACGCGCGCACGCGTGATGAGCAACGGCGAGCTCATGGCCACCGAGATCGGCTCGCGCTTCCTCAGGAGCCAGGGCGTCGACGTCACGTGGATGGACGCGCGCGACATGCTCGCCGCCGAAGATCGTGGCGCATCCGCCAAGGCCTCGGTGCTGTCGGCGACCTGCTCGTTCGCGCCCGACGCGGCGCTCGAGAAGAAGCTCAACGGCTCGACCGCGGTGGTGATCACGCAGGGTTTCATCGCCCGTGACAGCGAAGGCAACACCTGTCTTCTCGGCCGTGGCGGTTCCGACACTTCCGCTTCTTATCTCGGCGCCAAGATCCGCGCACGGGCCATCGAGATCTGGACGGACGTGCCCGGCATGTTCAGCGCGAATCCGCGCGCTACGCCGAACGCGCGCCTCATCCGCCGCGCGCACTACGACGAAGCCCAGGAAATCGCGACCAGCGGCGCCAAGGTGTTGCACCCGCGCTGCCTGCTGCCGGCGCGGCAATACCAGATTCCTCTCTACGTGTACGCCACGCAGACGCCGGATCTCGAAGGCACGCTGATCACGGGTGACGTCGGCGACGCTTCCGCGCAGGTGAAGGCGGTCGCCAACCGCAAGGGCATCACGCTCATCTCGCTGGACAGCCCCGGCATGTGGCACCAGGTCGGCTTCCTCGCCGACGTGTTCGCAACGTTCAAGGAACACGGCATGTCCGTCGACCTGGTGTCGACGTCCGAAACCAACGTCACCGTCTCGCTGGACCCGGCGGCGAACACACTCGATGGCGAGCTCGTGGGCAAGCTGCAGCGCGACCTCGCCAAGCTCTCGGCCGTGCGCGTCATCGGCCCCTGCGCCAGCGTGTCGCTCGTGGGCCGCAACATCCGCGCCATCCTGCACAAGCTCGGTGACGCCTTCGCGCTCTTCGAAGAGCAGAAGGTCTATCTGGTCAGCCAGGCAGCCAACGATCTGAACTTCACGTTCGTGGTCGACGAGAACCAGTGCGACCGCCTGGTCGAGCAGTTGCACGACCTGCTGATCCGTCCGCAGCCGGGCGATACGACCATGGGTCCGACCTGGGAACAGCTGTTCGCCAAGCCCGAGGCGGTGGCGCAGCGCGTGCAGCCCTGGTGGGCCGGCAAGCGCGACGCGTTGTTAGGTGCGCTCGACAGCCGCGACTCGGCCTACGTCTACGACCTGTCGCAGGTGGCCGCGGCCGCGAATGCCGTGGGCGGTCTCAAGTCCATCGGTCGCGCGCTGTTCGCGCTCAAGGCCAATCCGCATCCGGATGTGCTGCGCACGGTCGCGGCTGCGGGGCTCGGCTTCGACTGCGTGTCGCTGGCGGAAATCGAGCACGTGCGCAAGTGCGTGCCGGGAATCGATGCCGACCGCATCCTGTTCACTCCGAACTTCGCGCCGCGCCCGGAATACGCAGCCGCGCTCGAGCTCGGCGTGCACGTCACCATCGACAACCTGTTCGTGCTGCAGCACTGGCTCGATGCCTTCAAGGGCAAGAACGTTTTCCTGCGCATCGACACGGGCATCGGCCGCGGCCATCACCATCACGTGAAGACCGCGGGTGCGCAGTCAAAGTTCGGCATCCCGGTGGAAGAGCTCGATGAAGTCGCCCGCCTCGCGAAGCAGGGCGGTGTGACCATCGTCGGCCTGCACGCCCATGCGGGCAGCGGCGTGTTCGACGTCGGCAACTGGACGCAGGTGGGCTCGGTGCTCGCCGGCCTCGCCAAGCGCTTCCCCGACGTGAAGTACATGGACGTGGGCGGTGGTCTCGGCGTGCCGGATCGCGTCGAAGGAAAAACGCTCGACATGAGCAAGCTCGACGAGGCGCTCGCCAAGGTGAAGGCGGCCGTACCCCACGTGTCTTTGTGGCTCGAGCCTGGACGCTTCCTGGTCGCGAACGCAGGCGTATTGCTCGCGCGCGTCACCCAGACCAAGGTTAAGAGCGGCATCCGCTATGTGGGTGTCGCCACGGGCATGAATTCGCTGATCCGGCCGGCGCTGTACGGCGCGCATCACGAGATCGTGAATCTCACGCGCTATGGCGAGCCCGCGAACGTGCAGGCCAATGTCGTCGGGCCGATCTGCGAAAGCTCGGATTTCCTGGGGCATGACCGGCTGTTGCCGGAGTGCCACTCGGGCGATGTGCTGCTGATCGCGACGGCGGGTGCGTACGGTCACGCGATGGCGAGCAGCTATAACCTGCGTGCGCCGGCCGAGGAATTGCTGATCTGAAGTCCGCCGGCCCGTCATGGGCCGGCCGACTCTGCGTCCGCACGCTCGCGATCGAGACGTCGCAGTTTCGCGCCTGCGATCCCCAATGAGCGTCGTGCATCGAGGTGCCGCTCCAGTGCCTTCAATTGTTCGCGCGACAGGAGTGCGCTCGCCGCGCTGAGCTCACGCTCGTTTGCGGCGGTCTCGCGTTCGAGGAAATAGCTTTCCGCGAGGCGCATGGACTCGGCCGCCGCGCCGTCTGACTTGTTCACCGCAACGTCGTAGTCGCGCGTTTCCGTCATCAGACGCATTTCTTCGGCATGCAGCGCGTCCACGAGTGGCGCGATCTGCTCGTCCCGCAGTGGGTCGGGAGTCGACATCAGTTCATTGCGCAACATTTCGACCTGACCGCGTGTCGCCGCGGTTTCCTGGTAGTGGTGAAAGGTATCGATCTGCGGCTGCGACAGTACGGTGCGCAGTTCGTCATCGTTGCCACCGGCCCACTCCCGGCTTTCGTAATCCATGGGAACACGGTTGATCACTTTCCGCGTCCATTGCTCCGCGAGCAACTGCGAGAACCGATCTGCCTTGTCGGCTGGAAGATGCAGGCTTGCGATGAACGCGGCGTATTGCTGCCGCATCGCGATCTTCTGGTAATCGATCATCGCGGTCACGAACTCCGGATCGGTTACCGACTCGTCGTCCACTTCAGGAGGCAGTGGGACTTCACTTGCAACCAGTTCAGGGGAGGAGACAGGCGCAGGCGGTTTGCCTGACTGACAGGCCAGATTCCCCGCACGAATCGTTTCGCTGGTCGAAGCGTGTTCCGCAGCGGGGCGGGAAATGGCAGGAGCCGCCCGGTGCAGCTCGATCCATTGGGCGATGACCGTGACCACCAGCGCGATGCATGCGACTCCCAGACCCAATGCCGGCTTGCTCATGACTGGAATAACGCGAGAACCCGCGCGGCGGGTCTAGCCCGGGGACGGGGCGCGATCAGGCTCGCGCGAAGTGCACGCGACGGATGAGGCCGCCTTCGACTTCGTAGATCGCCAGTATTTCGAACACATCCGGCGAGCCGAGGCGCCCGGTGACGTGCTCATGGTCGACGACGACGCGGCCCACTGCGGTGCGATTGACGAGTTGGCAGTTCAGCTGCGGCGACAGCTCGAAGAGGTTGCGGTAGCGCTCGCGGATCGCGACCTTGCCCGCATGCGTCGGTGCCGGGCTCCCGAGCTCGAAGATCTGCGCGTCATCCGCGAAACAATCGCAGAAGGCATCGAGTTGCCGGCGGTTATAACAGCGCAGCTGCCGCTCGACGACGTCCACGGGCGAGGCCATCACTTGCGGTGCCGCTTCTCGAGTTCCTGGACCACCTGCGACAACGGTACGCGCCGCGCACGCAGCAGCACCAGGAGATGGAAGAGCAGATCCGCGGATTCCTCGACCAGCTTCTGTTCCGACTCGACGACGCCGGCGAGCGCCGTCTCCACGCCTTCTTCGCCGACTTTCTGTGCGACCTTGTTGAGCCCCGCGGCCAATAGTTTGGCGGTGTAGCTCGAGTCCGGCTTCTCGGTGGAGCGCTGTGCGACCACCGCTTCCAGCTTTGCAAGAAAAGCGATGGAAGTGGCCGCGGTGCGCGGCTCGTCACCGAAGCAGGTGAGGGTGCCGTTGTGGCAGGCGGGTCCGCGCGGGCGCGCGGTCACGAGCAAGGTATCGGCATCGCAGTCGAGTGCCACGTCGACGACGTCGAGTGTGTGGCCCGTGGTCTCGCCCTTTTCCCAGAGGCGCTGCTTGCTGCGCGAGTAGAAGACCGCGCGACGGCGTTTGAGCGTCTCGTCGAGAGCCTCGCGATTCATGTACGCCATCATGAGCACGGCGCCGGAGTCCGCATCCTGCACGATGGCGGGCACGAGTCCGTCGCCCTTCTGGAAATCGACTCGGGTGATATCCAGGGCGCCGGTGTCCATGCTCACAGCCGCACCTCGATACCCGACGCCGCAAGGGTGGTCTTGAGATCGGGGATGGCGATGGCGCCGGAGTGGAACACGCTCGCAGCCAGCGCCGCGTCGACGCCTGCCTTGTCGAATACGTCGACGAAGTGTGCGGGGGCGCCTGCGCCACCCGACGCCACCAGCGGTACGTCGCAGATCGCGCGCACCGTCTTGAGCTGCGCGACGTCGTAGCCACGACGAACTCCGTCGCTGGTCATGCAATTGAGGACGATCTCGCCGGCACCGCGCTCCTGCACCTCTTTCACCCACTGCAGCGTGTCGAGCCCCGAATTGCGTGAGCGGTTGGGGTCGCCGGTGAACTGGAACACGCGATAGGCATCACCCACGCTGGCGCTGTCGATGCCGATCACGACGCATTGCGATCCGAATCGCGACGCCAGTTCTTCGATCAGTCCTGGATTCGTGATGGCGGGTGTATTGATCGAAACCTTTTCGGCGCCTTCGTTGAGGATGGCTTCTGCGTCTTCCACCGAACGGATGCCGCCGGCCACGCAGAACGGAATGTCGAGTACCTGCGCGACGCGCCGTACCCAGGCGCGATCGACACTGCGGCCCTCGGGGCTGGCGGTGATGTCGTAGAACACGACCTCGTCGGCGCCCTCGTTGCGGTAGCGCTCCGCGAGCGCGAGGATATCTCCCACGATCTGGTGATCGCGGAAGCGGATGCCCTTGACTACCTGCCCGTCGCGGACGTCGAGACAGGGGATTATGCGTTTGGCAAGAATGGCTTCAGCTCCGATGGTTCGATGGCTTCCTCGAGCAGGGCCTTGCCGCTGATGGCCGCGGCGCTGTTGATGTCGGCCAGTGCGGCGAGGTCCGCGGCGCTGCGCACTCCGCCCGACGCCTGCAGCTGGATCTGCGGATACCGCCGGGTGAACTCCCGGTAGAGATTGATGGCCGGACCCTGCATGGCGCCGTCGAGCTCCGCGTCGGTGCACAGCACGTGCTTCACGCCATGCGGCAGGTAGACATCGATGGCTTCCCAAAGTGAAAGCCGGGATTCCTGCGTCCATCCGCGCGTGAGCACCCGCGGCACGCCTTGCGCATCGTGGCGGATGTCGAAGGCGAGCCCCATCTTCTCCGCGCCATATCGCTTGAGCCAGCCTTGTACCTCTTCGGGTTTCTCCACCGCGGCGCTGCCGACGATCACGCGGTCGATGCCGTTGCGCAAGAGATCGTCGACCACGGCCGCGGAACGTACGCCGCCACCCACCTGGATGTGCAGCGCCTTCTGCGAGGCGAGCCTGATGATGACGCTGCGATTGGCGAGCCGGCCATCCTTGGCGCCGTCGAGGTCGACCACGTGCAGCCAGCTCGCGCCGAGCGCGCGATACCGCTGCAGCAGCTCATGCGGCTCGAGGTCGTAGCGCGTCTCCTGGTCGAAGTTTCCCTTGAGCAACCGGACGCACCGGCCATTGCGCAGATCTATGGATGGAATGAGGATCATTGGGTTTCAAATCTTTCTTTGAGGAAATTGGCGAGGATGCGCGCGCCGACCTGTCCCGAGCGCTCGGGATGGAATTGCGTACCGCAGAAGTTTTCGCGGCGCGCGACGGCCGTGAGCGCCACGCTGTAGTCGGTGATCGCCACGGTGGCACCGGAGGTCGGCGCGAAGAAGCTGTGCACGAAGTACACGTGATCGAGGCTGCTGATGCCGTCGAGCAGCGGGTCTTCCCGCACCATGGTCATCTGGTTCCAGCCCATGTGTGGCACGGGCTTGCCCGGCTCGATCGCGAGCTTGCCGATCGAACCGGGGATCACACCCAGGCAATTGACCGGGCCTTCTTCGGAACGTTCGAACAACAGCTGCATGCCGAGGCAGATGCCGAGCAGCGGTTGCTTGAGCGTCGGAATCAACCGGTCGAGGCCTGAGCCGCGCAGCCTCTGCATCGCGTTGTGCGCCGAGCCCACGCCGGGCAACAGCACGCGCGACGCGCGTCGAATGACCTCGGGGTCGCTGGTCACCACGGACTCGGCGCCCAGCCGCGACAGCGCGGCGCGCAGGCTCGCGATATTGGCACCACCGCTATCGATGATCGCGACGCTCACAGGACTCCCTTGGTCGAAGGCAGATCTTCGCCTTCACGCCGGAAAGCCTGGCGCAGCGCCCGGCCCATGCCCTTGAAGCAGGCCTCGATCATGTGGTGGGTGTTCTCGCCCGTGATGGTCACGTGTACCGCCGCCTTGAGGCTTTCGGCCAGTGACTTGAAGAAGTGCGGCACGAGCTCGGTCGGCAACCCGCCGACGGCCTCGCGCTGGAATTTGCCCTCGAACACGCCGTATGCGCGACCGGACAGATCGATGGCGACGCGCACCTGCGCCTCGTCCATGGGCAGCACGAAGCCGTAGCGCGCGATGCCGACCTTGTCGCCGAGCGCGGTGCGCAGCGCTTCGCCGAGCGCGAGCGCGCAGTCTTCGACAGTGTGATGTTCGTCGATCTCGAGATCACCCTTGCAGTCGAGCTCGAGCGCGAAGCCGCCGTGCTTGGCGATCTGCTCGAGCATGTGATCGAAGAAGCCGATGCCGGTGATGATCTTCACGGGTGCAGTCGCATCGAGATTGACCTTCACCTCGATGTCCGTCTCCTTGGTCTTGCGCACGATGCGCGCCCTCCGCTCCGACAGCGACCGCAGGATCGCCGGCCACGTCTCGTCCGGCGCGCCATGACGTCGCACGCGGATGCCGCGCACCCCGAGGTTCTTCGCGAACTCGAGGTCGGTGTCGCGGTCGCCGATCATGGCGCTCGCCGCGAGATCGACGGACTGTTCGCGCACGAAGCTCTCGACCAGCTTCACTTTGGGCTTGCGGCAATCGCAGCCATCGGACTTGCGGTGCGGACAGACGAAGACGGCGTCGAACTCGATGCCCTGCGAGCTGAACGCATCCATCATGAACTCGTGCGGCACGTCGAAGGCCGCCTGCGGAAAGCTCGCGCTGCCGAGCCCGTCCTGGTTCGTGACCATGGCCAGCCTGTAGCCGAGCTTCTTCGCCTGGCGCATGGCGGCGAATACGTCGGGCATGAAACGGATCTTCTCGATCGCGTCCACCTGCTCGTCCGGCGGCTCCTCGATGAGGGTGCCGTCGCGGTCGACGAACAGCACTTTGGTCTGGCTCATGAAAGGCTCCGGATCAGGCGGTCATTCTGTTCGGGTGTGCCCACCGAGATGCGCAACGAGTGCGGCGAGACGGTGCGCATGTCACGGATCAGGAGTTTCGCATCCCGCGCGGCGCCGAGCACGCGGTTCGCGTCGTCGAAGTCTGCGAGCAGAAAGTTGGCGACGCTCGGCCACAGGCGGCGCAGCCCGCGCGCATTCGCGAGCGCGACCGAGACGCGCTCGCGCTCGGCGCGCACCTGGGCCACGCGCTCGCGCTGGATGGCGAGCTGGGGTGCCGCGAGCGTGCTCAGGACCGCCTCGATGGTGAGCTGCGGGATGGAATAGGGCGGAATGACCTTGGCCAGCAGCGCGATGATTTCCGCGGAAGCAATCAACGAACCAACGCGCGCGCCGGCCAGTCCGTAGGCCTTGGACAGCGTGCGCAGCACCACGAGATGCGGGTAGGCCCCGAGCCGGGCAGCGAGTGACTGGTCGCCGGAGAACTCGATGTAGGCCTCGTCGACCGCCACCAGAGCGCGGCCGGCGAGCTCGCGCAGCAGCTTTTCGATGGCTGCGGGCTCCATCGCGTTGCCGGTGGGGTTGTTGGGCGAGCACAGGAAAACGATGCGCGTGTGGGCGTCGCAGGCCGCCAGAATTGCCTGCGCATCCAACGCGAAGCCCTCGGTGGCGCGCAACGGCACTTCGCGGACTTCGGCACCCTGGATGCGGGCCGCCACGGAATACATGCCGAACGTGGGAGGGCAGATGATGACGTTGTCGACACCCGCACGGCAAAAGCCACGCAACAGCAGGTCGATGGACTCGTCGCTGCCGCGACCCGGCAGCAACTGTTCCGCCCGCACGCCGTAGAGCGTGGCCAGCCGCGCCGCGAGCACGTGCGGATGCGGCTCGGGATAGCGGTTGAGGCCCGCGATGGAGCGGTCGGTCTCGGCCCGCCAGGGCAGTTCATTGGCATGCAGCCGGTCGAACGCCGGGTCCCAGCTCGCATGTGAATATGCCTTGAGCGCCACGATCTCGGGGCGCGCCAGCGAGAGGATGCTCATGGCGCGGCCCCCAGTTTCTCGAGGCGCACCTTCACGGCATTGCCGTGGGCATCCAGGCCTTCCATGTCCGAAAGTGTGATCGCGGTCGGGCCGAGCGCACGCAGGCCGGCTTGCGTGAGCTCCTGCACGGTGATGCGCTTCTGGTACTCGAGCAGCGAGACGCCGCTGTACGAACGCGCGTACCCATAGGTAGGCAGCACGTGGTTGGTGCCCGAGCAGTAGTCGCCCATCGATTCGGGCGACCACGCGCCGAGGAAGACCGAGCCCGCGCACGTGACCTGGTCGAGCAGCGCACGCGGCTCGCGCGTCTGGATGATGAGATGCTCGGGTGCGTACTGGTTGGAGATTTCGGTGGCGGTGTCGAGGTCCGCCGCGAAGATGTAGCGGATGTTGGCCACCGATTCGGCGACGATGCTCTGGCGGCTCAGCGCCCGCATCTGCGCATCGACCTCGGCCATCACGGCGCCGGCGACGCGCGCCGAGGTGGTCACCAGGATCACCTGCGCGAGCGTGTCATGCTCGGCCTGCGCGAGCAGATCCGCGGCGACGAATTTCGCATCGGCGGAATCATCGGCGATGACGAGCACCTCGGAGGGCCCCGCGGGCAGATCGATCGCCGCGCCGTTAGGATCACTCGCTACGATCTGCTTGGCGGCGGTCACCCATGCGTTGCCGGGTCCGAAGATCTTGTCGACCTTGCGGACGGTCTCGGTGCCGAAAGCCAGCGCGGCGATCGCCTGCGCCCCGCCCATCTTGTAAACGGTGTCGACGCCGCAGAGCTCCGCCGCCACGAGCACCGCGGCGTGAATGCGGCCGTCGGGTCCCGGCGAGCTCGCAATGGCTCGCGAGCGGCAATCCGCGATGCGCGCCGGCACGGCCAGCATGATCGCGGTCGAGGGCAGGGGCGCCGACCCCGCGGGCACGTACATCCCGACGCTGTCGATGGCCCGCGTGATGCGCTCGCAACGCACGCCCGGCATGGTGTCGACGGCGAGCGGCGCACTCACCTGCGCCTCGTGGAAGCGCGTCACGTTCTCGACGGCGCGCTCGAGCGCCGCGATCTGCACGGCGCCGAGCGTCGCGCGTGCCTGCGCGAATTCCGCGCGCGACGCACGCAGGTCCGCGACCTCGGGTCCGCCGAATTGCTTGGTCAGGCGCCGCACCGCGGCGTCACCTTCGGCGCGCACGGCCGCGACGATGTCGGAAGCCTGCCGGAAGACATCGGCGCGAGCTTCGGCCGCCGGCCGCGCCAGCGTGGCGCGCCGCTGCTCGGCGTTCAGCTCCTGCCAGGCGATGATCCTCATGCCAGCATTTTCTCGACCGGCAACACCAGAAGCGCGCTCGCGCCGGCCTTCTTCAGGCTCTCGAGCGTTTCCCAGAACACGTTCTCGCGGCACACCGCATGGATCGCGACGCGGTCTCCCGCGCCTTCGAGCGGAATGATGGTGGGCGATTCGCTGCCCGGCAGCAGCCGGCGGATCTCGGGCAATGCCGCGCGCGAAGCGTGCAGCATGATGTACTTGCTCTCGCGCACCTGCTGGACACCGTCGATGCGCATGAGCAGCCGGTCGACCCACTCCTGCTTGGCTTCGGGTAGTTCGACCGGCGTGCGGATCAGCAATGCCTGGCTCTGCAGAACCGTTTCGACTTCCCGCAGGTGATTGGCCTGCAGCGTCGAGCCCGTCGATACGAGATCGCAGATCACGTCCGCGCGGCCGAGCCGCGGTGCGATTTCGACGGCACCCGACAACGTGACGATGTCGGCGGTGACGCCGCGCTCGCGCAACCAGTTCTCGAGCGTGAACGGGTAGCTCGTGGCGATGCGCTTGCCCGCAAGAGAGCGCGGCCCTTCGTAGATGAACCCTTCGGGAATGGCGAGCGACAGGCGGCAGCGGCCGTAGTCGAGTGTGCGCAGCTCGCTGAACGTCGGCTTGTGCCCCTTCGAGATCATCTCCAGGCGCTTCTCCTCGAGCACGTTGCGCCCGACGAGCCCGAGGTCGCAGACATCTTCCTGCACGAGGTCGGGGATGTCGTCGTCACGCACGAACAGCACGTCGAGCGGCATGTTCTCGCCGAAGCCCATGAGCTGGTCGCGGCCGCGCGAGAGCTTGAGGCCGCAGTTCTTGAGCAGCTCCAGCGAGTTGTCGGTGAGGCGGCCGGACTTCTGCACGGCGAGCTTGAGACGTTGGGCTTTTTCGATGGCGTTCATAAGTGTCTTGGTTGTTGGCGGCGACGATTCGCCGCATTCGATCAGGCGTGACGCTGCTGACGGGACGCGGCCACCTGGTAGCCGCCATTGCCGTCAGCCAGGCAGCGCGCGACGCGGCCGATGGTCGTGACGCTCACGCCGGTCACGCGGTGGATCTCGCGATAGGGCAGCCCTTTCTGCAGCCACTCGACCACGGCCCAGCGGTCCGCCATGGCTTGCAGCTCCGCGGGAGTGCACAGGTCGCGGAAGAACGCGCGCGCCTCGTCGACGGTCTTGAGCGTCAGGACGGCGGCGAACAGGCTGCGCTCGGACAGCGCTTCCTGGCGGGCAGTGACGTTGCGGTGCTGCTTCATGCGGTCGTTCAATGTGCTAACGCGTTAATACAGTAACGCATTAGACCGGGCGGGGCGCATAAAAGCAAGGCCGGATGCTTGCGCGCCATGACACCGGCCCCTAGAATCCGCGCACTCATCGAGACCGGCTGAGGGATTGGGCCCGAAGACGCCGGGGCAACCGCCGCCAAGCGGAAAGGTGCCAACTCCTGCGGACCCTGGTGTGCCTCGCGGCGCACCGGTCCGGCAGATGAGCTTAGCTCTCCACCGTCGGGTGGCGGGTCGTGCGCAGCACGAGCTCAAGACAGTTGCCCGCTGAGTGCCAGGACCTGGTTTTTCAGCCCTGGACCCTTCAGCCTGGTTCTTCAGGAACGGGACGAGCGGAGCAGCAAGTGAGCAACGAGCAACAAACATTACGCAGCGATACGGGCGAGGGCGTCGCGTCCGGCGGCGCGGTGGTGCGCGAAGGCGTCCTGGCCGTACCCGGCGAGCTCAAGCTTCACTTCGGCGGTTCACTCGACTCGGTGTCGATCGCTTGGCGCATCGCAGGTCCCGCGGGCGCGCCCGTCGTGGTGGCGCTCGGTGGCATCTCGGCTTCGCGCCGGGTCTGGCAGCCGGACGAGCCGCGTGGCGGCTGGTGGCACGAGGTCGTGGGTCCGGGTCTGGCGCTCGACACGCAGCGCTTCCGCATCCTGAGCTTCGACTATCTCGGCGCGAGCGCCGACTCCACGGGTCCGCGCGACGGCCAGAGCTTCCCCACCGTTTCCGCGTATGACCAGGCCGAGCTGCTGCTCCGACTCATCAACCACCTCGGCATCAGCTCGGTGCGCGCCATTGCCGGGGCCTCCTACGGCGGCATGGTGGCGTTGGCCTTTGGCGAGCGCTATCCCGATCGCGTTGCGCGACTCATCGTGATCAGCGCCGCCGACCGCGCCCACCCGATGGCTTCGGCCTGGCGCGTCGTGCAGCGGCGCATCGTGAAGTTCGCGCTGGAGTCGGGCAAGGCGGCGCAGGGTCTCGAGCTCGCGCGCGCGCTGGCCATGGCTACCTACCGCAGCCCGGAAGAGTTCGCCGCGCGCTTCGGCGGCGCGCCGCGTCGCGCGGACCGGCGCGCCGATGAAAATCAGGGTGACGAACGCTTCGTGCTGCCGGTCGAGGAATACCTGTTCGCGCGCGGTGCCGAGTACGCGCAACGTTACCGGCCCGAGAGCTTCGTCTGCCTGTCAGAGTCCATCGACCTGCATCGCGTCGATGCCGGCCGCGTCTTCGCGCCCGTCACCGCGGTGGCGGTGCGCGAGGATCAGCTCGTGCCGCTGGCGGACATGCGTGCCATGGTCGCCCGACTGCCGACTGCCGAGCTGCACGAGATCTCCTCCGTGTACGGGCACGATGCCTTCCTCAAGGAGAACCGGCACCTCAAGCCGATCTTCGCCAGCGTATTGAACGAAGTTCCAGGATCCACACCGTGACCAAGCTGACCCATGACACCCGCGCCGTGCGCGCGGGCCTCGAATCCTGTGATGTGACCGGGGCCGTGGTGCCACCGATCCATCTGTCGTCGACGTTCGCGTTCCGCGGGTTCGGCGACAAGCGCAAGTACGACTACAGCCGGTCGGGCAATCCGACGCGCGATCTTCTGGGTGAAGCGCTCGCGGATCTCGAAGGAGGCGCGGGTGGTGTCATCACGGCTTCCGGCATGGGCGCGATCACGCTGGTCGGGCACCTGCTGCCGGTGGGCGCGCGCGTAGTCGCGCCGCATGACTGTTACGGTGGCACCTTCCGCCTGCTCACCGCGTGGAAGAAGCGCAACGAGCTCGACGTCGAGTTCGTGAACTTCGGCGATGCAGCCGCGGTCGACGCCGCGCTGTCGAAGCCCGCCGGGCTCGTGTGGATCGAGACGCCGAGCAATCCATTGCTGCGCATCACCGACGTCGCGGACATCGCGAAGCGGGCGCATGCGAAAGGCGCGCTCGTGGTTGCCGACAACACGTTCCTGTCGCCGGGCTGGCAGCAGCCGATCGCGCAGGGCGCGGACATCGTCGTGCACTCGACCACCAAGTACATCAACGGGCACAGCGACGTGGTGGGTGGCGCGGTCATCACCGCGACGAAAGAGCTGGCGGAGCAGGTCGCGTGGTGGGGCAACTGCCTGGGTCTCACGGGTTCGGCGTTCGACAGCTTCCTGACACTGCGTGGTTTGCGCACGCTGCACGTACGGCTGCGCGAGCACGGCCGCAATGCCCAGGCCATTGCCGAGTTCCTGGGCGCGCAGCCGCAGGTGAAGCGCGTGTACTACCCCGGGCTCCCCGCACACCCGGGTCACGAAATCGCGAAACGCCAGCAGTCGGGCTTCGGTGGCATCGTCACGCTCGAGGTCAAGGGCGGCATCGACGGCGCGCGGCGTTTCGCCGAAGCGCTCGAGCTGTTCTCGCTGGCCGAGTCGCTGGGCGGGGTCGAGAGCCTGGTCGCGCATCCGGCGACCATGACCCATGCCGCCATGGCGCCCGACGCGCGCGCGGCCGCCGGCCTGGTGGATGGCCTGCTGCGACTCTCGGTGGGCATCGAATCCACCGACGACCTGCTCGCCGATCTGCGCAACGGCGTGAGGGCGATCGGCAACACGCCAAACTAGTCAGTAGGCAGGTCCCGGTTGGTCGGCGCACTCTGACTAGTCGGCAATTTCTCCGCAGGTGGCATTGAGCACGGCGGCGGTCAGCGAGCTCGCCCGGTCGGAGGCGGCCAAAACCGCAAGATTGGCGATCTCGGCCATCAGCGGCATGCGCCTGAGCATGGTCTTCTCGGCGATGCGCGCTTCGAAGGTTTCGCGCGTCACGCCGGCCACCTTGGCGTGCTCGGCCACGGCACTGCGCACACCGGGCGCGTCGGGCGAACCCGAGGACCGCAGCGTCACCAGGCGGATGCCCGCGGGGCCGAGCTCGACGGCCAGCTGTCTCCACAGCCCTTCGATCGCGGCGCAGGCCACACCGAATCCACCGCTGGCCACATAGGGTTTGCGCGCCACCTGCGCGGTCAGCGCGAGGATGACGCCGGACTTGCGCGCCGTCATGTACCGCGCCGCCGCAGTGGCGGTGAGATAGTGCGTGCGCATGGCCGTGACGATGGCTTCGGAGAAGTCGTCGACGTTCATGGCAACGAGCGGGTCGCCTTGTCTGCCGCCGAGACCGATCAGGTTGAAGGAGACATCGATGCCGCCGTGCAGGCGTACCACCTCGCCAAGATGCTTTTCGACGGCCGCGCGGTCGAGCGCATCCACGCCGGCGGCGATGGCCCGTCCGCCGGATGCGGTGATCTCCGCTGCGACCGCATCGACGCGGTCGAAGTTGCGGCCCGTCAGGATCACCGTCGCGCCTTCCCGCGCAAATGCCCGCGCCACCGCGCCACCCATGGCACCGGCGGCCCCATAGATTACGGCGGTCTTGCCAGCGAGCAGCGCGGCTGACGGCGGCGGTTGCGACGCGGCCGAGACGACGCCCGCGAGGGGCAGCGCTACCACGGCGCCACCGGTCAGGAAATCACGTCGGGTTGCGGCGCAGAGTTCCATGTGGCCTCACATGCAGCAGGAGACGGGCGGGATGAAACGGCCATTGGGCGCGACTTCACCGCCCTTGCCGTACATGTTGTGTGGTCGAACCCAGTCGAGCATGCCGCGCTCCTTCGTCTCGTTGCGACCCTTGGGCGTGACTTCGAGCAGTCGGTAGATGGTCATGAAGTCCTCGCCACCACGCGAGAAACAGGAATAGGTGTGGTAGATGGTCCCGGCGTCTTCGCCGGACGTCGATCGATAGAAGACGTTGTCGCCGGGCAGATCCTCGAGGCCCGGATCGCACTCGCGGTAGTTGTATTCGGCGCGACCGGCTTTCATGTCCTCGGGTTTGAACGACACGCCAAAGTCGTAGTTGAAGTCGGAGCCGTACGATGAATAGAAAGGCACGCGCCAACCCATGCGTTCCTTGAGCGCCGTGAGCTCGGGCATGGTGGCCCGTGCCACCGCCACGTAAGACACGTCGTGGTTGTCGAGATGCGGGAGGAGCCCCTCGATGTGATCGATGCCGATGGAGCACCCGACGCACTGCAGAGGCTGCCCCGGTCCCTGCATGACGCTCTGCACCCAGAGTTGCGATCGGCCTCGAAACAGGTCGGCGAGCTTCACCCGGCCCTGCGGCGATTCGAACTCGTAGTCCTTTTCGACCTTCACCCAGGGCAGGGATCGGCGTTTCTCGCCCAGCGCGTCACGCCGCCGGGTGAACTCCTTCTCCTCCACCAGCAGGCGTTTGCGCTCGGCGATCCACTCGTCGCGGCTGACGATTCGGGACATGGGTTCTCCTCCAGAGGTGCTTTGCGGGGTGCCTGACTGTTATCTGGTCGAACGGGGGAACCGCAATTCGACATCGGCGACGGGTGAGTGCAGGTCCCCGGTGTAGGCTGCCGTCATGGAACGAAAGATCCTCGATGACCTGGTCGTCGTGCCGCCGAGCGGGCCCCTGCGCATCGCGACGCGCTTCCTGCTGCCGCTGGACGCCCACATTTTCGCGGCACGCCTGGTCCAGGAGGGCATCGACGCCCAGGTCATGGACGCCGACACGATCTATGCCGTCGGCGCATTCCTCGGTTCGCTGGCGCGCGGTGGCGTGCGTGTGATGGTGCCGGAATCCCAGCTCGAGGCGGCCGCACGCGTGCTGGCCGCGTGCAACGCGGGGGAGTACGAGATCGACGAGAACTTCGATCCGAACAGTTAGTCGAGCGCGGCGAGGATCCGGTCGCCCATCTGCCGCGTGCCGAGCGCGGCGCGCCCCTTCTCCGCGATGTCCGCGGTGCGCGCGCCATTCTCGATGGCCTGGTTCACCGCTGCCTCGACCGCCGTGGCCTCCGTCTCGAGACCCAACGAATGTCTGAGCAACATGGCGACGCTCAGGATGGTACCGACCGGGTTCGCTATGCCCTTGCCGGCGATGTCGGGCGCGGAGCCATGGATGGGCTCGTAGATGCCCCGACGACCGTCGCCGATCGACGCTGACGGCAGCACGCCGAGCGAGCTCGCGAGCATCGCGGCTTCATCGGTGAGGATGTCGCCGAACATGTTCTCGGTGACCAGCACGTCGAAATCGCGCGGCCGACGGATGAGATGCATGGCGGCGGAATCCACCAGCATGTGCTCGATGCTCACGCCCGGGAACTCGTTCGTGATCACGCGCTCGGCCACCTCGCGCCACAGGCGTGAAGTCTCGAGCACGTTCGACTTGTCGATGCTGTACACCTTCTTGCGGCGAACGCTCGCGAGGCGGCCGGCGACGCGCGTGATGCGCTCGATTTCGCCCACCGAGTAGCTGCAGAGGTCGGTGGCCGTGGTCGCGGTGCGCGTCTTTTCGCCGAAGTAGATGCCGCCGGTGAGCTCGCGCACGAACACCAGGTCGACGCCGTCGAGCACTTCGGGCTTGATCGCCGAGGAATCGCGCAGCGCCGGATGCAGCTTGATCGGCCGCAGGTTGGCGTACACGCCGAGCTCGCGGCGGATGCGCAGCAGACCCTGTTCGGGGCGCACGGGAGAGGAAGGACCCCACTTCGGGCCACCGATCGCGCCGAGCAGCACCGCGTCGGCCGCGAGACACTCGTCGAGCGTGGCCTTGGGCAGCGGATCGCCCGTGAGATCGATGGCGGCGCCGCCGAACGGCGCCGGGTTCATCTGGAAATCGTGACCGAACTTCTTCGCCACCCGATCGAGCACGCGCGTGCCCTCGACGACGACTTCAGGACCAATGCCATCGCCGGCAATGACCGCGATTCTTGCTTTCATGAATCTGTCTTTCTGGATTTCAGGAGTGCGCGCGTTCGTAGGCGGCGATGGCGTCGTGCTTCGACATCAGGAAGCCGAGCTCGTCGACGCCGTTCAGCAGGCAATACTTCGCGAATCCTTCGAGTGGAAATTTGACCGCGGTGCCGTCGGGCAGGGTGAGCGTGGTGCTGGCCACGTCGATGCCAACCTCGACGTTCGGATTGGCCAGTAGCCAGGCATGCGTCTGGTCGTCGACCACCACGGGAAGCAGCCCGTTCTTCAAACAGTTGGTACGGAATATGTCGGCGAACTCGGTGCTGATCACCGCCGCGAAACCGAAATCCTGCAGCGCCCAGGGCGCGTGCTCGCGCGAGGAACCGCAGCCAAAGTTGCGACCAGCCACGAGGATGGCGGCGCCTTTGGCTTCGGGCCTGTTCAATGCGAAGTCCGGCTTCGGGTTGCCTTGCGCGTCGTAGCGCCAGTCGGCGAACAGGTTTTTGCCAAAACCGGCCTTCGACGTCGCGGTGAGGAAGCGGGCCGGGATGATCTGGTCGGTGTCGATGTTGGTCGTGGGCAGCACGACCGTTCGGGAGCGGATCTGGGTTACTGCGGGCATGTTCTATCTAGTTGCGTACGAACTCGCGCGGATCGGTGACCCGACCGCGTATGGCGGAAGCGGCGGCAGTCTCGGGGCTGGCGAGCAGGGTGCGCGCACCCTGGCCCTGGCGGCCCTCGAAGTTGCGGTTGCTGGTGCTCACCGAGTAGTGACCGGCCGGCACGAGATCGCCGTTCATGCCGAGGCACATGGAGCAGCCGCTCTCGCGCCACTCGGCCCCGGCAGCCTTGAACACCTGGTCGAGCCCCTCGGCTTCGGCGGCGCGTTTGACGGCCTGGGAACCTGGAACCACGAGCATCTTCACACCCGAGGCGAGCTTGTGTCCGCGCAGCACGCCCGCGGCATTGCGCAGGTCCGAGAGACGGCCGTTGGTGCAGCTGCCGACGAACACGTTGTTCACCGGGACGCTGCTGATGGGTTCGCCTGCCTTGAGGCCCATGTATTGAAGCGCCTTCTCGAACACGGCATCGCCGCCGGTTGGCACGCTGCCGTTGATGGGCGCGACCATTCCGGGGTGCGTCCCATAGGTGACCATGGGCACGAGCAACGCGGCATCGATCTCGACGCTGCGATCGAAGGTCGCTCCGGCATCGGTCGGCAGATTCGACCAGCGCGCGACGGCCTTGTCCCATTCGGCGCCCTTCGGCGCACGCGGCGTGGCTTGCAGAAACTCGAAGGTCGTCGCATCGGGCGCGATCATGCCGGCGCGTGCGCCCGCCTCGATGGACATGTTGCAGATGGTCATGCGCTCATCCATCGACAGCGCTTCGATGGCGGGTCCACGGTATTCGAGCACGTGGCCCGTTCCTCCGGAGACGCCGATCTTGCCGATGATGGCGAGGATTAGGTCCTTGGCCGTCACGCCCGGGGGTAGTTTGTTCGCCACGTTGATGGCGAAGGTCTTCGGTTTGCGCTGCAGGAGGCACTGCGTCGCGAGCACGTGGCCGACTTCCGTGGTGCCGATGCCGAAGGCGAGTGCGCCGAAGGCGCCATGCGTCGAGGTGTGCGAATCACCGCAGACGATGGTCTTGCCCGGCTGCGTGAGCCCGAGCTCGGGCCCGATGATATGCACGATGCCGCGGCGCGCATCCTGGAGGTTGAACAGCTCGACGCCGAATTCGTTGGCGTTGATCTCGAGTTGTCTCACCTGCTTTGCGGCCGAATCGATCGAGATCGGGACGCCGCCGAACACCTGCTCGGTGCGCGTCGGCGTCGAGTGATCCATCGTCGCGAGCGTGAGATCCGGGCGGCGCAGCTTGAGACCGCGGGTGCGCAGTTCGGTGTACGCCTGTGGCGTCGTGACCTCGTGCGTGAGGTGCAGGTCGATGAACAGTACCGCGGGAGTCTCGGCGGTTTCCGGGACGACCACGTGATCGTCCCAGACTTTTTCGAACATTGTCTTAGGCATCGTTATCCGGCGATTCGTCGTCAAGCAATGGCGGCGCGCGGCGCATTCATGTCCACATAGTCGAGCCAGCCGTGCCTGTCATCGGCCCGGCCCTGGACCAGGGCGAAATACGCGTTGGCGAGTCTGGCGGTGATCGGCCCGCGCTTGCCGTTGCCGATCTGGATGGCGTCCACCGAGCGGATGGCCGCGACTTCGGTGGCCGTACCCGTGAAGAAGAGCTCGTCGGCAAGGTAGAGCATCTCGCGCGGGACCGCGATCTCGCGCACTTCGATGCCCATGTCCTTCGCGAGCGTCATCACCGTATGGCGTGTGATGCCATTGAGCAGTGAATGCGCGACGCCCGGCGTGTACAGCACGCCGTCCTTGACGATGAACAGGTTCTCGCCCGCACCTTCGCTCACGGTGCCGTCGGCCGACAGACCGATGCCCTCGACGAAGCCCAGCCGCTTGGCCTCGAGGCCGATGAGCTGGCTCGAAAGATAGTTGCCGCCAGCCTTGGCCATCGCGGGAATCGTGTTCGGCGCGACGCGCTGCCACGAGGACACGCAGACATCCACGCCTTCGTCCTCCGCGGCGCCGAGATACCGCGCCCACTCCCAGGCCGCAATGGCGACTTCGATGGGTGGGTCGATCTTCGGCACGACTCCCGCTTCCCCGTAGCCACGGAACGCCACGGGGCGCAGGTAGGCGCCACGCGCGAGACCGTTCTGCGCGATGACTTCACGCTGGCCGTGATTGAGCTGCTCTTCGCTGAACGGGATGTTGATGCGGTAGATCTTGGCCGAGTCGAACAGACGCCGGGTGTGGTCCTTGAGCCGGAAGATCGCGGGACCGCGCGGCGTCTCGTAGGCGCGCACGCCTTCGAACACCGAGGAGCCGTAGTGCAGGGCGTGCGAGAGCACGTGCACCGTGGCTTTTTCCCAGGGGACCAGCTTGCCGTTGAACCAGATGTACTTCGTTGCGGGAATGGGCATGAAAAACTCCGAAAGCTGTCAGACCACGGCCTGTGTTCGCTGTGCAAGTGCGCTGCGTTCGTCACGCGTACGCGCGAGCGTTGCGGTTGCGAGCTCGATGCGGTTGATCACTTCGAGAAAGGCCTGCGTTGCGGACTCGACGATATTGGTGGACACGCTCGAGCCGCGATAAGTGCGCTGATTGTACTCCACGTATACGAGGGCTTCGCCCTGGGCGTCTTCGCCCGCCGATACGCTTCGTACTTCGAACTTGCGCAATACCACGTCCACACCGGTGGCACGTTCGATGGCCTTGAGCGCCGCATCGACCGGACCGTCGCCCGTCGAGCGTTCCTCGATCTCGCGGCCGTCGGCATGCTTGAGCCGCACGGTGGCCTCTGCGGTCTTCGCGCTGTCGAAGGAAGTGCGCAGATTGACCAGGGACCACGGGCCACTGCCCGAATGTTCCGCCTGGAGCACGAGGGCTTCGATGTCGCCGTCGTAGAGCTCCTTTTTCTTGTCGGCCAGCGCCTTGAACTGCTCGAACACTCGCGCGAACTCGACGTCATCGAGCTCGAAGCCCAGCTCCTTGATTCGGTCGCGCAGCGCGTGGCGTCCGCTGTGCTTGCCGAGCACCAACGCGGAACGCGACAGGCCCACGTCCTGCGGGCGCATGATCTCGTAGGTCGAGTGATGCTTGAGCATGCCGTGCTGATGGATGCCGGACTCATGTGCGAAGGCATTCTCGCCGACCACCGCCTTGTTGCGCGGGATGGGCACGCCGACGATGTTGGCCAGCATGCGCGAAGTAGGGTAGAGCCGGGTGGTGTCGATGCCCGTATCCAGGTTGAAGAAGGCGTCACGCGTCTTCAGCGCCATGACCACCTCTTCGAGCGAGCAGTTGCCGGCGCGCTCGCCGATGCCATTGATGGTGCACTCGATCTGGCGCGCGCCCGCGACCACGGCCGTGAGGCTGTTGGCCACGGCCATGCCGAGATCGTCGTGGCAGTGTACCGACAGGCGGATCTTGTCGATGCCGCGCACGTTCTTGCGCAGGTAGCGGAACAGTTCCGCGAACTCGTCGGGCACGGTGTAGCCGACGGTGTCCGGGATGTTGACGGTGGTCGCGCCGGCGTCGATGACCGCCTCGACCACCTGGGTCAGGAAATCGAGCTCGGTACGCGAGGCGTCCTCGGGCGAGAACTCGACGTCTTCGCAGAGATCACGCGCGATCTTCACGCCCTCGACGGCCGTGCGGATGATCTCCTCGCGGGCCATGTTGAGCTTGTATTCGCGATGGATCGCGCTCGTGGCGAGGAACACGTGGATACGCTTCTTCGCCGCCGGCGCAATTGCCTTGGAAACCAGCACGATGTCGTCGCGGTTGCAGCGCGCGAGGCCGCAGATGATCGGTCCCTGCACCTCGCGCGCCACCGCGTTCACGCTCTCCCAGTCGCCGCGCGACGCGGCCGGGAAACCCGCTTCGATGACATCCACCCCAAGGTCCGCGAGCGCGCGTGCTACCCGGAGTTTTTCCGGTTGCGCCATGCTGCATCCCGGCGATTGCTCGCCGTCGCGCAGCGTCGTGTCGAAGATCAGGACTCGTTCGCGATCGGACATGGGGTACCTCGCAAGAGGTGGTAGTTAGCGACCCTGCTCCAGCCAGGGCATGCGGGCGCGCAGTTCCCGGCCCACCGACTCCAGCTGGTGATCCAGGTCGGCCTGCATGAGCTTGTTGTATTCCTTGCGGCCGCCGGCGTTCTCGGCGATCCATTGCTTGGCGAACTTGCCCTTCTGGATCTCCTTGAGGATCTTGCCCATCTCCTTCTTGGTCTTGTCGTTGACCACGCGCGGACCGCGCGTCAGGTCGCCGTACTTGGCCGTATCGGAGATGTACTTGTGCATCTTGGTGAGGCCACCTTCGTGCAGCAGGTCGACGATGAGCTTCAGCTCGTGCAGGCACTCGTAGTAGGCGACTTCGGGTTGGTAGCCGGCTTCCACCAGCGTCTCGAAGCCCTTGAGCACGAGGTCGGAGGTGCCACCGCAGAGCACGGCCTGTTCGCCGAACAGATCCGTCTCGGTCTCTTCCGCGAACGTGGTCTCGAGCACACCGCCACGCGTGCCGCCGATGCCGTGGCCGTAGGCCAGCGCTTTCGCGAACGCATTGCCGGTCGAGTCCTGGAACACCGCGATCAACGACGGAACGCCTCGGCCCTGCTGATACTGCCGCCGCACGAGGTCACCGGGACCCTTGGGCGCGATGAGCGACACGTCGAGATCCTTGCGCGGCTTGATCTGCTTGAAATGGATGTTGAAGCCGTGCGCGAAGAGGAGGGTCGCGCCTTTCTCCAGAGCCTTCTCGACTTGGCTGTAAAGCTCGGCCTGGGCGAGATCGGGGACCAGCATCGCGACCAGCGACGCGCCCTTCACCGCTTCGAGTGGTTCGGCGACCTTGAGGCCGTCCTTCTTCGCCTTCTTCCAGCTCGCTCCGTTCTTGCGAACGCCAACGACCACATCGTGTCCGCTGTCCTTGAGGTTGAGGGCGTGCGCACGGCCCTGGCTTCCATAACCCAGGATAGCGATCCGGGCCTTCTTGAGTGCCTTCTTGTCTACGTCTTTGCCCGAATACAACTTCGTCATGGGTCTAAGCTCCTGATCAACGTTCATACGAAAAACCCCGCATCGGTTCTGGACCGGTGCGGGGTTTGTTGGTGATTGCCTTGCTCTAGTATTAGCGAGTCAAGCAGGCAGCCCGCACCGTGCTTCCAATAAGAAGCAGGGGAAGGGATACGAGTACCAGCCCAGCCTTCAACGCAAGCGCGCGCGCGGAAGTCGCGCTGCGGTAATCAGTTGCGTACTGGGAGGTCGAAGCCTGCATACAATGCGCAGGATGACACCACGGCCCTTTGCACATTGTCAACGCGTACAGGCCTGATCCATTAAACTTTTTCCGTGAGTCACCTCCTCAGCGAAGCCGACGCCCAGGGCGCACGACCCCTCTGGCTCGTTGGCGAACAAGGCCTTTCGTCGTGGCTCGAGATGCAGCCCGCCGCGGTTCGGTCCTGGGTGAAGACGCATGGTTTCCAGGCGGAGAAGCAGAAGCTGCTGCTGATCCCCAGTGGCGTGGCCGACACCATCGCGGGCGCGGTCGTCGGGCTCGGCGCCACTCCCGATCTCAGTGAACCCACGCTTTGGACTTCGGCGAGCCTGCCCGATCGCCTGCCGCCGGGACGCTACCGGTTCGCCGGAAGTTTCAGCGCCGTCGGCGCCACGCAGCTCGCGCTTGGCTGGGAATATGGCTCGTACCGGTTCGCCCGCTATCGCAAGTCCTTCCTCGAGCTGCCGTCGCTGGTCGCGCCCGCGGGCGCGGACCTCGAGTACGTGCGGCTGGCCAGCCAGGCGCTGGGAGAGGCTCGCGACCTCATCAACACACCCGCCAACGATTTGGGCCCGGCGGAACTCGGCGAGGCGGTGCAGCGGCTTGCGCTGCAGCATGAGGCCGAGTGCCGGATCATCGTGGGCGACGACCTGCTGCGGCAGAACTACCCACTCATCTATGAAGTAGGCAAGGGCAGCGCGCGCGAGCCCCGCCTCATCGACATGCGTTGGGAGAAACGCGGCGCACCGCTGGTCACGCTCGTGGGCAAGGGCGTCTGCTTCGACACCGGTGGCCTCGACATCAAGCCGTCCAGCGGCATGATCCTCATGAAGAAGGACATGGGCGGCGCGGCACTCACACTCGCGCTCGCTCGCATGCTCATGGATGCGGACGCGCCCGTGCAGCTTCGCCTGCTGATCCCCGCGGTCGAGAACAGCGTCTCGGGGCGTTCCTTCAGGCCCAGCGATGTACTGCGTTCACGGCAGGGTCTCACCGTCGAGATCGGCAACACCGATGCGGAAGGCCGGCTCGTGCTCGCGGATGCGCTGACGGAGGCCGACAGCGAGCAGCCCGACTTGCTCATCGACCTCGCAACTCTCACTGGCGCCGCGCGCGTGGCGCTCGGACCCGAGCTGCCCGCTATCTACTCGAATCCGCCCGAGCTCGCCGAGCAGCTCCGCCAGGTGGGTGAACGCGAGGCCGACCCGATGTGGCCCATGCCTCTGTGGGCCGGGTACGACGAGGACCTGGGGAGCAGGGTGGCCGACCTTAATAATGTGTCGGCTTCGCCGTTCGCGGGCTCGATCATCGGCGCGCTCTTCCTCAAGCGCTTCGTCACCCGCACGCGCAACTGGCTGCACGGCGACGTGTATGCCTGGAATCCCAAGGAGCGGCCGGGTCGTCCGCTCGGTGCGGATCCGCACACCGTGCGAGCGCTGTACCGGTTGATCCGGCAGCGCTTCGGTTAGCGAAGGCGCGCCGATGGCCCGGAAAACTGGGCCGGTGGAATCGCCGGCCGCCGAAGTGGCGTTCCGGCGTGAGATCGCTCCCTGGGCGTTACTCGGGCTCACACTGGGGCTGGTCGAAGGCGCCACCGCGGCGGTCCTCATCAAGAAGACTTTTGCCGACGCGGCGAGCCCGTGGATGGTCAATCTCGCAGTCGCGTTCGTCAGCGGCGCGCCCGCGCTCTCCAATGTGGTGAGCTTTGTCTGGGCCAATCTCGCTCACGGCCGCGCGCGCATCGGGCTCATGGTCGGACTTCAGGCGGGATTCGCGCTGCTGGTCGGATTGCTGGGCGTGGCGCCGCGCGCGGCCGGCGGCCTCGCATTCGCAGTCGCATCCATACTCGTGGCGCGCGTGGTGTGGACCGGCCTGCTCACCGTGCGCTCCGCGGTCTGGAGCGCCAACTATCCGCGGCAGGCCCTCGGACGCTACACCGGCCGCATCGTCATTGTGAGCTCCCTCGCCGTGGCCGGAGCCGCCGCGCTCGCCGCGTGGACACTCGATCATTCGAACTTCGACTCGCGTTGGCTGTACGGCGCCGGCGCGGCCGCAGGTCTGCTCGGCGCATGGCTCTATCGCGGCGCGCGGGTCCGCCGGGAATTCGTGCTGCTCGCGGAGGAGAACGCGGCAGCGGGACGCGCCGAACCCTTCAGTCTCGGCATGCTGTTCGAGATCCTGCGCAAGGATCCGCACTTCCGCGAATACATGTTCTGGATGGGCATCTACGGCGGCGGCAATCTCATGCTCACGTCGCAGCTGGTGGTGATCTTCAGCGAGCACCTGCACCTCAGCTCGGGACTGCAGATCGCCATGCTCTCCGTGATCCCGCTTGCGACCCTGCCGTTGTTCGTGCCGTTCTGGGCCCGCATGTTCGACGAGGGACACATCGTCGAATACCGCGCGCGCCAGGGTTGGTCGCTGGTGCTCGCCGTGTTGGCATTGAGCATCGGCACGTGGACTGCCTGGATGCCGCTGCTCTGGTCCGGCGCGGTGCTGCTGGGCATGGCGTATGCCGGCGCCAACCTCGGCTGGAATCTCGGGCACAATGACTTCGCTTCGGTTGGTCGTGCCCAGCACTACATGGGCGTGCATGTCACGCTCACCGGAGTGAGAGGCGCCATCGGACCGCCCGCGGGGATACTCGTCTATCAATGGCTCGAGTGGCTGCGGCCGGGCGCCGGACTGTTTTCGCTGGTGTTGCCGGTGGTGTTCATCACCATCGGCGCGCTGGGCTTTTCACACATGCGGCGCGTCATGCGCGCCGGCGGTTAGTTGATCATTCAGGGGATGAAGTGATGAAGAAGAAGAGTGGGGTGGTGGACCAGCGCAAGTACTCGCGCCTGGTGGTCGATGGCGCGAAGCAGTCACCGTCACGCGCCATGCTGCGCGCGGTGGGTTTCCAGGATGCTGATTTCCTGAAGCCGCAGATCGGCGTGGCCTCGACGTGGGCCAATCTCACTCCGTGCAACGTCCACATCAACGATCTTGCGACCGAAGCGGTCGCCGGCGCGGATGGCGCGGGTGGCAAGGGCGTGCTGTTCAACACCATCACCGTCTCGGACGGCATCTCGATGGGTTCGCCCGGCATGCGCTATTCGCTCGTGTCGCGAGAAGTCATCGCCGACTCCATCGAGACCGTGGTCGGAGCCGAAGGCTTCGACGGTTTCGTCGCCATCGGCGGTTGCGACAAGAACATTCCGGGCTGCGCGATGGCCATCGCGCGGCTCGATCGTCCGGCGGTGTTCGTGTATGGCGGCACCATTCGTCCGGGCGCGAAGCGTCGCGACATCGTCGCGGTGTTCGAAGCGGTCGGCGGACATGCCGCGGGCCGCGTGTCGGATGAAGAGTTGCTGGAAGTGGAGCGCACCGCGATCCCGGGTCCCGGGAGCTGCGGCGGCATGTACACCGCCAACACGATGGCGTCCGCGATCGAAGCGCTGGGTCTCTCGCTGCCTAACAGCTCGGCGCAGGAAGCGGTCGGCGCGTCGAAGCGCGATGATTGCCGTCGCGCCGGCGCCGCCGTGGTCGAACTCGTGAAGGCCGGCATCACGCCGTCGGACATCCTCACGAAAAAAGCATTCGAGAATGCGATCACCGTGACCATTGCGCTCGGTGGCAGCACCAACGCCGTTCTGCACCTGCTCGCGATCGCTCATGCGGCACGGGTGGGACTCGGACTACAGGATTTCACGCGGATCGGTAAACGCGTGCCGTTGCTCGCCGATCTACGTCCGAGCGGCCGTTATCTAATGTCCGAGCTCATTGCGATTGGTGGAATCCAGCCGCTGATGAAAAGACTGCTAGACGCGAAGCTGTTGCATGGTGACTGCATGACGGTCACGGGCCGCACGCTCGCCGAAAATCTCGCGGACGTCGCCGACTATCCGCCGGGGCAGGACATCATCAGGTCGCTGGATCAACCCATCAAGAAGGACAGTCATCTCGTCGTGATGTACGGCAACCTCGCCCCGGAAGGCGCGGTCGCCAAGATCTCAGGCAAGGAAGGTCTGCGCTTCGCAGGCATCGCGCGCGTGTTCGACGGCGAAGAGCGCGCGACGGCAGCGATCCTCGCGGGCAAGGTGAAGCCTGGTGACGTGGTGGTGATTCGCAATGAAGGTCCGCGCGGCGGCCCTGGCATGCGTGAAATGTTGAGTCCCACTGGCGCCATCATGGGGCGCGGACTCGGCGACAAAGTTGCCCTCATCACTGACGGAAGATTTTCCGGCGGGAGTCATGGGTTCGTGGTTGGACATATCTCTCCAGAAGCAGCTCTCGGCGGTCCCATCGGCCTACTTCGGGACGGAGACCGCATTGCGATCGATGCAGTCAAGCGAACACTGCAGATCGATCTGAGCGCGACGGAGCTGAAGAAGCGGCGCGCGAAGTGGAAAGCACCGAAACCCTACGCGACGAAAGGCGTGCTCGCGAAGTACGCGCGCAACGTGTCAAGCGCATCGACTGGTGCCGTGACGGACTGACGTGCGTTATGCAGAACCCATCATGAAAGTTTCGCCAAACAGAGTTGTTGTCAGGCCCATCGCCTGCGGTTACAGTTCAGCGGCTTCGGACCGGCGCCGAAGCTACAAATCAAATTCCTATGAACATTTACAAGGCCATGCCCTGGAACATGGGGCAGGCCGGGGGACGGAACGAACGAACGGTTGCACTGGTCGGAAAGCTTGGTTACTTTCCGCCACCCGTTTGATACGCGCCGACGTTTTTCAATAGTTTTCACTCGCGAACCTCGGGAAAACATGCCCGCTTACGCTCAAGATTCAACTTTCTTTACTCGCCGCGGCGTCGTCGTGGTGCTGATCATCGGCCTGCACATCCTCGCCGCGTGGGCGCTGGCTTCCGGCCTTGCTCGCAAGGTGGTCGAAGTGCTGGCGCCGCCGATCGAAGCCGACATCGTCGAAGAACTCAAGCAGGAAGACGAGCCGCCACCGCCGCCGCCGCCAGAGATGGAGCGTCCGCCGGTAGAAGTGCCGCCCCCGGAAGTGGCCATCGACCTACCGATGGAAAGCACCACCACCGCCATTCAGGACGTGACTGACAAGCCGCCGCCGCCAGCGCCGCCGCCGCCGCCGCGCACTGCGGGCACGTCCGCCAAGATGAAGAGCGCCGCCGACCCCGACCGGTTTTATCCGCCGGGTGCCAAGCGACGCGAAGAGCAGGGATCACCTGTCGTGCAGGCCTGCGTCGGTCCGAATGGCCGACTGCTGCGCGACCCGGTGGTTGCCGAAACCTCGGGCTACCCCGAACTCGATCAGGCCGCGATCCAGGTCGCGAAGAACAGTCGTTACACCGCTGCCACCGACAACGGTGCGGCGATGGACGAGTCCTGCATCAAGTTCAAGGTCAAGTTCGTCATCAAGAACGAAGGTTAAATTCACGGTGATGCGGCGCTCGGGCGCCGCATCACATTTTTGTAATCGAGGAAATCATGCAAAACGCTGCTGCTGACGCTGTTGTAGTCGACAATCCATATGGCATCGAAGCACTCTGGGCTCAGGGTGACGCGGTTGCCCGTGGCACGCTGATCATTCTGCTGATCATGTCTGCCGTGTCCTGGTACATCATTTTCACCAAGCTCTGGGACCAGCGTCGTCTCAAGGCTGGCGCCAAGGTCGTCGAGAAGCAGTTCTGGAGCTCGGGCTCCCTTAAGGAAGCTGTGGATCGCCTGCCGAAGGACAATGATTTCCGCGCGGTCGCTGAAGATGGTCTGCGCGCCTCGGCGCACCATGAAGGCCGCCTCACGGACCGCATCGACCTGCACGAGTGGGTGACCATGTCGCTGCAGCGCTCGGTCGACTCCGTCAACAGCAAGATGACCAATGGCCTAGCGTTCCTCGCCACCGTCGGTTCCACGGCTCCGTTCGTGGGTCTGTTCGGTACGGTGTGGGGCATTCTGAACGCGCTGGTGTCCATCGGCGTTTCCGGCCAGGCGTCCATCGACAAGGTTGCCGGCCCCGTCGGTGAAGCTCTGATCATGACGGCTCTCGGCCTCGCGGTCGCGGTGCCCGCGGTCATGGGCTACAACTGGCTGCTGCGTCGTAACAAGACCATCAGCGAGAGCCTGCGCAACTTCGCCTCCGACCTGCATGCGTATCTCGTGGGCGGTGCCCGCGTGTCGCAGGGTCCCGTCGTCGGCACGAAGAAGTAAAGACCCGTTCAGCGCGGCTTTGCGTTACAGGCTTCAGAGGTAAAGACCCATGGCGATGAGTGTCGGTGGCGGCGAAGAGGAAAGAGACGCCATTTCGGAGATCAATACCACGCCGCTCGTGGACATCATGCTCGTGCTGCTGATCATCTTTCTGATCACGGTACCCGTGGTGCAGGACATGGCCAGGGTCACGATCCCGAAAGCGGTGAACATCCCGACGCAGACGAAGCCGGAGAACGTCATCATTTCGGTGAACCGGGAAGGCCAGGTTTTCTGGGGCAACCACCTGATCAGCGATCGACAGGTGTTCTTCCAGAAGATCGTCGCCGAGGCTCGCAAGACGCCTCAACCCGAGTTTCACATCCGCGGCGATGTCGCCGCGCGATATGAGGCGGTGGGTCGTGTCATCAACAGCCTGCAGCGCGGTGGCATCGTCAAGGTCGGTTTCATCACCGAGCCTGACAAGGGCAGCATCCGCGTCACGCGCTGACACCTCGAGGATTAACTAACCATGGCAATGACAGTTGGCAGCTCTGACTCCAGCGCACCGATGATGGAGATCAATACGACTCCGCTCATCGACGTGATGCTGGTGCTCATCATCGTGCTGATCATGTCGATCCCCGTGATGACGCACGCAACCAAGCTGGATATGCCGCAGGCCAACAACCCGCCGCCTCCTGTGCGTCCGGACGTCATCCAGATCGACATCGACTTCGATGGCACGATCGTGTGGAACGGCACGGTGGTGTCGGGCATCCCGCAGCTCGAGTCGTTCTTCCGCTCCGCGCGGCAGGGCGCCGAGTCGTCGGGCCGCCCGCAGCCGGAAATTCACCTTCGCCCCGATCGGCGTTCGCGTTATGAAACCACGGCCCTCGTGATGGCCGCGGCGCAGCGTAATCGCATGCAGAAAATGGGCTTCGTGAACACGGCGGAGTTCAGGGAATAGGCAAGCCGCTGAATTAGATCAGAAACTTTCCGCTGCGCGGAGCATCCAAAAAAGTGGGTGTCTCGACGGTGGGCATGTACTAAACGAGCCGCGGCCCTTCTGGTCCCGCGGCTCCTTTGTAAGGAGAGTCGGAAGTGTCAAAACGATGGGGAAACCCTGCTGCCAACGCAGCATCGACAGCAGCCCTCGCGGCTTTCGCCCTGGTAGGTCTCGGCGCGGTCAACACGGCCGCAGCGCAGGCGCCTGAGTGCAGTGGCAAGAATGCCGCGATTTCCAAGTCCATCAAGAAGCCCATGGCCGCCGCTTTTGACGCCGTGAAAGCGCAGAACTGGCCGGAAGTGCGGACCCAGGTGGCGGCTGCCCAGGCGGATGACAAGCCCAAGTCGATCTACGACGAATTCTGGATCCACAAGCTTCTGGGCAGCGCGAATGCCGGCGAGAAGAAGTACGCCGAAGCTGGTGCCGAACTCTCCCAGATCACCGACTCGCCCTGCATGTCGGACGCGGACCGCCTGGACAACCTGAAGCTGCTCACGCAGGTGTACTACCAGGTCGACCAGTACCCGAAGGTCATCGAATACGGCAATCGCGCGCTTCAGGCCGGAGCCCCTGCCGACTTCTCGCTGTACGTCGGCCAGGCGTACTACCTGACCCAGGACTTCCAGAATGCCGTGAAGGTCATGAAAGACGTGACGGCCAAGCTCGAGGCGGAAGGCAAGCCGCCGGGCGAGCAGAATCTGCGCATCATCCACGGCGCCTGCTCGCAGCTCGACGATGCCGCGTGCGTATCCGAGCAGGGCGAGAAGCTGGTCAAGTTCTACCCCAAGCCCGAGTACTGGCAGAACGTGGTTGTCTCGATGATGAAGCCGGACACCACCGACATCCAGATGCTCAACATCATGCGCCTCGCGATGCAGGTCGGTGCCATGAGCACCTCCGACCAGTTCACCGAGATGGCCGAGATCGCGTTGAACACGGGCCTGCCGGGTGAGGCCATCAGCGCCATCGAGGCCGGCAAGGCCAAGAGCGTGTTCAAGGGCACGCGAGTGGCCGACGTCCAGAAAATGCTCGAGCGTGCGAAGTCCGCCGCGGACGCCGACAAGAAGTCGCTGCCGCAACAAGAAACTTCCGCGAAGGCCAATGCCCAGGGCAACGCCGACGTGAAGCTGGGTGCCGCCTACCTGAGCTACGGTGACCCGACAAAGGCCATCGAGGTCCTGAACCGCGGCATCGCCAAGGGTGGCGTGCGTAATCCCGACGAGGCCGGATTGTTGCTCGGCATCGCATACCTCAAGGCCGGGAACAAGCCGGAAGCCGCCAAGGCTTTCGACACGGTCAACAAGGACGCGACGCTGACCCGTGTCGCCAAACTTTGGAAGTTGAATACCTGAGTCCGGGCTGAAACCATAGGCCCAATCCAGATAGGAGCATTAGCCAGTGTCAATTCGTTCGCGTTTCTGCGTCGCAGCTGCGGCGGTTTTCCTGATGGCCGCGGGTGCGAACACAGCGTTCGCACAAGGCGCCTGCTCCGGCGGCGGCAAGATCAGCAAGCAGATTGCCAAGCCCATGGACGCGGCGAACAAGGCGATCCAGGCCCGAAAGTGGCAGGAAGTGCTCAACAAGGTCCGCGAGGCCGAGGGCACGACCGGCTACATCAAGTCGGCGTTCGATCAGTTCTACATGACGGAGTTCAAGGGCTACGCCTATCACCAGCTGGGCCAGCTCAACGATGCCGCGCGCGAGCTGGAAGCTTCTCTCAACTCGCCGTGCATGGCGGAGGCCAAGAAGGCGGAACGCCTCAAGAACCTCACCGCCCTGTACTACCAGATGAAGAACTATCCCAAGGCCATCGAGTACGCGAACCGCGGTCTCAAGCTCAAGCAGGATCCCGAGCTCATGGTCACGCTGGGCCAGGCCTACTACCAGAGCGGCAAGAACGCGGACGCTCAGCGCGTGATGAGCGACGTCATCAAGGCTGTCGAAGCCCAGGGTGGCAAGCCGAAGGAAGACACCATGCTGGTGGTCCTCACGGCCTGCCAGAAGGCGCAGGACAACAACTGTGTCACGCGACTCTTCGAGAAGCTGGTCGTGTACTACCCGAAGCCCGAGTACTGGCAGAACCTGCTGGTGGCGCTCACGCAAAGTGATCTTACCGACGAGCAGAAGATCAACGTGATGCGGCTGCAGACCACCGTCGGCGTCATGAAGAGGCCGTCCGAGTACACCGAGATGGCGCAGATCGCCATGGATCTTGGCCTCGCGGGTGAAGCGCAGGCGGTGCTCGAGCAGGCGTTCGCGAAGAAGCTGTACACCGACCAGCGCGAGATCGACAAGAACACGCGCCTGCTGAATGCGGCGAAGGCCGCGGCCGCGAAGGAAAAGGCCGCGCTGCCGGCCAAGGAAGCCGCTGCGAAGTCCGCGGCCACCGGCGACGACCTGGTGCACGTCGGTGCGTCCTACCTGGGCTTTGGCGACACCGCGAAGGCGGTGGAACACATCAAGGCCGGTATCGCCAAGGGCAAGCTCGCGAAGCCCGACGAAGCGGGCATCCTGCTCGGTATCGCCAACCTCAAGGCCAACAACAAGCCGGAAGCGAAGAAGGCTTTCGCCACGGTGAAGACCGACCCGACGCTGAAGCGCATCGCGGGTCTCTGGATCCTCAACACCTGATTTGCGCGCGCAGCGCAGACGCGAAGGCCGGGCAATGCCCGGCCTTTTCGTTTCCGGCCCCGGTAGCTAGACCACGCCGGCGGCGCGCAAGGCATCGCGCGCGGCGGCATCGAGCCCGAGCAGCTGGCCGTAGATCTCGTCGTTGTGCTGCCCGAGCTCCGGCGCCGGAGTACGCACCGAGCTCGGGCTGGCCGAAAGCCTTGGCGCGACATTCTGCATGCGCAACTTGCCGAAGGCCGGGTGCTCGGTGGTGACGATGGCCTCGCGCGCCGCGAAGTGCGGGTCTTCGAGCATGTCCGCGGTGCGGTAGATGAGCCCGGACGGGATGCCGTGCTGTTCCAATCGATCGAGCAGCTCGCGGGTGGTGAGCGTCGCTGTCCACCCGGCGATCAGCGTATCCAGTTCCTGCTGGTTCTCTCCGCGCGCGGTGTGATCGCGGTAGCGCGCATCCTCGGCGAGCGAGGGTGTCTCCATCGCCGCCGCGAGACGTGCGAACACCGTGTCCTGGTTGGCGCCGATCATGACGATGCCATCACGGGTGGGGTAGACGTTCGAGGGTGCGATGCGTGGCAGGATGGGTCCGCTGCGCTCGCGCACGTGGCCCAGCTGGTCGTACTCGGTGACCAGTGACTCCATCATGTTGAGCACGGACTCGTAGATCGCCGCATCGACCACCTGGCCCACGCCGGTGCGCTCGCGGTGATGCAGCGCGGCCAGCGTCCCCATGCAGGCATGTACCGCCGCCAGCGAGTCGCCGATGCTGATGCCCACGCGCGAAGGCGGCCGATCGGGCTCGCCGACGATGTAGCGCAGGCCGCCCATGGCCTCGCCGATGCCGCCGTACCCGGCGCGTTGCGCGTACGGTCCGGTCTGTCCGTAGCCGGAGACGCGGACCAGGATGAGACGCGGATTGATGCGAGCCAGCTCGTCCCAGCCGCAGTTCCACTTCTCGAGGGTACCCGGCCGGAAGTTCTCGATGACTACATCAGCTTTGCGGCATAAGTCTTTGAAAAGGGACTGCCCGGCAGGCTGCCGAAGGTCGAGGGTGACGCCCTTCTTGTTCCGCCCGATCACCGGCCACCACACGGACGGCGTGCCACGCTTCTGCGGCCCCCAATGGCGCATCGGGTCGCCCTGGCCGGGCGCCTCGATCTTGATGACTTCCGCCCCCATGTCGCCCAGCAACTGCCCGCAGAACGGTCCTGCGATCAGCGTGCCCAGCTCGAGGACGCGCAGGTCGGACAATGCGCCGGCCGTGTTTGTTTGGGTTGGAGTCATGGCGCCGGGTTTGTACCCACGCGCCCGCAGAGGGTCAAGCGCGAGGAGACGATAGAATCACGCCATGGATTCCAACGCCGATACCAGAAGCGTCGAGATCGTCGAAGTGGGGCCGCGTGACGGCTTGCAGAGCGAGCCGCAGGTGCTGCCCACTGCGACCAAGGTCGAGCTCATCCGCAGGCTGGCGGCCGCCGGGCTGCCGCGCATCGAGGTGGCGAGCTTCGTCAATCCCAAGCGCGTGCCGCAGATGGCCGACGCCGAGGCCGTGTTGGGCGAACTCGCCCGCATCGGTCCCGCTGCGCGGTACATCGGCCTGGTGCTGAATCTCCGGGGCTTCGAGAGGGCATTGGCCGCGGGCTGTACCGAGGTGGGCATGGCGATCGCGGCCACCGAAAGCTTCAGCCAGCGTAATCAGGGCTGCAGCGTGGACGAGGGCATCGCCGCGTGGCTCGAGATCGCCGCAGCCGCCAAAGCGGCCGGCATCCGCGCCCAGATCACGATATCGACGGCATTCGGTTGTCCCTTCGAGGGAGAAGTGCCCGTGCCGCGTGTGGTCGACGTGGCACGCCGTCTCGCGTCGGGCGAGCCCGACGAAATCGCGGTGGCCGATACCATCGGCGTCGCCGTGCCGACGCAGGTGCGCGCGCTGGTGTCGGAGCTTGGCGCCGCATTGCCCGGCACGAAGCTTCGCGCGCATTTCCACAACACGCGCAACACCGGCCTCGCGAATGCGTACGCCGCCGTCGAAGCGGGCGTTCGCGTTCTCGACGCGAGCTGTGGTGGTATCGGCGGCTGCCCGTTCGCACCCGCGGCGACGGGCAACATTCCCACCGAAGACCTCATCTACATGCTGCATCGTATGGGATACGAAACCGGCGTGGATCTTCCGGAGTTGCTGGAAACCAGCCGCTGGCTGCAGGGCAAGCTCGAACACACCGTGCCCGGCATGGTGCTGAAGGCAGGGCTGTTCCCGGCGCTGAACTGAATTCTTACAAGGAGAAGACGATGGCTATCAAGGCAGGCGACACGATGCCCGCGGGCACGTTCAAGACCAAGACGAAGGATGGGATACAGGACCTCACCACTGACCAGCTCTTCAAGGGCAAGACGGTGGTGCTGTTCTCGGTGCCGGGTGCGTTCACGCCCACCTGCGATGCCAAGCATCTGCCGGGCTATGTCGACAAGGCATCGGCCATCAAGGCCAAGGGCGTCGATACCATTGCCTGCATGGCGGTGAACGACGTATTCGTCATGGATGCCTGGGGCAAGCACGCGAACGTCGGTGACAACGTGCTGATGCTCGCCGATGGCAACGGTGACTACGCGAAGGCGCTGGGCCTCGAGATGGATGGTCGCGGCTTCGGCATGGGCACGCGCGGCCAGAGATTCGCTGTCGTCGTCAAGGACGGCGTGGCCACGGACGTGGAAGTAGAAGCGCCGAAGGAGTTCAAGGTCTCGGCGGCGGAGTACGTCCTGGGCAAGCTGTAGGCTGGGTTGACCGAGAGGAAAGTAAGAGGGGACAGATTCGAAATCTGTCCCCTTGCTAGCGAGTCTGTCCCCTTGCTGCGGAGGGTGGTAGCTACTTCGAGCCGATCAACTTCTCGAGCTCCGGCACGATCGTGAACAGGTCGCCGACGAGGCCGATGTCCGCCACCTCGAATATCGGCGCCTCGGCGTCCTTGTTGATCGCGACGATGGTGCGCGCATCCTTGATGCCGGTGAGGTGCTGTATCGCGCCCGAGATGCCGATCGCGATGTACAGCTCCGGCGCGATGATCTTGCCGGTCTGTCCCACCTGCATGTCACTGGCCACGTAGCCCGCGTCCACCGCGGCACGCGAGGCGCCCACGGCTGCGCCGATCTTGTCGGCCAGCGAATAGATGAGCTTGAAGGCATCGCTGCTCGCCAGCGCGCGTCCGCCCGAGATCACCTTCGAAGCGCTCTGCAGGTCAGGGCGGTCGCCGCCGGCCGCGGCCAGGCCGACGAAGCGCGTGTGGGATGGCAGCGCTGCTCGGGGTGAGACGCTCTCGATTTGCGCCGATCCGCCGCTGGCAGCCGCCTCGAACGAGGCGATGCGGACGGTGGCGACGATCTTCACACCCGCGGCGACCTCCACGGTGGTGATGGCGTTGCCCGCGTAGATAGGCCGTTTGAAACGCGTGGCGCTCTCGATGGCCATGATGTCGGATACCTGCGGCGCATCGAGCAGAGCGGCGACACGCGGCATCAGGTCCTTGCCGAAGGTGGTGGACGGGCCGAGCACGTGCGAGAAGGGCGCGGCAATCTCCGCCACCTGCGGTGCGAGCATCGCCGCGAGGGCGTGCTCGTTGGCCGCGCTCGCGACATCCAGTACGCGCGCCACGCCCGAGATCTGCGCGGCCAGTGCGGGTACCGGCGACCCGGGCGCGGCGAAAACCGCGACGACGATCTCGGCGGCCCCGAGCGAGCCCGCAGCCTTGACGCACTTGGCCGTGGCCGGGTTGAGTTTTCCGTTCGCATGTTCCGCGACGACGAGAACCTGCGTCATACCAGCCCCCGCTTGCTCAGCTCGCCGTACAACTCGGCGGCATCCTTGACCATGATGCCGCGCTGCCGTGCAGGTGGTGGCTCGGTCCTGAGCACCTTGACGCGTGCGGCGCCAGTGCCGCCGACTTCGGCAAGCGGGATCGTCGCGAGTGGCTTGGTCTTGGCCTTCATGATCTCGGGCAGCTTCACGAATCGGGGCTCGTTGAGGCGCAGGTCGGTGGTGATGACGGCTGGCAGGTCGACCTCGATGGTCTCGAGGCCCGCATCGACTTCGCGCGTCACCTTCGCCTTGCCGTCGGCGAGTTCGACCTTGGAAGCGAACGTGGCCTGTGGCCGATCCCACAGTGCCGCCAGCATCTGGCCCGTCTGGTTGTTGTCGTCGTCGATGGCCTGTTTGCCCAGGATCACCAGCAGCGGCGATTCCTTCTTCACGAGTTCGAGCAACACGCGGGCCGCCGCCAGCGGTTCGAGCGTGATATCCGCCACGACGTGCAGCGCGCGCTGCGCACCCATGGCCAGGGCGTTGCGCAACATGGGCTGGCAGTCGGCCGGGCCGATGGTGGCGACGACGACTTCATCCGCCAGGCCGCGCTCCTTGATCCGCAGCGCCTCTTCGATGGCGATGGCGTCGAAGGGATTGATGCTGAGCTTGACGCCGTCGAGCATCACGCCGGAGCCATCGGGCTTCACGCGGATGCGCACGTTGTAGTCGACGACGCGTTTGATTGCGACCAGAATTCGCCGGGAGTTTTGTGGGGTTTCCATCGGTGCGAGTTTAGCGGGAGTCGCGCGCGTGTTCGAGGCTGGGCCGGAGGTTTATTAGTACGTGTTTGCCTACGCGCTGCGCCGTATCGCCGGTCTGGTCCCGACTCTGTTCGTCCTGGTCAGCCTGTCGTTCTTCATCATACGGCTCGCTCCGGGCTCGCCGTTTTCGCAGGAACAACAGCTGCCGCCGGCCGTCCGGGCGAATCTCGAGGCGGCCTACGGCCTGGATGCGCCGCTGCTCACCCAGTACGGACGCTATCTCGCCGGCGCCGCGCGCGGCGACCTAGGGCCTTCGTTCCGCTACAAGGATTTCCGCGTCAACGAGCTGATCGCCGACGGGCTGCCGCTCAGCCTAACTATCGGCGCCGCCGCGGCGTTGCTGGCGTTCCTGCTGGGCGTACCGCTGGGCGCTTACGCGGCCTGGCGCGCCGACAGCCTCGCCGACCACGCGCTCATGAATCTCTCGCTGCTCGGGGTGGTTTTGCCGGGATTCGTCGTGGGCCCGTTGCTCGCGCTGGTTTTCGGGATCTACTGGCCGATCTTCCGCGTCGCGGGCTATGAGCCAGGTGACGTGAGCTACCTGGTGCTCCCCGTCATCACGCTGGCCCTGCCCGTGGGCGCGTATGTCGCGCGACTCATGCGCGGCAGCATGCAGCAGGTACTGCGGTCGAACTACATCCGCACGGCCTGGGCGAAGGGGATGCCGACGCGCACGGTGCTGTTGCGCCATGCGTTGCGCCCCGCGCTGATCCCGGTGGTGAGTTACCTCGGGCCGGCCGTCGCTTTCGTCGTGACGGGCTCGCTGGTGGTCGAGTCCGTCTTCGGGCTGCCGGGGTCCGGACGCTATCTCATCCAGGGCGCGATCGATCGCGACTATCCGCTGGTCATGGGCATGATCCTGGTCTATGGGCTGTTCACGCTGATCTGCAATCTGGTCGCGGACCTTTTATATGGCTGGCTGGATCCGCGCGTGCGCTATCCATGAGACGCCGTGCGCGTACCGTCATCGCGGCCATCGCGGCAACAGTGCTCGGCGCAATGGCCTTGCTTGCCTTGGCGTCGCCCTGGCTCTCGCCCTACAGCCCTGACTTCATCGACTGGCAACACCAGGCCGAGCCCCCGCAGCTCGGCTCGCACTGGCTGGGCACCGATCGGCTCGGGCGCGACCTGTTCGCGCGCGGCATGCAGGCGTTGCGGGTCTCGCTGTTCATCGGCTTCATATCGGCGCTGGTGAGCGTGCTCATCGGCGTCGGCTGGGGAGCCGTCGCGGGCTACGTCGGCGGCAAGGTCGACGCGGCCATGATGCGCTTCGTCGACATCGTCTACGCGCTGCCATACGTGTTCATCGTCATCATCCTGTCGACGCTGTTCGAGCGGGGCAGCCTCGCCGCGCTGATCATCGCCATCGGCGCGGTTGGCTGGCTCACCATGGCGCGCATCGTGCGAGGGCAGACGCTGAGCCTGCGCCGCCGCGAGTTCATCGATGCCGCAATCGTCAGCGGGATGAATACGCGCGGCATCCTGTTGCGCCACATCGTGCCGAACGTCGCGGGGCCCGTGATCGCATACGCCACGCTGACCATTCCGCAGATGATCCTCTTCGAAAGTTTCCTGAGTTTTCTCGGTCTCGGCGTACAGGAGCCTTTCGCCAGTCTCGGCAGCCTGATCAATGAAGGTGCGCAGGAGATGGAATCGGCGCCCTGGATGCTGCTGGTGCCGGCGACCCTGCTCACCGTGGCGCTGGTGGCGTTCAACCTTCTGGGCGACGGGCTGCGCGCACGGCTGGAGTCGCGCGATGACTGAGGCGCTGCTCGAAGTGCGCGGACTGACCGTGTCCTACGATGGACAGACCGTCGTGGATTCACTGTCGTTCGATGTCGCGCCGGGCCGATGCCTCGGTGTCATCGGCGAGTCCGGCGCGGGCAAGAGCCAGGCGTTTCTCGCGATGCTCGGGCTGGCAGGCGCCGCGGCGCGCGTGGGCGGCACCGCACGATTGCGCGGCGATGACCTGCTAGGCGCCTCCGCGAAGATCCGCGGCCGCCGCGTGGCGATGATCTTCCAGGACCCGCTGACTTCGCTCACGCCGCACCTGCGAATCGGCGCGCAGATTGCCGAGCCGCTGATGACGCATCGCGGTTTCACTCGCGCGGCCGCCCACGAGGGCGCCGCCAGGCTTCTCGAGCAGGTGAGGGTGAACGACGTGCCGCGCCGCTTGCGCCAGTATCCCCACGAGCTTTCGGGCGGCATGCGCCAGCGAGTGATGATCGCCATGGCGCTGGCCTGCGATCCCGAACTGCTGATCGCTGATGAGCCCACCACCGCGCTCGACGTCTCGGTGCAGGCGCAACTTCTCGCGCTGCTGCGCCAGCTCATCAGGGAACGGAACATGGCGCTGGTCGTGGTCACTCACGACATGGGCGTGATCGCCGCGCTGGCCGACGAGGTCGTAGTCATGCGTGCGGGCCGCATCGTCGACCGCGGCCCCGTCGCGTCGATGCTCGCGGCGCCGGGGCACGAGTACACGCGAGCGTTGGTCGCGGCTGCCCCGCGCATGGACGATGCAGCAATGCCGCGCATCGACACCCCATCTCCTCCGTTTCCCGCGGCGCTCGAAGCTCGCGCCGTCACCGTCGTGCATCGCCTGCGGGCGCCGCTGTTACGCAAGGCGCCGGTGCTCACGGCCGTCGACGCCCTGAGCCTTCGCGTCGGGCCGGGGGAGGCACTCGGCATCGTCGGTGAGTCCGGTTGCGGCAAGTCTTCACTGGCGCGCGCGCTGCTCCGGCTCCACGACGTGGCGTCGGGCGAGATCGTCTGGCTCGGCAGCCCCATCCAGCATTCGACCGGCAAGGATCTGCTGGCGGTGCGCTCAGGCCTGCAGATGGTCTTCCAGGATCCGGTCGCCAGTCTCGATCCTCTGCAGAGCGTCGCCGACATCGTGGTCGAGCCGTTGCAGGCCTTGCGTCCGCAGATGAGCGCCGATCAGCGGCGGACGCGGGCACGCGAGATGCTGGAACGTGTCGGGCTGGGCCCCGAATTCGCGGCGCGTCGCAGCCACGCCTTGTCCGGCGGCCAGTGCCAGCGCGTCGCCATCGCGCGCGCCATGGTGCTCGAGCCCAAACTACTGGTCTGCGACGAGGCGGTGAGCTCGCTGGACGTCTCCATCCAGGCGCAGATCCTCGACCTGCTGGCCGACATCAAACGGCGCGGCACCGGTATCGTGTTCGTCAGCCACAACCTCGCGGTGGTTCGCAGGCTTTGTGAGCGCGTGCTGGTCATGTACCTCGGGCGCGCGGTCGAGAGCGGTCCTACCGGGGCCGTGTTCCGCGCGCCGCGTCATCCATACACGCGCATGTTGTTAGAGGCGGTGCCGCTGCTCGACCCGGTGCGCGAGCGTGAGCGCCTCGATGCGATCATCCGCGCGGGGCAGCCCACGCGCGCCGACCATCCCTCCGCCGTCGAGCGCCCCGCGGGCTGCGCATTCCATCCGCGTTGCCCCTTGGCGCAGGCCGAATGCGCCATCGCTGTTCCAGGCCTGGAAAACGCGCCAGCGGAGCACGGCGAAATGCATGAAGACCATTTTCACGAGGCCAAGGCGCACGAGGTGGCCTGCCTCAGATGGCGCGATATCGTGAAATCCGTACCGCCCGGGACGCGCAACCCCGGCTAGATCGCGCTATTCTCGGTTTCCCATTCCACATCGCCCGCGGACATGTCCCAGGAAACCCAGATTCGCCCGAGTGAAGGCCTCCGCCACGTCAAGTACGAGATCCGTGGACGCCTCGCCCGTCGAGCTCAGGAGCTGGAGCGCCAGGGCTACGAGGTCGTGCCGCTGAACATCGGCAACCCGGGGGCATTCGGTTTCCGCACGCCCGAGACCATGCGACTCGCCATGATCGAGAACATGGCAGTGGCAGAAGGGTATTGCCACCAGAAGGGTATTTTCCCGGCACGTGAAGCGGTGGTCATGCAGCAGCAGATGCGTGGCGTCACCGGCATGAGCGCCGAGGAAGTGTTCATCGGCAATGGCGTGAGCGAGTTGATAGACCTGTGCCTGCGCGCGCTGCTCAACGACGGGGACGAGGTGCTCATCCCGAGCCCTGACTACCCGCTCTGGTCCGCGGCCGTCACGCTCAATGGCGGCAAGGCGGTGTACTACCCGTGTCGTCCGGAAAACGATTTCGTTCCCGACCCCGAAGAGATAGGGAAGCTGGTGACGGCCCGCACTCGCGCCATCGTCGTCATCAATCCCAACAATCCCACGGGTGCCGTGTATCCGCGCGCGACCTGCGAAGCCATCGCGCGCTTCGCCGAGTCGAAAAAGCTCATCGTGTTCTGCGACGAGATCTACGACCAGATGACCTACGACGGCGTCGAGCACGTCCCGATGGCCACGCTGGTCCGCGACACCGTCTGCTGCACCATGTCCGGCCTGTCGAAGATCTACCGCGCATGCGGCTATCGCGTGGGCTGGGCGGCGTTCTCCGGCAACCTGCGCGGCGCGGGTGACTATCTATCGGCGCTCGAGCTGCTGTCGTCTCTGCGCCTGTGCTCGAACGTGCCGGCGCAATGGGCCGTGCAGACCGCGCTCGGTGGCTACCAGAGCATCAAGGAACTGCTGGCGCCGGGCGGCCGCTTGTACGAATCACGCCGCGCCATTCTCGAAGCCACGTCGGCGAGCCGTTTCCTGCATCTCGAGGCGCCCAAGGGGTCGATGTACGCTTTCGTGCGCGTGAAAACCGCCGAGCTGCCGGAGTTCGACGATCAGACCTTCGCGCTCGACCTGCTGGAGCAGAAGCACGTGCTGCTCGCACCCGGCGTGAGCTTCAACGTTCCCTATCGCGACCATTTCCGCACCACGCTGCTGCCGGATGCGGCGTTGCTCAAGAAGGTGTTCGCGCGCATCGATGAATTGTTGGCGGCCTACGCGAGCCGCACTCCGTCACAGCGCGTGGTACACGCCGAGTCGCGCTTCAAGTAGGCATCGACTGAGTTCTTGAACGGGAAGAGACTTCCGGATTCCATCCTCGAGGGGCTGGCGCGCGGCGCGACGTTGATCTGCGCCACCGCCCAGCGCCAGGCGTCGCTGCGCGCAGCGTGGGCCGAGGCGCAGCGCGACGCCGGGCTCACGCAATGGGAAACCCCGCGTGTCCTCACGTTCACGCAGTTCGCCGAACGAACGATCGCGGAAGCCTGGGCCGAAAAGCAGTTTCCGGACCAGCTGCTGCCGCCGGGGGCGGAGTGGGCAGTCTTGCGCGAATGGCGCCGCCACGGCGGCACTGAAAACGCCGGCGGCACGCCCGAAGCGCGCGCGCTGCTGAACGCAGCGCGAACCCTGACCGACTGGCGCATCAGCCGCTCGCCGCGCGTACTGGGCGGCTCTCCCGAAGGTGAATTGTTGCTCGAGACGCTGTCGCGGCTCGACGCGCTGTGCGCGCAGGGACGCCGACCTCTGCGCGAGTGGTTGAGCGAGATCGCCGCGCCCGCCACGCCATCGCACGCGTTGCTGGCCGCGGGCACCGCGAATCTCGCCGCGTCCTCGCAGGATGCGCTGCGCCGCTGGCAAGCGCGCATCATCGAGACTGCCCCCGCACGTTCACCGGTGGGCATTGCGTGCGCCGACGATGACGACCATGAGCTCGAGCTCATCGCATCATGGTGCCGCCGCCAGCTCGAACGGGATCCGTCGCGGCGGTTGCTGGTCGTCGATGCCCGGTTGCGACAGCGACGCGGCCTCTATGACCGCATCCTCTCGCAGACACTGTCGCCTTCGGAGTGGGTGGGTGCCGCGCCGCGCTCGCAATCCACGACATTCGCCATCGAAGGCGGACGCCCGCTCGCGGAATTCCCGATCATCGCGCACGCGCTCCTGAGCCTGCGCCTCGTGACGGGTCGCCTGCGGTTCGACGAAGTCGTTCATTGGCTGCGATTGCCGTTCCTCGATGGTTCCGACCACATGGCGGGCGCCGCGGTCGAAGAGTTGCTGCGGCAGCGGCGCCTGCTCGAGGTGACGGGCGAGGAACTGGCGCGCGAGCTCGAGCGCCCGCCCACGGCTCCCGCCACGGCCGTCATCGGCGCGCGCCTGCGCCAGGCCCTGAACACCCTCTCGGGTGAGCGTCGCGTCGCGGCCGAATGGTCGCCGCGGCTCCTGCAGGCGCTGCGACAGCTAGGCTGGCATGGCTCGCGCCCGCTGCGCAGCGATGAACAACAGGCCGTGGCGCGCTGGCACGCCTTGCTCGATGAATTCGCCGCGCTCGGCTCCTGGCTGCCGCGTGGCACCGCCACCGATGCGGTCGCGACGCTCGCGGACCTCGCCTCGGAGCGCAACTTCGACCCGGCGAGCGTCGCCGCGCCGCTCACGCTCAGTGACTCCCACGACGACCCGGTGGTGCGCTACGACGCCATCTGGGTGGCGGGGCTCGATTCCGCGCAGTGGCCGCCGCCGCCGCGGCCTGATGTGTTCATTCCTCTCAAGTTGCAGGTGGATGCCGGCATCCCCTGGGCCAGCGCGCTCGGGCAGACCGCAGCCGCGCGTCGGTCGCTCGCGCACTGGCGCGCCGCGACGGATGAGCTCACCGTTTCGTGGGCCCGGCTCGAAGGCGAGGCGCATCGCTCCATTTCGCCGTTGCTCGCGCGTCTCGAGCATCAAACTACCGCCGAAACGCCGTTGCGCGCGCGCTCTCTGTCCGCCGTCCTGCGGCAGACTCCCCTCGAGAGCCTCGAAGACGTGCAGGGCAGGCTCATCGACACCAGCCGCACCGTGATCGGCGGCGTGACGCCGCTCGCGCTGCAGGCCGAATGCGGGTTTCACGCCTATGCGCAAGTGCGCCTCGCCGCCGAGGAGCTCGAAGATCCGGCGCCCGGTCTCGATGCGCGCGAGCGCGGCATGCTGCTGCACAAGGCGCTCGAGCTGGTATGGATCAAGCTCAAGGATCACTTCCACCTCAAGGAAAGCGAGGGGCTGCGCAGGCCTCTGATCTCGGACTCCGTGGAAGCGGCGGTGGCGTCGGTGTTCCGCGGATATGTGCCGGTGGAGCTGCGGCTGGCCGTCGAACGCGAGAAATACCGGCTGGAGCGGCTCATCGAAACGCTGCTGCTCGCCGAACAGGCGCGACCGTCCTTCGAAGTGGTGGCGCTGGAGGCGCGGCGCGAGGTCAGCATCGCCAATGGACGATTCGATATCCGCATCGACCGCATCGATGCCATCGAGGGCGGCGGATACGCCATCCTCGATTACAAGTCCGGCGAACCGCGCGCGCCCCGCTGGCACGGCACGTCGGTACGGGACCCGCAGCTGCTGACCTATCTTCTCGCGGAACTGGGCCGCAACGTGCAGGCGCTGGCCAACGTAACCCTGGCCAATGGCCGCGCGAAGTTCAGCGGACGCGCGGCGACGTCGCGATTGTTGCCGGGGGTGAAGGGCCTGCCGGGCATGGACCCGGCCAAGGTGCCGGCCGATCAGATTCAGGAGGCCTGGCACGCCGAGTACGACCAATGGCTCGCGGGACTCGCGCACATCGCCACCGACTACATCTCCGGCTTCGCTCCCGTGCAGCCGGCGCCCGACGTGTGCCGCAATTGCCATCTCACCGTGCTGTGCCGGCGCGTGGAGCTCGAGGCTGTCGATGCGGGCGACGAACCGGAGGCGGGTCATGACTGACCTCGCCGCCATGGACGCGGCGGCGCGCGAGCGCGCGCTCGACATCGGGCGCTCGTTCATCGTCCAGGCGCCGGCGGGGTCGGGCAAGACCACGGTGCTGACCCAGCGGTATCTCAAACTACTGGCCTCGGTGGACCAGCCCGAACAGGTGCTGGCCATCACGTTCACGCGCAAAGCCGCGGGCGAGATGCGCGAGCGCGTGCAGAAGGCGCTCGCCGTCGCAGGCGAGAACCACGGAATCGGCGCGCGCTCGCCGGCGGAGGCGCTGACCCTGGAGCTCGCGGCCGCGGCACGCGCCAACGCGGAACGCCGCGGCTGGGGTATCGAAGACAGCGCCGCCCGCCTGCGCATCCAGACCATCGACGCGTTCAACGGCTACCTAGCCAACGCGCTGCCCATCACCTCGCGCAACGGCTTCGGACGTGGCATCGCCGACGACCCGGCGGATCTGTACGCGCTCGCGGCGCGCGAGACGCTGCGCGCGGCGGAGAGCGATCCCGATCAGCGGCGTGACCTCGAGCGTATCCTGCGGCGTCTCGACGACAACTGGATGCGCCTCGAGCGGCTGATCGCCGGCATGTTGCCGCGGCGCGCCGAATGGCTGCCGAACCTGCCACAGCTTTCGGGCGAGCCGCTGGTGCCGCGCATCGAAAAGAGCCTCCATGAGATCGTCAGCGAGGAACTGGCGCATGCCGCCAGCGTCTTCTCCGCGGACTTCATCACGCAGGCGAGCGCGCTCGCGCGCTTCGCCGCGCAGCATGTCGACGCGAAGGCGCAGCCCGATCTTGCCGCGTGGCGCCATCTCGCGGGCTCGCTCAGCCCGCTCGTGACGCACCTGCCGCTGTGGCGGGGCATCGCGCTGCTCGCGCTGACCGACAAGGGCACGCCCCGCAAGATGCTCACGAAGAACGAGGGCATCCCGACCGGCGACCGCGTCGGCAAGGTACTCCGGGACGACTGGCTCGAGAGGCTGCGCCTCATCGACGCACCGCAGGTGAAGGCCCTGGCCCTGATCGCCATGCTGCCCGATCCGCTGATCCCGGCGGACGCGCGCGACGCGCTCGACTCGCTGTCGCGCCTGCTGCTGCACGCCGCCGCGACCTTGCGCACGTTGTTCGACCAGCACGGCGAATGCGATCACACCGAGATCGCGGGCGCGGCGCGGCAGGCCCTTACGCAGGACAGCAGCCCGACGCCGCTCGCCGAGCGCATCGGCACGCACCTCAGGCACATCCTCATCGACGAATTCCAGGACACCTCGCGCGACCAGTACGAACTGCTGCGCACGCTCACCCAGGACTGGAGCGATGGCGATGGCCGCACGCTGTTCCTGGTCGGCGATCCCATGCAGTCCATCTACGGCTTTCGCAATGCCGAAGTCGGCCGGTTCGCAACGGTGCGGGCCGCGGGCCTGGCCGGGCTCAAGCTCGAGTCGCTGACGTTGCGCCGCAATTTCCGCTCCGCGCCGACGCTGGTGCACTGGTGCAACGAGACCTTTGCGCGCGTGTTCCCGGACGCGGACGACGTGCGGCGCAGCGCGGTGCCGCACCTGGCAAGCGTCGCGGGGCGAGCCGACATGGAAGGCGACTCGCGCCTGTACCGCGTGGGCGGAGACTGCGGGCCGCAGGCGGAAGCCGACCACGTCGCCGCGCTCATCGAGGAAATCCGCCGCTCGCGGCCAGATGATTCCATCGCCGTGCTGGCAGGTGCCCGGCCGCACCTGCGCGGCGTGCGCGGCAGTCTGCACGCGCGCGGCATTCCGTTCATCGGCGTCAACCTCGAGCCGCTCGCGGACGTGGCCGTGGTGCGCGATCTCGAAGCGCTGGTGCGCGCGCTCGAGTCGCCACTCGACCGCGTCGCCTGGCTCGCCGTGCTGCGCGCGCCATTCGTCGGGCTCATGCTCCCCGATCTCACGCTGGTCAGCGACGCGGCCGGCGAGGGCACGGTCGCCTCCGCGCTCATGACCAACATACCGGGGCTCACTCCCGATGGCGCGCAGCGCCTGATGCGCGCGCGGCCGGTGCTGCTAGGCGGCTGGCATGAACGTGAACGCGAGAATCGCGCGCATCTCGTGGAGCGCACCTGGCTCGCGCTCGGTGGCGCGTCGGCCTGCGCTCACGAAGGCGAGCTCCTGCAGGCGCGCCGGTTCCTCGCCGCGCTCGATGATGAAGACCGCAAGCGCCTGCGCGGCCGCCCGCTCGATCTCGGCGCCGTGATGGATCGCCTGTACGCCGTGGACCCGGCGCAGCCCGGCGCGGTGTCCCTCATGACCATCCACGGCGCCAAGGGCCTCGAATTCGATCACGTGTTCGTCGTTGGCGTGGGCCGGCGCGGGCGCGGCGACGACTCACGCCTGCTCAACTGGCTGGAGTTGCCGCGCGGGGAGGGGCCGGACCACCTGCTCATGGCGCCCGTGCGCTATCGCGGCGCCGACGAAGAATCCGACGATGCGATCAATGGCTATCTCGCGTTGCTCCATCGCGAACGCGCGCGTGCCGAGCGCACGCGCCTCGCCTATGTGGCGCTGACCCGCGCCAAGCGGTCGCTGCACTTGTTCGCGCACCCGATCGCCAAGGACGTCGACGGCGAGCCCGTGTATCGCGCCGGCAGCGGCACGCTGCTCGACAATCTGTGGCCGGCGCTCGAGGCCGGAGTCGCGGCATTCACCGCAATCGATGGTGTGCTGGACGGCGCGTCGGATGACATCGGTCCCGCGAAGACACAGACCCGGATGCGGTTGCCGGGCCAGTTCGTGTCCCCGGCACCTCCCCCCGACGTGCTGGCGCGCGGCGAGCTGGTGCCGCTCGGCCCCGAGGAAGAGGACATCGAATTCAGCTGGGCGCGGCAAACAGCGCGGCGCGTGGGCACGGTGGTGCACGAAGCCCTCGAGAGATTCGGTCGCGGGCGCTTGCCCTCGCTCGCCGAACTACCGGCCTGGCGTCCGCGACTCATTTCGCGTCTCGAAGCGCTGGGTGTCGAAACCGAGCGCGCGCAGGCAGGCGCCGAGCAGGCGCTGCGCGCGATCGCCGCGACGCTGAGCGATCAGCGTGGCCGATGGTTGTTCGACCCGGCGCACACCGAGGCGAGCTCGGAGCTAGCGCTGTCGGGAGTGCGTGGCTCGGAAATCGTCAACGTGATCATCGACCGCACCTTCGTCGACGCGGGCACGCGCTGGGTGGTCGACTTCAAGACCAGTCCGCACGAAGGCGGCGACGTCGAGAATTTCCTCGACGAGGAAGTGAAACGCTACCGCGGACAATTGCAGCGCTACGCGCATTTCGCGCGTGGTCTCGGCCCGCACCCGGTGCGGGCGGGGTTGTACTACCCGTTGCTCGGAGCCTGGCGCGAAGTGCCAGTCTAGCTAGAAAGAGTTTTCGAACCGGAACTCATTGCGACCCGAGGCGTCGGGCGGCGCGTTCAGGGTGATCTCGCGCACGATTCCCTGCGCTGCGGGCGTGCGACCGGAGATCAGACCCTCCACCACGTAGTTGTTGGGCGGCGTGAACGTCACCTTGCCGTCGACACCGAACGGACCGCCGATGTCGTCGAGCTTGCCGACGTTGTCCTTGAACACGACACGATACGAGCCGAGCTCGAGCGGGCGGGGCGAGAGCTGGCGGAAGTCGCGCAACTCCACGGAGCCATCGAGCTCGCGCGGCAGGCCGCCGGCATCCAGCGCCAGCCGAGCGAATTGCGCCACGATCAGGCCGCGCTGGTCACGCGGGAATTGGCGCACGAAGGCCGGATCCATCGGGAACTGCGCAGTGACCGCGGTGAGAACGCCGGCACCATCGAAGCCCATGTCGAGATCGGCGCGCGCCGTGAGCGCCGCGCCGCGCACGTCGACGTCACCCTCGAGCCGACCGGCGAGGGCGCGCAGTGGCGAAAGGTTCCACGAAGCGTCGCCGTACTTGCCGCCGTCGAACGTGAGGCCCAGGCATTCGCCATGCCACACCGAGCCGCCGAGCTCGTTGCAATGCACGCCGGGTGGGAGCCTCGCGGCGAACCAGCTGGCCGGTAGATAGAGCACCAGCACCGCCAGGAACACGAGGGTTCCCGCGACGACGGTGAGGATGAGCGCGCCGCGCTTCGGGCGCGCTTCGGTGGTCGGGCCGGATCGCGGCGGGCCCGATCGTGGTGTGCGAGCGCGGATGCTCAGCCCGCCTTGAGCACGAGGCCGGCGTTCACCATGCCCGCTTCGCCGGCGAATTCTATTTCAGCGGACACGACGCTCACTCCGTAGTTCTGCGAGATGCGCGCCAGCCACGCCATGAGGCCATCGAAGGGCGCGCGGTCGAATCGCACACGTAACGACTTCTCGCCGGTCGGCTGGGTACTGGCCAAGGATTTGCCGAGCCCGCTTTCGCGCGCGGAGCTGTCGATGATGACCACCAGGTTCTCGGCGGTTGCGATGTTGGACGCGCCCGGACCCGCGGAGGCGAGCTGCGGCGCCGCGCTCTGGATGAAGCTCAGATCGTCCTGCTTCACCGTCACGCGCTGTCGGGCCTGGGCGATGTTGCGATTGAGCGGCAGCACGATGGCGAGGATGAGGATGATCACGCCGGCGACGCCGCCGAGCAGCACCATGCGGCGTTCGCGCTCGGCGAGGTTTTCGAACCACGCGCGCATCAGGCACCCGCCTTGCGGATCTGCAGTCGCCCGCGATAGCTGTCACCGCTCGCAGTGAGATCCTTGATCTCGGCCTGCCATGCGCCGGCTTTGAGTTGCTGGCCGATGGCGTCGAGGCTGGCCGCGTCGGGCGAGATCACGCGCAGATCGAGCACGCCTTCGCGATAGTTCATGCCTTCGATGGTGGTGCTCGGCGCCGCGTTGCGCGCGGCGGCCAGGGCGGCCAGCGCGGGCAGCAGGTTGCCGCCACCTCCGCTGCGCACCTCGTCGAGACGCTTCGCGACTCGCCGGCGCGCGTCCGTGGTGTTTTGCGTGCCCGGCATGGCCGTCCGGAAGGCTTCCTCGATGCTGGTGTTGAGCGCGGCTTCGGTTTTCTTCAACCGGTGCAGCTCGAAGAAGCGCGAACCCAGGTGCAGGCAGAGCAATACCCCCGCGAGCACCGCAGCTACGCGCCAGGCGCGCCACCCGGTTTCGAGCGGCGAATCCACGGCGAGCGCACCCTGCAGGATGTTCACGGCGTCGCCGGCGGCCGCGGCGGGAGCCAGCAGGTTCAGCGGACCGTTGGGGAGCAACTGCACTTTCACGCCCGTGAAGCGGTCGCGCCACGCATCCACGGTGCTCTCGTGCGCCTGCCATTCGTCGTGGCCCGCGTAGATGAGCAGCCCTGGCGCGGCGGCTTCGAGGCCGGGTACCGGCGCCGTCTGGCTGGCCAGCGCGATTTCGAACGCATCGTTGATCGACAGCGCCGGCATCACGAGTGGCGGCGAATCCGCCGAACGCAGCGTGAGCGAGTCGCCGTCGAGCAAGGCTATCAACTGTCCCGGCATGGCGGGCAGCAGCGATGCCTCGGAGTACACCGCGGTGGGGTTGAGCCCCGCGGCCCGTACCTCGGCCAGACGTGCGTCGATGAGTTCGCGGTCGATGACCACCACCGGCACTCGGCCGGTGGTCGAATCGCGGTCGCCCAGCGCGAAATGCAGGTTCTCGATCTCGTCCGCGACTCGCTCCTCGAGCGCGTACGGAATCACTTGTGCAAGCTTCGCGGCCGACTTGGCGGGGGCTTCGCTGTCGGTGACCAGCGCCTCGCCCGCGGGCAGGATGATCGCGACTTTGCGCCCGGTGGCCATGGGGGCGGCATGTGCCAGCTCCCCGGAGACGGCGTTGACCACGACGTGCCCGTCGGGATTGCACACCATCCAGCACGGGGATGCGCCATCGCGCAGGTGAATGATCAGCGACTCCATGTTCTGTTACTCACTGCCGAAACTGCGCTGAAACACACGCACACGATTGCTCTGTTCGCGGAATAGGACACTGTACAAAACGAACTCCGCAGTGCCAATACGGATGTTGGTGCGCAGGCGGAACCAGGAGGACTTCTCGTTGAAATACGGCTGGGAGAGCCCCCACTTGGCAGGGTCCGCAAAGCTCGCGCCCAGGCGGGAGAGATCCGGCGAGCACCCCTTTTTGCGATCCACGTCGAGCGGCGCGTTCTGCCATTGCTGTTGACCTTCGTTGCTGTTCACGTCCAGCAGCATTCCGGGCGCCGTGCAGGGGTTCATTCCTACGTAGAACGGCAGCGCGGTCACGAACGGCGCCAGGCGCGAGTAGTTCTCGGCTCCGAACCCGGGCAGGGCGAGCAGCTCCGACGGATGCACGATCATGTTGTTGGGCGGCAGATAGGGCGGCATCTGCGTGAGATATAGCGTGTCCTCGCCACCGCCGTTCGATTGCGGGTTGATGTCCCCGTCCAGCCAGTCGGCCAGCAGGTCGGCGTAGCGCACGTCGATCTTGAGGTTGGTCAGCAGTTGTTGGAAAACCTGCACCTGCCGCGCGTCGGTGACGAAGATGCCGCGCTGCTGGTCGAACGTCACCAGCGAATTGAGGTTGAACCGGTCCGTGAGGTCTTCGAGCTGACCGGCGACCCAGATGCCCTCGGTGATCTCCGTCGGCGGCATGGGCTGCGCCCAGTCACGGTGGATTTCGGTCTTGGTGTTGCCACCGTCGTCTTCGAGCACCAGCGCCGCCAGCGCCTCGGCGGCCATGCCCGCCTGCAGCGCCTGCTCGAGCGCGAACGTCGCCGCGGCGCGGCGCGCCGCCATGGCCTTGTTGTAGGTGATCGCCGCGGCCACGGTGGTGGCGATGGCGAACATGACGATGGCCACGAGCAGCGCGATGCCGCGCTGCCGGCCGACACCGGGTAGTGAGCCGGCACTCACGACGGGACCTCGAGGATGCGCTGCACGCGGCCCCAGTCTTCCAATACCAGCGTGAACTCGATGGCCATCGGGCGCGGCATCATCGTCTGGTCGTACTGCAGCGGGCTCACGGGGCCGTTCGGCATGTTGGGCGGCCAATCCTCGCGCCAGTTGCGCGTTACCGGGTCGAGGTAGCGCAATTCGATCGACTTCACGCGCGTGAAGATCACGCGCTGCCGCGGCTCGGTGTTGAGCGCCGGGTCCACCGACAGCCAGGACTCGCGCACCAGCGTCTCGTTGGCGGCGATGTAGCGATAGCGCACGCGCTGTTCGGCAGGGCGTTGCAGGCCAGCGGGGTTGGTCCAGCCCGCGCGCGTGAACGTGACCAGTATTTCGTCGGAGTTCCTCGCCATGATCGCGGGCATGAGCTGTCCGGCGCCGGCGGTGTCGCGTGCGGGACGCGCGGCGACCTGCGCGAAGTCCTGTGCCACCACGCGCATGCCACGCTGGATCTCGGTGACGCGCGCCTGCGAAGTGTTGATCGAGTCGCGGTCGCGCAGCGCCTGGTTGATCGCGCTGTAACCGATGGCGAACATGATCGCCGCGATGAAGATCGCGATCATCACTTCGACGAGCGTGAAGCCACGAATGCGCGTGGTGGTCATCATCCCTCGCGTGGCCCGCCGGGTTTGGAGCCCGGAGGTCGAGAGCCCGGAGGCTGCGAGCCAGGCGGCTGCGAGCCTGGCGGTTGCGAACCTGGCGGCTGGGAACCCGGAGTCTGCCCACCGGGAGTCTGCGAACCCGGAGGGCCACCACCGCCCGGGTTGGCGGGATCGACGCTCCACGACACCGCCACGGCCGTTCGCATCTGTGAACGCGAGCTGCTCATCACCCCCGAGACGGTCGCGGTCCAGGCGATCTTGTCGGTGCTCGCGCCGCTGGCCGTGCTCTGCGTGGTGCTTTGCTCCTTGCTCTTCTCGGTGGGCTTGGTGTCGTCGACCGCTTCACCCGTGTCGTGCGAGCGCACGTCGATGCGGAACATGCCCTCATAGGCGAGGTCGCTCACTTCCTCTTCCCACTCCCAGCGCGTGCCCGCCATGACAGTGTTGCCCTTGCGCTTGCCCTTCGACGGCATGTTGATGTCCATGCGGATCTCGGCGAGACGGTTCAGCGCCACCCATTCGGCGAGCGTGCGCTCCTTGAGATAGATGACGTTGCTCGCCGAGGAGCTCACCGAGCCCAGCAACGCGCCGGCCGACAGCGCCACGATGGCGAGCGCGATCAGCACCTCGAGCAGCGTGAAACCGCGGGCGCGGTAGTTGGGCGGCATGCGATGCACGGCCTTCATCGCGCCGGCACCGCGGCTCGCTCGCTGGCGGTCCGGGGTTTTTCGTCGCCGGGGAGCGCGAGGCGGATGTTGGTCTGTTCGTCGGTGATGATCACGGCGGTGTCGCCGGTGGCGCGGCGCGTCAGGTGCCACTCGAACGACGTGATGTCGCCATTGGCGAAGACCATGACTTGCGGCTTGTGGTCATCGATCTTCGGCCACTTGTTGTCGAGCACCACGGGCCGGCCTTCGACGATGAGCTTGGGATCGAGATCTTCCGGCAGCTTGCGCTCGCGCAGCGCATCGTCGTCGACGGCGACTTTCCATTCGTTGCTGATGGGATCGAACACGACGAACTGGTAGGTCGTGGTGGTGGTGCGGAAGCCGAAATCCCGGGTCTGCAGCTCAGCCTGCTCGCGCGCGTAGTCGAGCAGGGCATCGAGGCGCTCGGCCTCACGGTCGAGCTCGGTGTCGCGCGATTCCCCGCCGAACGTGATCACGGCCGCGGCCGAGATCAGGCCGATGATGAACACCACGATCATGATCTCGATCAGCGTGAAGCCGAACGAGAATGCACGCTTCGTGCGCGGCTTATTGCCCCAGGTTCCAGTTGCCAATGTCAGCATTGGCGCCTTCGCCGCCTTCCTGGCCGTCGGCGCCAAAGGAATAGAGGTCGTACTCCTGTCCCCGCGTGCCCGGAAAAACGTATTGATACGGGTTGCCCCATGGGTCGGCGCTGATGCGCTTGATGTAACCGTTTTCACGCCAGTTGCGAATGGTGGGATCGTTGGGCCGTTGGACCAGCGCAGTCAATCCGAGATCCGTGCTCGGAAACTTGTAATTGTCGAGCTTGAACATGGTGAGCGCCGTTTCGATGCCCTGGATGTCGGCCTTGGCCTTGTTGATCTGGGCTTTCTCGACGTTTCCGAAGACATTGGGCAGGATCACGGCCGCCAGCAGGCCGATGATCACCACCACCACCATGATTTCGATGAGCGTGAAGCCCCTGGCGGGAAGACCTTTGCCGAAACGAAGACTGCCGGTACGAACGAAGCGCGTCATGGATTCCCCGTGGGACAAGTTGGCGTGACGAATGGGGCGCGCATGATAGCAAATGAACGCTGAACTCCCTGCCAGCGGGTTAGCCGGCTTCCTGAAGTCGCTCAATTGCGACCGCGCTTACGGACTGGCGCTGCTGGTCGTGCTGGCGGTGTTCCTGTCGCCCGAGTGGGGCGGGGAGGCGGCCCGTGAGGCGATGAGCTACCAGCGGGCCGCATTGCTGCAAGGTGAATGGTGGCGGCTGTTATCCGCGCATTTCGTGCATCTGCATCTCGAGCATGCCGCGCTCAATGGCATGGGGGTCGTGCTCATGTGGGCGCTGTTCGCCCGCGACTATCCGCCGCTGCGCTGGCTGGCTATCTATCTGGGTTCCTGCCTGGCGGTGAGCGCCGGCCTGTGGTTCTGGAGCCCCGAGGTCGAATGGTACGTGGGCGCGAGCGGCGCGCTGCACGGGGTCATGACCGCCGGCACCCTGGCGCACTTGCGCCGCGGCGATCTCGATGGCTGGATTCTTGCGATCTTCATCGTCGTGAAACTCGCCTACGAGCAGTTCTCCGGTGCGCTGCCTTTCGCCGGCTCGGCGGACACCGTGGTGGACGCGCATTTCTATGGCGCCCTCGGCGGTGTGGTCCTCGCGCCGATGCTGGGCCTGCGCCGCCAGACCGCCTGAGACGAGCGGCTATACTCCGCGCCCCATGTCAGACCCAAACCATACAAACAAGCTCGCCTTCGTGTTCCCCGGCCAGGGTTCGCAGTCCGTCGGGATGATGGCCAGGTTCGCCGACTCGAGCGTCGTGCGCGGCACCTTCGACGAAGCCTCGCAGGTGCTGGGCTACGATCTCTGGAAGCTCGTCACCGACGGCCCGGCCGACGACCTCAACGCGACGGAACGGACGCAGCCAGCCATGCTGGCCGGCGGCATCGCCACCTGGCGTCTGTGGCTGGAGCACCAGGGCCCCAGGCCCGGCATCGTTACCGGCCACAGCCTGGGCGAGTTCACCGCGCTCACGGCCGCGGGCGCCATCGACTTCGCCGCGTGCGTCGACCTGGTCCGGTACCGCGGCCAGGTGATGCAGGAAGCCGTGCCCAAGGGCACGGGGTCCATGGCCGCCTTGTTAGGCCTGGACGACGCCGAGGTGGAGGCCGCGTGCGCCGAAGCCGCCGCGGGTTCGGTGGTCGAGGCGGTCAATTTCAATTCACCCGGGCAGGTGGTGATCGCCGGCGAGAAGTCCGCGGTACTGCGGGCCATCGAAGCCGCCAAGGCGCGCGGCGCCAAGCGCGCCATCGAGCTCCCGGTGAGCGTGCTTTCCCACAGCAGCCTCATGAAGGCGGGCGGGCAGCGCCTCGGCGAGCGGTTGGCGTCCACCGAAATCCGTGCGCCGCAGATCCGTTACCTGAGCGCCGTCGATGCGCAGGAGCACAGCTCACCCGATGACATCCGGGCATTGCTGGTGCGGCAACTCTCTAGCCCGGTGCGCTGGACATCCACGGTTGGCGCGCTGACCGGCGGCGGCTTCAGCCGCGTGGCCGAGTGCGGCCCGGGCGGCGTGCTCGCCGGCCTGGTCAAGCGCATCGAGAAGGGCCGCGACACGCAGATCATCGCGCTCGACAGTCCCGATTCCATCAACGCCGCCATTGCAGCGGTAGCAGCCTGAGAGATTCCATGTCCCAGAATTCAAGCCTTCAAGGTCCCTATCTTTCAGGACAGATCGCGCTGGTCACGGGCGCCTCGCGCGGCATCGGCCAGGCCATCGCGCGATCACTGGCGGATGCCGGCGCGCGCGTCATCGGCACCGCGACGTCCGAATCAGGCGCGTCGGGCATCACGGCCACGCTCGGTGAGAAAGGTCGTGGCGCCGTGCTCGACGTGGGCAGTGCCGCGTCGATCGAAGCTCTTCTGGCGGATCTCGATGCGAAGAACGAGATGCCGACCATCCTCGTCAACAACGCGGCCATCACGCGCGACATGCTGCTGCTGCGCATGAAGCCCGAGGACTGGGACGCGGTGATCGCCACCAATCTCACCAGCGTGTTCCGTCTTTCGAAGGGCTGTCTCAAGCGCATGATGAAGGAGCGCAATGGCCGCATCGTTTCGCTGACCAGCATCGTCGGCCTCACGGGCAACCCGGGGCAGGCAAACTACGCGGCGGCCAAGGCCGGCATCCTCGGCTTCACGAAGTCGCTGGCGAAGGAGATCGCCTCGCGCGGTATCACCGTGAACGCCGTGGCGCCGGGCTTCATCGATACCGACATGACCCGTTCGCTCAACGACGAACAGCGCGCGGCACTCACCGGGCAGGTCCCCATGGCAAGGCTCGGCTCGGTGGACGACATTGCCGCGGCGGTGCTGTTCCTCTGTTCACCGGCTGCCAGCTACATCACGGGCGAGACGCTGCACGTGAATGGCGGCATGTACATGGCCTGAGGGAACGCCAAAACAGGGCTTCCGCGCGTTGTTTGGACCCAAAAAGTGGGGTTCCTGCAACAACAAATCCCCGGAAATTCAATGAAAAACAACGACTCACGATTTGACAGCGTGGCCAACCGGGGGTTGTTGCCCTAGAATACGCGCCCGCTGCGAGGCCCAGGTCTCTGCGGCGACAACACATCCATTGAGGGCGAATTAGCAATGAGCACGGTTGAACAGCAGGTGAAGGCGATCGTCGCCGAACAGTTGGGCGTCAAGGCTGAGCAGGTAGTGAATGACGCTTCGTTCGTCGATGACCTCGGTGCCGACTCGCTCGATACGGTCGAACTCGTCATGGCCCTCGAAGAAGAGTTCGAGATCGAGATCCCGGACGAGGACGCCGAGAAGATCACGACCGTCAGCCAGGCCATCAGCTACATCTCTGATCGTCGCAAGTCCTGAGATCATTTCCGCGGATGAGCGCGCAGGCCGGATGCGGCGCAGTCACCGCCTTCCGTCAGACCTCACTTCGAAGAGGATAGTGTGTCCAAGCGACGTGTCGTCGTTACCGGGCTCGGCATCGTATCGCCGGTAGGCAGCGACGTTAAGACCGCATGGTCCGCCGTGTTGGCGGGCAAGAGTGGCATCAAGCCCATCACCCGCATCGACGCGACTCCGTTCGCGACCCGTTTCGCTGGTGAGGTCGAAGGATTCGACGTCGCTGCGTACATCTCGCCCAAGGAAGCCCGGCGCATGGATCCCTTCATGCACTACGGCATGGGCGCGGGCATCCAGGCAGTGACAGATTCCGGGCTCGACTTCACCAAGGAAAATGGCGATCGCTGCGGCGCCATCATGGGTTCAGGCATCGGTGGCCTCGCGGGCATCGAGGACGAAGCCATCACCTGGGAACGCACCCACAATCCGAAGAAGACTTCGCCTTTCTACATCCCGAGCACCATCGGCAACATGGTCGCCGGGCACCTCAGCATCCGGTTCGGGCTCAAGGGCCCGAACCTGGGCGTGGTCAGCGCCTGCACCACGTCAACGCATGCGATCGGCATCGCGATGCGCTGCATCCAGCACGGTGACGCGGACATCATCATTGCGGGTGGCTCCGAGTGCGCCACCACGCCGACGGCCCTCGCGGGCTTCTCGCAGGCCAAGGCGCTGTCCGAGCGCAATGACGATCCCGCATCGGCGAGCCGTCCCTGGGACAAGGACCGCGACGGGTTCGTGATGGGTGACGGCGGCGGCGCGCTGGTCCTCGAGGAGCTCGAGCGCGCGAAGGCGCGCGGCGCCCGCATCTATGCCGAGGTCGTCGGCTTCGGCATGAGCAGCGACGCGTACCACATCACCGCACCGCCGGAAGATGGCGCCGGTGCGCGGCTCGCCATGGTCAACGCACTGCGCGATGCCGGCATGAATCCCACGGACATTCACTATCTGAATGCCCACGCGACATCCACGCCGCTCGGCGACAAGGCCGAGACCGTTGCGATCAAGAATGCCTTCGGCGACTACGCGTACAAGCTGCCGGTGAGCTCGACCAAGTCGATGACCGGGCATCTGCTCGGCGCGGCCGGGGTGGCCGAGGCGCTGTTCTCGATCCTCGCCATCCGCGACAACGTGGCGCCGCCCACGATCAACTACCACACGCCGGATCCGGACTGCGATCTCGACTACGTGCCCAACACGGCGCGACAGGTGCAGATCGAATCCGCGCTGTCGAATTCCTTCGGCTTCGGCGGCACCAACGGCTCGTTGATCTTCCGCCGCTTCAAGGGCTAGTCGCTCCTCTCGCATGACCAGCCGCGCACCGCTCATCAGCCAGGTGCCGGTGAAGGGCTTCGCCTTGCGGGCCCTGGCCGAGAGCACGCCCGATCATTTCCCGGTGTTCTTCGACAGCGCGGCGCAAGGCCCGCTGGCGCGCTACAGCCTGCTGGCGAGCGCGCCGGTGGCCAGCATCACGCGGGACGCTCATGGCGCCCTGGATGCGCGCGGAGTCGGGCTCATGCCCGGCGGCTTTCTGCAGAATCTCAAGGCCTGGGCGTCGCCGGTGCGCGAACGTGCGGCGAATTCCGCGGCGCTGCCATTCGTCGGCGGGTGGTTCGTCTATCTCGGCTACGAAGTCGCGGGCGAAATCGAGCCACGCCTCGAGTTGCCGGCGGCCGATGCGCCGTACTCCGCTTTCGCGCTGCGGGTCACCAATTTCGCCGTGCACGATGTCGCCAGCGACCGTGTGTTCGCCGTGACCGAAGATGGCGAGCCCCAGGCTCACGATGCCCTGATTCACCGGCTCATCGACGCGGGAAGGAATCCGCCCGCTGAGTCTCGGCCGCTGCGCCTCTCGTCGCTCGTGGAAGACGAGCCCGCGAGATTCCTGTCGCAGGTGCGCGCCGCCAAGGAACACATCGCGGCCGGCGACATCTATCAGGCCAATCTCTCGCGCGCCTGGCGCCTCGCGCTCGCGGACGTGGCCGACGCGCCGCGCGTGTATGGCGCGCTGCGGGTCGCCAATCCCGCGCCGTTCGCCGCGCGCGTGACCTGGCAGGGTTACTCCATCCTGTCGTCATCGCCGGAGCGGCTGCTGCGCATCGCGGGCCGCGACATCTCGACGCGGCCCATCGCGGGCACACGCCCGCGGCAGGCGACGAAGGAGGGCGGGTCGGCGCACCAGGACCGGCTCGATACTGCCGAGCTGGTTCAGCACCCCAAGGAGCGCGCCGAGCACGTGATGCTCATCGATCTCGAGCGCAATGATCTCGGGCGGGTGTGCGAAGCTGGCAGCGTGGTGGTGGACGAATACATGGTCACGGAGTCGTATGCGCACGTGCATCACATCGTGTCGAACGTGCGCGGCCGCCTGCGTGCCGATGCGACGGCCGTGGATGCGCTGCGCGCACTGTTTCCGGGCGGCACCATCACCGGGTGTCCGAAATTCCGCTGCATGCAGATCATCGCGGCGCTCGAAGGCGCGGGGCGCGGCGCCTACACGGGCTCGCTGGGATGGCTGGGCACCGACGGCGATGCCGATTTCAACATCCTGATCCGCACGCTCACGCAGCGGGGCGGCGACATCGTGCTGCGCGCGGGCGCCGGCATCGTCGCCGACTCCGAGCCCGAGCGTGAGCTCGAGGAAACCCGCGCCAAGGCGCGCGGCCTGTTGCGCGCCTTTGTCATCGAATGAGGGGGAGCGGATGAGCGGCGCCATCATCACCTGGGTCGACGGCGCGAGCACGGACGTGGTGCCCGCCGACGATCGCGGACTGCACTATGGCGACGGGCTGTTCGAAACCGTGCTGGTGCGCGGTGGCCGGCCGCGTTTTCTCGAAGCGCACCTGGCGCGTCTCGCTTCGGGCTGCGCGCGGCTCGGCATTCCGTTCGCCGGAGAATCGCCTCTGCGCGCCGACATCGCGGCCGCCTGCGCGCGCGCGCCGCACCTGGCCGTGCTCAAGATCATCGTGACGCGCGGCAGCGCGACGCGCCGCGGCTATGCGCCGGATGCGGAAGTCCCGCGCCGCGTGGTGTCGCTGTACGAGACCCCGCCGCTGTCGCCGGAGCTGCGTGACGGAGTCGACGTGGTGTACGCGGCGGGCACCGTCGCCGAACATCCCGGGCTCGCGGGCATCAAGCATCTGAGCCGCGTCGAGAGCGTGTGGGCCTTGGGCGACGCACGCAGTGTCGGCGCGTTCGATGCATTGCTCCGCACCGCGTCCGGCCACGTGGTCTCGGGCGCCATGACCAACGTGTTCGCCGTCCGGTCCGGGCAAGTGATCACGCCGCGCGTGGACCGCGCCGGCGTCGCCGGCATCCTGCGCCAGGTGGTGCTGCGCGAATGCGCCGCGCTCGGGATACCGGCGTCCGAACAACTGCTGCCCGCGCAGGATCTCGAAGCGGCGGATGAGGCTTTCATCACCAACGCGCGCATCGGGGTTGTGCCCGTCCGGCGCGTGGGCGAGCATGGCTATCGAATGTCTTCCCTCGCACAACGCCTGGCCACGCACATCGAGGCTCTCGATGCGTAAGGTGCTGCTCGGCCTCACCGCTCTGCTGCTGGTCGCCGCGGCCGGTACGGCTATCTACTGGCGCCACATCGATGCCGCCATGCGCCTCGCGGGGCCGAACGCCGGGCCCGTGCAGCTGCAGGTGAAACCCGGCGCCACCGTGCGCGGCGTGCTGGCCGAGCTCGACAGGCTGGGCGCGCTGGCCGACCGGCGATCGGTCGAGATGCGCTTGCGTGTGCGGGGGAGCTGGCCGCAGATAAAGGTGGGCCGCTACGAGATCCCCGCGCAGGCCACGCCCGAGCAGATACTCGCGCAACTCGAAGCAGGGCGCGTCGTGCTGGAGACGCTCACGGTCATCGAGGGCTGGACCTTCGCCGACCTGCGCCGCGCGATGGAGCAGCATCCGCACATCAAGCTGACCCTGCGCGGCAAGCCGGTCGCGGACCTCATGACATCGATCGGCCATGCGGGCGAGCACCCCGAGGGGCGGTTCTTCCCCGACACGTATCGCTTCGCGGCCGGCACCACCGATCGCGATCTGTATTCATTGGCGTACCGCAAGCTGGCCGAGAGGCTGGATGCCGCGTGGCAATCGCGCGTGGCGGGATTGCCGCTGGCCAATGCGTATGAAGCGCTGACACTCGCATCCATCGTCGAGAAGGAAACCGGGCTGCCGAGCGAACGCGCGCGCATTGCCGGCGTGTTCGTCACGCGGTTACGCCGGAACATGCGGTTGCAGACCGACCCCACGGTGATCTACGGACTCGGTGCGTCGTATGACGGCAACATCCGCGAGCGCGACCTGCGCACCGACACGCCTTACAACACGTACACGCGCGCGGGGCTGCCACCCACACCCATCGCGCTGCCATCGCGCGAGGCCATCGAGGCCGCGACGAAGCCCCAGGAGACCGGCGACATCTTCTTCGTCGCCACCGGCATCGGCGACGGCTCGCATGTATTCTCCGCCACTCTCGAAGCGCACAACGCCGCGGTCCAGCGCTACCTGGCGCGGCTGCGCGGCAACCGAAGACCCAACCCATGATGCCGGCCAAGTTCATCACGCTCGAAGGAATCGAAGGCGCGGGCAAGACCACCGTCGCCGACCGCGTCACGCAGGCGCTACGCGCGCGCGGCATCACCGTGCACGCCACGCGCGAACCCGGCGGCACCAAGGTAGCCGAGGGCATCCGTTCGCTGGTGCTGAACCGCGGCGACGAACACCTGAGCGCCACCGCCGAGACCCTGCTCATGTTCGGCGCGCGACAGGTGCACGTGGATAACCTGATCCGCCCGTCCCTGACGCGCGGCGAATGGGTGCTGTGCGATCGGTTCACCGATGCCACGCATGCCTACCAGGGCGGTGGGCGCGGCGTCGAACGCTCGCTCATCGAGCGCCTTGCGCATGCCGTGCACGGCGACCTGCAGCCCGATGTCACGCTGCTGCTCGACGTGCCGGTGCGTCTCGGCCTCGAGCGCATGCAGGCGCGCCGCGGCGCAGTGGATCGTTTCGAAATCGAATCCGCGCAGTTCTTCGATCGGGTGCGCACACGCTATCTCGAGCTTGCTCACGCGCAACCGCAACGCTTCCGCATCATCGACGCGACCGTGAAACTCGACGACGTCTGCGCCGCGGCCATCGCCGCGGTGGAAGTGGCGACAGGTCTCGCGTGAACATTCCCGGCTGGTTCTCCGCGGCCATCGCTGAAGTGAACGCCGCGTTCACCGCGCAGCGGCTCGCGCATGGGCTGCTGATCCATGAAGACCCGGGTGCCGGCGGCTTCGAGCTCGCGCGTTGGATCGCGCAGCGCGTGAACTGCGTCGATGCGGGACGAGCACCATGCGGCGAGTGCCAGAGCTGCAAGTGGATCGAGGCGGACCAACATCCCGACGTGACGCGGCTGTCGCCGCAAGAGGATTCCGAGTACATCAAGATCGAGCCCGTGCGCGCGCTGGCCGCCGATCTCTCGCTCACGGCGCATGGCCGCGGCTACAAGGTTGCCATCCTCTCGCCCGCGGATGCGCTGTATCCCAACGCGGCGAATTCGCTGCTGAAGACGCTCGAGGAACCGCCAGCGCGCACCGTGCTGATGCTGGTCACCAGCCGGCCCGCACGGCTGCTGCCCACGATCCGCAGTCGATGCTCGCGCCTCAGGCTCACAGGACCGGCGCGCAATGAAGCCGCCGACTATCTCACTGCGGCACGCGGCGCGGGCCCCTGGGAAGAAGCCCTGTCCGCGACTGGCGCGGGTCCATTCGCGCTGCTGGACGCCGACGCCACGGCGCTCGCGGACCTGCGAGCCGATACGCTCCGCACGCTGCGCGACATCGGCAGCGGCAACATCCAGCCGCCCGCAGTGGCCGATAAATGGGCGAGAGGGGAGCTCGCGACCCGCTTGGCCTGCGTTGAGAGCTGGGTCACAGATCGCATCCTCGAATCGACCTCAATTCGCGACGTAACACACTTGTCAGGTTCGGGTTTGGCCCCGAATATATGTCGCCTCTTCGAACTCTCCGACGCCGTCCGCGACATGCGCAAGCTAGCCCACACATCCATCAACAAGGCCATGGCCGTCGAGGCCCTCCTATGGCGTTGGGCGAAGCAATCATGAGCGAAAGAACCGGGCGCACCGGCGCCAACAAGCCGGGCCTGCTCACGCTCACCATCAAGGACAAGAGCGCGCTGTATCTCGCCTACATGCCGTTCGTGAAGAATGGCGGGCTGTTCATCCCGACCAACAGCAACTACCGCCTCGGCGACGAGGTGTTCATGCTGCTGAATCTCATGGGTGAGGACGAGAAGCTGCCGGTCGCCGGCCGCGTCATCTGGCTCACGCCCAAGGGCGCGCAGGGCAAGCGCACGGCGGGCATCGGCGTGCAGTTCTCCGACCAGGATCGCGGTCAGACGCAGAAGAAGATCGAGACCTATCTAGCCGGCGCGCTCGCCGGAGACAAGGCGACGCACACCATGTAGCTTCGCGGCCATTGCCGCGAGGTCATGAATTGGCGCTTCAATCGGGCTCGACGACTTCGTAGCCGCGCGCCCGCAGGGCCGCGAGATAACCATCCGGCGCGAACAGCTCCGTGATCGGCACCACCGCCAGGGTGCTCGTATTGTCGAGCAACGCGCGCTCCGCTTCCTTCAGCCAGTTGGCCAACTGCTTGGCCTCGTACTCTTCCGCCGCCTGCGGTCCTCCGTGAATGGCGGCGAAACACGTCGCTGAGGGAGAGCCGTTGGGATAAAAGGCGAATGCCGGTACCAGCGTCCGAAGGGAATCGATATCGCCGATGGCCCAGGCATTCGCGAGCTGCCGCATGCCGGATCCGCCGTCACGGAGTATCTCGACGACCCTCCCCAGGCACGCCGAAACGGAGTCGGCCCGCACCGTTTTCAAGTGATCGTCGAATTCGAGGGGCGGTGTGTAGAACTTCGTGATCTTGACGTTGGCCTTGCGCGCCAATCTGTCCACGGTCGTATTGACGCTGTGAGCCTTGAGATCGAGACGGCTCATGGCTCCGTTGATGATGCGGTTGCCCACCGAGAAGGGCCGCAAATCGTCGAGCTTCTCGCGCGAGCCATAGATTTCCCAGATGCTTCGTACCTGCGCATAGAGCTCAGGGGAGAGGACATCCTTCAGTGTGTGCCCATCGCGGAACCGACCGGCGTTCTCGAGCGCGCTGCTCTGAGCGTCGTTGCCACGCCAATAGGAGGACAGGTGCAGGATGACTTCCTGCGAATGGCCGAGCAGCTTCGCGAACTCCCGCGACTTCCATTGAGCCTTCTTGGGCAGCGGCGACACGTCGCCCAGGATCCACAAGGTGTGATGAAAGTTGCCTGAAACCTTCCACAGGGCGGGGCCCGGCTGTTCGCCCGTGACCAGGACCACTTGGAGCTCGGGTTCCGCGGGCAACGCTGCCGGGTGGTCGGGTTCGGCTGCGCCGACCGCACCCAATGCCGCGAGAAGCATCAGTGCAAGGAAATGACTTTTCATTGAATCGCGGGCGGTCAGCCCGGTCGCCGCATCGGCAGGTTCGACGTCGTGATGCCGCCCTTCAGCACATAGGCATCGAAACCACGTTCGGAAAGAATGAACGCCGCGGCGGAAGACCTGCGCCCCGTGTCGCAAACCACCACGTACGGCGTCTTGCGATCCAGCGCGTTCAATTTCAGGCGCACGAAGTACAGCGGGATGTTGATCGAGCCTTCCACCGCCATGTTCTGGAACTCGGACGGCAGGCGCACGTCGAGCCACTGGCCCCGCGCCTGGATGACTTTCTGCGCTTGCTGCTCATCGACCCAGCGGAGCAGGGGCTCGTGCATGAGGTCGCGGAAATCCTGCTTGTTGAGCCGCATGAGCACGCCGTCAGTGAGCATGGTCACGGTGGCGTTGCGCTTGGCCTCGGCGATCAGCGCTTCCTCACCGAAGGTCTCACCGACGCCGAGCTCGGCGAGCTTGATGCCTTTCTGGTTGAGCGGTGACTCGCGCGTCACCAGGCAGCGTCCCTGAACGATGGCGTAGAAGTAATCGCCTTCGTCACCTTGTTTGATCACCCCTTCACCGGCCCGGTACTGCTGCCGGTTCATGCGCATGAAGATCGCCTGCAGGTTCGCGGGCGGGATGCGATGGAAGGCCTTGGTTTGCAGCAGCGTGGTCATCCAGTCGCTGTCATCGGCGCCGGCGCCGAATTGCGCCTGCAGCTCACCGACCTCGTAGTTGCCGGTCTGGTCCCAGGTGATCATGACATCGAGCAGATCGGCATCGATCGCGAGGTAATCCACGTCTTCGACGGCCCGCGCGGTGATCTTGCGCGGCATGCTCTGGTTGAGCGGCGCGCGCGCTTCGGCGCTGCCGCCTTCGATCATGCCGATGGTACGTCCGTGTTCGGAGAGCTCGACCAGGCCCTGCACGATCCAGATGGTGCGTTTGTCGGTATCGCCTTCCTTGAACAGGGTGCGGCCGGCCGTCATCTGCTTGACGGTGACCTTCTTCGCGAGCGCATGCAGGTTTTCCCGCTTCATCCCCTCGAGCGGGGTCAGGGTACGCAGCAGCTCTACGCTGACTTCACGATCGGCCATGCGGAAATGCTAGCACGGCGAACGTGTCCGCTGACCCGAATGAGACGGACGCCTCAGACTTTGTCGGCCACCTGCGACCAGCCGCTGTCGGG
>DATLDQ010000043.1:0-84584 GCA_035525785.1 Steroidobacteraceae bacterium | reverse complement strand
AGCTGCGCGATCTGACGCTGGATGACCCGGTGCGCCGCCTCCCGCAAGTTGCTGCGCGCACGCAGGATGGCTTCCGGCGCGACGGTTCCCTGGTACTTGGACAAACGATCATCGGCATCCTGCAGCAGCGGCCTTAACTCGAAGTGCTCGTGAAAATTGAGCGTCAGAAGCTGCGCGAGCACGGCATAGCGCACCGGGTCGGCGTCCGCGTCGGAGCCACCGGGCCCGGCAATCGGGGCGATGAGCTGCCCGAACATGGTGGCGCGCAGTGAGCTCTCGGCCTGCTCGCGCTGGTTGATGAGTTGCAGGTTGGCGCGGTTCTGCTCGAAGTGGTTCGCGAGCCACGCGGCGACGATCGCACCCAGCGGCACGGTCAGCTTCATCATCACGTCGAGCCAGAACTGGACGTCGCGCTTGGCTTTCACTTCGGCGCGGCTTTCACCGGCCTTGTTCTCACCCGTCATGCGCGTTCGTTACTGGCAGTTGATGCTGATGGTGGCGGCGCCGTTCAGCGCGGCCACCTTCGCGACCTTGCCGTTGGGGCAATTGACGGTATAGACGCCGGTAGCCAGCGGCACGGAGAACTTGCCGCCCTCCTCCACCTTGATGTCGGCCACCTTGGCTTCGCCCTTGAACACCGGCAGCACGGTGCCGGCCTTGACGCCGGTGACCGTGCCCTGCAGGACGCCGACCTGCGCCTGGGCGCCCGCGGCTGTCATCAACGCAATGACGATCGAGGATATTTTCAGTGGTTTCATTTCGGGCTCCGGTATCGCGTGGCTGGCGGATAAGGACGCACTATATTGGCGTCGTCGCGAGTTTAGCCAACCGTCGCAATCCCGCGTCGACCAAGCCTGGGTCAGATCGCGCCGGCCTTCATCTGTTGCACGGCGTAGTTCGCGGCACGCGCCGTCAGCGCCATGAACGTGAGCGACGGATTCTGCGCAGCCGTGGATGGCATGCAAGAACCGTCCGTCACGAAGAGGTTGGCCACTTCATGCGACTGGTTGTGGCCATTCAGGAATGACGTGGCGGGGTCGCGACCCATGCGCGCCGTGCCCATTTCGTGGATGCCGAATCCGCCGGGCGGCAGCTCCTCCGGAGGCAGCGAGATGTCCGTCGCTCCGGCGCTCTTCAGCATCTCGGTGGCATCGCCGACCAGTTGCTTCGCGAGCGCGCGTTCGTTCTGTCCCCATTCGAAACGCGTATTGAGGATGGGCATACCCCACTTGTCCTTGCGCACCGGATCGAGTGTGAGCGTGTTGTCTCGATTGGGAAGACATTCGAGAAAGCCATAGAAGCCGAATGTCCACGGGCCGTACTCCCGCAAGCGCTGCTTGAGCGACGCGCCGTAGCCCGGCATCGAGACGCCGTCCGTCCAATTCGCGCGCGATGCGCTCGCCTCGTAACTGAAGCCTCGCAGGAACGGCGCCGACTGCCCCTCGACGTTGTGAAAGCGCGGCATCCACACGCCTGCCGGCCGATTGCCGATGGTGTACTTGTCCAGCATCCCCGGGATGACGCCACTCACCGTGAGATAGGGGTGATCCATGAGGTAGTGGCCCAGCACGCCACTGCGATTGCCAATTCCCTTGGGGAAGCTTTCGCTCGTGGAGTTGAGCAGGATCTGCGTGGAAGCGAGCGTGGACGCGTTGAGGAAGACGACTCTTGCGGTGTAGCGCTTGCCTACCCGGGTGTTCTGGTCGACGACGCGAACGCCAGCGACCTTGCGTGACTTCGGATCGTAGTCGAGCCCGGCCACCACGCTGTCGGTGATGATCGTGAGATTGCCCGTCGCTTTTGCGGCGGGCAGCGTCGAGCTGATCGAGCTGAAATACGACCCCGTGGAACAGCCTCGCTCACACGGTCCGCAGTAGTGACACGGCGCTCGACCGTGAAGCGGCTTGGTGAGGATCGCGGACGGCGCGATCGTCAGATGACGGTCCGGGAATTTCTTGTGGATGCTGTCGGCGACGTGGGTCTCACAGGCATTCATGAGCATGCCGGGCTGGAAGCGACCTACGGGAGCGAACGGAGAGTCGAACTCGGTCTGCCCGGATACCCCGATAAACTCTTCGACGTGGTCGTACCAGGGTCGAATGTCGTCGTAACGAATGGGCCAGTCGACCCCGTGTCCATCCCGCTTGTTCTCTTCGAAATTGATGGGGCCCCAGCGAGGCGTGCAACGTCCCCACATGAGCGACTTGCCGCCGAGATGGTTGCCGCGGATCCACCGAAACGGGCGCGCCGGATCCTGGCCGTAAGGCTGTTCGGAATCCTTGACCCAGAATTGCTCGGTCGGCTCGCCGAACGCATAGCAGGTGCTCTGGATCGGGTAATCGCGTTCGTAACGCTTGCGATCGCCGAGCTGGCGGAACGGGAACTGCCAGGCCGGTTTGTGCTCGCCGAGGTAGTCCGCGGGCGTGATCGAGCGCCCCCGCTCGAGCAGCAGCACCTTCAGGCCCTGCTCGGTGAGCTCCTTCGCGGCCCAGCCGCCGGAAATACCGGAGCCAATGACGATCGCATCGAAATCGTGTTGGGACACCCGCGTCAACCCGCGTTGAACCAGTACATGGCGCCCGGAAGCCCGGAGTCCGCCCGATCGCCTGGTTTGAAGACGGCCGCGGGCTCGTACTTCGCCGTTGCGATGTGTTGATGCAGCTCGTTCGTGGCCCCGAGTTCGCTCGTGTAGTAACCGAAAATCGTGAGCCGCTTCATGAGGACGACGAATGGCGTGCGCAGCGCAGTCGGGCCCTCTTCAGCCGCCGCCAGCGACTCGCCGAAGTACTGATCCTTCTGGCTCGCGGTCAGCTCGCTGAATTTCTTGCCGTGCTTGTTACCCGCCGCAAACTCGCGCATCCCGGCGATGAAATTGTCGCGCTCGGCTGCGCTGAACCAACCCGACAGCATCATTTTCACGAAGTCTGGCACGCCGGCCGCGAGCGCCCCGCCGGTGTCGGTCGTCGGGATGATCAACTCCGACACTTCGCCGATGAGGGTCCATTCTTCCGGCGTGAGGGCCGGCGCCTTCGCCGCGAGACCCGGTACGGTCAGCGACAAGCCGAACGTCGTCGCCAGTTGCATGAAGGCACGCCGATCGAACGAAGGTCGTCCCGGCACGAGCGATTCCGGTACCCGTTTCACCAAGATCCTTTGCAGCCCGCACTCACGCCAGATTTTTCCTTACGAGCCCGACACGAGCGAGACGAGAACCAACGCTGCTGGAGTATAGAACTGGTGCGCCGGCGAACCAAGTTGCCGGCCGCGCGTGGCGCCTCGCCGGGTGCGATCGGTTCGGTCGGCTGCTACGCCTGCCTTCTGGGCGACGGAGTTTTCCGGCCTCGATGTGCCGATTGCGCTGATATTGCCGGCGCCCTGACGCGCCTACGTTCGAGCCGAACGGACGGAGGTTCCATGGCCAAGGCAAAGAAGCGTGCGAAGAAGGGGAAGAAGCGGTCGGCGGCCAAGCGCGAGCTCATCGCGCCGCGCGGCGACAAACGCTACGTACGCCGCGCGAAGGGCGGACAGTTCAGGGAAAGCGACGACGTGAGCCGCTCGCTTTCCGCCGACCGCCGGCGCAAGGCGAAGAAGAAGGCGAAGCGCGGTCAAGGCGATCGCGGCGACTAGCTAGACGATGGGGGCCCGGTGACGGGCCCCTCTCGTGACGCGGATCGGGAGCTAGTTGATGCCGTACACCGCGGCGGTGGCGAACACGCCGCAGTTCGAGCGTGTGTATCCGGGATCGATCTGGGACGTGATGCCGTATTGGCAACCCGGTGGCGTCGCATGCGGATAGTCGTTGACTACCACGACCGGGTAGTTGGTGCCATACAGCCGTCTGACGTACCACGAGCAGATGGCAGCCGGCATGGGCGGGCCACCCTGGTTGTAGCAATTCCACACGACGGTATAGAGACCAGAGGCCGCGGGCAACACGTTCCCGCTGTAATCGGTGATTTGATAGACCGTCTGCGCGTTGCCGATCGACGGTGCGATAGTCAGCAAAACAATCGGCAGACCGAGCGCCAACTTCGAAAAACGGCGCGTGACGCGTTGCAGCGTTGTAGTGACCATGTTCCCTCCTTGGGTTAGTTAGGGCGAGCCTTGCCCACCTAACATGTGTCACGAGTGGCGCAAATCTCCCACTTGCGCAGGGAATCGCAGCGCAGCTAGCGGTTTACCTTAGGGACGACGCGCTACTCGACCAGCGCGAAGCGCTTGCTGCGCTTCTCGGATGCGCGCGCCGCGCCGCGCAGCTGCTCTACCAGCTCCTCGCATCTGCGCGGCATGCGCTCGAGCAACGGCAGCAATTCCTGGCCGGAGACGGGTCGGGCGAACAGGAAACCCTGCACCGTGATCGGGCTCTGCGGCAACAACATGGCCAGCTGCTCGATGCGCTCCACGCCTTCCGCGGTGATGTCGAGATCGAGGCTGCGGCACAAGGCGATGGTCGCGCGCACGATGGACGCCGAACGCGCGCTATCGTCGATGGCTGCGACCAGGCTGCGATCGAACTTCACGCGCGACAGCGGCAACTGTTGCAACGATGCCAGAGACGAATAGCCGGTGCCGAAATCGTCGAGCGCGATGGACACGCCCACGGCACGCAGCTGGTCGAGCGTCCGGATGGTCTGGGCGCCGGTCTGCAGCGCGGACTCGACCAGTTCGAGCTCCACGCAACTGGCGGGCAGTCCGTATTGCTTGAGCAATTCCTCGACACGGCCGACGAACCGGTAGTCGAGGAACTGCCGCGGCGATACATTGATCGCGACACGCGCGTCCGGCCACCGGCCGCGATGCCACTCGGCCGCGGTGCGGATGGCGGTGCGCAGCACCCAGTCGCTGATCTCGATGATGAGGCCCGACTCCTCGGCCACGGCGAGGAACTCGTCGGGCGGACGATGGCTGCCATCGGGCTTGCGCCAGCGGATCAGCGCCTCCACCTGCTCCACCCGCCCGGTGTGCGGATTCACGAGCGGTTGATAGAAGAGCTCGAACTCGTCGTTCTGTATCGCGCGGCGCAGCTTCTGCTCGATGGCGAACTTGGCGGACGCATCGGCGAGCAGCTCCGACGTGAAGACCGCGAGTTGGCTGCGTCCCAGCGCCTTGGCGCGGAACAGCGCGGCATCGGCGGCGCGCAGCAGCGCTTCCGCGTCGCGCTCGTGATCCGGGTACACGCTCACGCCAACGCTGACGCTCACGATGACTTCGCGTTCATCCACCTGCAGCGGCGCGTCGAAGGCGCGCACGATGGTCGCGCCGAAATCGTAGATGCACTGCGTGTCGCGACTGCCCTGATGAATGATGGTGAATTCGTCGCCGCCGAGACGCGCCGCGAAACCACAGGCCGCCGCGATGGTTTCGAGCCGGCGTGCGATCGAGACCAGGACGCGGTCGCCGTAGGTGTGCCCCATGCTGTCGTTCAACGTCTTGAAGTTGTCGATGTCGAGGAAGAACAGCCCGACGCGCTCGCCCGAGGCGGTCGCGCGCTCCAGTGACTCGTTCAATGCCACGAAAAGTTGTCGACGGTTGGCGATGCCGGTCAGCGGATCCTGTTCGGCGAGCTCCTGCAACTGGCGCGTGCGCTCTTCGACCTTGGCTTCGAGCCGCTGATGTGAATCCGCCGCGGCATCACGCGCCACCGCGAGCTGCTCGGCCATTGAGTTGAAGGCCTTGGCGAGCGAATCGAGCTCGCGGATGCCGCCATTGGCCACCACGCGCGCATTGCTGCCTTTCGCGAGCCGGTTGGTGGCGGCGATCATCCGGCGCACCGGGCGAACGATGCTGATGATGGTGACGAAGCTGATATAGAGGAGTACCACGAGTACCACGCCGCTCATCCAACCGACCAGTGAGCCGCTGGGTTTCTCGAACTCGGCGGGCGGGTGCGTGGGCGGTGACGTGACTGGCGACAGAGCCTGGACTGGTGCCGCGGATGCCGGGAGCGCGGGCTCTTCGATGTTCACCGGCAACGACTCGAGCAAACGCTTCGATTCGCGCGAGAACCGGTCAGCCGCGGTCAGCCGGCGGGCCTCGGTGCGAATGAGCGCGGCGCGCGTGGAAATCAGCGCAGTCAGGTTGTCGTTCATCGACTTGAGCCATGCCTGGCTCTCCGACTTGCGCAACGTGTCCGCGTGGCGGCGCAGCGTTTCGGACAACGCCCATTCGGCCTTTGCAATGGATGCTGAACTGGCGCTGTCTGCGTAGAGGATGCCGGCGCCGGCAAACGCCGCACGCAGGTCGACGAGTTGCGCGCGAACGTCGAGCAGCGGCTGCCGCGCAACCACGCGGCCCATCACTTTCCATTCGCGATCGATGGCGTCCTTGAGGCCGACTTCCATGCCCGCGAGCAGCCCGGAGTATCGCGCCAACAACTCGCGGCGCAGGCGAGTGGCTTGCACCAGTGCGTCCGCGGTCTTCTTGTGCGCGGTGATCTGCGGCGGCAAGTTCTGCGCGGAGGGCGGCGGGTTCTCCGCCTGGTACTTCGTGAGCGTCTGGTCCAGCGAGGCGCGGGAGTTCGCGAACCGCAGCGACGAGCTGCGCGTATCGGCCTCGGCGTGTTCCTGTGTTGCGCGTTCGAAGAGGCCGAGCACGCGCGCGAGCTCCGCGGATGTGACCATGCGCCGTGCGCGGCTCACCGATTCACGAAGCGTATGGATGGCGCGCGAATCGACTTCGCTGCGGGCCTTCTCGACGGTCCGCTGTTTTTCGAGCACGGCCACACCGTTCTCGACGATGAGATTGGCGGCAGCGGCCAACGCCGCCACGGACGCAAACGCCACGACCAGGCGCGGCGTGATACCGACGCTACCGAGCGTGAACCACGCCTTCAGCCGTACGAACCGGCGTTTGAACAGATTGCGACCGCTCCTGGACATACGCGCGTGGGTCCACTCCTCCCTAGCATGACCCGCGTCAGCGTCTGCCAATTTGCAGGCGAATTTGCCTGCCCAGTTCACGCTTTCCTGTAGGTCAGCTCCGATACTGCCACGAGTTGGCGCATCCGAACTCTTTTAGACAGAGTCTCTGCCTTCGCGAACCAACCTGAGTTAGGCGCGGGGCTCACTGTGCTGGCAATGGCGGCGGGCCATCCGGCAGATACGCCTTGTATACCGTGGCACCTTTCTTCGTCTCGAACTCGGCGCGCACGGCCGCGAGCTCCGCGGGCTTCTCGAACAGGTCGACCATGGTGGCGGCGAGCGCCTTCGAAGCGACGATCATGCCCTTGTGCCCGATCGACATGCCGCCGGTGGCCACCACCGGCCATGCGTGCCACGGCGCATCCTTGGGCGCGGTCGCGACGGTGAGATGCAATGTCGGAACGATCCAGCTCACGTCGCCGACGTCGGTGGAACCTCCCTCCTCGATCTGACCTTCGAGCGGATGGATGGCGCGAACCATGCCGACCTCGGGTTTGCCGGTCGCGCGTTGTATCTGCTTCGCGAAAGCGTCCTCGTCGGCCGTGTAGTTGGGCGCGCCGACCCAGCGCACGTTCGCGTCGAGTAGTTTGGCGCCGCGGTCGTTGACGAGCAGCTCCCAGCTGCCGGCCTGCACGCTCACCTTCGCCTCGGTCTCGGTCATGAGCGCCGCGCCGTCGGCGATCTTGCGGATGCGCGCCAGCAGCGACTCGACTTCGCCGCGTTTCCAGTCGCGCGCCCAGATCCACACCGCGCCATGCTCGGGCACGACGTTGGGTACGTCGCCGCCATCCTTGATCACGTAGTGCACGCGCGACGTCAGCTTCATGTGCTCGCGCATCAGGTTGACCCCATGCGTGAAGGCCTCGACCCCATCCACGGCGCTGCGTCCATTCCATGGGTCGCCCGCGGCGTGCGCGGCCTTGCCCTTGAACGTGACCAGGAGATCGACCATGGCCTGGCTGGAGGTGGTGTCGGCCTGAGTCTCGTCACCCGGATGCCAGGCCAGCATCACGTCCACGTCATTGAATACGCCGTCGCGCGCCATGTAGGTCTTGCCGCCGACGGCTTCCTCGGCGGGCGTACCGTAGAAGCGGATGGTGCCCTTGAGCTTGCCGGCCGCGATCTGCTCCTTGATGGCGAGCGCCGCGCCGAGGCTGGCCGCGCCGAACAGGTTGTGCCCGCAGCCATGGCCCGCGCCACCTTCGACGAGCGCGGATTTCTCGGCCTGCGCCTTCTGCGACACGCCAGGCAGCGCGTCGTATTCGCCCATGATGCCGATGACAGGCTTGCCGCTGCCGAACGACGCGACGAACGCGGTCGGCATGCCGGACACGGTGCGCGTCACGCTGAAGCCCTGCTTCTCGGCGAAATCCGCGAGCAATTTCGCGGATCGGTGCTCGCGCAGCGCGGTCTCGGCGAATTCCCAGATCTGGTCGGACATGTCGATGAGCTCGACTCCATGCTTCTCGACCGACGCCACGACGGCGCGTTTGGTGGCGCTGGGTGCGGCGGCGTGCACGGCGACGCTCATGAGCAGCACCGGCATCAGCACGAGTGTGCTGGGCTTCATGTTCTCTCCCCGGAATTTTTATCGGCTGGCGCCGACGATCCGCTTCAGTGGCACGTGCGTCAACTGGCAGCGGTCCGCTGCCGTTCATCGCGTACCCCCGAATGGAGAGGCGATCCTGGCCGCTTCGTGCAAAGGTAAGACTGTGTCATCCAGACGAGAACGGAGATCGCCCATGTCCGAGTACGTTCCACCCAAGGTATGGCAGAACAAGCCCAGCGGCGGCGCCTTCGCCAACATCAATCGGCCGGTGTCGGGCGCCACTTATGAAAAGGAGCTGCCGGTCGGCAAGCATCCGCTGCAGCTGTATTCACTGGGCACGCCCAATGGACAGAAGGTCACGATCCTTCTCGAAGAGCTACTGGCGTCGGGACACGAAGGCGCGGAATACGATGCCTGGATCATCCGCATCCAGGAGGGCGATCAGTTCGGCAGCGGCTTCGTTGCGGTGAACCCGAATTCGAAGATCCCCGCGCTGGTCGATCGCAGCCCACTGCGCGATGGCTCGGAGCCCCTGCGCGTGTTCGAGTCCGGTTCCATCCTGCTGTACCTTGCCGAGAAGTTCGGCGCCTTCCTGCCGAAAGAGCCTCGTGCCCGCACCGAGACACTGTCCTGGCTGTTCTGGCAGATGGGCAGCGCGCCCTTCCTGGGCGGCGGCTTCGGGCACTTCTACGTGTACGCGCCCGTGAAGATCGAATACGCCATCGACCGGTTCGCCATGGAAGCCAAGCGCCAGCTCGACGTGCTCGACAAACTACTGGGCAGGCGCCGCTACATCGCGGGCGACGAATACACCATCGCCGACATGGCCATTTGGCCGTGGTATGGCGCCGTGGCACTCGGCACCGTGTACGACGCCGCGGAGTTCCTGCAGACACAGGACTACCAGAACGTGCAACGTTGGGCCGCCGAGGTGGGCAGGCGGCCTGCCGTCAAGCGCGGGCGCATCGTCAACAAGGTCACGGGCGATCCGTCGGAGCAATTGCGCGAGCGGCACGATGCCGGCGATTTCCCGGCGAATCTTCGCTAGCGCAGGATCTCGCAAGCGAGCGGACGCGGTGGCGCGCCGCCATTGCACGTGGAGGCCGGACAGGCCGTGACGACTACGGCAAGATCCATTTCCGCGCGCAACTCCATCGAATCGCCCGCGCGCGACCGCGGCGGCTCGAATGAAAGCTTGCCGTCGCCCGCGACGTTCACGGCCATGAAGAAATTGAACGACGTGGGCAACGGTTCGGGCTCGAGGCCCAGCTCGCGCAGACCCTTGCAAAGATTGTCGTAGCAGTTGGCGTGGTAGCCGGTCGCGCCATATTGCTTGCGATACATTTCCTGGCTGCACGACGCGTAGAGAAAATCGTGCTTGCCCACGCGGTCGTCGACTATGGTCCACATGGGCTCGCTCAAGTTCGACCAGATGACGTCGCCGGTGGAGAGGAAGAGGCCGCCGCCGTAATCGAACGTGCGGCCATTGTTCATGCGGTGGCGGCCATCCAGCGAAAATGCCATGAGATCGCCGGATTGCCCGCCATGGGGATCGACGAGGCGCAAACGTTCCCCGCGCTTGATCCGCAGCGCCACGCCAGCACCGGCAGGTATTTCTATCGGGCCGTCCATGTGGCGTAACGTAGCACCCCCGCTTCCGCGAGCACACACATGAACCGTCTTCTGTTGTTGGTCCTGGCGCTGTTTGCGATGGCGGTGCCGGCCGCTGACTACCCCGTGCCGGTCGAAGGCGACTTCGTCATCAAAGATTTCAGGTTCACCAGCGGCGAGACGCTGCCGGAATTGCGATTGCACTACCGCACGCTCGGCAAGCCGGTGAGAGACCGCAAGGGCGTGGTGCGCAACGCGGTGTGGATAGGCCATGGCACCGGCGGCAGCGGCGCGCAGTTCATCCGGCCCGAGTTCGCCGGCGAGCTGTTCGGCGCGGGCCAACTACTCGACGCAGCCAGATATTTCATCGTGCTTCCCGACGGCATCGGCCACGGCAAGTCTTCGAAGCCCAGCGACGGATTGAAGGCGAAATTCCCGAGGTACGGCTACACCGACATGGTCGAAGCGCAGTACCAGTTGCTCACCAAGGGCCTGGGCGTGAATCACCTTCGCCTGGCCATGGGCACCTCCATGGGCGGTATGCACAGCTGGGTATGGGGCGAGCGCCATCCGGAATTCATGGATGCGCTCATGCCGCTGGCCAGCCTGCCCACGCAGGTCTCGGGTCGCAACCGGGTATGGCGCAAGACATTGATCGACGCCATCCGCAATGACCCGGCCTGGAACGGCGGCGACTACATCCGGCAGCCACCGTCGTTGCGGACGGCCAACGAGCTCATTTTTTTCATGGGCAGCAACCCGCCACTGCGCCAGGCGCAGATGCCGTCGCTCACCAAGACCGACGAAGTGCTGGACGCGGCGATGGCGAAGGCGCTCGAGACCACGGACGCGAACGACGTGCTCTACCAGGTGAGCGCCTCGTGGGATTACGACCCGGGCCCGGGCCTCGAGAAAATCCGCGTGCCGCTGCTCGCGATCAACTCGGCCGACGATCTGATCAATCCGCCGGAGCTCGGCATCCTCGAGAGCGAGATCCGGCGCGTGCCCCGTGGCGAAGCCATCGTGATCCCGTTGAGCCCCGAGACGCGCGGCCACGGCTCCCACACCATCGCAAAGCTCTGGAAAGCGGATCTCGAGAAGCTGCTGGCGCGCACCGCGCCGCAATAGCGCACCGTCAGCGCGAGTACGATGTCCCCCATGAGCTCAGCCGTGTACTCCCGGGATATCCGCCGTGAACGCATCGCGGCATCGCCGCGCTGGGACGGCGAGCGGTTTCGCAACACTTTCCCGGCGCCGCGCGGCGATCCCCAGGCGGCCATGCCATCGTTGGGGGATTTCCTGTGCGGCGGCGAGCGACGCGTGCCGCAGGGTCCACTGCCCTCCGTGAACCCACTCGACGCCTGGCGTCACACCGCCGGGACCGCGCTGCGTGCGACGTGGCTCGGGCATTCCACGGTGCTCGTCGAGATGGACGGGTGGCGAGTGCTGACCGACCCGGTGTGGGGGCCACGCGCATCGCCGTCGCGATTCATCGGCCCGAAGCGGTTCCAGCCCGTGCCCGTGGCGATGAGCGACCTGCCGCCGCTCGACGTCGTGCTGATCTCCCACGATCACTACGATCATCTCGATTACACCACCCTGCGGCTGCTGCGGCGCATGTCCGTGCCCATCATCACTTCGCTCGGTGTGGGCGCGCATCTCGAGAGCTTCGGCATCGCGCCGGAGCGCATCTTCGAGCTCGACTGGTGGGAGTCGCAGCGCGTCGCCGGCACCGGGCTCACGCTCACGGCCACGCCCGCACAACATTTCTCCGGGCGCGGGCTCAAGGACGGCAATCGCACGCTCTGGTCTTCGTGGGTCATCGCCGGAAGTCGGCACAAGGTGTTCTTCAGCGGTGACACCGGACTCACGACCGAATACGCGCAGACGCGCGAACGCCTCGGACCTTTCGATCTCGTGATGCTCGAGATCGGTGCGTTCCACCCGGCCTGGGGCAACATCCACCTGGGGCCGCAGAACGCGCTCGCGGCGCATGCCTTGTTAGGTGGTGGTCCGCTGCTGCCCATCCACTGGGGCACATTCAACCTGGCGTTGCATGCCTGGGATGAGCCGGTCGAAACGCTGCTGCAGCTGGCGCCGACGGGCTCGCCACTGCTGCTGCCGAGGCTCGGCGCACCGGTTGAACCGTCGCGTGACTACCGCATCGAGACCTGGTGGCGTGGTATCGACTCCTCGCCCGCCGCGCAACCGACGAACAGCGCATCGGAACATCCCGCGGAGATGACCTGGCCCCTCGACTGACGCCCGGGGCGGGTGATCGAGTCCTACAGCAATCACACGACGCACAGCGTGTCTGCCGCGTAGACTCACAAGGTGAACGACATTCTCGAGACACCGTACGAAGGCGCGACCGACTCGCGAATCGCGGCAGGATCACATCGCATCCTCGTGGTCGACGACAACGTCGATGCGGCCACCAGCCTCGCGATGCTGCTGGAGCTCGACGGACATGACACGCGGGTCGCGCATTCGGGCATCGATGCGCTCGCTGCTGTGACCGCTTTCGCCCCGCACGTCGTGTTCCTCGACATCGGCCTGCCCGACCTCAGCGGTTACGATGTGGCGCGGCGGCTGCGCTCGATGGCCGGGCTCGAAACCCGGCCGCGGCTGATCGCGCTCACCGGATGGGGCCAGGCTGAAGATCGCCTGCGTTCGCGCGAAGCCGGTTTCGACGCGCACCTGGTGAAGCCGGTGGATCCGGCCGAGCTCGGCGCCGCGCTCGACTAACCACGATACTCGCGCACCATCGCCGAGAGCTCGCGCAGGAAGTCGTCGCTGCGCGAAGTGCCGGGTGACCCCGACGTGAACGGCTCGCGATACCACGGCCACGAATATTCGACGCTGCGTTGCGGGCGGTCACCGCGCAACAGGGTGAACTTGCGCTTGCTGAAGCCGCGCTGGATGTCGGTGTCTATCTTCTCGGACTGGACGCCGTACACCGCGCCATCCACGAGCACGTACAGCGACTGCCGGTAGTCAGGGTAGACGTCGTAGCGCTCGCGGTTGCCGGCGAAATACGCCGCGAAGACCGCCCCGTTCACCGAATCGATCTGTGCGCCCACGCCGAGCACGTGGTGCGGATTGCGCGGCTCGGCCATGGGCTCGACCTGCGCGCGCGCGGCGTTGATGACGATGCTGTAGTACTTGCGGTCGTCGCCAGCATGCCCGGCATCGCCGGACGGGTGGTGGCCCATCACGCAAACGCGGCCAGACTCGGGGAGTCTACCGGTGTCATTTATGAACATGGGTGTTAGTCCGCGTCAGCGGACGGAAAGTTTTGTAATGGCGCGATTATTGTCCCGCGAGCGGTAGCGAGACAATGACGAATCCTGTAACGCGTGCTGGAAGGCGTTCCAACACACCTTGCAAGACGCGCCACTTTCCGTAATCCGTCAGCGCGCATGGTTGGCGTGCCTCCCGGTTAGCGGAGCCCTGGCCTGTTGTCCGCCATGTCCGTTCCCTGGCGTTCGACTTCGGGCAGACCCTCGCCGAGCAGGTCCGCGTGAGCCTGCGAAGGGGTGGCTCGCCAGCAAAGCTCGCGCGCGGCAGGGGTCTTGCTCGGCACGTCCGCGGCGTCGAGCAGAATGCGTCCATCGGCCAGGGCACGTAGATAGATATGCAGGAACATGCGTCGCCCCTGTCCGCGGCCCGCCGGCCGTGCGGAAAGCCGCGCCGGGAGCCGTGTCAGAGACCCGCCCGGTTCGGCGTCTCCTAACTACCACCGCCGTGCCGGGTATCGGGTGGTCGTGAATATGCCGCGGCCCCGTCGGACTATTCCCACAGCGCCCGGGGGCCGGCAATATATGGCGCGAAAGCCGTAACTTACGCGTAATGCGCAGGTTGCCGACCCCACCCCTGCCGGACCCCAACTTGCACCCTTTTCTCAGTGGAATCCTGGAGAGCCTGTCGCTCGGCTCGCATTGGAACAGCGAGCAGATCCTGCGCGAGGAGATCTTCAGCATCGAGCGCCTGGAGCAGCATGCCCAGACCCTCGCCGCCGCGCAGGACGTGGCCCGTCAACCGGGCTTCCGCCGCTCGCTGCGCGCCCGGCTGCGCAACAACGAAACGGTGCTGCTGGCCGCCTATCGTTCGATCGCCCGGGCAGTGGACCAGGGCCGGAGCATCACCCCGGCCGCCGAGTGGGTACTCGACAACTATCACGTGGTCGAGGAGCAGATCCGGGAAATCCGCGAGGATCTGCCCCCCGGCTTCTACCGCCAGCTGCCGAAGCTGGCCAATGGGCCGTTCGCGGGCTTCCCACGCGTCTTCGGCATCGCCTGGGCTTATGTCGCGCACACCGACAGCCGGTTCGATCCCGAGACGCTGCGCCGCTTCGTGCGCGCCTATCAAAGTGTCGAGCCACTGACCATCGGCGAGCTCTGGGCCGTGGCGATCACGCTGCGCATCGTGCTGGTCGAGAACCTCCGCCGCGTAGCCCAGCGCATCGTTACCAGTCGCGCCGCGCGGCAGGAAGCCGATCTCATCGCCGATCGGCTGCTGGGCGTCAACGGCCAGCGACTCGATCCGCAGGCGCTGGCGCGCTGGCGTGGCGCCGGCCGCTCGCTGGTGCCGGCTTTCGCGGTGCAGCTCGTGCAGCGGTTACGCGACCAGGATCCGCAAATGGTGCCAGCCCTTCAATGGCTGGAAGGGCGCATCACCGCGCAAGGCGCGACGCCCGAACAACTGGTGAGCGAAGAACACCAGCGCCAGGGCGCCTCGAACGTCACGGTGCGCAACATCATCACCAGCATGCGCCTGATGTCCGACGTGGACTGGGCGGAGTTCTTCGAGAGCGTGAGCCTCGTCGACGGCGTGCTGAACAGCTCCTCCAATTTCGAGGCGATGGATTTCGCCACGCGCAACCTGTACCGCACGGCCATCGAAGAACTCGGACGAGGCTCGAAGCTCTCCGAACTCCAGATCGCGCGCCAGGTGCTGACCACCGCCGCCGCCGCGAAGACCGAGCGCGAACGCGACCCCGGCTATTTCCTGATCGCGGATGGCAGGCGCAGGCTCGAGCGCGCCATCGGCTTCCGCGCGCCGCTGCGCGACTGGCGCAAGCGCATCGCCTTCACCGTCGGTGCGCGCGACTACGTGGCATCCATCGCCTTCACCTCGGCGCTGGTGCTCGCGGTGCCGCTGGCGCTGCTGCAAAAATCCGGCATCCACGGCGGCGTGCTCTGGCTGCTGGGCATCCTCGGCGCCGTGCCGGCCATGGACATCGCCGTGGCGCTGATCAATCGCGCCGTGACGCGCGGCGTGGGCGCGAGCCGCCTGCCCGGCCTGGCTTTGCGCGATGGCGTGCCCGAGGAACTGCGCACGCTGGTCGCCGTGCCGGTGCTGTTGAATTCCCGCGCCTCGGTCGAGAAGCACCTGCACAGCCTCGAGATCCACTACCTCGCCTCGCCCGACGACCAGATGCACTTCGCGCTGCTTTCCGATTGGGTGGATGCCGACGAAGAGAACCAGCGCGGCGACGATGCCCTGCTCGACATCGCCATCCTCGGCATCGCGCGGCTCAACCGCCGCTATGGGCCCGCCAAAGGCGGCGACCGCTTCCTGCTGCTGCACCGCAAGCGCGTGTGGTGCGAGAGCGAGCAGCGGTGGATGGGCTGGGAGCGCAAGCGCGGCAAGCTGCAGGAGCTGAACCAGCTGCTGCGTGGCGCCGTCAACACCACGTACGTGACGAGCACCGGCAAGAGCCCGTGGGTGCCGCCGGGCGTGCGCTATGTGCTCACGCTCGATGCCGACACGCGCGTGCCGCGCGAGACGCCGCGCCGGCTCATCGGCAAGATGGCACACCCGCTCAACCGCCCGCATTTCGACGCGAAGTCGGGCCGCGTGGTCGATGGCTATGCCATCCTGCAGCCGCGCGTCGCGTTCTCGTTGCCCGTGGAAGTGGAAGCGACACCCTTCCAGCGCGTGTTCTCCGGCGCCGCCGGTGTCGACCCGTACGCCGCCGCGATCTCCGATGTCTACCAGGACTTGTTAGGCGAAGGCAGCTTCGCCGGCAAGGGCATCTACGACGTCGATGCCTTCGAAGCCGCGCTCGCCGACCGCGTGCCCGAGAGCACGCTGCTGTCGCACGATCTCTTCGAAGGCATCTACGCGCGCGCCGGCCTCGCCTCCGACGTGGAAGTCGTCGAGGAATTCCCGTCGCGCTACGACGTCGCCTCGCTGCGCCAGCACCGTTGGGTGCGCGGCGACTGGCAGCTGCTGCCCTGGATATTCGGCCGCAAGGACGCGGGCGCCGCCACGCACGGGCGCGGTCACGGCCGCATGCCCCTCATCGGGCTCTGGAAGATGCTCGACAACCTGCGGCGCTCGCTGTCCGCGCCCACCAGCCTCGCGGCGCTGGTCGCGGGTTTCACGCTGCCGGCGGGCGCCGCGCTCCAGTGGTGCGCATTCATCATCTTCGCGCTGTCGCTGCCCACGCTGCAGCCGCTGCTGAGCGCCGTCATCCCGCGCCGATCCACGGTGACCTGGCGCAGCCACCTGCGCGCGCTGCGCGTCGACGTGTTGCTCGCGGTCGAGCAGACCGCGCTGCTCGTGACCATGCTGCCCTACCAGGCATGGCTCATGACCGATGCGGTGGTGCGCACGTTCTGGCGCATGGCCGTGAGCCACCGTCACCTGCTCGAATGGGTGCCGGCGGATTTCCTGAGCTCGGCACGCTCCGATTTCACGAGCTTCTATACGCGCATGCTGCGCGGGGTCGCGGTCGCGGTGCTGGCGGCTCTCATCGTCGTCCTCATCGACGGGCCCTACCCCATGAGCGTGCTGCCTCCACTCGCACTGCCGTTCGTGCTTGCGTGGCTGGCGGCGCCAGCCGTGGCGTGGCGCATCTCGCGTGTTCCGGTGTCGGCGGCGAAGTCGGAGCTCGATCCGGAGGAACAGCGCGCGCTGCGGCTGATCGCACGGCGCACCTGGCGATACTTCGACACCTTCGTCACCGCCGAAGACAATCACCTGCCGCCGGACAACTTCCAGGAGGATCCGCGTGGCGTGGTGGCGCACCGCACGTCACCGACCAACATCGGTCTCTATCTGCTGTCCATCGTCGCGGCGCGTGATTTCGGCTGGTGCGGCCTGCGCGATGCGCTCGATCGCATCGAGGCCACGTTGCACACGCTCGGCCGCATGCAGAAATTCCGTGGCCATCTCTACAACTGGTACGACACGCAGGACCTTCGGCCCCTCGATCCCCGCTACGTCTCCTCGGTGGATTCGGGCAACCTGGCAGCGCACCTGATCGCGTTGGCGGGTGCTTTCCGCGAGTGGCAGGAAGATCCCTCGCCGCATCGCGAAGCCGCCGCGGGTCTCGCGGACTCACTCGATCTCGCGCGCGAGGCGCTGCGGCAATTCCATTTCATGCCCGGTTTCACCATCACGCGCGGCATCGTCGAGACGGCGTTCCAAGATCTCGAGAGCGCGTTGCGCCCGGTGGGCGGCGCGCTCGACCCCGCGAAGGATGCGCTGGCGACCGCGGCGGAACGCGCCGCCACGCTGGTCGACATGGTCCGGACGCTGGCGAGCGAGGCGCATCTCGACCGCAACCATGACCTGCCGTACTGGGTGGAAGCCACGAAGCGCTCCATCGACAGCTGGCGCAGCGACCTCCTGGCCCGCGACCCGGCGGGATACATCGTCGAATATCTCGAGACGCTGGCCAACACCGCGCTCGAGCTCGCCGAGAACATGGAGTTCGATTTCCTCTACGACCGGCAGAGAAAGCTGCTGTCGATCGGCTTCCGCTGCAGCGACGGCACGCTCGACGAGAGCTGCTACGACCTCCTCGCCTCCGAGGCGCGTCTCGCGAGTTTCCTCGCGATCGCCAAGGGCGACATCCCGGCGCGGCACTGGTTCCGCCTGGGGCGCACGGTCACGCCCATCGGCGCGGGCGCGGCGCTGGTGTCGTGGTCGGGTTCGATGTTCGAGTACCTCATGCCCGACCTGGTGCTGCGCGCGCCCGGCGGTAGTTTGTTGGCGCAGACCAGCCGGCTGGTCGTGAAACGGCAGATAGATTACGGCCGCGAGCTCGAGCTGCCGTGGGGCATCTCCGAGTCGGCATACAACGCGCGCGACCTCGAGCTCACCTATCAATACTCGAATTTCGGCGTGCCCGGCCTCGGCCTCAAGCGCGGCCTGTCCGAGAACAAGGTGATCGCGCCCTACGCCACCGGTCTCGCCGCGATGGTCGATGGCGACTCCGCGCTCGCCAATTTCCGGCTCCTGGAAAGCCTCGGCATCCGCGGTCAGTACGGCTTCTACGAAGCCGTGGACTTCACGCCCTCGCGCGTGCCCCAGGATGCCAACAAGGGCAGGAAGTTCGTACCGATCCGCGCGTACATGGCGCACCACCAGGGCATGACCATCGTCGCCATCGCCAACGCGCTGCACGACGGCCGCATGCGCGAGCGCTTCCATTCCAACGTATCGGTGCAGGCCACCGACCTGCTGCTGCAGGAGCGCACGCCGCGCGACGTATCGGTGGCGCATCCGCGCGCCGAGGAAGTGGGCACGGCGTCGCGCATCACCGAGCTGCAGGTACCGGACGTGCGGCGGCTCAGGAGCCCGCACGACTCCGCCCCGCAGACCCAGCTGCTCTCGAATGGGCGCTACTCGGTCATGGTCACCGCCGCGGGCTCGGGATACAGCCGCTGGAATGATCTCGCGGTCACGCGCTGGCGCGATGACCCGACACGTGACGACACGGGCAGCTACATATTGCTGCGCGACGTCGAGACCGGCCGCGTGTGGTCCGCGGGCTATCAACCGTGCGCGGGCCAGCCCAATTCGTACGAAGTCAGCTTCACGGAGGATCGCGCCGAGATCATTCGCACCGACGGCGAAGTCACGACCACGCTGGAAGTGCAGGTCTCGCCCGAAGACGACGCCGAAGTCCGACGCGTCTCGATCAGCAATGCCTCGTCGAAGCCGCGCGAGATCGAAGTCACCTCGTACGCGGAGATCGTGTTGGGCTCGCACCCCGCCGACATCGCGCACCCGGCGTTCTCGAAGATGTTCGTGCGCACGGAAATCCTCAATGCGCAGTCCGCCATCATCGCCAATCGACGGCGCCGCGCGTCCGACGAGCCGGAGCTCTGGGCCTCGCACAATGCGGTGATCGAGGGCACGGTGATCTCCGGGCCCGAATTCGAGACCGACCGCGCGCGCTTCATCGGCCGCGCGCGCGAGTTGCGCGCGCCGCTCGCCATGCTCGAAGGCAGCACACTGTCGGGCACCGCCGGCACCGTCCTGGACGCGGTGTTCGCGCTGCGCTATCGCATCCGCGTACCGGCGGGCGGCACGGTGCGCATCGCGTACTGGACCTGCGTGGCGCCGTCGCGCGCCGCGGTGCTCGAACAGATCGAAAAGCATCGCGACATCAATGCTCATACGCGCGCGGCCACGCTGGCCTGGACGCAGGCGCAGGTGCAGTTGCGCCACTTCGGCATCGACGCCTCGCAGGCCAACCTTTTCCAGCAGCTCGCGGGCCGCATCCTCTATACCGACGTGGCCGCGCGCGCCTCGCCGGACCAGATCCGCCGCGGGCTCGACGGTCCGCAGGGCCTCTGGGCGCATGGCATCTCCGGTGATCTGCCGATCGTGCTGTTGCGCATCGAGGAGTTGGACGATCTGCCCATCGTGCGCCAGCTGCTGCAGGCCCATGAGTACTGGGGCATCAAGCGCCTGTCGGTGGACCTGGTGATCCTCAACGAACGGGGCGCATCCTACGTGCAGGACCTGCAGGTCGCGCTCGAGAACATCTTGCGCGTGAGCCAGGCGCGCCCGCGCATCGGCGGCGCCGACACGCGCGGCAACGTGTTCGTGTTGCGCAACGACATGGTCACTGCCGAATCCAGGCTGCTGCTGGGCGCGGTGGCGCGCGTCGTGCTGTCCGGCCGCAACGGTAGTTTGGCCGACCAGGTCGCGCGCATGCAGCCCGTGCCGGCGGCCGCGCCCAAGGCGCCGCGCCGTGCACCGCAGGCGGGTCTCGCGGTGAGCGGCGCGGACGCCGAGGCCGCGCGCGATCTCGAGTTCTTCAATGGCCTCGGCGGCTTCGCCGCGCAGGGCCGGGAGTACGTCATCGCCACCAGTGGACAGCCCACCCCGCTGCCCTGGATCAACGTCATCGCGAACCGCGGATTCGGCTTCCAGGTCTCCGCCGAGGGCGGCGGCTACACCTGGGCACGCAACTCGCGCGAGAACGCGCTCACACCCTGGAGCAACGACCCGGTCACCGATCGCCCGGGCGAGGCGCTGTATCTGCGCGACGAGGAGACCGGCGAGCTGTGGACACCCACGCCCTCGCCCATCCGCCACGAACAGGCTCACTATCGCTGCGCGCACGGCCCGGGCTACACACGCTTCGACCACCGCTCGCATGGCATTGCGCTCACGCTCGTGATGTTCGTGCCCGTAGACGACCCCATCAAGATCTGCCGGCTCACGTTGCACAACGACAGTCCCCGCCGCCGCAGCCTCTCGGTGACCGGCTATGCCGAGTGGGTGCTGGGCCCATCGCGGGGCGTCGGTGCGCCGCACGTATTCACCGAGCTCGACGAGATCACGCGCGCAATGTTCGCACGCAACCCGTGGAACATGGCCTTCCCCGGCGTGGCGTTCGCGGATCTGTCGGGACTGCAGTCCGAGTGGACCGGCGATCGCCGCGAATTTCTCGGAAGGCATGGAACGCTCGACGCCCCCGCGGCGCTGGTCGCGGGCGGTGCGCTCTCGGGACATGTCGGAGCCGGTCTCGACGCCTGCGCCGCGCTGCGCACGCGCATCGAGATGGAGGCCGGCGCCACCACCGAGGTCGTGTTCCTGTTGGGCCAGGCCTCCGACGCGCAACAGGCGCGCGAGCTGGTCATGCGGTACCGGGCCACCCTGCTCGACAAGGAGATCACGGCCGCGGCGCGCCAATGGAGCGACCTCGACGGCAACCTGCAGGTGAAGACGCCCGACCGCGCCTTCGATCTCATGATGAACCACTGGCTGCTGTACCAGACGCTGGCCTGCCGCACCTGGGCGCGCGCGGCGTTCTACCAGGCGAGCGGCGCCTATGGCTTCCGCGATCAGCTGCAGGACGCGATGGCGTTGGGACTCGCGCGGCCCCAACTGCTGCGCGAGCAGATCCTGCGCGCGGCCTCGCGTCAGTTCCCCGAGGGCGATGTGCAGCACTGGTGGCTGCCACACAATGGCAGCGGCGTACGCACGCACATTTCCGATGATCGCGTCTGGCTGGCGTACGTGACCGCGCAGTACGTGCAGCTCACCGGCGACCGCGCCATCCTCGACGTCGAACTACCCTTCATCGAAGGTCCGCCCCTGCCGCGCGAGCGGCACGATGCCTTCTTCGAGCCGCAGGTCAGCCACGAGACCGCGACGCTGTTCGAACATTGCCGGCGCGGCCTCGAAGGCGCCTATCTCGGTTCGCATGGACTGCCGCTGATCGGCACCGGCGACTGGAACGACGGCATGAACCGCGTCGGCGAGCACGGCCGCGGCGAAAGCGTGTGGCTGGGCTGGTTCCTGCACGCCACCCTGAACGCCTTCGCACCTCTGGCGCAGGCCCGCGGCGAGCTCGCGCTCGCCACGGCGTGGCTCGGCGAGGCCAGCAAGTTGCGCGCCTCGCTCGAAGCCCATGCCTGGGACGGCGAGTGGTATCGCCGCGGATTCTTCGACGACGGCACCCCGCTGGGCAGCGCGTCGAACGACGAATGCCGCATCGATGCCATTGCGCAGTCCTGGAGCGTCATTTCGGGCGCCGCGCAACCGCAACGCGCCGAGAAGGCGATGGAATCGCTCGAAACCCACCTGCTTCGACGCGACCCGCCGCTCGCCGTGTTGTTCGCGCCGCCCTTCGAACGTTCCGTGCAGGAGCCGGGGTACGTGAAGGCCTATCCCAAAGGCATCCGCGAGAACGGCGGCCAGTACACGCACGCGGCGGCCTGGACCGCGATCGCGTTCGCGCTGCAGGGCAAGGCCGAGCGCGCCATGGAAGTGTTCAACATGCTGAACCCCGTGCGCCGCGCGACCACGCGTGCCGAGGTGCAGCGCTACAAGGTCGAACCTTACGTCGTCGCGGCCGACGTGTATTCCGAGGCGCCGCATGCCGGGCGAGGCGGCTGGACCTGGTACACGGGCTCTGCCGGCTGGCTGTACCGCGCCGGCCTCGAGTGGATACTCGGCTTCCGACTGCGCGACGGACGACTGTCACTGACGCCCTGCGTGCCACCGGACTGGGACGGCTTCAGCATCCAGTTCCGCTATCGCAACACCACCTACGAGATCCTCGTCGACAAACAACCGTCGCCGACCGCGCTGCCGCAGTTCACCGTGGACGGGCAGGTGCAGAAGCCCGGCCGTAACGTCGTCGACCTCGTCGACGATGCGGGGCGGCATTCCGTGCACGTGGCTTGGCGTTCGGCCGAAGGCACCGCGGCTACAACAGCTGAGGATTTCGCTGCCAGACAGAATAATTGAGCGCGGCGGCGAAGCTCACCCAGGCGAGATACGGGACGAGCAGCCACGCGGACGCCTTGCGCACCCGGGCGAACGCGGTAAGCGTCGCGACGAGGGCCAGCAGCAGCAGCACGATGTCCGCGAATGCGAGTCCGCCGCGATGCCACGCGAAGAACAACCATGACCACAGGGCGTTGAGCGCGAGCTGCAGCACGAACAGCCCCAGCGCGCCGCGCGCCCGCGCCCAGCCGCGCTCGCGCCACACCAGCCACGCGGACACCGCCATCAGTAGATAGAGCAGGGTCCACACCGGGCCGAACACCGACGACGGCGGCGCCCAGGACGGCTGGTCGAGCCGCGGGTAGAAAGCCGACGCGTTGGCAGAGGCAATGGCACCGACGACGCCCGCGGCGGCCGACAGCGCAATCCAGAGCACTAATGCAAACCAGGGAGAGACCGGCGAAGGCGACGTGCGCAGAGATACGTGAGGTGTTTGCATTCGTCGAACTTGTTACGCGTGGCCGCCAGGCGCCAGTTGAGCGGCAGGCAATACGCGGGGCAGCGCCGGCCGACGCCTGTAGGAAAAATCCTCCACCCACCTTCCGTAAAGCCGAGTGCCGTGTGCCTCGTTCTCCTTCTACAGTCGACGCATGACCCCGCCGAACGACCCTCCGGCCTCGGATCTCGAGGCGGCCAACGCGCACCTGCGCGATTCGCTGGAGCGCGTGCGCGCCGAGCACGTCCAGGCACAGGCGGCACTGCACGAGGAGTCGAGGCTGCTCGAGATCCTCAACCAGACAGGCCAGTCGATCGCTTCCCAGCTCGAGATCGACAAGCTCCTGCAGACGGTGACCGATGCCGCCACCGAGCTCACCGGCGCGAAGTTCGGCGCATTCTTCTACAACCGCGTGGACGAGAACGGCGAAGACTATCTTCTCTACACGCTGTCGGGCGCGCCGCGCGAAGCCTTCGACAAGTTCGGCCATCCGCGTGCGACGCGCGTGTTCGCGCCGACCTTCCATGGGGAAGCACCGGTGCGCAGCGACGACATCACGCAGGATCCGCGTTACGGCAGCATGGGTCCGCACTACGGCCAGCCGCCCGGACATCTGCCGGTGCGCAGCTACCTGGCAGTCGCCGTCAAATCGCGCTCGGGCGAAGTTCATGGCGGCCTCTTCTTCGGTCATCCCGAGGCGGCCAGGTTCAGCGAACGCAGCGAGCGCCTGGTGGTCGGCATGGCCGCACAGGCCGCGGTCGCCATCGACAACGCGCGGCTCTACGAGGCGGCGCAGCGCGAGCTCGCCAAACGTGAGCGCGCGGAGACGGCGCTGCGCGAGAACGATCGTCGCAAGGATGAGTTCCTGGCGACGCTCGCGCATGAGCTGCGCAATCCGCTGGCGCCCATCCGCCAGGCCGCGATCATCTCGAGCTCCCCCGCCGCGAGCGAAACGCAGAAGGCCTGGGCGCACGACGTGATCACGCGGCAGGTGCAGAACATGGCATTGCTGCTCGAGGACCTGCTCGACATTTCGCGTATCACGCGCGGCACGCTCGAGCTGCGCAAGGACCGCACGACGCTCGCCCGCATCGTGGAGTCGGCCGTGGAGACCGCGCGGCCTGCCATCGATGCCAAGCGGCATCATCTCGAGGTGCGCCTCCCATCGGAGGCATTCGAGCTCGAAGCGGATCCGCTGCGTCTCTCGCAGGTGCTGTCGAACCTGCTGACCAATGCCGCCAAGTACACCGACCCCGAAGGCCACATCGGGCTCGATGCGCAGGTGGGCGAAGAAGGAGTCATGATCCGCGTACGTGACGATGGCATCGGCATCTCCGCCGAAGCACTGCCCGACATCTTCGCCATGTTCTCGCAGGTGGCATCGGCGCGCTCCGGGGGCGGCCTCGGCATCGGGCTCGCGCTGTCGCGCGGGCTGGTGGAGATGCATGGTGGCACCCTGTCCGCCGGCAGCCATGGCCTCGGCAAGGGCAGCGAGTTCACCGTGAAGCTGCCGTTGAACCGCATTGCCGCCGCACCGCGCGCCGCAGAACCCACCAACCCGGTGTCGAACATGCGCCTGCGTCGCGTGCTGGTGGCCGACGACAATCTCGACGCCGGCGAGAGCCTCGCCATGCTGTTGCGCCTCGATGGCCACGAGGTCGAAGTGGCCCACAACGGGCCGGAGGCTCTGGCGCTGTTCGACCGCATGAAGCCGGAGATCGCGATCCTCGACATCGGGATGCCAGGTCTCACCGGCTACGAGGTGGCGCAACGCATCCGCGCGCAGAAGCTCTCGCGGCCGGTCACGCTCATCGCCGTGACTGGCTGGGGCCAGGACGCCGACAAGGCGCGCGCGGCGGAGTCGGGCTTCGATCATCATTTCACCAAGCCCATCGAGCCGGAGTCGCTGAGCGCGCTGATTGGCAGGTAGCCGGCACCGCATCGCTTAGACTGCGCATCTCGTCCCTGGAGATCGCACGATGAAGTGGCGTCCGACCGTCTTCGCGTTACTGCTGGTCGTATCCGCGGCGCAGGCCGCATCCCCCGCGCCGGTCGCGGCCGAGCACGGCATGGTGGTCACGGCACAGGAGTACGCCACGCGCATCGGCGTCGACGTCCTGAAGCGTGGCGGCAACGCGATCGACGCGGCTGTCGCAGTGGGTTACGCGCTCGCGGTGGTGTATCCGGCGGCCGGCAACCTGGGCGGCGGCGGGTTCATGACGGTGCAGTTCGCCGATGGGCGCCGCACGTTCATCGACTTCCGCGAAAAGGCCCCACTCGCGGCGACCGCGAACATGTATCTCGATGCCAAGGGGGACGTGGTACCGAATCTCAGCACACGCGGGCATCTTGCGGTCGCAGTGCCGGGTACGGTCGCGGGGCTCGAATACATCCGCGGTAAATACGGCACACAGCCACTGACGGCGCTCATCGATCCGGCGATCAGGCTGGCCGAGCAGGGCTATGTGCTCGAGCAGGGTGATGCCGAGATGCTCTGGGACGGCACCGAAGATTTCAGGAAGGACCCGGCAACGGCCGCGATATTCCTCAATGGCGGCAAGCCCTGGCAGCCCGGCGCGACGCTCAAGCAACCCGATCTCGCGCGCACTCTGCGGCGTGTGCGGCAGAAAGGCGCGCCAGGTTTCTACCAGGGTGAGACCGCCGCGATGATCGTGGCGTCCAGCCGCGCGGGCGGCGGCATCCTCACGCAGGCCGATCTCGATGGCTATGACGTACGCGAGATGGCGCCCGTGGAGTGCGACTACCGCGGGCTGCGCATCGTGTCAGCGCCGCCGCCGAGCTCGGGCGGCATCGTCATCTGCGAGATCCTCAACGTGCTCGAGGGCTATCCACTCGCCGAGTACGGCTGGGGATCGGCGCGCGCCGTGCACGTCGAGATCGAGGCCATGCGGCAGGCGTACATCGATCGCAACCAGCTGCTCGGCGACCAGAAGTTCGTGAAGAACCCGGCGCAACAGATGCTTTCGAAGGAATATGGCGCGCGTATCCGCGCCGGCATCGATCCGCGGCGCGCGGGAGTCTCATCGAAGCTCGTGCCCGGCGCCGGCTTCAACGAGGGCAACCACACCACGCACTTCTCGATCGCCGACGGATTCGGCAATGCGGTCGCGGTCACGTACACGCTCAACGACTGGTTCGGCGCACGCGTCACCGCGGGCGGCACCGGCGTGCTGTTGAACAACGAGATGGACGACTTCACGTCGAAGGTCGGTGTTCCGAATCTCTACGGGCTGGTGCAAGGCGAGAACAACCGGATAGAGCCCGGCAAGCGGCCGCTCAGTTCGATGGCTCCGACGATCGTCTTGCAGGGCGGCAAGCCGTGGATGATCCTGGGCACGCCAGGCGGCAGCCGCATCATCACGGCCGTCACGCTGACCATGCTCAACGTCATCGACTATGGGATGGACCTGCAGGAGGCCGTCGACGCGCCGCGCATCCATCAGCAATGGTTGCCGGAGGAGACGTTCGTCGAAGCGCGGGCGCTGAGTCCGGATACGCGCGCCATCCTCGAGGGCATGGGGCACCGGCTCACCGTGCCGCAGCCGGAAAATCACGTCGCCGCGATCCTCATCGGCGCGCCGGCGTTGAATGGCAAGCCGGTCGGCGCAAACAGGTTCTACGGGGCGATCGATCCGCGGCGTAGCACCGGGTTGGCGCTGGGATACTAGTGGTTGTCGGGGAGGGCTTCCCCGGCAGCCCTATTCCTTCCAGCCGCCGCCGAGCGCGGCATAGAGCTGCACCAGATTGCTCGCGCCCGCGAGCCGCGTTTCGATGAGCGCGCGCTGCGCCGAGTAGTAGTCACGCTGTGCGATCAGCGAGCTCAGGTAACTGTCGACGCCACCGCGATAGCGCACGTCCGCGAGCTTGTAGCTGCCCTCGGACGCCTTGGTCAGCGCCTCCTGCGCGCGGAGCTGATCGGTGAACGTCGCGCGCGCCACCAATGCGTCCGCCACTTCGCGGAACGCGATCTGGATCGACTGCTCGTACCGCGCGACCTCGATCCGCTTGCGCACGTTGGCGAGATTCAGCCCCGCGAGATTCGCACCGCCCGAGAAGATGGGCAGCCGGATCTGCGGCGTGAAGCTCCAGCTCGTGTGTCCGCTGTCGAACAGCGACGACAGATCTTCGCTCGCATTCCCATAGAACCCGGTCAGCGAGATGCTCGGGAAGAACGCCGCGCGTGCCGCACCGATATCCGCATTCGCCGCTTTCAAGGCGTGCTCGGCCGCGCGCACGTCCGGCCGGTGCGTGAGCACCTCGGACGGCAGGCCCACGGGCAACTCCTGCGAGAACGTCTGCGCGTCGATCGCGTGTTCGCCCGCGGCGACTTCGGCCGCCAACGGCTCGCCCACCAGCAACGACAACGCGTTGCGGTCCTGCGCGACGCGGCGCGTCTGCGCCGCGATGTCGACCTCGGCTTCGCGCCATGCCGTCTCCGAGCGATGCAGGTCGATCTCGCTGGACACGCCCTGGTTGAACCGCAGTTGCGTCAGGTCGAAAGACTTGCGCTGGCTGTCACGCGTTTCCGTGGCGAGCTCGAGCAGCTCGCGATCCGCGATCAACGTCAGCCACGCATTGGCCACTTCGGAGACCAGCGACAACTGCGCGGCGGTGCGGTTTTCTTCGATGCTGAAGTAATCCTCGATCGCCGCGCGCCGCAGGCTGCGCACGCGGCCGAACAGATCCAGCTCGAACGCCGTGACGCCGAGCCCCGCCGAATACGAACGGTTGAGCTCGCTCTGACCGGTCTGCGACAGCGGCGCGGGCACGCGCTGGTTGTTGGCCTGCCCCTGCGCATCGATGGCGGGCACGAGATCCGCGCGACGGATGCGGTACTGCGCCCTGGCCGCCTCGACATTGAGCGTGGCGATGCGCAGATCGCGATTGTTGACGAGTGCGCGCCGGATCAGGTCCTGCAGCTCGGCATCGGGGAAGAACGCGCGCCAACCGATCTCCGCTGCGGGTACCGCGGCGGCCGCGGGCGACACGACTTCGAACGCCGGCGCCACCGGCGCGTCGGGCTGGCGATAACGTGGCGCCAGGGTGCATGCGCTCAGCGCTGCGACCGAACCCGCGGCGAGCGCCGCCGTGGCCAGTGAGGTCACTCGTCTCATGCGTTGCTCGCGAAGGGTTCGTCGGCCGGCGTCTCATCGACTTTCATGATGGTGGGCTTCACCTTGAACTTGCGCAGCACCACGACGAAGAACACGGGCACGAAGAAGATGGCCAGGAAAGTCGCGGCCAGCATGCCGCCGATGACGCCCGTGCCGACGGCGTGCTGCGCGCCGGAACCGGCGCCGCTCGATATCGCCAGCGGCAGTACGCCCGACATGAACGCCAGCGACGTCATCAGGATGGGCCGCAAGCGCTGCTTCGCGGCGTGCACCACCGACTCCACGAGCTCCATGCCGCGGTCGAAGTTCTCTTTCGCGAACTCCACGATGAGGATGGCGTTCTTGGCGGAGATGCCGATGGTCACCAGCAGGCCGACCTGGAAGTACGCATCGTTGGTCAGGCCGCGTATCAACGTGGCGGCCACGGCGCCGAGCACGCCGAGCGGCACCACCAGCAGCACGGTCGCCGGGATGCTCCAGCTCTCGTACAACGCCGAAAGGCACAGGAACACGATGGCCAGCGACAGGATGTACAGCAGCGGCGCCTGGGAGCCCGACGCCTTTTCCTCGTAGGAAAGCCCGGTCCATTCGAGACCGATGCCCGCGGGTAGTTTGCCTACCATGTCTTCCATGGCGCTCATCGCCTCGCCCGAGCTGTGACCCGGAGAAGGCCCGCCCTGGATCTGGAACGCCGGCACGCCGTTGAAGCGCACCAGCTTCTGCGGACCGTAGGTCCACTCACCACGGCCGAAAGCCGAGAACGGCACCATCTCGCCCTTGTTGTTGCGCACGTACCAGAGATTGAGATCGTCGGGCTGCATGCGCGACTGGGGATCGCCCTGCACGTACACGCGCTTCACGCGCCCGCGGTCGATGAAATCGTTCACGTACGTGGACGCCCAGCCAGTCTGCAGCGTCTGGTTGATGTCGGTGATCGAGATGCCGAGCGCACTGGCTTTCTCGCGATCGATCTCCAGCTTGAACTGCGGCGCGTCTTCAACGCCGTTGGGACGCACGCCCGCGAGCACCGGGTTCTGCGCAGCCATGCCCAGAAGCTGATTGCGCGCCGCGAGGAACTGCTCGCGCGGCAGCCCGCCGCGGTTCTGCAGCATCATGTCGAAGCCGGCGGTGTTGCCGAGCTCCAGCACCGCCGGGGGCGGCACCGCGATCACGTTCGCATCCTTGATGCTCGCGAAGAACTTGTTGGTGCGGCCGAGGAAGGCCTGCATCGACAGCGAATCATCCTTGCGCTCGTCCCAGTCCTTGAGCTTGATGAAGATGAGGCCGGCGTTCTGCCCCGTGCCGGCGAAGCTGAAGCCGTTCACCGTGAGCACGCCTTCGACGACGTCCTTCTCCTGCTCGAGAAGATAGGCCCGCGCCTTGTCGAGCGCGGCCCAGGTGCGCTCCTTGGATGCGCCAGGGGGCGTCTGCACCTGTCCGTACGCGAAGCCCGGGTCCTCGGCCGGCAGGAATGACGCCGGCACGCGCGAGAACAGCAGACCGGTCCCGACGACCACGGCCACGTAGATCCACATCGAGCGCTTCGAACGGTGCAGCATGGAATCGAGGCCCGCCGCATGTCGCGCGCGGCCGCGGTCGAACCATTTGTTGAACCACTTGAAGAAGCCCGTGTGCTCCACGTGCCCGGAGGGAGGCAGCGGCTTCAGGATGGTCGCGCACAGCGCCGGTGTCAGCACCAGCGCCACGAACACCGACAACGCCATCGCCGACACCAGCGTGATGGAGAACTGGCGGTAGATGACGCCGATCGACCCGCCGAAGAACGCCATGGGCACGAACACCGCCGCCAGCACCAGCGCGATTGCGACGAGCGCGCCCGTGATCTGGTCCATGGATTTGCGCGTGGCTTCGCGCGGTGGCAGGCCCTCTTCCGCCATGACGCGCTCGACGTTTTCTACGACGACGATGGCATCGTCCACGAGCAGGCCGATGGAGAGCGCCATGCCGAACATGGTTAGCGTGTTGATCGAGAAGCCGAATGCCGCGAGCACGCCGAACGTGCCCAACAGCACGACGGGCACGGCGATGGTCGGGATGACGGTGGCGCGGGCGTTCTGCAGGAACAGGTACATCACGAGGAAGACGAGCACCACGGCTTCGAACAGCGTCTTCACCACCTCCACGATCGAGGTGCGCACGAATGGCGTGGTGTCGAGCGGTAGCACCACCTCGAGACCGCGCGGGAAAAACGGCTTCAGCCGGTCGATGGTCGCGTGGATCTCGTTCATCGTATCCAGCGCGTTCTGGCCCGCGGCCAGGCGGATGGCGACGCCGGCGCCCGGCTTGCCGTTGTACTTCGTGTCGCGGATGTAGCTTTCGGAGTTGAGCCCGACGCGGGCGACATCACCGACGCGCACCTGCGAACCATCCGGGTTCACGCGCAGCAGGATGTTGCGGAACTGCTCGGGCGTGGAGAAGCGCGTGGGACCGATGATGGCCGCCGTGAACGCCTGCCCGGGCGCCGCGGGCAAACCACCCAGCGAACCCACCGAGACCTGCACGTTCTGCGCACGGATGGCCGTGACGATGTCGCCGGTAGTGAGGCCGTAGTTGGTGAGCTTGGCGGGGTCCACCCAGATACGCATGGCGTACTGCGCACCGAAGATGGTTACATCGCCGACGCCGCGCGTGCGGTTCAGCGGGTCGAGGATGTTGGTCGCGACGTAGTCGGTGATCTCCTCGCCGTTCATGCTGTCGTCGGCGGAGATGAAGCCCATCACGGTGAGGAAGTTGCGCGCCGGTTTATTGACCCTTATCCCCTGCTGCTGCACCTCTTGCGGCAACAGTGGCAGTGCCAGCGACAGCTTGTTCTGCACCTGCACCTGCGCCGTGTCCGGGACCGTGCCCTGTGCGAACGTCAGCGTGATGCCGGCCGAACCGTCGGCCTGGGCTTCCGACGTCATGTACGTCAGGTTGTCGATGCCGTTGAGCTGCTGCTCGATGACCTGGATGACCGTGTCCTGCACGGTCTGCGCCGAGGCGCCCGGGTAATTGACGTTGATGCCGACGGTAGGCGCCGCGATGGCGGGATACTGGCGCACGGGCAGTGTCGCGATGGAGAGCCCGCCCGCGATCATGATGATGATCGCGATCACCCACGCGAAGATGGGCCGGTCGATGAAGAAGCGTGACAGCATGGTTTGTTAGCGCGCGGCGACTTCGTTGGACGGAGTGGCGTTGGACGGAGTGGCGTTGGACGAAGTGGCGCTGGCGGGATTGGCGCCCGCCGGATTACCCGTGGACGGCCTGGTTTCCGCGGACTCGGCGTTGCCGTCTTCAGCGGCGGGCACCGGCTTCACGGGCGCGCCCGCCTTCACTTTCTGCAGCCCGTCGAGCACCACGCGGTCGCCGGGCGCGAGGCCCGCGGTGATCAGCCACTCGCCGTTGATCGCGCGATCGGCCGTGACCACGCGTTCGGACACCTTGTTGTCCTTCTCGACGATGACCACGGTGGCTTCGCCCTTCGTGTTGTGCGATACACCGCGCTGCGGGACGAGCAACGCCGCCTGGCGCGTGCCGCGCGTGAGCTGCGCGCGCACGAACATGCCGGGCAGGAGCTCGCGATGCGGGTTCGGGATCACCGCGCGCAGAGTTACCGAACCCGTCGACGGATCCACGGAAACTTCGGATACCTTGAGATGCCCATGCTCGGCGTAGGCCGTGCCGTCCTCGAGCGTCAGGGCGACTTCCGCTTCGTCCTTGTCGTTCTTCACGAGCTCGCCACTGGCGAACTGCCGCTGCAGGCGCAGCAGCTCGGTCGACGACTGCGTGATGTCCACGTAGATGGGGTCGAGCTGCTGCACGGTGGCGAGCGCCGCCTGTTGCCCGGAGGTGACCAGCGCGCCCTCGGTGACCAGCGCGCGCCCGATGCGGCCATTGATGGGCGACAGCAGCTGCGTGTAAACCAGATTGATGCGCGCACTCTCGACCTGCGCGCGCGCGGCGGCGACGTCGGCCTCGGCACGCGCGCGCGAAGCGATGGCCTCGTCGTTCTCCTGCTTGGAGACCGCGTTGGCCTCGATCAGCGGCGCGTAACGTTCTTCGAGAAGTTTGGCCGTGACGGCCTGCGCTTCGGCGCGCTTGAGCGCGGCTTGGGCGGAAGACAGCGTGGCGCGATACGGACCGGAATCGATCTGGAACAGCTGGTCCCCGGCTTTCACTTCCGTGCCCTCGGTGAACAGGCGGCGCTGCACGATGCCCGTGACCTGCGGCCTGACTTCGGCGACGCGATACGCGGTGGTACGCCCCGGCAGCTCGTCGGTGATGGCGATGGTGCGGGGCTGCAGCGTGATCACGCCCACTTCGGGCGGGGGCGGCGGACCGGGGTCCTGCTTGCTGCAGGCGGCCATCAGCAACATGACCGCGATGAGCGCCGCGATGCCCGAAAGCCGGCAGAGGTGGTTGGTCATTCTTCGTCGCCTTGGGCTTCGCGCGCCCCGTTCGCCAGCATGCGGCCCAGAAGATCGTTCAGTTGGGCGAGTTCTTCTTTCTTGAAACCTTCGAGGTGCACGTTCATGCCGTCGACGACGATGGGCCAGATCTTCCCGGCGATCTTCCTGCCCTTGGCGGTGAGGATCAGATTCACGACGCGGCGATCGGTGGCGCTGCGCTCGCGCCGCAGCAGGTCTTTCTGCTCCAGCCGGTCGAGCATGCGCGTCATCGATGGCACCCCTACCTGACTGACGCGCGCCAGCGCGGCTACCGTGTCCGCGCGCTTGAGCCAGACCAGCAGCAGTGGCTCCCACTGCATGCCCGTGAGCTCCAGGGGCTGCATGTGGGTGTCGACGCGGCGCGTCAGCGAGCTCGAGACCATCTTGATCTGGCGGCAGATCGCCCGGTGAGTTCCATCGGCGGGCGGTGGAACGGGGTCGACGCTCTCTCGGAGGCGCCTGGCGGTGGCTGTCATGGAGTCTCGGCAGGATCGCGGGGGGCCGGCAATGTCACTCGTCGCGCAATATTTGTCAAGGCAACTATTGCACGGGCAAGCGCTATGCGGAACACGATGTCGTCAGGGACGCCCTGGCAAAGCTCAGGAGGGTGCGGACCATGTGAACCTTAATGATCGGAAAGAAAGACTGAACGCTGATCCCGCGGTGGCGCGCTCAGACTAGGCCCCAACAACCCTTCCGCGGAATTCCCGACGGACTCGCCATGACTGACAAAAAACGAGCGGCCACCCTCGACTGGGAAGACCTGCGGTTCTTCGCCGCGCTGGCGCGCCATCACACGCTCGCCGCCACCGCGCGGGCGCTCGGCGTCACGCACGCCACGGTCGCACGCAGGCTCGCGAGCCTGGAAGCCGCGCTCGGTCGCGCGCTTTTCACCCGCGGCAGCGACGGCCTGGCGCTCAACGCCGGGGGTGTCGCGGCGCTGGCCCAGGCCGAGCAGATGGAGTTCGCGGCCAGCGCGCTCAGCGTGCAACGCGACCAGGCCAGCGCCATCGCGGGGCGCGTGCGCATCACGGTCGCGCGCGTACTGGCCGACGGCTTCCTGGCCGCCGAGCTCGCGCCGCTGAGCGTGCGCTTCCCGCATCTCGAGATCGAACTACTGGCGACGTCGCGCAACCTGAGTCTCGCGCGGCGCGACGCCGAGATCGCCCTGCGGCTCGCGCGCCCGGCCAGCGGCGACCTGGTGGCGCGCCGCGTCGCCACGCTCGACTACGGTTTCTACGCGTCGCCCGCGTATGCGGCACGGCTCGCCGAGGGCCACGCGCCGGTGTTCATCGCCTTCCACGAGAACAATGATTTCGTCCCCGAGGCGGTGTGGGCGCGGCGATTCCTCGCCGACAAGTGCGTGGTGCTGCGCGCGAACAGCCAGGGTGCGCAGGCCGCGGCCGCGCGCGGTGGCGCGGGTATTGCGCTGTTGCCGGGATTGGTGGCGCGCGCCGGTGGCGGACTCGTGCCCGTGACGCTCTCGCGGCGGCCGCCTTCGCGCGAGCTGTGGCTCCTGATGCGTCCGGACGTGAGCCGGCTGGCGCGCGTGCGCGCGGTCGCCGATCATCTCGTCGGTCTGTTCCAGGAACCTGCCGCAGGGAGTGAAGCCGCATGAGCCGTCGAGACTGGATTCTTGTTTGCGTGGGTGTCGCCACTGGCGCCACCGCCATGGCGCTGGCGCAGGGCGACGCCGTGCCGGCGAGGCTCGCCTCGGGCGTGTTCGCCTGGAGCTCACTACCCGTGGAAAAGACCGCGAGCGGCGAACGCCGCGCCGTATTCGACGGCGTCACAGCCACCGTCGACCGGCTCGAGACGCACGTGACCAGCATCGATGTCGGCAAGGCTTCGCATGCGGCGCACCGGCATCCCGATGAGGAACTGGTGTTCGTGCGCGAAGGCGTGATCGAAGCCACCATTAATGGCGTGGCCCAGAAGGCGCCGACGGGCTCGGTGATCTTCTTCGCCGCCAACGACCTGCACGGCATGCGCAATGCCGGCGACACGCCGGCCAGCTACTTCGTGCTTCGCTGGACTTCACCCGGTCACGAAGGGCCGAAGCCGGGCGGCTCGAAATGACCGAGAAGCTGCAACGCCGTCACCTGGTGGTGATGTCCGCCGCCGCGGCCGTGCTCATGATCACCATGGGCATGCGCCAGACCGTGGGCCTGTACATCACGCCGGTCATGGACAGCACGCATCTCGCGTACGCGTCGATGAGCTTCGCGCTCGCCGTGGGCCAACTCATGTGGGGCGCCGCCCAGCCGGTATTCGGCGCCATGGCCGAGCGTCATGGCGCGCAGCGCGTGCTCGTCATCGGCGCGGCCCTGCTGGCCGCGGGCTTCGCGCTCACGCCCTTCATGGGCAGCGAATGGGGCGTCGTCGTGACCTTCGGCGTGCTCACCGCCGCCGGCGCGGGCGCGGGCAGCTTCGCCGTGCTCATCGGCCAGGTCGCGCAACGCGTGCCGGCCAGCAAGCGCTCTTTCGCCTCCGGTTTCGTCAATGCCGGCGGCAGCCTGGGTCAGTTCGTGTTCGCGCCCGTCACGCAATTCCTCATTGTCGGCATCGGCTGGATGGGCGCCATGTGGACCATGGCCGTAGCGGCGCTGGCCACTTTGCCACTCGCCCGGCCGCTATTGCGCCGCGAGAGCGATGGCGCAACGGCGACCACCACCGCGGGTTCGCATGCCGCGCCGATCTCGCTGCGCGAGCAGTTGCGCATCGCCGCGGGCGATCGCAGCTACTGGCTGCTGCATGCCGGGTTTTTCACCTGCGGTTTCCACATCGCATTTCTCGTGACGCATCTGCCCGGCGAAGTCGGCCTGTGCAGCCTCCCCGCCTCCGTGGCCGCGACCTCGCTCGCCATCATCGGTCTCGCCAACGTCGCGGGCTCACTGACCGCCGGTTGGGCCGGCGGCGTGATGCGCATGAAGTGGCTGCTGTTCATCATGTATTTCAGCCGCGCGGTGGCCGTGCTGATCTACATGGCCGCGCCCAAGAGCGCCCTGACCTTTTACGTGTTCGCCATGGTCCTCGGTTTCACGTGGCTCGCCACGGTCCCGCCCACCGCCGGACTCATCGGCAAGCTGTTCGGCGTGCGCTACCTCGCCACGTTGTTTGGCCTCGCGACGTTCACGCACCAGATAGGCGCGTTCTTCGGCGCCTATCTCGGCGGCATCGTGCTGACGAAGTTCGGCGACTTCACGTGGATGTGGTATGCGGACGCGGCCCTGGCCACCGCGGCGGCGTTCATCAATCTGCCGATTCGCGAAGCACGCCTGAAGCCCATCGTCGCCCCGGCCTGATGGGGTCAAATGGTGCGAACCAGGTCGCCCAGTGGTTTGGCGACCCCGCTATTGGGGAAGACTTGGGAATCGAGCGCCGCGGAAGCCACGCCCAGGTGATCGCGCAACACGCCCTTGATCACCGAACGAAGGTCGCGCGTCGGCTTGAGGTCGCGGTCCTCGAGCAGGGAGGCGCGCGCGAGCCCGGGCCAGTCGGCGATGACGCGGCCGCCGTTCACGGCGCCGCCTAACAGGAACGCCGCCGCACCGGTGCCGTGATCCGTGCCGCGAGTCCCGTTGATGGCCGCGGTACGGCCGAACTCGGTGGCCACCAGCACCACGGTCTTGCGCCATACCGGGCCGAGGGATTCCTTGAGTGTCGCGAGCGCCGCGTCGAGCCCGCGAAGTCGCAATGCGAGCTGGCCCTGGGCGCCGCCCTCGTTCGCATGCGTGTCCCAGCCGGTGGTGTCGAACATCGCCACGCGCGGGCCATCCTCCCGCTTGAGGAAGCCGGCCGCGGCTCGCGCGGTCTCGACGTATCGTGCGTTGTAGTTGCGCTTTTCCTTCGCGTCACGGGCAATCACGGTTTCGGTCACGGTCGGCGCCATGGCGTCGCCCTCCGCTTGGGCCTCGATCGCCTTCTGCGCCTCCCTCGCGATGGCGTCACTCTCGAGCGCATCGGCGAGGCGCTGCGCGAGCAGCGGGTCGCGCGCGTACAGATCGGTGATGCGCGCCAGCGTGGCTTCGTCGAGTGCGGCGATCTTCGTCGGCGACCATGACGCCACCTCCGCCGGCCCGCGCATGGCGAGCGGAACATTGGCGCCGAGCGCGACGCCGGCATCGCGCGTCTGGTCGGCCGGCAACGTGCTCAACGCGCGGTTGAGCCAGCCGCTGGTCGACCCGTGCGGACGGGCGTCACCGCTCTCCAGCACGTTCTGCCCGTCGAAATGCGAGCGCTCCCGGTACGGCGAGGCTACGGCATGCAGCACCGCGAGCTCCTTGGCGGCGTAGCTCTGGTGCAGGAAGCTCAACGCCGGGTGCAGACCGAAGTCACCGCCCAGCATCAACGCCGCACCCTCGCCCGATCGCGCCAACGCGATCTGCCCTCGCAGGTCCGCGTAGTGCGGATCGCCCACCGGCGGCACCGCGTTCAGACCATCCAGCGCGCCACGCAACAACACGAACACGAAACGCGCATCGGTGCGGGCGCTGGCGAACGCCAGGCGCGAGGCAACGATCGTGCTGGCGCCCGCGAACAGCGAGCTCTCGAGAAAACGGCGGCGGGAGAATGACGTTGCCATGGTGACTCCTAACGCCGCATGAATTCCGGCGACGCGAGCAGCAGGGTAAGCGCCTGCGCGCCGCTCTCGGCGCGCGCGATCGCCTTCGCGGTGTCCTTGCTGAGCGTGTCGCCCAGAAGCTGCGGCGCGAGATCGCGCGCATTGAGCGAACCCATGCGCTGCGCGACCAGGTCGGCCCAGGTGATGCGCTTGAGCAATGCCGATGAACCATCCCAGTCGGCGCTGGTGTCGGGCCAGCCCGCGGGCGAACCAGGGCTGAAGCCGCGCTGCCCCAGTGCTTCGAAGCCCTGCAGCGAGCGGCGCTTCTCGCGCAGGGGGATGCCCAGCCCACGGTACGCCGAGTGGAGGTAGTCCGCCGGCGTCTTGAACTTGGTCAGGGTCCGGTCCCAGGCTTCGGGCGACTCGACGAGCGCGCGGTAAACGGCCGGCAGATAGCCGCGCGAATCCTTCCAGGCGCGTGTCATGCGGTCGATCGCGGCCTTTGGCGGGTCGTCGGCGATGAAGTGCCGCGCGAGCTTGGTGCACACGTGCCGTGCCGTCTCGGGCCGCACCGCGAGATCGCGCAGGATGGCTTCGCCTTGCGCGAGACCGTCATCGCCGTAACTGCGGCCTAACAACTTCTTCGCGCCCGGCTCGTGAAAGGCTTCGCGGAAGAAGAATTCGCCGGGACGACCATTGTCGAACCCCAGCTTCGCCAGCCGGCGCCCGTGGTCCTGGCCGCCCACCGACCAGCCGGATATCGCCTTGGCGAAAGTGGTCACGTCCGACTGCGTATAGCCGCCATTCACCCCGAGCGTGTGCAGCTCGAGGATCTCGCGCGCGAGATTCTCGTTGATGTCGAGCTTGCGCTTCGAGCGCCGCGAGGCCAGGCGCGCCGCCTTAGAATCGGGACCGATCGAAGTCTGGTTATCGAGATACAGCAGCATCGCCGGATGCTTCTCGACGGCCAGCAGCAGGTCGGTGAAACCGCCGGTGACGCGCGGACGGATGGCCTCGCGTTCCATGGCGCCGGCCAGGCCGAGCACCACGATCTTGTCGACGGACACCGCGAAGTGGTTGGACCAGAACTGCGTCAGCCGCTCGAGGAACGGGCGATCGGTGCGCACGGCGTGCGCGAAGCGCGCATGGGCCTCGTCGATGTAGACAGGCCGATACACCGCCGGGAGCTTCAGCGCCGTCTTCACGAGGCCGGTGTTGCCGTCCGGCTGCGGGTCCTTGCGCTCGTTGCTGTTTTTCACCGCCGCGCGCCGCAACTCGATGGCGCGCGTCAGTGTTTCGGACGAAGGACGGAGCTCGGCGTCACCGAGGACGGGCGGCGCGCCCTCGAGTTGGGACAGAAGCCAGCCTGCCGGATCCGGCAGCCGTTCAAGCTCGCCCGGACGTGCTCCCAGTCCGAAGCGGTTCGCGGCAATGGCGGCGGCGGTTCCCATCGAGGACTCAACGCAGCGGGGCGCCGGCGGTTGACTCAGGGCGCGGCGCGCAGCAAGCCATCCACCCACCGCCGCAGCGACGGCTCGACGGTGGCGGCCTCGAGCTCGTCTTTCGCGCCGCCGGCGCGCATGCCCAGCAAATGCCCGTTGGCGTCGAACAGCGCCATCATCGGATAGCGGTTCACCACCATGCGATCCAGGAAATCGCGCGCACCTGGTACGACACGCCATTTGAACCCATAACGGGCGACGAACGCCCGCGCCTCCTGCGGCTCGTCGAAGGTGACCGCGAGGGTGGTGAGATCCTTGCGCGACGCGGCGAACCGGTTGAGCGGCCCTACTTCGAGGATGCAGGGGATGCAGCCCGAGAAATAGAAGTTCATGAGCGTGGGCTTGCCGCGCAGCGCCTGCGAGGTCACGCGCTTGCCCGAGAGATCCATGAAATCGAACGGCGGCATCTCGGTGATGCGTCCATAGGGTGACGGGCATTCGTGCCCTCCCCGCCGGTGCAGGAACACGGTCGCCGCACGCCCATCCGGGGAGCGGATGGACTTCGAAGTCATGCCGGCTTGCTGCATGCCGCTCGCGAACTGCGCGAAGCTGATGGCCTTGCACTCGATGTCGAGATACGACACCGCGACGGCCGCAGGCAGATTCATGGCGACGCGGAAATCCGCTTCGGTCACGCCGTTCTCGGCTGCGGTCGCGCGCGGCGTGCCGCAGGTCACCACTAGAAGCAGGAGAAAAGGAATCCCACGCATGGCGCGCATTATGGCGGAAAGCTCACGAAAGGACTGCCGAGCTCCAGGAACCTGAGCCTGCGATGTTGATCGCGCGACAGGCCTATGCGCGTGCTCACGGTGATGCCAGGTGTGCGGCCGCTCTCCAGCCACAGCACGCGACTGGTCGTAAGGTCCTCGCCCGACAGATCGCGGCCGATGTCGAGCGCCGCGCACAGGCGTCCGGGCCCGCGCGCGAGATCGCGCAGCTTCGACGCGGGACGCAGGGCGCTCATGAGGTCGATGCCGGCTTCGGGCTCGAGCGCGCGGATCAGCACCGAGGCGCCGGTACCCACCTCCTCCGCCGCCATGTTGAGATTGAAGCAGGTGCCGTACACCATGCGTACGTACGCGGTGCCCCGCACCGCGAACAGCGGCGCGTTGGCGGTAGTTAGCCCGGAGCGGAAGTAGCCGGTCGGGTCACCGGGCGGATAGGCTTCGGTCTCGACGATGCGGCCTGCCACCAGGCCGCGGCGGTGCGCGTGCACCAGCCGCTTGCCGATGAGGTAACGCGCCAGTTCGACCGTGGCGAGCGGCAGCGCGCGCCGGGTGAGTCGTGCCATCGACGGCAGTATTCCACGGAACCCGCAGGTGCGGCGCGTCTTCCCACGGTCTGGCACACTCCCGGGAATGCGCTCCATGCGAACCTTCGTCACCGAAGTCAGTCTCGTCGCCCTGGCAATGGCTGCCAGCCTGCTGAACGCGGCCGAGCCGGCCAAACCTGCCGATGCGCCTGCCGCGGCGGCGATGGTGGCACTCGAGTATCCCGAGTGGCTGTTCCCGCTGCCGCCGAAGACGCCGCCCGCGGCGCCTGAAAAGCCGGCCAAGCCCGTCAAGCCCGATCCGAATGCGCCCAAGGCCGAGCCGCCGGCGGAGCCGCTGCTCGACATCCCGGACAGCACCGAGAAGTTCACGCAGGCCCGCATCAACGATCCGTTCGATCCTCCCGACTGGCGCCCGACGAGTCATGGGCCGATGCCCGAGGTGGTATCGCACGGCCGCAAGCCTGCGGTGATGGCCTGCGCGTTCTGTCACACACCGAGTGGCCAGGGCCGTCCGGAGAATTCCGCGCTCGCAGGGCTGCCCGAGGCGTACATCCGGGAGCAGCTGCTCGACTACCGCAGCGGGCGTCGCAAGGCCGTGGGCCCCGAGACCTATCTGCCCATCCAGAACATGATCAAGATCGCGAAGGCGATGACCGACCAGGAGATCGACGACAGCGCGAAATACTTCTCGCAGCAGAAGCTCAAGCGCCGCGTGTACGTCATCGATCAGCTGCGCATTCCGCGCGCCGAACCTGCCGCCTGGATCTACGTGGAGCACGGCGGCACCGAGGACCTCGACGGCCGCCTGCTCGAGGTGACGCAGGACCTCACGCGCCACGAACGGCGCGACGATCGTCTCGAGTACCTCGCCTACGTTCCTCCGGGCGCGCTCACGCGCGGCAAGTCGCTGGTGCTGGGCGGCAAGTCATCCGTGGACAACAGCCAGCGCACGGTAGCGTGCACGCAGTGCCATCTCGGCAACCTCAAGGGCACGGATCAGATTCCACCTATAGCCGGACGCTCGCCTACCTACCTGCTGCGTCAGCTGCTCGCTTTCCGCAACGGAGTGCGGGTCAACGAGAAATCCGCGCAGATGAACGCGGTCGTGGAGAAATTGACGCTCGACGAAATGATCGACGTCGTCGCGTACGTTTCATCGCAGTATCCCTGATCGATTGCGGCCGCTGGCCGGTTGGCCACGGAACGAAACCGCGGACGCGCGCATTGCTTGTTTGGGAGTGACGTTCTCAAAGGGGATGCGACATGAATATCCGACTCATAGTGGCGGCCGCCGCCGCGCTGTTCCCGGCGCTGGTTGCGGCTCACGATTTTCGAACGACGACATCGGCCGAAGCACATGCGGTGCGCGAGGTGCGCGAAGGCCGCAACACATTCCGTTACGCGACCTTCGGTGACGAAGCCTTCTGGGGCGACGGAATAGGACTACACCTCGCGCTCGCGGGCGCAAACAATGGCGGCGTGGGTCCTGGCGTTTCGCCCGCGACCGCGTTGTCAGTGGGACTCAAGGTGGATGTCGATGCCCTGCCTCGCGGTCTCATCCGCGACCTCGCACGCGGCAAGGTCGATCTGCAGAATCCGGCCACCACGCTGGCGCTGCTCAAGCTCGACGCGGTGATCGGCGTGACCGGTCTCTTCGACAACCAGGGACGCCTGACGTCGATGGGTATCCAATGCGCGTTCTGTCATTCCACCGTCGATGATTCGTTCGCGCCGGGCATCGGTCATCGACGCGATGGCTGGGCCAATCGCGACCTGAACGTCGGCGCCATCATCTCGCTCGCGCCGCGGCTCGAATCGGTGGCCGCAGTTCTCGGCGTCGACGTGCCCACGGTGCGCGCCGTGTTGAATTCCTGGGGACCGGGCAAGTTCGACGCGGTCCTGTTCCTCGATGGCAAGGCATTCCGCCCGGACGGAAAGTCCGGCGCCGTGCTGATCCCGCCCGCGTTCGGATTGTCAGGCGTGAACCTGCACACCTGGACGGGCTGGGGCAGCGTGACGTACTGGAATGCATTGGTCGCCAATCTCGAAATGCACGGCCAGGGAACGTTCTACGACCCGCGGCTCAAGGATGCCGCGCGCTTCCCGGTCGCGGCGCGCAATGGCTTCGACGAGGTGCGTGCCGAAGAGGACCGCATCACGCCGCTGCTGCCCGCGCTGCACTTTTACCAGCTCGCGCTGGACGCCCCCGCACCGCCGCGCGGCAGTTTCGACCGCTGGGCGGCGAAGCGTGGCGAGGATCTGTTTGCGGACAAGGCCGGTTGCGCGCGCTGTCATGTGCCGCCGCTGTTCACCGAGCCGGGCTGGAACATGCATACCGGAGCGGAGATCGGCATCGACAACTTCCAGGCCAATCGCAGCCCCGACCAGCGCTACCGCACGTCGCCCCTGCGCGGCCTGTGGACGCATGGCAAGGGTGGCTACTACCACGACGGACGGTACCCCACGCTGACGGCGGTCATCGACCACTACGACCGGCACTTCTCGTTAGGCCTGAGCGCTGGAGAGAAACACGACCTCGCGGAGTATCTGAAGTCGCTCTGAGGGTGGGGGGCAGCCCCATTTCCTGCTGGGAAATGGGGGCTGGCCCCTTTACGATGACGCAATGCAAGTCATCGACCAGCGCCGCCGCGACCTGGGCGGCTTCGAAGTGGGCCGGGTACTTCCCTACACGCGGCGCCACATGGTCGGGCCGTTCATCTTCTTCGATCACATCGGCCCCAAGCATTTCTCGCCGGGCATCCCGCGCAGCATCGACGTGCGGCCGCATCCGCACATCGGTCTCGCCACCGTCACCTACCTGTTTGCGGGCGAGATCATGCATCGCGACAGCCTCGCGTATCAGCAGGCCATCCAGCCCGACGAAGTGAACTGGATGGTTGCCGGCCGCGGCATCACGCATTCGGAGCGTTTCGAGAAAGCGCGCGCGGAAGGCGGGCCGCTGCATGGCATCCAGGCGTGGGTCGCGTTGCCGAACGAGCACGAGGAAACAGAGCCTTCGTTCGCGCACTATGGCGCCGACGCCCTGCCCGTTCACGTGGATGGCGGCGTGCGCACGCGCCTGCTGGCGGGCGAGGCGTTCGGCCTGCGAGCCGGCGTCAAGACGCATTCCCCGCTGTTCTATGCGCATTGGGAAATCGACAGCGGCCAGCGCGTCGCGTTGCCCGATGCCTATCCGGAACGCGCGGTGTACGTGGTCTCCGGTGAAATCACGTCCGGAGGCCAGGTGCACGGCGCCGGCAGGATGCTGGTCTTCGACCCGGGCGAGGACACCACGCTCGAAGCCACGGCGCGCGCCACGCTGATGTGCCTCGGGGGCGAGCCCGTGGGCGAGCGCTTCATCGAGTGGAACTTCGTGTCCTCGTCGAAGGAACGCATCGAGCAGGCCAAGTCCGACTGGAAGGCGCGGCGCTTCAAACTACCGGACGCCGACGACCAGGAATTCATCCCGCTGGCATGAAGGTCCGGGTCGACATGACGGCACTGGCTTGCATCAAGTCATTGGTGCCGTGGATCTTCACGGCGATTGTCGGGGCCATTCTCGCGGGCTGCGCGGTCTCGCCCGTGGCGATCAACAGCAGGTTTGGCGTGCGGCAGGTGCCATACACGCCCGACAGCGGATCCATCGCCATCCGCTGCGGCAAACTCATCGACGGGCTGGGCACGACCGCGCTCGGCAATGCGCTGGTGGTGATCCGCGACGGACGCGTGATGAGCGTCAAGGCCAACGCCAGCCGCGGCGACGCGGCCGAGCCGCACGTGCCGGTGCTCGACCTGTCGGGTTACACCTGCCTGCCCGGCCTCATCGACATGCACACGCATCTCACGGACCGGCCAGAGGACACGGCCGACCTCAGCGTGTACTTCTCGCGCAGTGATGAAGAGACGCAGCGCCAGTCGCTCGAGAATGCCTCGGCGACGCTGCTGGCCGGCTTCACCAGCGCGCGCAACGTCGGCACGTACGTCATGGGCGCCGACTTCGCGCTGCGCGACGAGGTGAATGCGGGCATGGCGGCGGGGCCACGCATCCAGGCGAGCGGGCCCTACCTCGGTATTCCGCAGGGTGGTGGCGACCTTTATGTCCCCGAGTTCAAGGAGCCCGCGGACAACGCGCGCTTCCATGCGGGCGTAGCGCGCGGGCCCGAAGAGTTTCGCGACAAGGCGCAGATGCTGCTGGCCAGCGGCGCGGACCTGCTCAAGGTCATCGCATCGGGCGCCGTGCTGGCGTTCGGCGGCGTGCCGGGCGCTCCGGAGATGACACGGGAAGAGATCGCCGCCGTCGTACAGGTGGCGCACGCGCAAGGCAAGAAGGTCGCCGCGCACGCGCACGGCGCGGCCTCGATACTCATGGCGATCGATGCCGGCGTCGACACCGTCGAGCACGCTTCGTATCTCGACGACGCCGGCATCGCGGCGGCGTTGAAGCGCGGCGACGTGGCGCTGTCCATGGACGTATACAACGGCGACTACATCGATACCGAGGGCCGACGCATGCAGTGGCCCGAGGAATTCCTGCGCAAGAACCTCGAGACCACGCAGGTGCAACGCGAGGGTTTCACCAAGGCCGTCAAGGCCGGAGTGCCCATCGTGTTCGGCACGGACGCGGCCGTGTATCCGCATGGTCTCAACGCGCGGCAATTTCCAATCATGGTCGCGCGTGGCATGACGCCGATGCAGGCGATCCAGTCGGCCACATCAGTGGCGGCGAAGTACATGGGCTGGAGCGACCGCGTCGGTGCGCTCGAGGCCGGGCGGTTCGGCGATCTCATCGCGGTGCGCGGCGATCCGCTCGCCGACGTCGCGGCGCTTCAGAACGTCGACGTGGTCATCAAGGGCGGCCTCATCTTCAAAATGGGGACAGATCTATTTGATGCCGATCCGCGCAGAGATCGCTGAAAGCTTCGTCATCAAATAGATCTGTCCCCATTTCAGTCGAAGTACTTTCCGTATTCTTTCGGGATGGCGGCGATCTTGCGCACCTGGAACCCGCGGTAGTACACCTCGGCCGCTTCGCTCTGGAACTGCAGCTTGCCGCCGGTCATGGGCACCCACCGGCCTTCCTTGTCCTTGTATCGCGCGTTCTTCAGCGCCATGACCACCTTGCCGTTGGCGATGTGCAGGCAGCGATCGTCCACGCAGATGAGGTCGAGCTGGTTCCACTCGCCGGGCCGGTCTTCGTCCGAACCCGCGAGCGCGTGGTTGTTAGGCGGAACGAACTCCGTCCAGGGCGCGTCCGGGCTCCACTGCGGCGCGTCCGCGCCCTGCGCGCCCGGCTTGCCCGGCGTCGCGCGGATGGTCATCGCCGAAGTCGCCTGGGTCCAGTATTCGCCGATACCGTGCTCGATCACCTGGAACTCGTGCGACAACGCCCAGCTCTTCCAGTAGTCCACGCCGAAGTCGCCGCGCGTGTGATACAGGACGCCCGAGTCCTTGAGCTCGGTGAGCCGCGGCTCCCACTTCTTCTCGCCCCACTTGAACTGCACGCGGAAGTGGTAGCTCGTGAAATCCTCTTTCGTCACGAGGCAGCCGTAGTACTCGCCGCTGACGCGCAGCACCGGCTGCTTGCCCTCCATGCGCACCGTGAACACGTCCTGCCCCGGGGGATTGAGCCCGACCGGCTTGAGCCCCTCGGCGTTGCCCTTCAGCACGCCCATGATCTGGTCGCCGCGATAGCTCAGGTACACATCGAAGTTCGACAGTTTCGGGTCGAGAAGGTCCCGCCAGGGACCGTCGGCCGCCGACACGGATCCGGCAAACAAGCAGGCAAGCAATCCCAACGCGAGGTGTTTCATGGCGGCGAGTACAAATTAAGTACCCGCTGCCGGTCAAGAACGCGTTTCCGTTATTCCACGGGTGACCTCCGTCCGGTCACTTGCGGCCGGGCTTTTTCGGCAGCATCTGCGTCGCCACCGTCAGCTCACCGATCTTCCGGCCCATGTCCCTGCCCACTTCGGTCGAAAATCGATAGTGGAACCCGGCCCAGACGCGCGCATTCGACACCTCGTCGCGATAGTCCGAGATGCGCGACCAGCGGCGAGTCACGCCGGGCGCGGACGGACTGGTGAGCGTGATCTCGCCGACGTCATCACCCACGATGCCGATCAGCACCGCGGCGACCGCCGCCGAGCTGATGCAGTGCGCGCACGGATACTCGGGATGCATGGGCGTCTCACCGAGAGGCATCCACGTGGCGTCGCGCGGCGTCGCGGGATTGCCGGTCTGGTCCGCGTCGCGGATGGCGGTCACCGGCCGCCAGAAGTTGTACGCATACTTGCCGTCGAACACCGCGATGAACGAGTCCGCGGCCGCCACGGTGACGAGCGCATAGAGGCGCGCGCAATCGACCAGGTCCATCTGCTTCGCGGTGGCGAGGTGACGCACGAACGGGTTGTACGTGCGCGGACCGGTCTGGAACCAGAATTTCGCGATGGCCGTTTGCTCCGGCGTACGCGTCTTGCTGGTGAGACCGCCGACTTCGCGGATCTCGTTGAGATCGCGCGTCCAGGTCTCCGAGGTCAGCGACGGCGGCGGCCCCGGGCGGAACTGCGATGCGCTCGTCATCACCCAGGGCTTGTAGCCCGGCACGGTCGAGCCCAGGGGAATGGTGGTGGGAATGTAGACGCCGGGTTGGGTGACTGGTCGCCAGGCCTCACCCGCATCGCTGCCATCCTCTGCACGCAGGGCCAGCAGGTCGGCGGCCGCCTTGCGCCCCAGCAGAATCGCGCGCTGCCGCGCGGGTCCCTCGGCGATGCCATCGGCCGTCTGCGCCAGCAGCGTGTCCAGCGATTCCTTCTGCGTCGGGAACAACCCCAGCAGCACATCGTGCCCGGCCACGGCGGCGGCGAGCTCCTTCGAGGTGTTGTGATCGGTGATCAGCTTGAGGCGATACGGCTGGTAGCGCTGTTCGATGGCGTTGACGGCCTCGAACATGGCCACGTGCACCATCGCCAGGGTGCGCGAATGGTTCACGGGTGTCTGGCGCTGCTCCACCGCGAGCGCATCGGCGCGGCCGTTCCAGTCCATGATGACGTCCGCCCGAGCGGGCCAGGCGCACAGCGCGAGCAGGACCAGGGCGAGCGGTTGCAGCAAGTTCGTCGTCGTTTTGGTTTTCATGTCGGGCTCCCGTTGCGAGGGGCCGAGAACAACCCATCCGGGCCCGTTGCGTCCCGAAAGAATGCCGAAACTTGCCCGAAGGTGGAGTATTTTGCCGCCCATGACCCGCGCGATCCGGATTTTGCTGGCCGTGCTGCAATTGTCGGCGGTGCCGCTGGCGGTTTCGGCCGAGACCGTGCTCGCAATACGCGGATATGACCCCGTGGCGTATTTCACCCAGCAGCACGCAACCCCCGGCGATGCCCGGTTCGCCTTCGACTGGGATGAACATCGCTGGCAGTTCGCCAGCGCCCGGCATCGCGACCTGTTCAGGGCCGACCCCGCGCGTTATGCCCCGCAGTTCGCGAGCTTCTGCGCCGTGGCGCTGTCGCGGGGCGAGCTCAAGCCAGCGAACCCGGAGTACTGGCTGATCAGCGAGGGCAAGCTCTATCTATTCGGCAAGTCCGAGGGGCCGGCGCTGTTTCGCAGGAATTTCGATGCCAACCTCGAGAAGGCCACGAAGAACAGCGCGCTCACGCGGCCGCACTGATCACTTCGCGAGGAGCCCCGCCTTGCGCATGCCGGCGCGCAGGTGTTCCAGGTCCCCGGCGTCCTGGAACTTGTTGCCGAAGGCTTTCGCATCGAAAGTGGGGTCGTGCGCGTGCAGCGTGGCCACCGTGCGCTCTGCATCGTCCTTGCGGCCGGTTTGGGCATATGAAGCTGCGAGCACCGGCAGATTGAACGTGGACTCCGGCGACTTGCGCAGGTTGACCACGCATTGCTCGATGGCGTCGTCGTAGCGCTTCTTGAGGTAGTAGCCCATCGCCAGCGCGAAGCGTTCGTACGGGTTCAGCTCCGGATCGATGCGCTGCGCGAGCTCGAGCCACTCGATTGCCTCGACCGAGCGCCCCATCCACAGGAGCCCGTTGCCCCGCCCGGCCAGCGCGTCGGCGTTGTTGGGGTTGATGGCTACGGCGCGGTCCATTTCGAGCTCGGCGGCGGCGTAGCGGTTGTAGGCCATGTTGAGGCGGCCCAGCAGCACGCGCGCCTGCACGTTGTTCGGGTCGACGCGCAGCGCATCGCCGGCGTGCTTTTCGACGCGCTTCCAGTAATCGTCCGGGTCTTCCGCCCAACCCAGCGACACCGCGGCGTGGAACGTTTCGCCCAGCGCGGCATGCGCCGCGCCGTAGCCGGGATCGATGGCCAGGGCCTTGCGCAGCAACTCGCGTGCTTCGACGATTCCCGCGCGCGAGGGCCGCTGGAGCAGCAGCCGTCCGCGCAGAAGATAGTCGTAGGCATCGAAACTCGCCGGCGGCTTCGCAGCCACCCGCTTCTGCTCCTGCTCGCTCACGCGGATGGCGAGCGCCCCGGCGACTTCGCGCGTGATGCGGTCCTGCAGCGTGAACACGTCCGCGGCGGCTTCGTCATAGCGCGCGGACCAGAGCACCCTGCCCTGCACGTCCACGAGCTGCGCGCTCACGCGCAGGCGGTCGTCCGCGAAACGCACGCTGCCTTCGACCTGGTAACGCACCGCGAGCACGCGCGCGATCTCGCCGGGTTGCACGATGGCGCCCTTGTACGTGGCGACCGCGTTCCACGACATGACGGTGAGCTCGGAGAATCGTCCCAGCGAATTGATGAGGTCCTGGGTGAGGCCGTCGGCGAGATATTCACGTCCGGGGTCCTCGCTCTGGTTCTGGAACGGCAGGATGGCGATGGCCGGTCGGTCGTCGGCCGCGCGCGTGGGTTTGACGTCGCGCGAGGTGGCCAGCCAGATGGCCGCGAACGCGATCGCGAGCGCCAGCGGCGCGAACAGGCCGTACTTCCAGCGGAAGCGCAGTGGCTGCACGCCGCGCGCGCGGCGCCGTTCCGTCGGTGCCGCGTCCGCTTCGAGCCGATAGCCGCGGCGGGGCACCGTGGTAATGAGCTTGGCGTCGGCGTCGCTCAGAGCGCGGCGCAACTCGCCGATGCTCTGCACCAGCGTGTCGTCCCCGACCACGAGGCCGGGCCAGACGGCCTCGAACAGCTCGTCCTTCGACACCAGCTGCCCGGGACGCTGCGCGAGGTATGTCAGTACCGAAAAGGTCTTGGGGCGGAGCGGAATCTCACGGCCATCGCTCAGCAGGCAGCCGCGCGAAAGGTCGAGTACGTAGCGACCGAAGTTGATCTTGTTCGTCTGCGCACTCTGGCCTTCCTGGTCCATCGCGGCCGATCATGAACGTATCCCGCTTTGCCGCGCAATCATCCGGACGGCAAACTACGCGGCCAAACCAACGGGGATTCCATCATGCAGATGATCTGGCTGGGCATCGCCATCGCGGCAACCGTGGGCTACCACGTGGTCATCAAGCTCACCCCGGTGGGCGCCAATCCCTATCTGTCACTGGCGGTCACCTACGCGGTGACCACGGTGATTTTCGTGACGGTGTATGTGGCGACTCCCGGCACAGGCCCGCTGCGCACGGCGCTCGGCGAGCTCAACTGGACAGCCGTGGTGCTCGGCATTGCGGTCGTGGGCCTCGACCTCGGGTTCATGATGCTCTACCGCGGCGGCTTCGACGTGAGCCTCGGGCAGCTCATCACGCAATCCGCGGGCGCGTTGTTCCTGCTGCTGATCGGCGTGGCCTTCTTCGCGGAGAAGCTGTCCGCCGTGAACATCGGCGGGATCCTCCTCTGCGTGGCCGGGCTGTGGTTGATCAATCAGAAATAATGGGGACTGTCCCCATTTGCTAGCAAATGAGGAATGTCCCCATAAAGTTGCCATCAAGCCGCTTCGTCGTGCGGATCCTGCGCCTTGGCCTCGAGATTGCTGATGAGCCACTTGCGCGCTTCCTGCGCTGACCAGCCTTTGCGCGCGGCGTAGTGCTGCATCTGCTCGAGATCGATCGGCCCCACGGCGAAGTACCTGGCATCCGGATGCGCGAAGTACCAGCCACTGACGGCAGCCGTGGGATACATGGCGAAGCTCTCGGTGATCTTGAGGTCGATGGCGCGCTCGACGTCCAGCATCTGCCACAACGTGCCCTTCTCCGTGTGGTCGGGGCAGGCCGGGTACCCGGGCGCGGGGCGGATGCCGCGATAGGCTTCCGCGATGAGCTGATCGTTGGTCAGCCGCTCTTCCGGCGCGTAACCCCAGAGCTCGCGGCGAACGCGCAAGTGCAGCGCTTCCGCGGAAGCTTCGGCGAGGCGGTCGGCCAGGGACTTCAACAGGATGTCGTTGTAGTCATCGTGGTCGGCAATGAACTTCTCGAGATATTTCTCGATGCCGATACCGGCGGTCACGGCGAATGCGCCGATGTAGTCGACCTTGCCCGAATCCCTGGGCGCGACGAAATCGCTGAGCGCGTAATGCGGCTGGCCTTCCGGCTTCTGCTTCTGCTGTCGCAGATGATGCAGGCGGTGGAGCACGCGCGAGCGCGTGGCGTCGCTGTACACCTCGATTTCTTCGTCCACGGCGTTGCACGGGAAGAAGCCGATCACGGCGCGGGCGGTGAGCCAGTGCTCGCGCAGGATGGTCGCCAGCATGTTCTGCGCATCCTTGTACAAGGCGCGCGCGGACTCGCCGCGAGTCGGGTCATCGAGCACGGCCGGGAACGAACCACCGTATTCCCAGGCGTTGAAGAACGGCATCCAGTCGATGTACGGCGTGAGGTCTTTCAGCGGGATGTCGTTGAACACCTTGCTGCCGAGGAAGCGCGGCACGGGCGGTGAGTAGTTTGCCCAATCGATCTTCGGCTTGTTCGCGCGCGCCTGCGCGAGCGTGAGCTGCGCGCCCTTCACCTTCTTGCCGGCATGCTGTTCGCGGCGACGCACGTTGTCGGCCTTCACCTCGGCGACGTAGCCGGGTTTCATGTCCGGCGTCACGAGCTGGCGGCACACGCCCACGGCGCGCGACGCGTCCTTCACGTACACCACCGGGCCCTCGTACTGGGGGTCGATCTTCACCGCGGTGTGCGCGGGCGAAGTCGTCGCGCCGCCGATGAGCAGCGGGATCTTGAACCCGCGCCGTTGCATCTCGGCCGCGATCAGCGTCATCTCTTCGAGCGACGGCGTGATGAGACCCGAGAGCCCCACCATGTCGGCGCTCTCGCGGATGGCGGTCTCGAGGATCTTGTCCATGGGCACCATGACGCCGAGATCGATGATCTCGAAGTTGTTGCACTGGAGCACGACGCCCACGATGTTCTTGCCGATGTCGTGCACGTCGCCCTTCACGGTCGCGAGCACCACCTTGCCATTGGTCTTCTTGAGGCCATTGGCCAGCTTCTCGATGAAAGGAATGAGGTGCGCCACGGCCTTCTTCATGACCCGCGCGGACTTCACCACCTGCGGCAGGAACATCTTCCCCGAGCCGAACAGGTCGCCGACCACGTTCATGCCGTCCATGAGCGGGCCTTCGATGACATGCAGCGGGTGGTCCGCGCCGAGGCGCGCCTCTTCCGTGTCTTCGATGATGAATTGATCGTTGCCCGATACCAGCGCGTGACTGATGCGCTCCTTGACGGGCAGCGCGCGCCAGGCGAGATCCTCTTCCTTCTTCTTGCCGCCGCCTTCCTTGAAGCGCGTGGCGATCTCGAGCAGGCGCTCCGAGGCATCGGGACGGCGATTCAGGATCACATCCTCGACGCGCTCGCGCAGCTCCTTGGGGATTTCGTCGTAGATGGTCATCGCGCCGGCGTTCACGATGCCGAAATCCATGCCCGCCTGGATGGCGTGATACAGGAACACCGAGTGCATGGCCTGGCGCACGGGCTCGTTGCCGCGGAACGAGAACGACACGTTGCTCACGCCGCCGGAGATGTGCGCATGCGGGCAGCGCTTGCGGATCTCGCGCGTCGCCTCGATGAAATCGACGCCGTAGTTGTTGTGCTCCTCGATGCCCGTGGCGATCGCGAAGATGTTCGGATCGAAGATGATGTCTTCGGGCGGGAAGCGCAGCTTGCCCGTGAGCAGTTTGTAGGAACGCTCGCAGATCTCGATCTTGCGCGTGATGGTATCGGCCTGCCCCGTCTCGTCGAAGGCCATGACGACGACGGCCGCGCCGTAGTTCTGGATGATGCGCGCATGCTTCAGGAAAGCTTCCTCGCCTTCCTTGAGCGAAATGGAATTCACCACGCCCTTGCCCTGCACGCACTTGAGTCCGGCTTCGATGACCGTCCACTTGGACGAGTCGATCATCACCGGCACGCGCGCGATGTCGGGCTCCGCGGCGATGAGATTCAGGAACCGCACCATGGCGGCCTCCGAATCGAGCATGCCCTCGTCCATGTTGATGTCGATGATCTGCGCGCCGTCCTGCACCTGCTGCCTGGCGATCGCAAGGGCGGCCGGATAATCGTTGGCCTCGATGAGTTTGCGGAATTTGGCCGAGCCCGTGACGTTGGTGCGTTCGCCGACGTTCACGAAACGGATGTCGTTGGTGAGGTTGAAAGCCTCGAGACCCGAGAGCTTGAGCCGCGGCTCATGTTCCTTCGGCTTGCGGACGGGCTCGCAGCGCACACGATCGGCGATCGCCTTGATGTGCGCGGGCGTGGTGCCACAGCATCCGCCGACGAAGTTGAGATGCCCGTGATGCGCGAGCTCGCCCAGCACATGGGCGGTGTCATCGGGAGCTTCGTCGTATTCGCCGAACGCATTCGGCAGTCCCGCGTTGGGGTATACGCCGACATGGGTATCCGCGAGACGCGAGAGCTCTTCCACGTAGGGCCGAAGCTGCTTCACGCCGAGCGCGCAATTGAAGCTGATGACCAGTGGGCGCGCGTGGTTCACGGACGCCCAGAAAGCCTCGACGGTCTGGCCCGACAAGGTGCGCCCGGAGGCATCGGTGATCGTGCCGGAGATGATGATGGGCAGATCGATGCCGCTTTCGTCGATGACCGCGCGCGCGGCGTAGATAGCCGCCTTGGCATTGAGCGTATCGAAGATGGTCTCGATGAGGATGAGATCCACGCCGCCTTCGATGAGTGCACGCGTGGCATCGCGATACGTCGCGTCGAGCTGATCCCAGGTGACGCCGCGGAAACCCGGGTCGTTCACATCCGGCGAAATCGAAGCCGTGCGGTTCGTGGGGCCGAGCGCGCCCGCGACGAACACCTGGCGGCCGAGTTTCGCGCCCTGCTCGTCCGCCACCTTGCGCGCGAGTTGCGCGGCCGTGCGATTGAGCTCGGGCACCAGTTCTTCCATGGCGTAGTCGGCCATGGCGGTGGACGTGGAGTTGAAAGTGTTGGTACTGATGATGTCCGCGCCGGCCTGCACGAACTGCGCATGGATGTCGGCGATGACGTCTGGTTTGGTGATGACCAGCAGGTCGTTGCAGCCCTTGAGATCCTGTTTCCAGTCGGCGAATCGCTGGCCGCGGTAGTCGGACTCTTCCAGCCTGTGGCGCTGGATCATGGTGCCCATGGCGCCATCGAGAACGACGATGCGTTCGGCGAACAAGGCCCGCAGCGCATCGGCGCGCTGCTGCTGAGCTCCACTTCCGGCAGGACGATTACTCATTGGCGGCCTTCGAAGCAACCGGGCGGACACCCAGCGCATGACAGATCGCGTATGTCAGCTCCGAGCGGTTCAACGTGTAGAAATGGAACTGATCCACGCCGTGCTTCTGCAACTGGTGCACCTGCTCGATGGCCACGGCTGCCGAGATCAACTTGCGCGTCTCGGGGTTGTCGTCTAGCCCGTCGAAACGATGGACCAGCCAGTCAGGGATGGTCGCGCCGCAGCGCTTCGCGAAACGCGTCACCTGCGGGAAACGCGTGATCGGCAGGATGCCCGGCACGATGGGCTTGTCGATGCCCTTCGCCGCGGCCGCGTCGCGGAAGCGCAGGAAGAGATCGGTGTCGTAGAAGAACTGGGTGATGGCGCGATCCGCGCCCGCGTCTATCTTCCGCTTGAGCACGTCGAGGTCGAACTCCGCATTCGATGCTTCCGGGTGCTTTTCGGGATAGGCGGCCACGCTGATCTCGAAGTCGCCCACGGTCTTGAGCCCGGCGACGAGATCCGCGGCGTACGCGAAGCCGTCCGCGCGCGGCTCGTATTTGACCGTGCCCGCCGGCGCGTCGCCACGCAGGGCGACAACGTGGCGGATGCCCTGATCCCAATACTTGCGTGCGATGTCGAGCACTTCGCCCTGGCTCGCGCCAATGCAGGTGAGATGCGGCACGCAGGTGAGCTGCGTTTCCTTCTGGACGCGCGACACCACATTGTGGGTGCGTTCGCGCGTCGAACCGTCCGCACCGTACGTCACGGAGACGAAGCGCGGGCTCAATGGTTCGAGGTAACGAATCGACTCCCATAGGGTCTTCTCCATCGCCTCGTCGCCGGGCGGGAAGAACTCGAAGGAGACCGCGACACTCTGCTTGCGGGACATCAATATTCCTGTGGGTTGCCAGTTGGTTACAGTCGTTGGCTAATTTAACGCAACAGTCGGAGCGCGATGGCGCCATTCCTTGACTATTTCGCGACGCCTTTTAGCATGATTGCGCCAGAAAACTCGCCGGATTAAGTCATGGCTGCCCAAAAACTCGACAAGACCGATGCCCGAATCATGCAAATCCTTTCCCGCGACGGCCGAATCAGCTGGCGGGATCTGGCGGAACAGATCGGCCTGTCCCTGACCCCCACCCTGCGCCGTATCCGCCGCCTGGAAAGCGATGGATACATTACAGGCTACAGCGCCCAGTTCGACGAACAAAAACTGGGCTTCGGCATCACCATGTACGTTTGGGTCTCGCTGGAGCGCCAGGTCGAGGAGACGCTCAAGGTCTTCGAACGACGCATCGCCGACGTGCCCGAAGTCATGAGCTGCTATCTCATGACCGGCGAAGCCGACTACGTGCTTCGCATCGTGGTGCCCGACCTGCCCAGCTACCAACGGTTCATGCTCGACGTGCTCACGCGCATACCGGGAGTTTCCAGAATCCAGTCGGGGCTGGCGATCAAGCCGGTGTTCCACCGCGCCGCGCCGCCTATCCCGAAGTAAATCGGTCTGCAGACTTGGCGACGCTCCGCGGCGACGTCGCCCAACTTCGCGCGATATGCCACTCGCACAGCCACCTTGTCCGAACGTTCCTACACTCGCCAACTAGTTTGTGAGACTCCGCCGATATCGGCGGAATACATATCCTCCGTGCCATTCGCGCTCCCGAACCGTGAGCGCATGGAAACGCAGCACCTACTCACAACATGGCGATGGATGTGGCCAAGAAACTGTCTGAACGCACCGAAGTAGCCAAGGTGCCCACCGGAATCCCCGGCCTAGATGACATCACTTTCGGCGGATTGCCACAGGGGCGTCCCACGCTCATCTCCGGGGGACCCGGCGCGGGCAAAACGCTGCTCGGCGTCAGCTTCCTGTGCGAAGGCGCCGAGCGATTCGGCGAGCCCGGCGTCATCCTCACCTTCGAGGAAAAGGCCGAAGAGCTCGCGACCGACGTGCGCTCGCTCGGCTATGACCTCGACAAGCTCTGTAGCGAGAAGAAGCTGCTCGTCGACTACATCCACGTGGATCGCGCGGAGATCGAAGAGACCGGCGAGTACGACCTCGAAGGGCTGTTCGTGCGCCTCGATCACGCCATCAGGGAGATCGGTGCAAAGCGTGTGCTGCTCGACACCATCGAAACCTTGTTCGGTGGTCTGCAGGACACGGGCATCCTGCGCGCAGAGCTGCGCCGCCTGTTCCGATGGCTGCGCGAGCGCGGCGTGACCGCGGTGGTGACGGCCGAGCGCGGCGACAGCCAGTTCACGCGGCAGGGGCTCGAGGAATACATCACCGACGCCGTGATCCTGCTCGATCACCGCGTCGAGGACCAGATCTCCACGCGGCGGATCCGCATCGTGAAGTACCGCGGCTCGATGCATGGCACCAACGAGTATCCGTTCCTGATAGGCCGCGACGGCATCAATGTGCTGCCGGTCACTTCGCTGATGCTGGAACACGAGGCGCCGTCCGAGCGCATTTCGTCCGGGCTCCCGGCGCTCGACCAGATGCTGGGCGGCAGGGGCTATTACCGCTGCAGCACCATCCTGCTCACCGGCACGGCCGGGACGGGCAAGACGACGTTGTCCGCGCATTTCGCCAATGCGGCCTGCGCCCGAGGCGAGAAGGTGCTGTGCTTCCTGTTCGAGGAATCGCCTCGGCAGCTGCTTCGCAACATGAAGGCGGCGGGCATCGATCTGCAGCCTTGGGTGGACAAGGGGCTCCTGCGATTCCAAGCCGACCGGCCCAGCCGCCATGGTCTCGAAACCCATCTGCTCGCCATGCATCAAGGCGTCGAGGTGTTCGCCCCGGATGTCGTGATAGTGGACCCGATCACCAATCTCATGGCGGTGGGAACCGAGGCAGATGTGCGAACCATGCTCACGCGCCTCATCGATTTCCTCAAGATGCGCGGCGTCACCGCGATGTTCTCGAGCCTCAGATCGCCCGCTCATCCGATCGCGAGCAGCGAGACCCTGATCTCGTCACTCATGGATTCCTGGTTGCTCGTGGAGGCGGAAATCGTCGGCATGAGCCGTGTCCGCCGGATCAACGTGCTCAAGTCACGCGGCATGCCGCACTCCGACGAAATCCGCTCGTTCCGCTTCACGTCGCATGGCATCGAGCTGCTGCCAGCCGAGCGCAAGCCCGCGATGGCCGGCACGACGCGCAGCAAGGCCGCGCCGCGGAGGAAGAAATGAGCCCGGGCAACAGCAATGAGTTCCAGCTGCGCCTGTACATCGCCGGCCAGACTCCCAAGGCCACGCGCGCAATCTCCAACCTCAAGAAGATCTGCGAGGAACATCTCGCGGGGCGCTATTCCATCGAGGTGGTGGACCTGCTCGAGAACCCGGCGCTCGGACGCGGCGACCAGATCCTGGCGTTGCCCACGCTGGTCCGCAAACTGCCACCGCCGATGAAGAAGATCATCGGCGACCTCTCCAACACCGATCGCGTTCTCGTGGGGCTGGATCTGCGCCCGCGACCACGCCGGGCCAGTGCTTGAGCCCGTCGGAAAAGTACGCCCTGCGGCTGTACGTCACGGGCATGACTCCGCGCTCGACGCGGGCCATCGAGCACGTGCGCGCGGTTTGCGAGGAGCATCTCGCGGGCAGCTACGATCTCGAGATCATCGACGTCTACCAGACGCCGGCGCGGATCATGCAGGACCAGGTGGTCGCGATCCCGACGCTCATCAAGGCGAGGCCGTTGCCGGTCCGGCTGCTGGTCGGCGACATGTCGAACCGCCAACGTTTGTTGCACGGCCTGGGGCTGCCTTCCGATGATCAGCGCTGACCTCGACGAGCTCGGCATCGAGGAGTTGCGCGAGCGGCTTTCAGAGGCCGAGAACAATCTCATGGCCATCTACAGCGGCGAGATCGACGCGCTGCTGCTGGCCGACGAGAGCGGCGAACGACGCGTCTTCACGCTGCGCAGCGCCGACGCTCCATACCGCGCGCTCGTCGAGCGCATGCAGGAAGGCGCGGCCACGCTGTCCGTCACCGGTGACATCGTCTACTGCAACCAGCGCTTCGCGGACCTGGTGCACCAGCCGCTCGGGCAGGTGTTCGGCAAGCCGGTCCGCACCTATCTACCGTCGACCGAGGCGGAGATACTCCAGACCATCCTCGAGCACGGCACCGGTCGTTACACCACCCGGCTGGTGCTGGACGGCGTGGAAGCGACCGAGGTGCAGATCACGGTGAGCACCATCGTGCTCGACGACGTCGAGCACCGCACGCTCATCATGAGCGATATCAGTTCGCTCGCCCGCGCCCAGCGCGAGAACCGTTCGAAGGACGAATTCCTCGCCATGCTGGCGCACGAACTGCGCAACCCGCTGGGCGCCATCCAGGGCGCGGTGCATGCGCTGTCGATCATCGGCCATTCCGACCCCATGGCGCTGCGCGCCACGGGCATCATCAAGCGCCAGGTGCTGCACATGGCCCGGCTCGTCGACGACCTGCTCGACGTGGGCCGGGCCGTCACCGGCAAGATCGTGCTCAAACGGCGTGCCGTGAATCTCGGCGAGTGCGTGAAGGCGTCGGTCACCACGCTCGCCGCGGGCAACCCGAACTTCGCGCGCATACAGGTCGACTGCGAGCACGCCTGGGTGCATGGCGACGCCGTGCGTCTCGAACAGATCGCCGGCAATCTCATTTCCAATGCGCTCAAGTTCTCGCAGTCCGAGCGGCCGGTCATCGTGAAGGTGAGCTGCGAGGACGGCTTCGCCGTGCTGCGAGTCACCGACCAGGGTGTGGGGATCCCGACGGAAATGCTGCCGCGGATCTTCGATCTCTTCGTGCAGGCGCATCACACCATCGACCGTTCACGTGGCGGACTCGGCATCGGGCTGACGCTCGTGCGCCGGCTCGCGGAATTGCACGGCGGCAGCGTCGAAGCCACGAGCGACGGCGACGGCCGCGGCGCTACGTTCAAAGTGCGCATCCCGCTGACCGCGGCTCCCGATGCGCAGCTCGATGGTGCCGCCAATGCGGTCAATGGTACCGGCCCGGTGCAGCGCTACGTCGAGTCCCGGCGCGTGCTGCTCGTCGACGACAATCACGACTCGCGCGAGATGTATCGCGCGGTGCTGCGCGCCCACGGACACGACGTGCGCGAGGCGGCGGACGGCGAACATGCGCTGGCGGTGCTCGACTCCGCGAACTTCGACGTGGCGTTCATCGACATCGGGCTTCCGGGCGGCATGGATGGATACGAGCTCGCGCGCCGCATCCGCTCGCATCCCAAGGGACAGGAGGTACGGCTGGTGGCCCTCACCGGCTACGGCTTCCCCGAGGATCGCGCGCAGTCGAGGCAAGCCGGGTTTGCGCGGCACCTCGTGAAGCCCGTGGAACCCGACGTTCTGCAACGCGAGCTGAACTCCCTGTCTCGCCGGACTTAATGGGGACATTCCTCATTTGCTAGCAAATGGGGACAGGGCTGATCTGCTTGGCCGACCCACGCGACGAATAGACTGCTCGAGTCCGAAGCTGGTTACATGCTGCCTTACCCACTCCTCGTCGCCGAAAGGTCGCTGGCGGTTGACACACGCGCGGAGCTCTGCCAGTTCCGCCGCGGTTTGGGGTTCATTGACCAAATGGCGCCAATAGGACGGGAGTGGCGCCGGCGATTCCGCCAGTGCCACGGGAGGAAGCTGGGCGCGGCGCCACGCCAGACTGCCCCATTCCCAATCCTCCGCGCGTTCCACGAGCTTCGCGCGTAACGCGTTGCGCTCGACGTAGCGCATCACCGTGAGCAGATGGTGATCGCTTTGGGAGGCGAAAGCCTTGAAGCGGCCTTGCCATACCCTGCCGATGGTGCCGTATTTGGCGTGGTGCCAGCGGACATGCGTGGTAAATGTCCAATGTGTCCAGCGAGCAAGGTCGTCGGCATGGCACGGCCTGACTACCAGATGGATGTGATTGGGCATGAGGCAAGCTGAAATCAACGGCAGGTTCAATCGCTTCTGTGCGCGGGCCACGAGCGCGAGGAATTGTTCGTAGTCCGCGCGCTCGTGGAATACGGTTGCTTTCTTGTTGCCTCGGTTGATGACGTGGTAGCAGTAGTTTGCAACGATGGCGCGGGCAGTCCTTGGCATGCAGGGAAATTACGCCTGCCGCGGGCATGAGGCCCGCCACGAATCTGCGCTGACCGCAGTGAAACGCGACGGGCCTGGCGTCGAGCCCTGTCCCCATTTGCTAGCAAATGAGGAATGTCCCCATTAAGCATCAACGGTCCCGGCGCAGTACGCCGACCGGCGTCGCGCCGTTGTCGGTCATGAAGTAGGTGTACACGGAATTCCCTTGCAAGGTGATCGATGTCCGCGTCAGCACCAGCGCGGCGGTGGACGTATTGGTGATGTCGAACTGGCGATCGGTCCCGGCGGTCACCTCCTCCGGATCCGATACCTGCCCCGTGAGCGTGCCCTCGATGACCGGCGAGAAGTCGACCGACAACGTGATCGGTGAGGCGAGCGTGGACATGCCGTTGAGCACACGGATCTTGGTCAGGCCCGAACCGCCTTCCGGTAGCCGATTGTCATCCTCGATGAGACTGGTCTGCGGGCCGGCGCCGTTGCTCCAGATCATGAGTGTGTAGTCGGCGCCGGCCGTCAGCGGGATGTCGGGAACCGTCACCACCGCGCCGTTCACGGTGAGCCTGACAGGGCGTGAGCCCGAATCGAAGATCGAGTAGCGGCTCGAGATCACGCCCGCGGTCGCGGACGTCAACACCGTGCGTCCGTCGATCTGCACCGTGGCGGCCGCGCCGTTTGCCAACGCCACCGCGGTGCGTACGCGCGCCCTGGTGTTGTTCAGCTTGGTCGGCTGGCCCTGCTGCGGAAGATAGACGCCATTGGCCAGCATGCCGCCCTGGGTGGCCGTGAGGATCAGCGTACTCACGCCCTCGTCGCTCAGCGCGAAGTTCGGCACGTCGAGGCGCACGTCATCGGTGTCGCCCGGCGCGGTCGCGCGCAGTCGGTACGTGCCGCTGTCCACGGTGAGCGAAGACATCGCCGCCGACGCCCCCGAGAGCACCGGCGTCGTGTCATCAAGGTCGGTATCCGCCTCCGTCAGATAGATGTCGAGCGAGCCCGCCGTGGAGACATTGGCGACTTGCAGCTTGTGTTCGCCGGCGTCGGCGTCATCCAGCGACTCGTCGATGCGCAGCGCACCGAACTGGCCAACTTCGCCGAAGGCGACGTAGGTGTTCACGGTGTCTTCCACCAGCTCCTCGCCCGTGAACGAACGCAGCACGGTGCCCGACCCCGAGCGGCTGAGCTTGATGGTGTAGTCGTCGGGATCCAGCGTGACGTACTCGCTCACCGCGTCGAGCGCGACGTTCTCGATCTGCTCCTCGTCCTCGTCATCGTCGTCCGAATCGAGGTTGGTCATCATGTCCAGCGACGAATAGCCGGCACTGAGATTCAGCAAACGGATCTTCGGATCGTCACCGTTCTCCTCGCCGCCGCCACCACAGGACGCGAGCACTGCCGCGACCAGCAACAGGCCCGTACGGATCGAACCATTCAAGAACTTCATGCATGAATCTCCAACTGAAGGGCGTCTCCGGGCGGGCTTCAAAATGCCGTGCCCACCGAAAACTGGAACTGCTCGATCTCGTCGCCGAATCGGCGCCGCGTGGAATCCTGGAACTGCAGCGGCACCGCATACGAGAACCGGAACAACCCCATGGGCGACAGCCATTGCACGGCGGCGCCCACCGATGTGCGCACCTCACCGAGGTCGAATTTGTAGTCGGTGCGGTCGCCGCGCGGATTGCGGAACTGCGTGTCTCCCAGGTAGTAAGACTGCCCGGCGTCGAAGAACAGGCTGAGCCGCGCCGAGGTCTGGAATTTCTGCGGCAGCGGCATCACGAGATCGAACTGCGTGGAGAACCCCGCATCGCCCCCGTACGGGTTGCCCAGCGAGTCGCGCGGACCCAGCGAACCGTCGCGGAAGCCGCGCACCGAGTCGCTGCCGCCCATGAAGATGTGCCGGTGCGGCGGCGTGGCCGTGGTGTCGCCCAGCGCCGTGGTCCACCCGATGTTCGTGGTGACCTGGATCGGAAAGTTGTCGAGAAAATCCCAGCCGGGGATGTGGAACAATTGTTGAGAACGGAAATTGACCGTCGCGTATTCCACGGCGCTGCCGGGCGGAGTGATGCCGAAGGTCAGGCGGTGCTGACCGCCGCTGGTCGGGAACAGCGTGCGGTTGCGGCTTTCCCAGAGCCAGCCACCCGTGAGCTCCACCGAGTCGATGATGGTGCCGAGAATGGGATCGCTGCCGACGCGCCGGAAATAGTAGTCGCCGTTGTTGCGCACCCACTCGCGCAGCTGCGAGGAGCTGCTGCGCACCGTGGCGAGATCCTCGTGGCTGTAGTTGAGGCCGAGGCTAAGGTACTGATCCTCTGAAACGGGGTAGCCCAGGCTGAAACCCGTCGAGTACGTCTTGGTGGTGAACGCCGAGAACGACGAAGTGAGTCGCTCGCGCTCGACGTATGACGCACTCAGCGAACGCGAGATGCCATCCACCGTGAAGAACGGATCCGTGTGCTGAATGCTGAACACCCGGCTGTACTTGCCGCCATTGAGCTCGAGCGCGAAGCGGTCGCCGGTGCCGAACAGATTGCTGTCGACGAAACTGCCGTTCAGCAGGAACGACTGGCGTTCGGAGTAGCCGATGCCGCCGCCGAGTTGGGAAGACGGCCCCTCCTCCACCTTGAATTCGACATCGACGAGATCCGCCGAGCCCGGCACGCGCTTGGTCTCGCTCTCGACTGACTTGATGTAAGGCAACCGCTGCAGGCGCTCCTCTGAACGGGTCAGCGCGTTGTTGGACAGCACCGCGCCCTCGAACTGCCGCATTTCACGGCGGAGCACCTCGTCGTTGGTCTTCTGCACGCCGGAGAACTCGATGCGCCGTACGTAGGCGCGGGCATTCGGCTCGATCATGAAAGTGAGTGCCATTTCGTGCTTGTCGCTGTCGGCCGTCGGCACCACGGCGATATCGGCGAAGGCATAGCCCGCTTCGCTGAGCCGGTCGGTGAGCGCCTTCTCGGTGGCCGAGATCAGCCGCTGCGAGTACTGATCGCCCGGCTGCACGATGACGTACTGGCGAAGGATGGCCTCGGGCACCACGAAGCGTCCGGCGAGCTTCACCGCGCCGAGCTTCCAGGTCTCGCCCTCGTGCAGGTTGATGGTGATGAAGAGATCATCCTTCTCGGGTGCAAGCGACACCTGCGTCGAGGTGATCTCGAAGTCGGCGTAGCCGCGATCCATGTAGTAGGAACGGATCTTCTCGAGATCCCCTTCCATCGACTGACGCGAGTAACGGTCATCCTGACGGTAGAAAGACAGCAGGTTGCTGGAGTGCAGCTCCAGCGCGTCGAGCAACTGCTTCTGCGGGAATTTATGGTTGCCGACGATGCTGATCTGCCGGATGCGCGCGCGTTTTCCCTCGTCGATGTCGAGATGCACGTCGACGAGGTTGCCGGCGGCCTCCTCGACCCTGGCGTCCACCTGTACGCCGTAGCGGCCCCGCGAGAAATATTGCTCCAGCAGGAATTGGCGCGCGTCCTCGAGCGTCGAGCGGTTCAATATCTTCCCGCTGGCGAGGCCCACGTTGCGCAGCGACTTCACCAGGTCTTCGCTCTTCACCTCCTTGTTCCCCGTCACCTTGAAATCGCGGATGGACGGACGCTCCTGCACCACCACGATGAGCACGCCCGGGTCTTCACGACGCAACTCGACGTCACTGAAGAAGCCTGTGTCGTTGAGCGCGCGCAGTGCCTCGCGCAGGCGCCGTGGCGTGACGACGTCGCCGATGTTCACCGGCAGCTGGTTGAACACGGTGCCTTCGGTGATGCGTTGCAGGCCTTCGACCCGGATGCCGGTAACGGTGAATTCCCGGGATGCCTCGCCGCTGGTATACGCAGGTTCCTGGGCCACGGCGGGCACACTAACTATCAGCAGGAGGGACCAGAGGGCGCGACGACCGGGCGTTTTCATTGCGCAATACGACCCGCAACGCGCATTGCGGTTCGTCGGAAATTGTTTCCGAGTGTTGCGAAAGGTTACGGAATTCGTCGATGGAACCTTTTGCCCCGCTGGTGGCAATGATGCTGAACGCCCTCGTGAGTCCGATGTCCATGGCCCGGATGCCCAGCAGCAAACACATACTCATCGTCGACGAAGACCGCGAAGCGCGCGCCGCGCTCGCGGCGCACCTGGAGCACGACGGCTACCGGGTGACCACGGCGACCAGCCCCCTCGCCATGCAAAGAGCTCTCGAGCGCGCTCGTATCGATCTCGTGGTGATCGACCTGCAGCTCGGCGAAGAAAGTGGTGCGCGCATCGCGCGCGCCTTCAGGGCGGGCACTGAGCTGCCGTTCATCATTCTCGCGCGCCGCGACGATGCGGTGGACCGCATCGTCGGCCTCGAAATGGGCGCCGACGATTACCTGACCAAGCCCGTGAACCCGCGCGAGCTGAAGGCGCGAATCCGTAATATCCTGCGCCGCGCGAGCGGCGCCGCCGGCACCGCCCCTGCCGCGCGCGCGCGTCTCTTCAGGTTCGGCGGCTGGCAACTCGACATCGTCGCGCGCGAGCTTTCGGATCCCGAGGGAAAGCCCGCGGTGCTGCGCAATGCCGAGTTCCGCGTGCTCTCTTCTCTGCTCGCGCATGGCAACCGCGTGGTCTCGCGCCCGAAGCTCATCGAGCTCGCGCGCGGCCGCGATGCCGGCCCCTTCGACCGGAGCATCGACGTGCGCATCAGCCGGCTTCGGCAGGTCCTCCGCGACGATGCGCGAGGCCCGCGCATCATCAAGACAGTCCACGGTGAAGGTTATGTCATTGGCGTACTCGTCGAACGAACCTGACCTGGTCGTCAGGAACTTTTGGCGCGAACGCCATCCAAACGTTGGCGCCCGAAGAACGACAACGACCCGGGTTCAGATGCACGAGAACGGCGACGATACCCACTACATGGCACAGCTCGCCGCGGGCGATGCCACCGCGCTGCGGCCGCTGTACGAGAAGCATGGCCGCGCTCTGCTGCGTTTCTCCGCCGCGATGTGCCGCTCGAGACAGGCAGCCGAAGACCTGGTGCATGACACCTTCGTCGCGTTGCTGCGCGAGCCTTTCTGCTTCGATCCGGCGCTCGGGTCGGTGTACGGCTATCTATGCGGGGTGCTGCGCCACCGTGTGAGCCGCTACTACCGGCAGCAAAAGCGCTGGGTCGCGCTCGACACCGGGGACGATGGCGCCGAGCCCCAGGCGCCGACGCAGAACCCGGCCGATGAAATCGCGCGTTCGGAAGAAACGGCCGCGTTCCGCAGGGCGATGCTCGAGCTGCCACTGCAGCATCGCGAGATCATCGCGCTTTGTGATCTCGAAGAACTCCCGTATGCCGCCGTGGCGAACATCCTCCAGGTGCCCGTCGGCACGGTGCGTTCGCGACTGCACCGCGCGCGCGCGTTGCTGACGATACGGCTGGTGTCGATGGAGGCGATCGTCGATGATCGACTGCCGATGGCGCAAAGAGGTCTGTCATGACCGCAGAGCTGCATTCCGGCGTCGCGAGGTTGATGAAAAAATATGCGCGCGACCTCGGGCAGATCACGCCCAGTGATTCCCTGGATGCGCGAATCGGTCACTTGGTCGCAGCTCCGCCCGAAATCATTCGGCCCGGTATGTTCCGGCGCGAAGCTGCGCCGCGCGCCGCGCGCCACTGGCGGCGCCCATTTGCCTGGGCCGCGGCGGCAAGTCTCGCGGTGCTGGCCATCAGTTCCGGCATCATCATCGGCATGCGACTCGAGCGGTCGAGCAACGTGGCCGCGGTCAACTCCCTGGCGCGCGAGGCTGCGCAGCAGGTGCGGTGGGCGCCCGAGGATCTCGGCATGTGGCCCAGCGATTCCGTGGCACTCACCATTCCAGCGGAATACTCCCCGCAAGGGACCCTGGTGGCCGTGAAGCCCAATTCCAAGAGCATGGGCAAGCGATATTGGATCGACGTGGTGGTGTCCAACGACGGCACGGTGCGCATCGAGCGCATCGTCCCGGCGGAGAGCGCCGCCCATCAGCGGACTAACAAAGATGGCGTCACGTTACAATTTCAGTAAGGGAGTACTTCGCAAGCGCACTGGCGGCGCATCGGCCGTGGCATTGAACGCGGCGCTGCTCATGGCCTGGGCTGCGCCGTCGTTCGGCCAGGAAACGGCGATCCCCGTGTGTCCGCCCGCTCCCACGAACCCGCGCACCGCCCCTGACAACGTGCGCCTGGTCACCGGCGCGCCGTACTCGGCCATGGGCACGAGCCAGACCACCACCACCACCGCCGATGGCAGCCGCGTGGTGCGCCAGAACACCGTGCGCGTATGGCGCGACAGCGATGGCCGTACGCGCTCGGAGTTCGAGCTCACCTCCATCGGCGGGCCGACGCCGGTGGAGATCAACTCGAAGCTCACCGTCATCGACGATCCCGCGGCGCGCGAGCGCTACATGCTGCGGCCCGATGGCCAGGTGGTCACCATTGCGATCGCGCCCTGCCGCGCGGCCAATGAGCCCGACATCACCGTCGGGCCGCCGCGTCCGGCCGGTTTGCCATTGAAGGTGTCGCCGCCCGTGAAGCTGGGCGAGCGCGAGGTCGATGGCCAGACGCTCACGGGTAGACGGGTCGAAGCCACCATTCCCGCGGGCGCCATGGGCAATGAGCAGCCGGTGAAGATGAGCGCCGAGCAGTGGTATGGGAAGGACCTGCAGGTCGTGGTGGAAGCCACGTACAAGGATCCGCGCACGGGTGAGACAAAGTACAAATTGCGCCAAATCCAGCGCAATGAACCCGATGCCAGTTTGTTCCGGCCCGACAACAATTCGAATCCGATGGGGGCGGTACCCCCGCCCTCGGGCCACAGGCAATAGAAGCTCAATAGTCCAGGCGTTCTTCGAGACCCTCGATCACCGAACGCAGACGATTGCAGCGTGCCGCCACCGCTTCGAATCGCTCTCGCGCCGCGCTGATCGCCTCGGCTTTCGCGCCCGCGAGCACTGTCAACGCCCGCCATTCCTCGCGCGCCTTGTCGGCGGAGCTGCGCGCTTCCGCGTAGCGCCGTTCGGCGACCTTGAGCTGACGTTCCAGATCGAAGCCCTCGATGAGCAAGCGCTGCTCATGCGGCTTCACGGTGGCGAGATTTCCCATGACTTGTCCCTGCGCCGAGAAGTGGCGTCCGGGGCGAAGTATCGCCTGAGTCGATCGTTGGCGCGTGGCAGGACGGCGGAAGCGAGCTGTCGGAATGGACGTGGAGACAATAGGGAATTTGCTCAATTGGCCGGCCAAAAAGGGGACAGATCTATTTTCCCTCACAGGAAAATAGATCTGTCCCCTTTGATCAACGCGGCGCGGACTCGGGAAACTGCGGCACCCCATCGGTGATCTCGAACCACGGCGCTTTGGAACCCACGAATTGATGCCCGCGTGCCGTTATCTCCGGATCCGTATCCAGACTTCCCGCCGGCACGACGGCCCAGCCGCGGCCCTGCGAGCGCCGCGGCACGAATCCCCCGCAATGCGAACAGAACGTGGTCCCGAAGAACTGCGCCCCGGGCAGGTCGAAGTCGGTGATCGCATCCTCACCGGTGACGAATCTCACCGCGTCGATCTTCCAGGCGAGATTGGTCGCGTGGGCGGTGCCGCGCGAGCGTTGGCACCGGGTGCAATGGCAATGCATCATCAGCAGCGGCCGCCCATCCATTTCGAAGTGCACGCGGCCGCAGGCGCAGCTGCCGGACATCACGCGGTCGCGCGTCGCGCGCGGCGCATTGTCGACGGCCGCCGCCCGCCATTCGGGTGGATAGGCATCGTGCTGGGGCAGCGAATCGGCGAGCGCGTGCCACGCGGGTTTCGAACCGACGAACAGGTGCGCCTGCGGCCGGATGCCGAGCTCGCCCACGAGCGCGCCAGCGGGCATGAACACGCGTTGCGAATCGTGCTCCACGCGCGGCACCTTCGAACCGCACCGGGCGCAGAAGCTGCGCCGCTCGCGCGGCGAGGACATCCACGTGCCTATCTTCTCGGTGCCGCTGCGCCAGTGGAAGCTGTCGAGCGGCCCTGCCACGGTGGTGGCGAAGAGCGCGCCGTGATGCTTGCGGCACGCCGAACAGTGGCAGTGAAGCATGCTGGTGAACGGCGCATCGTAGGACCAGCGCACCGCACCGCAAAGGCAGCTGCCGTGCACGCGGGCCGGCGAAAAACTGTCCTGCGGCATCACCCACGTGCCTTCCGAGGCGCTCACGCACCTCTCCTCATGCCGCCGAAGCGGCAGCGCCAATCAAATCTTTTCGAGCGCTTGTTCAAGGTCGGCGATCAGGTCATCCGCGTTCTCGATGCCCACCGAGATGCGTATCAGTGCATCGGTGACGCCCATCCGGTCGCGCGTCTCCTTCGGCACGCCCGAGTGCGTGGTGGACGCAGGATGCGAGATCAGCGTCTCAGTGCCACCGAGGCTCACCGCCAGCTTCATCACCTGCAGCGCGTCGAGCATGCGGAAGGCTTCCGCCTCACCCCCGCGGATCGAGAATGAAAATGTCGAGCCCGCGCTCTTGCACTGCCGCGCGAACACGTCGGCCCGTGGATCACCGGCCTTGAGATGTCCGAGGTAGCTGACACTGGCGATCTTCGCGTGCTGCGCGAGATAACCGGCGACGCGCGCCGCGTTGTCCGCCGCCGCGCGCATGCGCAGCGCCAGCGTCTCCATCGAGCGCATGATCATCCACGAGGTGTTCGGGTCGAGCTGCGTGCCGAGCGCGCTGCGCAGCGCTCGTACCGGCTGCATCAGCGCCTTCGCGCCGATCACGCCGCCCGCGACGAGATCGGAATGGCCGCCGACGTACTTGGTCAGCGAATACATCACGAGATCCGAACCGTGCTCGAGCGGCTTCTGGAACACGGGACCGAGAAAAGTGTTGTCGACCGCGACCGGCGGCCGCGCGCCGCCCTGCTGCGCCGCCAGCCATTCGGAGGCCTCGCGCCACAGCGCAAGATCGACGAGGCTGTTGGTGGGGTTCGCCGGCGTCTCGGTCACCAGGAGGCCGACCCGCCCGCCCCTGGCCTTGGCCAAGTCCAATGCGCGTTTCGCGCCCGCCATCACCGCTTCGCGATTGACTGCGTCGGATACGCGGACCGCACCGATGCCGAATGCCGGCAATGTCTTGTCGATCAGCGTTTCAGTGCCGCCATACAACGGCTCGCTCATGAGCAGCGTGTCGTTGGGCTTGAGATAGGCCCAGAGTGTGGTCGAGATGGCGGACATGCCGCTCGAGAACACCGCGGCGCTCTCGCCACCCTCCCACAGGGCGAGTCGATCCTCGAGCACTTCGAGATTGGGGTTGTTGAACCGCGAGTACACCAGGCCCGGCGCCTGCCCCGGCGGCGGCTGCTTGCGACCCGAGGTGTAGTCGAAGAAATCCTTGCCATCCTGCGCATTGCGGAAGACGAAGGTGGACGTCAGGAAGATCGGCGGCTTCAGCGCGCCTTCGGACAGGGACGGATCGAAACCGAAGCCCATCATCTGGGTTTCGGGCGCCAAGGTGCGGTTGCCCACCTTGCGCTTGTGATAGGTGTCGCTCATCGAGAGCTCCTAGAGACTGAGTTGTCCCGATCCTATCTCGATGACGTCGCCTCCGACGAATACTTCGTTGTCGGAATTCACTTCCAGCTGCAGGGTTGACAAGCGGCCCACGTACTCGCCCTGGCTCACTTCGAACTGGAGCGGTGGCCGGCGTCCCATGGCCACGAACCACGCGCCGAGATTGGCGCAGGCCGAGCCCGTGGCCGGGTCTTCGAGTATCGCCGTGCCATCGGGGAAGAAGAATCGGCTCAGGATCCTCTTGCCGCCGGTCGAGGCGAAAAGGTAGACCTGTCCCGCACCATCGGCGCTCTTGATGCGTTCGAAGAGCTCGGGCCGCGGCCTCACGCGGCGCACGGCGGCCTCGCTCGTCAATGGAACCACCAGTTGCTCGCGGCCCGCCTTGACCCAGAGCGGCTGGAAGCCGATGTCGCCGGAGTCGAGGCCTAACAACTTCGCGAGCTCGGACGGCGGCACGTCCACGAGCCGCGTGCTGCCCGGCTGCGCGCGCAGGGTCCAGTGGTCGCCACTGGACGTCACCGGGATGATGCCGGCGCGCATCTCGAGACCCAGCTGGTCACCGCCGAGCCCGAGCGCGCGCACCACGTGCGCCGTGCCCAGCGTCGGGTGGCCGGCGAATGGCATCTCGTAGGCCGGCGTGAAGATGCGGACCAGCGCGGCGGCGCGCTTGGACGGCAGGATGAACGTGGTCTCGGACAAGTTGAACTGGCGGGCCAGCGCCTGCATCTGCGTGGTGTCGAGCTGGCTGCCATCTTCCACCACGCAAAGGGGATTGCCCGACAGCCGGGCGCCACCCGTGGTGAACACGTTGAGAGTGCGATATCGGAGTTGCATCGCCGGAATTATTCCACAATCGGCGCGCGCCCCGTACGTTCCCCCGGTACGGATACTGGGGGAACCCCTGTTAGGTGTACTGTCAGGCCGCGATGCCGATCAGCTCTCCGATCTCTTCGCCTTCGAGCATCGCGCCATGCTGCCATAGAAGCAGCTGCCCGCTCTCGGACTCGACCAGCGCCGTGCAGCTCTCGACCCAGTCGCCGTCGTTGCAGTAGAGCACGCCATCGATCACCCGGACACCCGCACGATGGATGTGCCCGCAGATGATGCCGCTCAGGTTGCGCGATCGCGCCGCCTGGGCCGCGGCGGTCTCGAAAGCCTGCACGTACCGCACTGCGTTGCCGAGCCGCAGCTTCACGTACGTGGCCAGCGACCAGTACGGCATGCCGAGCATCCGCCGGCACAGGTTGACACCCCGGTTGATGCGCATCATGAATTCGTACGCGGCGGCTCCGAATCGCGCCAGCCACCGACTGCACTTCACGGCGGTGTCGAATTCGTCGCCATGCATGACGAGGAACTCGCGCCCGTCGGCGGTCGCATGCACGTACTTTCGTCGGATGGTCAGATTGCCGAATTGCGATCCGCAGAATTCCCGGATGTCCTCATCGTGGTTGCCCGGCACGTAGATGACCTTCGTACCCTCCTTCGCCATGGCGAGCACGGTGCGCAGCACGTCGTTGTGCTCCTGGGGCCAGTGAAATGCGCGTCGCAGGCTCCAGAAGTCCACGATGTCACCGACCAGGAATAGATAGTCGGTTTCGATACCCGAGAGGAAATCCAGGAGCTCCCGTGCCCGGCAGTCCTTCGAGCCCAGGTGCACGTCCGAGAGGAATACCGATCGCAGCCGCGTCCTGTTCGACTTTTCAGAGTGGCGCATGGGTCTTTCGGGCTCCGCTGCATATAAAGGAGTGAGCCGAGAATGCCCGCGCAGCGTTTCACCTTTATTACCGCGGACTTACGCGATTGCTTTGAGATTCACCATCATGCGGAAGCCGCCGAACACCATGCGCTTGCTGTCGAACGGCATGGCCTTCGGATCCATCATGTGAGCGAGCCGTGGATCCTTCATCGCCTTTGCGTTCACGCTGTCGCGATGCTTGCGCGACCTGTAGACGATCCACGAGAACCAGACTTCCTCGCCCTTCCGGAGCTTCACGCCGCGCGGGAACGAGGTCGTCTTGCCCACCGGCACGTCGTCGGCCATGCATTCGTGGTAGCCGAGGGCGCCATGATCCATCCACACCTTGCCGGCCTCGCGTGACACGTCGCGATAGCGTTTGCGGCTGCGCTTTGGCACCGGGATCAGAAAGCCGTCGACGTAGGCCATGGGGCCCTCCTTCGTCACGCGGGATCAGTGTTAGCTGGTTCTCTCTCGCCAAATTGTAGCGCCGCGAGCCGCGCGTACAACGCATTGTCGCGCAGCAGCTCTTCGTGCCGCCCCGTGCCGACGATGCGCCCGCGGTCGACCACCACGATCCGGTCGGAATTGATGGCGGTGGCCAGACGGTGCGCGATGACCAGGGTGGTGCGGTCACGCATGAGGTGCTCGAGCGCGTCCTGGACCACGCGCTCGCTCTCCGAATCGAGCGAGCTGGTCGCCTCGTCCAGCAGCAGGATCGGCGGGTTCTTCAGGATGGCGCGCGCGATGGCGATGCGCTGCTTCTGCCCGCCCGACAGCCGCGCGCCTTTCTCGCCGAGAAAGGTGTCGTAGCCCTCGGGCAGCTTGCGGATGAACTCATCGGCCGCTGCGGCGCGCGCGGCGTCTTCGATCTGCGCATCGGAGGCGCCCGGCCGACCGTAGCGGATGTTCTCGCGTGCGCTCGCGCCGAAGATGATGGTCTCCTGCGGGACGACTCCAACACGCGAACGAACCGCGCCCGGGTCCGCCTGCGCGATGTCGACGTCATCGATGAGGATGCGCCCCGCCTTCGGGTCATAGAAGCGCAACAGCAACTGGAACACCGTGCTCTTGCCCGCGCCCGACGGGCCCACGAAGGCGACCGTCTCGCCCGGCGCGATCTCGAGGTCGAAGTCGTCGAGCGCGCGGGCGTCGGGCCGAGAGGGATAGCTGAACGAGAGATGCTCGAAGCGGATCGCGCCACGGGCCTCCGGGTTCAGCGGCGTGGGCACCTCGGGGACGACGATGCTCGGTTCCGAGTGCAGCAGCTCCACGGTGCGCTCCATGGCGCCCGCCGCGCGCTGCAGTTCGCCCCACATCTCCGAGAGCGCGCCCACGGAGGTGCCCATGAAGATGGCATAGCTGAGGAATTTCGCGAGGTCGCCGCCGGTCATCGTGCCGGCGAGCACGGCGCGCGCGCCCAGCCACAGCACCAGGGTGACGGAGCCGAAGGTCATCATGATGGCCGCGGCGATCAGCCACGCGCGTACGCGCGTGCGCCGGATGGCGGTGCTGAAGCTTGCCTCGACGGCGCTGTCGTAGCGCCGGCCATGCAACCCCTCGAGCGTGAATGCCTGCACGGTCTGGATGGCATTGAGCGTTTCACCAGCGAGACCCGAGGTATCCGCCACGCGGTCCTGCGAGTCGCGCGACAGCCGCCGCACGCGCCGACCGAAGATCAGCATGGGTGCGAGCACCGTCGGGATCAGCGCGAAGATGATGAGCGCGAGCTTGAGACTGGTGAGCAGCAGCAGCACCAGCGAGCCGATGAAGCTCACCGTGGAACGCAGCAATATCGACAGGCCGATGCCGGACAACGACTGGATCAGCGTGGTGTCGGTAGTCAGGCGCGAGAGCACTTCACCGGTCTTGGTGACCTCGAAGAACGCCGGATCCATGGCGAGCACGCGCCGGTAGACGGCGCTGCGCAGGTCGGCGACCACGCGCTCGCCTATCCAGTTGACCAGGTACATGCGCAGCGATGCGAAGGCGGCGAACACCGCGGCCGCGAGCAGCAGCCAGCCGAAGTAGCGATCGATCGCGGCGGCATTGGCGGCGCTGAAACCCTGGTCGATGACGTTCTTGAGGGCCTGCGGCAGCGCCAGCATGGCGGCCGCGGCAATGCCGAGCGCGACGACGGCCCACCACATGCGCCCGCGATACGGAGCGAGGAAGGGGAGCAGTGCGCGAAGGGGTTTTAGGGATTTGCCCTTTGGTCTTTCAGACAAAGCAGTCTTTCAGCCAAGGCGGCCGTTCAGTCGTGCTCACGGAACTTGAGTTTGCCCAAGTTCAGCTCCCACCACATGCGGAAATCGCTCGCCAGGCTGTAAAACGGATAGCGGAAGGTGGCCGGGCGGTTGTGCTCGAAGAAGAAGTGCCCTATCCAGGCGAAGGTGTAGCCCGACAGCGCGGCACCCAGCAGCCAGAGCGGTTCGCCCGACGCGGCCAGCACCACGAGGCAGATCACCGTGCACCAGGTGCCCGTGAAATGCAGGACGCGCGACACCGGATGGCGGTGTTCGTTGAGGTAGAACGGATAGAACTCGGAAAAACTGCGGAATCCCGAATCCTTGGGACTGCTGGCGAAGCGTGTTTCCATGTCGGGCCATCATCCGGTACTTTGCAGCCCTTCCGCAATGCCCGCGGTGCAGGCCAGCAGCGCCTCGAACAAATCGCGGTCCTGGCGCCCCGATTCCCTCCATCGCCTTAGTAGATCGACTTGAAGGAGATTGATCGGGTCAACGTAGGGGTTCCGCAGCTCGATCGAGCGCTGCATCGTCTGGTCGCGATCGAGCAGGTACTGCGTCTGCTTGATGGCCAGCACCTGGTCGCGCACCACCGCGAATTCCGCGCGTAGTTTGACGCCGAACCGTGCCTGCGAGGCCGGCGCCAGCTCTTCATAGGCCGCCGCGATATCCAGGTCCGCGCGCGCGAGCGAGGCTTCGAGATCGTCGATCAGCGAGGTGAAGAAGTTCCATTCGGCGTAGGCCGAGCGCGCCACCGCGAGGCCGAGCTCGTCGATGGCGGTGCGCAGGCCGAAACCCGCACCTAACCACGCGGGCAGCAGGTGGCGCGACTGCGTCCACGCGAACACCCAGGGCACGGCGCGCAGCGCATCGAAACCATCCCTGCCCGGTCGCACGGCGGGCCGCGAGCCGATCTGCATGCGGGCGATGACGTCGATGGGCGTCACCTCGTGGAACCACGCGAAGAACTCCGCATCGCCATGGGTATAGCGTTGATATTCCTGCCGGCTAACCTCCGCCACGCGCGCCGCGAACTGCAGGTGTTCGGAGCCCGGCGTCACACCCGTGGCGCCGCCGCCCAGCGAAATGGCCAGCGAGTTGAAGGCGCGCTCGAGCGTGCGCATGGCGATGGGCCTGAGGCCGAAGCCCTGGTTGATGACCTCGCCCTGCTCGGTCAGCCGCAGCACGCCGTTGACGGTGCCGACCGGCGCCGTACGCACGAGGGTATCGATGCGCGAACCGCCACGCGCGATGCTGCCGCCACGCGCATGGAACACGACGTGGCGCTCGTTGGCCGCGGCCAGCGCGGTCGACAGATCCGCCTGCGCGCGGTACGCGGCGAAGCGCGAGGCGCAAAGTCCGCCCTCCTTGTTCGTGTCGGAGTAGCCGATCAGCACGCACTGCGTGCGGCCGCGCGCTTCGAGGTGGCGGCGATACAGCGGGTCGCCCAGCAGGATGCGCATGACGTCGCCGCAGTGCTCGAGCGAATCCACCGACTCGAACATCGGCGCGATGTCCACGGCCACTTCGCCCGAGGTGCGGTCATAGGCTTCGGCCCAGCGCGCCAGCAACAGCGGCGCGAGTACGTCGTCGGCGCCCTGCGTGCCACTGACCACGTAGTAGCCCACGGCCTCGGGCCCGTATCGGTGACGCGCCTGGAGCATGGCTTCGAACACGCCGAGCGTGCGTTTGCCCAGTGCGTCGAGGTCCACCTTCACGCCCGCGTCGCGCTCGATTGCGCTCACCAGCAGGTCATGGCGCTCGGTGGGGGTGCGCGCCATCCAGTGGGGATCATCGAGCCCCCGACCGATGACGCAGTGATGCACCTCGGCCGTCTGCCGCAGGTCGAGCGACGCGAGATGGAAGCCGAAGGTCTCGACGCGGCGGATCAACCGCTGCACGTTGCCCCAGCCCGCGTGGAAGCCCTTGTTGGATTTGAGGCTGGTCGAAATGAGCTTGAGATCGCGCAGGAACTGCTGCGGACCTTCGTAACCATTCGGACGCTTGTCGTACGTGAGCCGCAGCCGCTCGGCGACCTGCCCGAGGAACACGCGGTAAGGCATGCGGTCGTGGCGCGCGGGCGTGCTGCCCTGCGCGCCCGGGATCAGCGTCGCGTACAGCTCGATGCGCTGCGAGAGCTCGGGCAACACGGCGCTGCGGCTCGCGCTCTGCGACAGCAGCTGCGCGAGGATGCCGCATTCCTTGTAATAGGCATTGACGATGACCTGATGCTGGCGCGCGAGCGTTTCGCGGATCGTCTTGGCGTGCACGTCGGGGTTGCCGTCCATGTCGCCACCCACCCAGGTACCGAAGCGGATCATGTCCGGCAGCTCGAGCGAATCCGCGGGCACGCCGTACAATTTCGACAGCGCTTCGGCGATCTCGTCGTAGAACGCCGGCAGGATGCGATACAGGATCTCGGCGAGATAGAACACCACGTGCTCACGCTCGTCGGCCACGGTCAGACGTTCGCGCGGATGATCCTCGGTCTGCCAGGCGGTCGTCACCTCGGTGCGCACGCGGCTCCAGTTCTGGCGCAGCTCCGCGGGCGTGAGCGTCGGGTCGAGGCGATCGAGCAGGAGCTCGGCGATGCGCTGGTTCTTGCGCAGCATGGTCCGGCGTGCGCTCTCGGTGGGATGCGCGGTGAACACCGGCTCGATGCGGATCTTCTTCAGCAGGTCGAGCACGCGCTCGAGCGTGTAGCCGCGTTCCTTGAGCCCGTTGAGCGCGGCTTCCACACCGCCCGGCTGCGCGCGTTCGCTGGCCTCGAGGAAATACTGGCGGCGGCGCCGGATGCGATGCACCTTTTCGGCGAGGTTCACGGCGCGGAACCACATGGAGAACGCACGCGCCAGGTCGCGCGCCACCTGCGGCGCGCGGCCGCGAAGCTGCATCGTGAGCTCGGCCGCCGCCTCCTTGTCGCCGGCGCGGCGCTTGATAGATAGGCGGCGGTCCTTCTCGACGAGGTCGAACAGGGCGTCGCCGCCCTGCTCCTTGAGCACGTCCCCCACCAGCACGCCGAGCACGTGCACGTCGTCGCGCAGCGCGGAATGCTTGGCGGGGAATTGGATGTCGTCGCGTTTCACGGAGCGCGGAATTCTACAGAATTGTCCGGCCCGGGTATCACTCGCGAAGCAGCGGCGCGAGGTCGAACACCTGCGCGCGGGCGATGTCCTGGCCGGTCTCGGGCGAGACTTTGGCTGGTGCCGCGCCCGCGGGCTCGATGCGTAGAAAGCGCAGCCCCGGCACGTTGTTGGCGCGGATGAGGTAGTGCCCGGTCTCGAGCCGCTCGATGGCGTGCCCCGGCCTGCCATGAGCGCCCAGCATGCCGCGCAGGATGCGCGGATCCGCGACGACGCCCGTAGCCAGGGTCGCATCCGCGGCATCGGTGAGCGTGAAGCGGATCGAGTCTGCCGAGGTCGCGGGCCTCTCGGACCGTCGCATGGGTCGCGCGGTCGGCATGAGCCCGACCACGTGGTGTCCGGAGCCATCCACGCGCATGCGGACGATGACGCCGCGAGCAGGCATGTTCTGCGGGTATGCCTGCGCCTTCTGAGGCGGCGCCAGCCCGGACGCGTCCGGATCGATGTCGAGATCCCAGCGGACCGAGGCGCTGCCCTCGGTGGCGCCGGGCGCACGTATGACCTCGGTGATGTCCGCGAAACTCGCCTGCAACGTGTGCCTGCCGGACAAGCCTGTGCAGCAGGCATACTCGCCGTCATCGCGTGCGGACGCATCTTCGACGCCGTCGAGGTACCAGCGCAACGACTGCACGCTCGCGGGAAAGACCCGCGGCACGGTGAAGGTGCGCGCAGTCGCGTGCATCGCGACGTTGCCCGGCGCGGGATGGCTGTAGTTAGCTGGGTCCACATGGTCATGCAGCGCGCGCACCCAGGCCTCCGCGTGCACCACGGTTACCGGGCCCGAGTCGTCGCGCATGAAGCTCTGGTCGGCGGGCCGGTAGTAACCCGTGGAGTGGTAGTAAGAACCTGCGAAGCGCCCGATGCCGCTCTCGCCGGGCAGCGTGGGGATGCGGGCCGGGTCGGCGAACCAATGTCGCCAGGGAATCTGCTGCGGATCAGTGAGTCGCGTCACGTTGGCGTGCGCGCCTTCGACATAGATGGCGGCAAAACCCGGCGCGATATCGGCGTCGACGTATTCGTCTGCCAGGTCAGCGAAGGTGTGCCCCAGCTCGTGCAAGGCGACGCGCGCACCCGCACCACCGCCATAGCTCACCACGGCGCCGTCGGACGCGCCGCTGCCGGCGCGTTCCTGCGAATTGAGTATCACCAGCAGTTCGTCGAAAACGATCTCCGGCAGTACCCGTTCGTGCACCTTGGCCCAGTCCACGCAGGCGAGACGCGCGAGACCGCACTCGACGCGGCCATCGAAGGCGGTATCGCGGAAAAACCCGCGCGACGGTATATCCGCGCCGGACTGCGCCGAGGCGACCATCACCACGTGGACGTTCCACCCCGCCCGGTGCCGGGCGATCGTGGGCTGCGATAGCGTGAAGTCGAAGGCTTCGAATGCCTGTTGCAGCAGATTCTGGCGTTCGCTCGCGGTGTAGCCGTCGCCGGTGATCACCCACTGCACGCCGGGTGAGGCGACATCGCCGGCGAGCGTCACCACGTTGCCCGACGCGGACACGGGGCAGTCGATGGTGGTGAATTCACGCTGCGTGACGTTGCCGTCCGTGTCGAACACCCGCACGCGATATTGCAGGGTGACGGGGTGATCCGTCACGGCCAGCGGGAAGTCGAAACCTTCCGGTCGCATCGAGAGACCAGGCACCGTCGAACCATCGGCGAAAGTCACCTCGTAAGATGCAACTCGCGTCTCCGGGTCGCTCACCTGCAGTGTCGCTGAAACAGTCTTGCCGGATTCACCGGCGCCGGGTGATTTCAGCACCTGGATCACCGGAGGGTCATTGATGGAGCTCACCTGTATCGTGACGCGGGCTGGGGCGGAAACGAGGCGACGATCCGCCGCGGAGAACGAGAATCCATCGCTGCCCGAGAAATCCGCCCTGGGCGTATAGGTGAATTGCCCGGTGGTGGGCTCGACGACCACCGTGCCATTCAGCGGTGTTTGCGTCACGCCAAAGCTCATCGGGTCACCCTCGGCATCCTGGGCCGAAAGCGTCCCCGTGAGCGGTGTGTCTTCGTCGGTAGACAGAGTGGCGGACGCAGCCACGGGGGCCGTACCGGACGGCGTGGTGACCGGCGGCGCCGGCGCGGCACCGCCGGATCCACCACCGCCGCAAGCGACGAGACATGCAGCCGACACGAGCAGCAGGACCGTCACGCGAAACCCGGGATTGCCGATGGCCAAGTGAATTCCTCCCCTGCTCAGGCCGTATTTGGCCAACTGCCCGGCTCGAATGCAATAAGCTGTGGCTCGTCGCACAGGATCGAAGATGAACGAATCGTCCCTAACCACTCAGCGCGACCGCACGGGCATGCTCTGCGTGGCCCTGGCGGCCATGCTGTTCGCCAGCAAAGGCATTTTCGGCAAGCTGCTCTACCAGCGTGGGGTCGGGTTCGAGGTGCTGGTCACCGTGCGGGCGCTGTTCGCCATGCCGCTGTTCGCGTGGCTGGCCCTGCGCAGGTCCGGGCCAACGACCGGCGCCGCACCGCGCATCCGCGCGCGTGCGTTCTTCGCGGCCATGCTCGCAGGCGTTGTCTGTTACTACGTGGGCGCGTTGGTGGATTTCTGGGCGCTCATGCTCATCGACGCCTCGGTGGAACGCGTACTGCTGTTCAGTTACCCCGCCATGGTGGTGGCGCTGGGTGCATCGATCGAGCGCCGTGCGCCGGAGGCGCGCGTGGTCTGGGCCATGCTGCTGACTTACGTCGGCATCTTCTTCGCCATGGGTGGCATCGATCTCGCGGAGCTGCGCGCCAATCTCTTCGGAGCCGGCCTCGTGCTGATCGCGGCCCTGACCACCGCCGTGTATTTCCTCATCGGCGCGCGCTACACGCGCGAGCTCGGCAGCACGCGCTTCGCAGCCATCGCGATGATTTCGGCCGCGGTGCTGCTGGCAATCCACTTCGCGGCGTTCAGGTCGTTCGACGAGGTGCGCGCGCTCGATGGCCCCGAATGGCTGTTGCTCGCCGTGCTCGGCATCGCGTGCATGTTCGTGCCGGGTCTGCTGCAGGCGGAAGGCATGCGCCGCGTCGGCGCGTCGCGCGCCGCGATCGGCAGCACCATCGGGCCGCCGACGACCATCGTGCTGGCCGCGCTGTTCTTCCATGAGCGGCTCAACCTGTGGCAGGTGCTCGGCTCCGCGATGATCGTCGGCAGTGTGCTCGTCCTCTCGGTTACCAAGTCGCGAGCCGCTTGATCAGCCTTGGCGGCACTCTGACAAACAAAGCCAACTCCGTCTGACCTGCCGGCGGACGCCACGGACTAACCTCTCGTACATGCACGACAAGAGGGTTGGAACATGACTCCCGCGAAATCCGCTTCCTGGTTCACGCGCTTCACCAAGCGCACCGCGTCCACCACCGGCCAGCCCGTCACGTTCGTTCTCGCGGTATTGATCGTGGCCGCCTGGGCCATCACCGGCCCTATCTTCCATTTCAGCGACACCTGGCAGCTGGTGATCAACACCGGCACGACCATCATCACCTTCCTCATGGTGTTCCTGATCCAGAGCACGCAGAACCGCGACGCCGAAGCCGTGCAGATCAAGCTCGACGAGCTGCTGCGCGTCACGCCGGGCGCGCACAACATGCTCATGGACATGGAAGAACTGGAGGAGAAGGAACTCGGGAAGATCCGCGCCGTGTACGTGCAACTGGCCGAAAAAGCGCGCAAGGGCGAACACGGTGGACGAAGCGATCAGGGTGTGCCGGAGATCGGCGATCTCAAGGAGAACCCGCCGAACCGAAGCCCAAAGCGTCCCAGTCACCGTCGTCGATGAGGCGGTTGATCTCGCGGGACCTGCCTTCGACGCCGGGGAAATCCTCGACCTGGCGACGGACCATGTCCACCAGCGATTCGTAGGGCTGACAATTGCTGTCGAAGCGGCAGATCGTCCTGGTGCGTTCGTCCGCTGGACCGCAATCCATTCCACGGTCGCAGGCCGCGAGCATCCAGGCCAGCACGTCGTGGTCTTTCTCGGGGTGCGCTGTGCGCAGGGCGACGAGATTGCCCGCCGCGAAGATCACTTCCGGATCATGCGAAGCCAGCGCCTTGCGCACCAGGTCGCGCGCGTCCTCGCGTGAGCGTGCCGACTCCTCGCCTGGCAGGTCATTCGATGAGAACAAGAGCTTGCCCGCGTACTCGACCTGGGCGTTGGGCTGACCCGCCAGAGCGGCGCTCTGCAGCCACTGTTCGCGCTCGCCGAAGACGGTGAGGTCGGATTCCTCGAGCGCGCGGCAACGATCATTGACGCGGCGGGCCTCATCGACGTCGAGTGCGGGCGCACCGCGAGCCGCCCATTGCAGGCCTTCGTCGAGAGTGCGGCTCTTCCCGGGGCGGCCGAAGTACGCGCGGAACAAACCGTGACAGTATTCCAGCGAGCGGAACAGGTAGTACTGCGCGGCCGGGTCGCCAGCCTTCGCGGCACCGTGGATGCCGCGCACGAATTCCAGGTAATCGGTCGCCGCGCGGAATGCCTGCGCAATCGCGTTCGCCGGGACCTGCCGTTCCGCGGCCGCAACCGGAACCTTCGGCGTGACGGAGTCACGCGGCGGGTCGCCGGAAGGAGCCACTCGCGGAATCACCACGGCGGGCGTCCCCTCGACGGATGGCGGCGCATCGCGATGCCAGAGTGATCGCAGCGAGTAGAGGGAAACCACCGCCGCCAGCAGCAGCAGCAGGATCAGCGACACGAGGCTGCGCAGCTTCGCCATCAGCCGGCCAGCAAGACTGCCTCGGCGTGTTCCAGCGCGTCGGGCGTACCGTAGATCACTACGATGTCGCCGTCCTCGAACTGTGTGTCCCCCGAGGGCTCACGACCGAGGATGCCCTGCCGGCGGATGCTCGTGAACGCTACCTGCGCACCGGCCCTGCGCACTTCGTCCACGTTCTTGCCGATGCACCAGGAACCCGGCGGCAGCACCACGGAGCGCACCTGCTCGGCGAACCCGGCCTCGACGCCGGGATCCTCGCCGCCGCCGACCACGGTGCGCAGCATCTCGTAGCGGTTGCCGCGCAGCTCCGCCATCGTGCGCATGACCGTGGCGGCCGGTAGTTTGAGCGACATGAGCACGTGCGAAGCCAGCATGAGGCTGGCTTCGAATGCCTCCGGCACCACCTCGGTCGCACCGGCCGCTTTCAGTTCGCCCGCGCGAGAGTCATCGGGCGTGCGCACCAGCACCGGCACGTCTTCGCGCAGCTTGCGCAGGCTGCGCAATATCGCCAGCGCCGTGTTGTTGTCGGAGAACGAGATCACGACCGCGTTGGCGTTCGCGAGGCCCACCTCCTCCAGCACCTGCTCGTCGGCCGAGTCGCCGTATACCACGGGCTGTCCCATCTGCCGGGCGGCACGTACACGTACGGCATCCAGGTCGATGGCGATGTATTCGAAGCCCTGGGCTTCGAGCACGCGCGCGACGTTCTGTCCGACGCGCCCGAACCCGCACAGGATCACGTGCTCGCGCTTTGCCACGGCCTGCGTCACGGCGTCCTCGCGCTCGATGGCGGTCTTCGGTGGACCGCGCTCACCGAGCAGCAATCGCGCGATCCGCTTGTTGTTGGCCAGCATGAGGGGCGCGAGAACCATGGCGAGCACCACGGCCACGAGCAGCGGCTGTGCGATCGCGGGGTCGATGGACTGGTTCTGCAGCAGCAGCGTGAGCAGCGCGATGCCGAACTCGCCACCGACCGCGAGCGTGAGGCCGGTGCGCAGCGCCTTGAAATTGGAATCCACGAAGACGCGCGTGGCGAGCGACGCGATGACCGCCTTCACCAGCACCAGGGCGAGCAGCAGCGCGATGATCAGCCAGAACTCGCTCCACAGCGCGTAGAAGTCGAGCAGCATGCCCACCGAAATGAAGAAAAGCCCCAGCAGGATGTCGCGGAACGGCCGGATTACGCTTTCGACCTGGTGACTGTATTCGGTTTCGGCGAGCATCATTCCCGCGAGGAAAGCGCCGAGCGCCATCGACAATCCCGCGAGCTGCGAAGCCCACGCCGAGGCCAGCGCCACCAGCAGCACCGCCAGTGTGAAGAGCTCGCGCAAACGGCTGTTGGCGATGATGTAGAGCAGCGGCCGCAGCAACCATCGCCCCGCCGCCAGCACCACCAGTACCGCCAGCGTGCCCGCGCCCACGAGCTTGAGCGTGTTGCCCAGCGTGAACGCCTCGCCCCCCGGCGCCAGCGCCGCAGCCAGCGCGAGGAATGGCACCACCGCGATGTCCTGGAACAACACGACGCTGAACGCCAGGCGTCCATGCGTGCGGTTGAGCTCGGCCCGCTCGGCGAGCTGCTGCACGATGAGTACCGTCGAGCTCATGGCCACCACACCGCCCAGCACGATGCACTGCGCCCACGCGAGATCGAAGATGCGCGCGATCAACGCGACCGCGGCCGTGGTGCCGAACACCTGCAGTGCGCCGAGGCCGAACACCTCGCGACGCAGCGCCACCATGCGCGGCCACGAGAACTCCAACCCCAGCGTGAACAGCAGGAACACCACGCCGAGCTCCGACAGCAGATGTGTGATCTCGGATTCGGGAAAGACCCCGGTCGCATGCGGGCCGAGGATCAGGCCGACGGTCACGTATCCCAGGATGGACGGTAGGCCCAGCCGCCGCGCCAGCGTGACGACGAACACCGATGCGGCGAGCAGTACGATGACTAGCGCTAGGGGTGATTCGGCCATTCACCCGAAAGTTAGCACGTCGTAAGATGGCCGCGCGCCATGAATCTCACCGCCACATTCCTACGCTTTGCCCGCTCCGAACAATTCGGGGGCGTGCTGCTCATCGCCTGCACCATCGTGTCGCTGGCGCTGGCGAACTCACCGGCCGGGCACGGCTATCTCGCCACTTGGCAAACATCTCTCGGGCCGCTGACCGTCGAGCACTGGATCAACGACGCGCTGATGGCGGTGTTCTTCCTGCTCATCGGGCTCGAGCTGGAGCGCGAGATTTACGTGGGCGAGCTATCGAACCCACGTGGCGCGCTGCTGCCGGTATTCGCGGCGGTCGGCGGCATGGCCGCGCCGGCGCTGCTCCACTTCGCCCTAAACGCGGGGCAGTCGACGCAGGCGGGCTTCGGCATTCCGATGGCGACGGACATTGCCTTCGCGCTCGGGATACTGGCCTTGCTAGGAGCTCGCGTACCCCCCGCGCTCAAGGTGTTCGTCGTGGCGTTCGCGGTCATCGACGATCTCGGCGCCATCGCGCTGATTGCGGCGGTATACACGTCGGAGATCTCCGTGGCGTATCTCGCCGGCGCGCTTGGCATCTGGGCCGCGCTGCTGTTGCTCAATCGTCCCCTTCGCGTAATGGCGCTGTGGCCATATCTGCTGGGCGGCGCGGCAATGTGGTTCTGCCTGCTGAATGCCGGCATCCACGCCTCCATCGCCGGCGTGATGCTGGCGTTCGCCATCCCTTTCATCGCGAAACGACCGGATGCTCAGTCACCTTCGCAGACGCTGATGCACCGGCTGCACCACCCCGTGGCCTTCGTCATCCTTCCGCTGTTCGCCCTCGCGAACACCGGCATGGTGCTCGACGCAGAGTCGATACCCCACCTCGCCGCCGCCAACAGCTTGGGCATCGCGCTCGGGTTGCTGCTAGGCAAGCCCCTCGGCGTCCTGCTCATGAGCGGCTTCGCCGTGGCCGCGGGCCTTTGCTCACTACCTGCCGGCGTCCGCTGGCCCCATATGGCCGGCGCCGGCCTCATCGGCGGCATCGGTTTCACCATGTCCATTTTCATCACCAATCTCGCCTTCGCCAGCGACGTCACCGTGATCAACGAATCGAAACTCGCGGCCCTCCTGGGTTCCCTGCTTGCCGGTGTACTCGGCTTCGTTTGGCTGAAAGCGACTCTGCCCAGGACACCCTGAGTTTCCCCCATGCCGCGTCGGTTGCCGTAGCTTCATCCCGGGGGGAATAGAAAGGGGACAGATTTATTTTCATCCCAGGAAAATAAATCTGTCCCCTTTTGATTCCGCCCGAAAGTGAGCGCCGGAGTCTCTTCAACCCGCGCTCATCCCTCGACTACTTCCCGTTCCCATCTGCCATCAAATGAGGAATGTCAGGAGTTCATGAAAACGGTCGTGTCATACCGCTCGAAGTTCTGCAACGCGCGCCGGTATGCCGACTGGACCATCTTCTCCGCCACCTTGTCCGCGCGCGGACTCAGCAGCATGCGCAGCACCACGTCGTCGGTCGGACGGGTCTTGTCATCCCCGAGGTAC
>DATLDQ010000037.1:0-31472 GCA_035525785.1 Steroidobacteraceae bacterium | reverse complement strand
ATACAACCGCCTGTCCGTGGTCGAATACGAACGCATCCGGGACTTCATCATCCTGCACTACAGCGCCAATGGGCGGACCCGCGGCGAGCTGTGGAAGTACTGCCGGGAAATGACGCTGCCCGAGACGCTCACGCGCAAGATCGAACTCTATCGCGCACGCGGGCTGCTGCAGCGGCTCGACTCCGAGAGCTTCTTCGACCCGAGCTGGCTGTGCATGTATGGCAACTTCGGCATCGAGGCGCAGTCCTGGGATCCGTTGGCCAATCTGCTGCCGCTGCCCGACCTCGAGGAAGTGACGCGACGCGTGCGCGACGACATCGCGCGCACGGCGCGCGCCGCGACCCCGCACCGCGAGTTCCTCCGGCTCGCGGGTGCGCTGGCGGACATGTAAGCCACGCCCGACACGGGCTGGCCCATTGTGCATACGTATTCGCAAGCGCGACCCCGTGCACCTGGATTAGCGTCGAGGACAGAAGCGGGCACCGAGTCCGCCTGTAGATAGGGAGATCGAACATGTCCTCGCCGTCCCAGCGCGTCCGCGCCGCCCTCAGCATCCTTGCCCTCGCCGGTTTCACCACGCACCAGGCCGTCGCGCAGGCGCCCGCGTCGGTGGGCATACCCGGCAGCTACCAGTCCGAAGCGGGCTGCGCCGGTGACTGGGACCCGGCGTGCCCGGCGACGCAGCTCGTCTACGACGCCAACGGCGACATCTGGCGCAACAGTTTCGACATCCCGGCGGGCGGCTACGAATACAAGGTCGCGCTCAATGGGAGTTGGGACGTGAACTACGGCCTGCACGCACAGCAGAACGGTCCCAACATCCCGCTGAACGTCGCCGCGCCGCGCAACATCACCTTCTACTACGACCACAAGACCCACTGGGTCACCGAAAACCTCGGTTCCATCATCGCGACCGTACCCGGCAGCTTCCAGAGCGAGATGGGCTGTGCCAGTGACTGGGACCCCGGCTGCTTCCGCACCTGGCTGCAGGACGTCAACGGTACGTCTATCTACAGCTTCAGCACCGGAGCCATCCCCGCGGGCTCGTACGAGGCCAAGGTGGCGCTCGATGGCGCCTGGGACGTCAACTACGGCGCCGGCGGCGTCCAGAACGGCCCGAACATCGCGTTCACGGTGCCGTCGACGGGCATGGACGTGGTGTTCCAGTGGGATTCGGGGACGCACGATCTGCGTGTGATCGTCGGCGGCATCCACGGTGACCTCACCAAGGCACAGGCCTACTGGCTTTCGGCCGATACCATCGCCTGGAACGTACCGACGGACACCGTCGTGCGACTGTTCGCCGACCCCGACGGCGCGCTCGCGCTCGATGGCCCGGGCATCGTCGCCGGGGCCCATTCGCGGTCGTGGACACTGACGCACGACCCTGCCGGCCTCTCGCCGGCGCTCGAGGCGCAGTTCCCGCATCTCGCCAACCTTGCGGTGTTCAAACTACCGGCCGACGCCGTCGCTGCGGCCGCCGCCAGCCTCAAGGGGCAGCTCGCCGTGGGCGCGGTGCGCGGCAACCAGGGTGTCGACGCAACGTCGCTGCAGATCCCTGGCGTGCTGGACGACCTGTACGCCGTCAAGGCCGCACCCGTGACCTTGGGCCCGCGCTTCGAGCACGGCGTGGCGACCCTGCGCGTCTGGGCCCCCACTGCCCGCGCGATGAACCTCCGTGTGTTCGCCGATTCCGCTTCTTCGACCTACGCGACGTACGCGATGACGCTGGACCCCGCGAGCGGTGTCTGGAGCTACACGGCGCCCGCCAGTGCGTTGCGCGGCAAGTTCTATCTGTACGAAGCACAGGTCTACGTGCGCTCGACCAACAAGGTCGAGACCAATGTGGTCACCGATCCCTACTCCGTCTCGCTCGCGCGCAACAGCACGCGAAGCCAGCTGATCTCGCTGGATGACGCCGACCTGCAACCGCGAGGCTGGAAGTCGCTGGCGAAACCGCGCCTCGCCGCACCCGAAGACATCGTGCTCTACGAGCTGCACGTGCGCGATTTCAGCGCTTCGGACCCAACCGTGCCGGAAGGACTGCGCGGTACGTTCGCCGCCTTCGCTCAGAAGCGGTCGGAAGGCATGAAGCACCTGGCGACGCTCGGCCTGGCGGGCGTCACGCACGTGCACCTGCTCCCGGCTTTCGATTTCGCGACCATTACCGAAGACCGTGCCGCATGGCAGGCCCCCTCGTTCGCAACGCTTGCCGCACTGCCTGCCGACTCGAGCGAGCAGCAGGCTCAGGTAGCCGCCACCGCCGATCGCGACGCGTTCAACTGGGGATATGACCCGCTGCATTACAACGTGCCCGAAGGCAGCTATTCGCTGGACCCGGATGGCTCCGAGCGGGTGCTCGAATTCCGCCAGATGGTGCAGTCGCTCAATCAGAGTGGACTGCGCGTCGTGATGGACGTGGTGTACAACCACACCAACTCCGCCGGACAGAATCCGAACTCCATCCTCGACAAGCTCGTGCCCGGTTACTACCACCGCCTGAATGGCGATGGCGTGGTACTCAACGAGAGCTGCTGCGCGGACACGGCCACCGAGCACGCCATGATGGAAAAGCTCATGGTGGACTCGGTCGTGCAGTGGGCGCGCCAGTACAAGGTCGACGGCTTCCGCTTCGACATCATGGGCTTCCACCTCAAGTCCAACATGCTGAAGGTGCGCGCCGCCCTGGATGCCCTGACGCAGGCGAAGGACGGCGTCGACGGCAAGTCCGTCTATCTATATGGCGAGGCGTGGAACTTTGGCGTCATGGCAAACAACGGCCGCGGCGTGAATGCCATCCAGGTGAACATGGCCGGCACGGGCATCGGCTCCTTCAACGACCGCATCCGTGACGGCGTGCGCGGCGGCGGCCCGTTCAGCCCGCGTCGCGACCAGGGCTTCGCCACTGGCCTCTACGTCGAGCCGAATGGCACCTATGCCGGTTCCGCCGCCGACGAGAAGGCCGAACTGCTGCGTCTCACCGACCGGATCCGCCTGGGTCTCGCGGGCAATCTCGCCGACTTCCCTATCGTCGACGCGTCGGGCGCGACCAGACTCGGCAAGGACGTCGACTACTTCGGCATGCCCGGAGCCTTCGGCGCACAGCCCGAGGACACCATCCAGTACATCGGCGTGCACGACGACCCGGACTGGTTCGACGCCATGAACCTCAAGCTCAGCCCGTTGGTGCCGCGCGCCGACCGCGCGCGCATGGCGCGGCTGGGCATGGACATCGTCGCGCTTTCGCAGGGCGTACCGTTCTTCATGGCGGGCGACGACATCCTGCGCTCGAAGTCCGGCGACCGTAACAGCTACAACTCCGGTGACTGGTTCAATCGCATCGACTGGACGTTGCAGTCGAACGGCTGGGGCTCGGGCCTGCCGCCCGCGAATGGCAATCAGGACGACTGGAACATCCTGGCGCCCGCGCTGGCCGACGCCAATCTCAAGCCGACGGCCAAGGACATCGAGGGCACGTATCGCCACATGCTCGAGATGCTGTTGATCCGCAAGACCAGCGGGCTGTTCCGGCTGCGCTCAGCCGAGGACATCAAGAAGGCGGTGAGCTTCTACAACGTAGGGCCGGACCAGATTCCCGGGCTCATCGTCGAGCGCATCACCCACCCGGGCAAGGCGTGCTTCCCGGCCTCGCAGGCGGTGGTGCTGGTGAACGCCACGCCGCAGGCGCAGACCTTCCGGGACGCGGCGTTCAAGCGTCAGCTGCTGATACTGCACCCGATCCAGGCGATCTCCACGGACCCCGTGGTGCGCAAGTCGCGGTACGACTGGCAATCGGGCACGTTCACGATTCCGGCGCGCACCACCTCGGTGTTCATCGCGCCGTGCTTCAGATAGTCGGCCTGGGGACAGGACTTCAAGCCTGTCCCCGCTCCACCGCCGCGCAGTGCCGGGCGATGAACTCCTGGTGAGTCGGCAACTGGCCTGCCGCGCGCGCGATGAGCGCGCGCAGGTCGCGTAGATAGCCTTCGCGGTCACCTGGCGACACCGCTTCCACGAACGGGTGCGTTCCTTTTGGCCGTACGCCCTGCCCCCAGAGCACCTGCAACCAGCTCGTGATCTGGAAGAGGTCCTCGTTGCTGCAGAAGATGCCAGCGGTTTCCCGGAAGAGCTCGATCCGATGACGCAGGGAGTCGGGTACCGCCATGCTCCGGCAGGCATCCCAGAACGGCTCGCCCACCCGACCATTGGCGAAGTAATGGAGGACGATGAAGTCGCGGATGTATTCATATTCCGCGGCAGCCGATCGGTTGAACTCGCGACGCCGCTCTTCGTTGTCGCCAAGGTGCGGGAACAACAGGATCAGTCGCTGGATGGTCACCTGGATCAGGTGGATGGAAGTGGACTCCAGTGGCTCGAGGAATCCGCTGGCCAGGCCCATGCAGACCACGTTTCGATTCCACATCTGCTTGCGCCGACCCGTGGTGAAACGGATGAGCCGTGGCTCGGCCAGCACGGGCGAATCGAGGCCGGCGAGCAGTGCCTCGCGCGCCTGGTCGTCGCCGATCTGCGCCGAGCAGTACACGTGACCGTTCCCGGTACGGTGCTGCAACGGGATGCGCCATTGCCAGCCCGCGTCGCGCGCGGTCGCCCGCGTGTACGGCGTCAGCGGTGACGTGCTCTGCGAGGGCACGGCCCAGGCGCGATCGCAGGGCAGCCACTTCGACCAGTCCTCGTAGCCCGTCTGCAGCGTCTGCTCGATGAGCAGTCCGCGAAAGCCGGTGCAATCGATGAAGAAGTCGCCCGCGATCTCCCTGCCGTCCTCGAGCTTGAGCGCGCGCACGTCGCCGTCCGCATGCTGGAGCGCGCCCGCGATCCTCGAGTCGATACGGCGCACGCCCATGCCCTGCGCCAGCCGCGATAGATAGGCCGCGTACAGCGAGGCGTCGAAATGGAATGCCCAGGTGAGACCTGCGAGCGGCGTGCCAGGCACCTGCGTCAAGCGTTCGAAGCGCGACTGCTTGGCCGCGACCCAGTTCAGGCTGTAATCCCAGAGCGATCCGGACGATGCCGGGTCGCGCAGCCCCGACTGCTGCAGAAAGTAGTGATGGAAAGGGATGTACGCGAGATCGCGCCCCACGGGCCCGAAAGCGTGCATGTACGCGTCGCCCTTCTTCCACCAGTCGACGAACTCGATGCCCAACTTGATCGTTCCCTGCGTGTGTCGCAGGAAGTCGTCCTCGTCGAGCTTGACCATCTTGTTGAACTGCGCGATCGCGGGGATCGTGGCCTCACCCACGCCCACGATGCCGATCTCGGTCGATTCGACCAGCGTGATGCTGAGACGCGGGCCCATGACGCGCGCCAGGGCGGCCGCGGCCATCCAGCCGGCGGTGCCGCCGCCGGCGATGACGATCGACCTGATCTCGCGTTGCTGCATGCGCCCAGTCTAAAGAAAAACCCGCCGGCATTGCTGCCGGCGGGCCAGGTCTCCGTGCGAAGGAGAGGTTTAGAACTTGTAAGTCAGTGCCAGTGAATAGTTCGCACCGTACTTCTGGTACTTGATGAGGTCCACGGAGTTGGCGCCCACCTGCGTCAGCGCGAACGGCTCATCGGTGAGGTTCGTGCCCTGCAGGTTGACGCTCAAGCCTTCCATCGGACCGTCGCGGAACTCATAGCCCACCTGCGCATCCAGGATGGACTCCGCGGCCACGTTGTTGAGCGCGAGCGTCGCGTCGAACGCCGGCACTTCGCCGACGAACTTGCCGCGATCGCGGTTGCTCACGCGCGCGGAGAAACCGCCCTTCTCGAAGTACAGCGTCGAATTGATCACGCGGGTGGACAGGCCCGGCACCGGCGTGTCTTCGCCGTTGATCATGAGCGACGAGTCGTTCTTGGCCGCGCTCACGATGAGGCCGAAGCCGCTGAGCCTGTCCGAGAACGTGGCGAACGGCAGGGATACCGTGGCCTCGAAGCCCTTGATCCAGCCGCCGCTGCCGTTGATGCGATGCGTGGCGAGACCGAGGCGATTGGCGTCGGCCTCGTCATAGTCGCCGACCGGCAGCTCGAAGCCCGTGAAGTCGAACAGGAAGGTTTCCTGGACGATGTAGGTCTTGAGGTCCTTGTAATACGCCGCGAGCGATACGTAGCCCTGGTTGTCGCCGAAGTATTTTTCCCACGACAGGTCGAAAGTGTTGGCCTTCCACGGCTTGAGCAGGGGGTTGCCACCGCCGTTGCGCGTCCAGTGCAACTCTTCGCCCGCGGGACCTTCGACCGGGTCGCCGTCGTCCGGGGTAACCGTATAGCCGTTGCCGCCACCGAGCTCATCCATGCGCGGTCGCGCCACCGTCACCGCCGCGCCGAAGCGCAGCTTCTGGTCGTGCGGCAGCTCGAGCGCGAGATTCAGGCTGGGCAGCACGTCGGTGTACTTGGCCCCCTCGTTGCGGTGCGTTACGTCGAGCACCGGAACACCGGCGGTGTCGCCGTTGACATAGCCGACGAGTGAGTTCTGGTCGGCCGTGATGCTTTGCACGCCGAGATTGCCGCGTAACGGCAGCTCACCCAGGTGCAGGTCGAGGTTGACCTTCACGAAGGCGGTGGTGAGCTTCTCGTTGACGGTCCACGCATTGGTCACGTCGTAGATGCGGTCGCCCGGCGCCGCGTTCGGATCCGCGGCGGCGTTGATGGGCTGCCAGAAGCCGCTGTGCCACAGGCCGATGGCGTCGTAGCCGATGACACCATTGGGGAGACCGAAGAAATCGCCATTGGCCACCCCGGTGCGGAACTCCTCGGGCACGGCCACGTGCGAGACGTTGCCGGGTAGATAGAGCAGGCTCTGGAACGGGTCCTTGGACTTTTCGCGGTCGGCATAGTTGACGCCGAACGAGACTTCGGACAACGGACCCTCGAAGGTGCGCTTCGCCATGAGGCGAACGGCCTTGATCTCGTCCTCGATCTCGGGATGGCCGACGAAACCCGAGCGTCGCATGCCACCGCCCCAGCCACCCGGATCGGTGAGGAACACCAGCCCGTAGTCGCCGTAGTTGAGTGTCGGTTGCAGGTAGCTGCGGCCGTCCGCGCCCGTGCGCAGCAGCTGGACCGTGTCCGCCTGCGGCAGGAACAGGGGATCGTTGCGCGTGCCATTGCCGGCGGTCGACTCCAGGCGCAGATCATCGCGTTTGACGTGCGAATAACTGACGTCGAGGTTCATGCCCCACTGGTCGGTCAGCGTGAAGTCGGTGTTGAGACCGATCGAATCGATCTTCGCCTTGCGATCGTTGTTGTAATTCTCGATGACCACGAAGGGAACGTTGTTGAAGGTGCCCGACTGGACGCGGCCATCGATGATCTCGCCTTCGTTGGTCACCGGGGTGGGCACAGGGCCCGCCCAGCGAGTGCCGTATTCGACGCGCTGGATGGTCTGCAGCTCCTTGAAATCGGAGTGGTACGCATCGAGCAGCATGTGGACGGTGTCATTGGGCTTGTACTCGACCACGCCGAGGAAGCCGGTGCGCTCGTAGAACGAGGACTGCACGCCACTCTTGTCACCGCCCAGGATCACGTCGGTGCGCGGCCCGCCCGGCGGATCGCCGTCGATGTCCGCGTAGCCCCAGGGCTCCTTGGTCTGCGCCTGGTAAGGGCTCTTGTTGTACGCGACGCCGAAGGCCACGCCCAGCGTGTTGTCCATGAACTGGTCGATGTACGTCAGGTTGCCGCGGTTGCCGTTGCGCGTGAGGCCCGGGATGTTCGCGTCCTGCGCATTCTGCTCGCGGCGATACGTGACCACGGTGCGGCGACTGTCGTACGCCAGCGGATGCACGGTGGAGATATCCGTGGTGCCGGCGATGCCCTGATACGCCATGCCGGCATCAGGAGTCTTGAAGATCTTGACCTGAGTGACCAGCTCCGACGGGTACTGGTCGAATTCCACGGTGCGGTTGTCGTTCGTGGTCGCCTGTTCGCGGCCATTGAACGTGGTCACCGTGAAATCGGGGCCGAGACCGCGGATCGACAGCGTCTGTGCGCGGCCGTTGGTGCGTTGCGCGGCGATGCCGGGCAGGCGCGCGATGGATTCGGCAATGGAGGCGTCAGGCAGCTTGCCGATGTCCTCGGCCGACACCACTTCGACGATCGACATCTCGTTCTTCTTGGCGCCGATGGAGTCCTGGATGCTCTTGCGGATGCCGGTGACGAGCACCTCGTCGATTTTCTCCGCGTCGCTCCCGGACGTCTGGTCCTGCGCCATGGCGGCGCCGGACGCGAGAAAGATCGCACAGCCCGCGACCGCGCCGTTCTGCAAGCGGCGGGTGGACTTGTTGCGTGTGCCTTGTTGCTTGGAAGTCTTCACTGCTCCCCTCCCTAACTATTTGTTGTCGGGTCGCGCGGCGCGCGACGTCCCCGAAGAATTCGAAACGCCCCGAGGGAACTTGCCCGCAAGGATGTTGGCTGATTCAGTCACTGGCAATCCTCTTGCATACGTATTCACTGCGAATCTGTTGTTTTTCATTGACGCCGGAACACCCGGAATTCCCACGGCCCCAGGGACACGTTGGGCAGCGAGGCCACAGCCTGCGAGCCGCCGGGGCTGACGGCACCCGGGGTGATGTCGAGATGACCGGCGGGCCCGGCGTCCACCGTTCCCGAGAACGGCGTCGACGAAAGATTGACCACCACCGCGATCGACTCGTCGGACGTCGTGCGCCGGTAGCTCAGGATGCGTTGCGGGTCGCTGTTGCCGAGCCATTGCACGTCGCCGCGCGTTAAGGCCGCATGCTCGCGGCGCAACGCGGCGAGCTGCCGATACCAGGCCGACACCCGCGGCCGACGTTCCGCCACCTCCCATTGGATGGGCGCGCGTTCGAACAGCGCCGGCGCGAGGGACTCGACGGTGTCGCCGACCTCCATCCCGTTATAGAGCAGCGGCACGCCATCGAGCGTGAACATGACGGCCGACGCGGCCATCGCCGCGGGCAGACCCGCCTGCCCCGTCGTGCGCAGCTGGTCATGATTGTCGGAGAAACGTAGCCGCAACGCGCCAGGGGGATATTTGGCGGCAGCGCGTTCCCACACCGCGCGCAACTCGGAGGCCGGCTTCGCGCCCGCCAGTGCGTCGCTCATTGCATGATAGAAATCCCACGCGTAGTCGATGTCGAACGCGCTGCGCAGCAGTGCCGGATCGTCGGACTCGGCAAGGAATGCCAGGCCCGGGCGCACCTTGTCGAGCTCCGGGCGCACGTGCTCCCAGAAATCCGTGGGCACGCCACTCGCGTAGTCGCAGCGGAAACCATCCAGGCCGTAGTCCCGCAGCCAGCGCACCAGCATGCCGGTCATGTACTGGCGGAGGCCGGGCTTTGACCAGTCGAGATCGGCAACGTCCACCCAGTCCGGATTCGGCGGGACGATATTGCCGCTGGCGTCGTGCGTGTACCAGTCCGCGTGCTTCGTGAGCAGCACGGAGTCCCACGAGGTGTGGTTGATGACGACGTCGATGAACACCTTGATACCGCGCTGGTGGGCGGCGGCGACCAGTTGCTTGAGATCGTCACCCGTGCCGTATTCCGGATTGATCGCGTCGTAGTCGCGCACGGCATAGGGGCTGCCGAGCGAGCCTTTCGCCTTGAGCTTGCCCACGGGATGGATGGGCATGAGCCAGATGACGGTCACCCCTTGAGCCTTGAGGCGGTCGAGTTGCGGGACGATGCCCTTGAAGTTGCCTTCCCTCGAAAACGCGCGTGGGAAGATCTCGTAGATCACCGCGTCGCGCAGCCAGTCCGGGCTGTGCCTGGCGCTGCCGGCCGCAGCATCCGCGGCCCGCGCAGGCGATACGGCGAGCGTAGTGACTGCCAGCAGCAGGCACACGCCGAGGCGCAACGTGCTCGTGTTGTTCTTCAACGCGTCGTTCCCCCGACGATCCCTGATGCGGCGAACATAGCAGCGCCCCGAGGGCGATCCCCGTGAATACGTATGCACCTGCCCACGTAGTTAGACAGCGCGCCCGCCGCGCAAAAAGAAAAGCCCCGCGGACCGAGGGGGTCAGTCAGCGAGGCTTGGCGAACGCCTGGACTTGGGGACCAGTGTTCGGCTGGAGGAATGTTAGTGACCCGCCGCCCGAGCGCATAGCGCTTGAATACGTATTCAGCCTGAATACGTATGCAGAAGGGCCGCGTCCGGTGGAGCGCTACCATCGTTGCGGTAAGCTCCCGCCGCGTGACATCCCAGAGCACTGCCCTACAGAAGGCATCGGCGAACCAGGCGCGGCAAGCGGCGCGGCCATGGTGGCGTGGCGCGACGATCTACCAGATCTACCCGCGCAGCTTCCTCGACTCCAACGGCGACGGCATCGGCGACCTGCCCGGTATCCTCGCGCGGCTCGATTACGTGGCGAGCCTCGGCGTGGATGCGATCTGGATCTCGCCGTTCTTCAAATCGCCCATGGCCGACTTCGGCTACGACATCGCCGACTACTGCGCCGTCGATCCGATCTTCGGCACGCTCGCGGACTTCGATCGCCTGGTGGCGCGTGCGCACGCGGTCGGGCTCAAGGTCATCATCGACCAGGTGCCGAGTCACACCTCCGACCAGCACGCCTGGTTCGAGGAAAGCCGCCAGTCGCGCGACAATGCGAAGGCCGACTGGTACGTGTGGGCCGACGCGCGCGAAGACGGCACCCCTCCCAACAACTGGCTTTCGATCTTCGGCGGCGTGGCCTGGACCTGGGAGCCGCGCCGCGGCCAGTACTACCTGCACCATTTCCTGAGCGAGCAGCCCGACCTGAACTTTCACAATCCCGAAGTGCGGCGCGCGACGCTCGACAACTTCAGGTTTTGGCTCGATCGCGGCGTGGATGGCTTCCGGCTCGACGCGATCAACTTCTGTTTCCACGATCGAGAGCTGCGCGACAACCCGCCGCGGCCGAAGAATTCGCGCAAAGCGGTGGGGTTCAAGGCCGACAATCCATACGGCTACCAATGGCACCGCTACAACAACACGCAGCCGGAGATGCTGCCGTTCATCGAAGAGATCCGGCGCGTACTCGATGAATACCCTGATGTCGTGGCGTTGGGCGAGATCTCGTCCGACGACTCGACGGCCACGGTCGCCGAGTACACACAACCCGGTCGACTGCACATGGCTTACAGCTTCGAGCTGCTGACCGATGACAGCTCGCCGTCGCACATTCGCGGCACGGTCGAGACGCTGTTGCAGCGCGCGCCGCAAAGCTGGCCCTGCTGGTCGATCTCCAATCACGATGTCGAGCGCGTCGTCAGCCGTTGGGGCCGGAGCGCACCCCTGCTTCCGCACTTCGCCACGCAGCTCACTGCACTGATCTGCGCCTTGCGCGGGTCGGTGTGCGTGTTCCAGGGCGAAGAGCTCGGGCTCGGCGAAGCCGACGTACCCTACGAGGCGCTGCGCGATCCGTATGGCATCGCCTTCTGGCCGATCTTCAAGGGACGCGATGGATGTCGCACGCCCATCCCCTGGGAGAGCAATGCCCGTGGCGGTTTCTCCACCGGTGAGCCATGGCTGCCCGTGCCCACCCAGCATCTCGAGCTCGCCGTGTCGGGGCAGGAACGCGACGCTTCGTCAGCGCTTCACGGCTTCCGGCGCCTGCTCGCCTGGCGCAAGAACCTGCCGCTCCTCATGGAGGGCGACATCGAATTCCTCGCCGCCACGGAGTCGGTACTGGCATTCCGGCGATTCGACGGGCAGCGCGGATTGCTCGCCGCATTCAATCTTTCGGGCGCCGCCACCACGCTCGCGCTGCCGGGCATTGCGGTGGGCGCCGCCATCACCGGGCACGGCTTGCCCGAGGGCAATTTTACAAACGGTTCTCTGCATCTGCCGGGGCATGGCGTCGCATTCTACGACCAGACAGCGCGTTGATTTCATTGGCTGGCTGCACGCTCACCATGGCGCAGTAGCTTTTATCCCACGGTCTCCGCATGATCGCTGCTCTTGCGGGGGGAGTGGCGCCGGCGCGCCGCAGTTCATGGCCGAAAAACCGACATCCTTCGACATCGCCTTCCTGGCCGGCGTGAGCCAGCCAACTGTCTCACGCGCGTTGCGCGGCAGCCCGGTGGTTAGTCTCGAGACCCGCAAGCGCATCGAGGAGATCGCGCGGCAACTCAATTACCGCGTCGACAAGAACGCCTCGAACCTGCGTTCGCAGCACACCAATACGCTGGCGTTGCTGCTGTTCGAAGACCCGACGCCCGACGATTCGCAGATCAATCCGTTTTTTCTCTCCATGCTCGGCTCGATCACCCGTGCCTCCGCGCGCCAGGGCTACGACCTGTTGATCTCGTTCCAGCAGCTCTCGGGCGATTTCCGCCAGGACTACGAGGACAGCCGCAAGGCCGACGGCATCATCCTGCTGGGCTACGGCGATTACGAGGAATACCGGCCACGGCTCGACAAGCTGGTCGAATCCGGCACGCACTTCGTGCGCTGGGGGCCGGTGGTCACCGACGAACCGGGCGTGTCGATCGGTTCGGACAATGCGCAAGGCGGCTACGACGTCGCGCGCCACCTGCTCGAGCGCGGGCGCCGCCGCATTGCCTTCTTCGGGCATGCGACTTCTCACTACCCCGAATTCTTCGATCGCTATCGCGGCTACGAACGAGCTCTGCTGGAAGCACGCGCCGCGGCAGACTCCGCGCTGCAGGTCGATGCCATCAATCTCGAGGATTCGGGGTTCCAGGCCGTCAAGGCACTGCAGGCGCGCGGCGTGGAGTTCGACAGCATCGTCTGTGCCAGCGATCTCATCGCGATCGGCGCATTGCGGGCCTTGCAGGAATCGGGAGTGGACGTGCCGCGCCAGGTGTCGGTGGTCGGCTTCGATGACATTCCCGCCGCGAGCAGCACCAATCCACCGCTGACCACGGTGATGCAGGACACGCGCCGCGCCGGCGAGCTGCTGGTCGAGACGCTGCTTCGTCAGATCGCCGGGGATCCGGCGACCAACAGCGTGATCCCGACGAAGCTCGTGGTGCGCAAGTCAGCTTGACGCCTACCTCACGCGCAGCGAGCACAGCGCGGCGATCGTGAAGCTCACGCCGCCGACCATCAGCGCGTAGATGGGCTCGGCGCCGAGCAGCCCCTTCACCACCGCGCCGAGCGCGGCCGCGGCGATGAGCTGCGGGATCACGATGAAGAAATTGAAGATCCCCATGTAAACGCCCATCTTCCGCGAGGGCACGCTGTCGGCGAGCATCGCGTAGGGCAGCGAAACGATCGACGCCCATGCGATGCCGACGCCCACCATCGAAACCAGCAGCAGGTCCGGGTCGCGTATGAACACGAACGACGCCAGCCCGGCGGCGCCGAGCAGGAGGTTCACGCAGTGGCTGCGCGCGAGCCCGATGCGCCGCACGAGCAATGGTATGACGATCGCGGCCAGCGCCGCGAAACCGTTGTATGCGCCGAACAGCACGCCGACCCAGTTCGCGCCCTCGTTGTAACCCGCATCCGACACCGACGACGCGTGGAAATGCGTGCGCGTGACTCCCGGAGTCGTGAAGATCCACATCGCGAACAGGCCGAGCCAGGCGAAGAACTGCACGGGCACGAGCTGGCGCATGCGCTCCGGCATGTCATCGATGTCGCGCATCACCGTGGAGAACAGGCTCGGGCCCGGCCTGCCGCCATACACCAGCAAAGCGAGCCCCCAGGCCGCGAACATCCCCGCGAGCAGGTACACCTGCTTGTCGATCGCGAATCTCCACACCAGGAAAACACCGAGTGCCCCCGCGGCGAGCCACAGAAGTCCGCGTGCTCGCGCGCTGCGCGCGCTACCGGGACGCACCGCTGCGGCGTCGCTCGTGGCGTCGCCAAAGGTGTGCAGCTGATCGGGCGGATATTCACGCGTGGTGACGATCGTCCAGAGCATCGCCACCGCGAGCACCGCTGCGCCGACGTCGAACGACAGCCGCACTGACTCCGGGATCGCGCCCTCGTTGCTCACGCCCGCGTGCGTGAACATCCACGGCAGCATGCTCGCGACCACGGCGCCGACGCCGATGAAGAAGCTTTGCATCGCGTAGCCCTTCGGGCGCTGCGCCGGCGCGAGGTTGTCGCCGACGAAGGCGCGGAACGGCTCCATCGAGATGTTGATGCTGGCGTCGAGGATCCACAGCAGGCCCGCCGCGGCCCACAACGCCGACGACCTCGGCATGAGTACCAGCGCCAGCGACGTCAGCACGGCGCCCGCGAGAAAATATGGCCGGCGGCGGCCAAGCCAGTTCCAGGTGCGGTCGGAGTAATACCCGACCAGCGGCTGTACCACCAAGCCGGTCAGCGGCGCGGCTATCCACAGGATCGCGAGCTCGTCCATCTGCGCGCCGAGCGCCGTGAAGATGCGGCTCATGTTCGCGTTCTGCAGCCCGAACGCGAACTGGATGCCCAGGAAGCCGAAACACATGTTCCAGATCTGCCAGAAGCCGAGCAGTGGCCTGCTCGAAGCCTGAGCGGCCGGGACCCCGGCGCTCATGGCTTCTCCACGTCGAACTCGGGTTTCGGGTCGGGCCCGGGTTTGCGCTTCGGCGACGAGCGCGGCTTGAGCCTGCCCGCGTCGGTGGCGATGCGGATGGCCTGCCCGCCGCCGGGCGCGAGCTCGAGGCGCAGGTGGTCGTGCTTCGACACCGGGCGCGTCTCGATGCGCAGGTCGTGCCCGTCCCCCTGGAAACCCGCTTTCGGACCGTCACGGTAGATAGTGGCGTAGTAGCGCCGGCCGTCGTCGAGGAAATCGAGCGAGATGCTCAGCGACCGCGGCTCCTCGTCGGTGATTGCGCCGATGTACCAGTCATCGCTGTTGCGCTCCTTGCGTGCGATGGTGACGTAGTCGCCCACCTCGCCGTTCAGCACATGCGTCTCGGACCAGTCCACCGGCACGTCCTTGATGAACTGGAAGGCCTTCATGTGCTTCTCGTAGTTCTCAGGCAGGTCGGCGGCCATCTGTATCGGGCTGTACAACGCGACGTACAGTGCCAGTTGCCGGGCTTCGGTCGAAAGAATCCGCCGTCCGCCGGCGCCCGTGAGGCTGAGCACGCCGGGCGTGAAGTCCATTGGCCCCGAGAGCATGCGCGTGAACACCAGGTTCACCTCGTGCTCGGGCGGGTTCACCGGGTCGCCCCACGCGTTGTATTCCATGCCGCGCGCTCCTTCGCGCGCCACCCAGTTGGGATACGTGCGGCGGAGCCCGGTGTCCTTGATGGGCTCGTGCGCGTCGATGCTGATGTGACGCCTGGCCGCCTCTTCGAGCACGCGCAGGTGATGGCGCGACTGCACCTGGCCGTCGTGCCATTCGAAATGGATCTTGCCGTCCTCACCCAGTGCCTGGACGCCGCCAGCATCCGCCACATACCCGGTTTTGACCGCATCGATGCCAAGACGCTGGTACAAGTCGAGCGCGGGCCCGAGCTGCTTCTCGTAGTTGGCGATGTTGCCCGCCGTCTCGTGGTGGCCGATGAGGCGCACCCCCTTCTGTTTCGCGTATTTCGCCAGCGCTTCGATATCGAAGTCGGGGTACGCCTTCGTGAAGCTGAACTCGTCACCTTTGGCGAACCAATCGCCATCCCAGCCGAGATTCCAGCCTTCGACCAGCACGCCGCGGAAGCCATGCTTCGCGGCGAAGTCGATGTAGCGACGGGTTTCCGCGGTGGTGGCGCCGTGCTGCTTGCCGGACGCCCACGTCTTGCTGCCGAGGTGCATCTCCCACCAGATGCCGACGTATTTGAACGGCTTAACCCACGAGACGTCGCCGAGTTTGTTGGGCTCGTTGAGATTGAGGAACAGGTCCGAAGATTCGTACAGGTTCGCCGCGCTGTCAGCGATGAGGATGGCTCGCCAGGGGGTCGTGAACGGGGCCGCGCGCCGCACCGGCACGCCACTCGAAGACGGCGACAGCACCGCCTTCAGCCGCTGCCCCGTCACCCGCCGCACCCACATGCCGGCGTAGTCGACGAGCGCCGCTTCGTGGATCGCAAGGTGCAGGCCGCTACGCGTGCGAAGCGTGATGGGGGTGTGCGCCTGGCTCACTTCGGAAAGCGGCGTGCGTTGATACAGGTATTCGTAGCGATTCCATTCACCGCCCGGTATCCACCACGCGGTGGCCGGCTCCGCGACTGCGAACTCCGTCAGCTCCTGCACGATATCGAGTTGCGCGAGGCGCGGGTTTTCCGCGAACTCGTAGCGGAAGCCCAGGCCATAGTCGAAAACGCGTAACACCACGTCGAAGCCCAACTCGCGATCGGCGGTCTTGGCCGCATGTACTCGAAGCTCGTTGTAGTGGTTGCGCACGAGTCGGCGTTCGCCCCACGGCAGCTCCCAGGTTTCATCGATGGTGCGCCGACCGCGCTCTTCGACGCCGAAGCCACGATCCAGCTTGTACCGATCGGCGAGGATGAACCCGAGTCGCGAGGAGTCGATGACCGGCTGGCTGACGCCGTCCTTCTGCTTGCGCCACACCGAGTACTCGAGGCGACCCTCGCCATCCTGCGACACCACGACGCCGAGCCGTCCGTCGGGTGACCGCACCTCGAGCCGCGCCGGATTCTGCGCGGCGGCCGCCACCGACACCACGAGCCACAATGCGACCAGACCCGCGGGCCGCCTCACTGCGCGCCACCCACGCAAACCACGTAGCTCAGCGGCAGTAGTTTGACCTCGACGCTGCCGGGTGCGCTGGCGCGCGCCGAGCAAGGACCGCGCGCGGCCTTGAAGACCTGCGAGGTGGTTTCCACCTGCACCTGCGCCACCAGCGCGGCGGTCGCGGTATTGAAAGCCACGAGCACCTCACGCCCGTCATTGCCGATGCGCGATACCGCAAACAGGCCAGGTGTCCTGCCATGCGCGCGAACCACCTGCCGGCCCCGGCGCAGCGCCGGGTAGTCGTGCCGCAGCCGGGACAGCCCGGCGATCTGCGCGTACATCGGATGCTGCGTGTTGAAGTTGGCCACTGCGGTGCTGCCTCCGGTGCCCAGCAAGGGCTGATCGTTGTAGCTTGCCACCGAGCTTGCGAACATGTCCTGGCGCGAGGCCTGGTCGACGCCATGTCCACTGAAACCTTGCTCATCGCCGTAGTAGACGACGGGCACGCCGCGCAGCAGGAACAGCATGGCATTGCCCAGCATGACGCGCTGGGCGAGTTCTTCGTCGCCGATGTTCGGCCGTGAATCGCGGATGAACCAGGCCAGACGGCCGAAGTCATGGTTGCCGGTGAACGTCGGCAGGCGCAGCGCGGCGACGGCGCCACCCTCGTACAGACCGTCATCTTCGAACAGCCGCGCCAGCACCGACGTGCCCGCGTCCCTGGCCAACACCTCTCTCACCGCATTGGCGAAGCCGAAATCGAGGACCGCCGGTAGTTTGTCGACGCGCGTGTGTCGCGCGAGCTGGGCCACGTCGACGCCGTCCGCGGCCACTTCACCGAAGATGTGGAAGTTCGGGATCCCCGCCGCACGCGCGCGATTCAGCATGGCAGGCGCGAACACCTGCCAGAACTCGGGATTCACGTGCCGCGCCGTGTCGATACGGAAGCCATCGATGCGGTAGCGGTCGATCCAGGCGCCGTAAATTTCGATGAATCCCTGCACCACGCGCGGGTTCTCGGTCATGAGGTCGTCGAGACCGACGAAGTCGCCCAGGAGCGAGCTCTCGCCCCAGAAATCCGAATTGCCGCGGTTGTGATACAGCCGCGGGTCGTTGAGCCAGGCCGGCACTTTTACATTGGCCTCGGCTGGCGGCACGAATGGGGTGTACGCGAAGTCCGTGTCCTTCAGCTGCGCAAAGTTCGCGCCGCTTCGCACCCCATCACCGGCGAAGCCTGCATTGATGGGCGCGCCCTTAATGCCGCCGCGGCGCGAGTACGGGTAGTCAGCCCTCGAGCGGTAAGGGCAAGGCACGCCCACGCACTCGCGATACTGGATCACGTCCGCAGTGTGATTGGTGATGATGTCGAGATACACCTTCAAGCCGCGCGCGTGCGCGGCGTCGACGAAGGCGCGCAGGTCGGCGTCCTCGCCGAAGTGCGGATCCACACGCGTGAAGTCGGTGATCCAGTAGCCGTGGTAACCGGCGCTCTCCTCGCCCGGCCCGCCCTGCACGGGCTTGTTCTTGTAGATGGGCCCGAGCCAGATGGCCGTGGCGCCCATGCCCTGGATGTAATTGAGGCGCGCGGTCAGGCCCTCGAGGTCGCCACCGTGATAGAACCCCTTGTGCGCGGGGTCGAACCCGGTGGCGAGCCGGTCGCCCTCGAGGCGACCGCGGTCATTGGCGGTATCACCGTTCTCGAAGCGGTCCGGCAGCACGAAGTAGACCACTTCGTCTTCGGGCAGACGCGACCGGTAGTTCTGGGAGTCCGCGCCATTCGCGGCGCCAGCCAGCAAGGCCAGCGCCCAACACGCCACGATTCGTCGCATCGCTCCCCCACCCGTTTCGAGTAGGTGCACTGTACTTCAGCGCGCGTATCCCGCGCGCCATGCATACGTATGCGACTACTGGATGCTCGGTCCCTCGACGGCGGCCAGGGTGACCTTGTGCCGCAACGGGACGCCTCACATCACGGCGCGTGGTAAACGATGTCGGCCATGGCAGCACGGACTTGCGCCACGTGCTTCGCGCCTGGATCGTTGGACAGGACGGTGACGATCAGCGGTGCGTCGCCGGCGGCCACCACGATGAAGTCGACGTACTGGTATTCCTCGGGTTTGGGCGCTTTGTCGGTGGCGTGCACGAAGAAGCCCTTCTGCTTGCCGCCCGTGAGCGGCCGCGGCTCGAGCGCGCTCTCGACGGCCTGCGCGGCGACGGACTCGATCATCTTGCCGATGACAGCGCGCAAAGCCTCTTCGCTTTGCGCGCGCGCATCGCCGCTGGGTCCGGGCGCGACCAGTACGCGCATCGCATGCGGATCTCCCTCGACCTGGAACGCGACGCCAGTCGCGCCCACCTCGGCAAGCGTGGCCTGCTCCCATTCCGCCGACCACGGCAGCTCGAACTTGCCGCCATCCGCGCTCACCAGCGTGTTGGCCTCGCCGGCCGCGAGCGCGACGGCAGCCAGAAGCAGCGAGCAAACGAGCAAACTACCGCGGAGCTTCGTCATGGTGGTCTCCAAAAGTAAGGGCCGCGCCAGCATGACATGCCGGCGCGGCCCTTGTATCGATCGGTCGTCGAAAATCAGACGAAGCGGTTGACCAGGTTCTCGAGCATTTCCTGGCGACCCGACTGCGGCTTCGGATTGAAGTTGCCCGCGACCGCGGCATCAGAAATCGATGCGAGCGACGCACCCTGCGCGTGGATCTTCTTGCCGAGTTCCCCATCCCACTTCGCGTAGCGCTGCTCGACGAATTTGTCGATGCCGCCATTCTCGATGAGCGCCGCCGCGGACAGCAGCGTGCGCGCCAGCAGGTCGAGACCGCCGACGTGGCCGTAGAACATGTCGCCCGGATCGATGGACTGGCGGCGCACCTTGGCGTCGAAATTGAAGCCACCGGTCGTGAAGCCGCCCGCCTTGAGGATGCGATACATCGCGAGCGTCATGTCGAGCGGATCGTTGTGGAACTGGTCGGTATCCCAGCCGTTCTGCGGATCGCCGCGGTTGATGTCGATCGAACCGAAGATGCCGAGCGCATCGGCCATGGCGATCTCGTGGTCGAAGCTGTGACCGGCGAGCGTCGCGTGATTGGCTTCGATGTTCACCTTCACCTCGTTCTCGAGGCCGTTCTTCTTGAGGAAGCCGTAGACGGTCGCAGTGTCGAAGTCGTACTGGTGTTTGGTGGGCTCGTGCGGCTTGGGCTCGATGAGGATCGTGCCCTTGAAGCCGATCTTGTGCTTGTGCTCGACCACCAGCTGCAGGAAGCGGCCGAAGTTCGCGAGCTCGCGCTTGAGGTTGGTGTTGAGCAGCGTGTCGTAACCTTCACGGCCGCCCCAGAGCACGTAGTTCTCGCCGCCGAGACGCTTGGTGGCGTCGAGGCAATGACGCACCTGCGTCGCGGCGAAAGCCCAGACTTCCGGGTCCGGGTTGGTCGAGGCGCCGCCCATGTAGCGGGCATGCGAGAACAGGTTCGCGGTGCCCCAGAGTAGTTTGATGCCGGTCTCGTTCTGCTTCTTCTCGAGACGGTCGACGGTCTTCGCGAGGTTGTCGACGTGCTCCTTGATGCTGTTCGCCGTCGGCATGGCGTCCACGTCATGGAAGCAATAGAACGGCGTGCCGAGGCGCGTGAAGAAGTCGAACGCGGCATCCATCTTCATCCAGGCCGCGGCCTGGTCCATGACGCCGGCATTCCAGGGGCGGTCGAAAGTACCGCCACCGAAGATGTCGTTACCGTTCCACGCGAAGGAATGCCAGTAGCACACGGCCGGGCGCAGGTGTTCTTCCATGCGCTTGCCCAGAACCACCTGGTCCTTGTTGTAGTAACGGAAGGCCAGCGGATTGTCGGACTTGAGCCCTTCGAATTTGATCGGCGCAACGCCGCTGAAATAGGAATGGGCCGGAATGGGCTGTGCAGACATGATCAAACTCCTCGGAATCTTGGGCTTAGGTCCTGATAAATCTTCGCAAAGCACTGGCGTTTCGGCGCCAGCTGCTCGATGTCGCGCGCGTTGGGCTCGATGACCACCCGGACCGGGGGCGGCCGGCAGACATCCTCCGCCCGTTCGCCGGTCTTGGCTATCCGGGCAAGGCGCGCCGCACCGAAGGCGGGTCCGACCTCGGAGCCGTCGCGGTAGATGAGCGGGCGTTTGAGCGCCGCTGCCAGCACCCCGCCCCACCACATGGAGCGTGCGCCGCCGCCGATCACGGAAATCTTGTCGATGGTGGCGCCGGCTTCGATGAGCACGTCCAGGCCATCGGCGAACGCGAAGGCCACGCCCTCGAGCACCGCCTGGCCGACAGCGGCCGCATCCGAATCGTGGTTGAGGCCGAACAGCACGCCGCGCGCGGCCGGATCATTGTGCGGCGTGCGCTCGCCCGACAGGTACGGCAGGAAGATCTCCGAACCTTCGAGCGACGCCCGCTTCTCCACTTTCGAGAGCAGCTCGGCCGCGTCCTTCGTGCCCGTGAGCTTCACGGCCCAGTCGACGCAGGAGGCGGCCGACAGCATCACGCTCATCTGGTGCCACACGCCCGGGATGCAGTGACAGAAGGCATGCACGGCCTTGGCGGAATTCGGCAGGAACTTCGGCGTCACCAGGAACAGCACGCCCGAGGTGCCGAGCGACAGGAATGCATCGCCTGGCTGCACTACGCCGATTCCGGCCGCGCCAGCGGCGTTGTCGCCGCCGCCGCCGGCCACCGGCACGGAGTCCATGCCCCAATCGGCGGCCACCTCTTTCCTCAGCATGCCCGTGGCGTCCGTGCCTTCCACGAGCTTCGGCATGTGCGCTTCGGTAAGGCCCGTGGCAGCCAGCATCTCCGGCGACCACTTGCGCCTGGCGACGTCGACCCAGAGCGTGCCCGCGGCATCGGAGCAGTCGCTTGCCTTCTCGCCCGTCATCAGCAGGCGCACGTAGTCCTTGGGCAGCAGGACGCACCGCGTCTGCTTGAAAACATCGGGCTCGTTCTCGCGCACCCAGACGAGCTTGGGCGCCGTGAAGCCGGGCATGGCGATGTTGCCGGTAATCTCGCGCGAGCGCGGCTGCGCCTTCTCGAGCGTGGCGCACTGTTTCTCGCTGCGCCCATCGTTCCAGAGGATGGCCGGGCGAAGCGGCTTGTCGTTGGCGTCCAGCAGCGTAGCGCCATGCATCTGCCCGGAGAGGCCTGCGGCTTTCACGGCCTTGCGATCCTTCGCTGGCAGTGCCTTCACGGCAGCGCAGGTCGCGGTCCACCAGTCAGCGGGGTTCTGTTCGGACCAGCCGGGATTCGGCCGGGAAACATTCAGTGGAGCCGAGGCCTGCTCCACCACGGTGTCTTTGTCGTCGACGATGACGGCCTTGACACTCGAGGTGCCAATGTCGATGCCCAGATACATCTGTCCCCCTGAAAACGAGCGGCGGTAACGCTACCAGAAACGCACGTGGGGCGGCAGGGTCAGCACGCCTGGCGGGCCGGCTCAGGCCTTGCGAGCCACGAACGTGAGGGTGCCATCCTGGCAATCCGCTCCGGCCGGCCGGCCATCGAGACCGAAGACCTTTATGTCATCCGAGAAGCCCGCCTGCACCAGCTGTTGCAACTGCTGCGGGATCTCGATGACGTACAGCATCGTGGTGTAGTGGTGATACACGGTGTTCAGGACGGCGTATTCGGCGGTGCGGATCTCGTGCCGGCGGTGGCGCCGCCGGTTACGCACGCGCAGCAGCGTGTGCGCCGCGAAACGCCCCGCCCTCACCAGCCACTTCACCGGGTTGGCGGTGTGCTGAAAATCCGGATACCGGAAGACGCGGTAACGCTCGCTGTTCCGGTTGCATGTCGAGAAGATGAAGACACCGCCGGGCGAGAGCAGCCGGCGGGCTTCCGCGAGGATGGCGAGGCGGCCCGGGTGGTCCACCATGCAGATGCCGTTGCACGAGAAGAACACCAGGTCGAACGAACCATCGGGGAACATCGACAAGTCGCGCGCATCGGCGCGTTCGAAACGCAAACCCGGGAAGCGCGCGCGGCAGTGGTCGACCATTTCCTGAACGTAGTCGACGCCCAGATAGCTCTGGCCGAGATCGCGCAGCGGCGAGACCGTCCGCCCGGCGCCGACGCCGATGTCGAGGATGCGAGCGCGGCGTGCGAGCTCCGCGACGTTGTCGAATGCCGCCTTCTCCTGGCGGTTCAATCCCTCGTGGACGATCGACTCGTATTCCTGCACCGAGGCGCGCATCGTTCGCTTGTTGAGGACATCGATCTGCGCGCCTTCGGAACTCATGCATCGCCCTCAGACGTTGTTGACTTGCTCGAGCCTATCCGTGGATTGGCGCGCCAGCATCCACTGCGGGTATTCATTTGGCAATTTTGAGACTTCGTCGATCGCCTGCAGTTGTTCGGGGCTGAGCGCGAGCTCCGTGGCCGCGAGGTTGTCGAGCAGCTGCTGCTCGTTCTTCGCGCCGATGATCACCGAGGTGACGTGTGGCTGCGCCAGCAACCAGGCGAGCGCCACCTGTGCCACCGACACCAGGTTGTCGGCGGCGATGGGACGCAGCACGTCGAGGATGCGCCACAGCCGCTCGCGCTCCACGGGCGGGAAGTCGAGTGTCGCCCGTCGCGCGCCATCGGGTTTTTCGTTCTCGCGCGAATATTTGCCGGAGAGGAATCCACCCGCCAGCGGGCTCCAGGGCAGGATCGCGAGGTTCTGGTCCCTGGCAAGCGGCACGATCTCGCGCTCGATGTCCCGGCCCGCCAGCGAGTAGTACATCTGCAGGCTCTCGAAGCGCGCGAGGTTCTTGCGATCCGAGATCCACATCGACTTCATGATTTCCCACGCCGAAAGATTGCACAGCCCGGTGTAGCGCACCTTGCCCGCCCGTACGCAGTCATCCAGCGCATCGAGCGTCTCTTCGAGCGGTGTGAACGGATCGCGGCCGTGGATCTGGTACAGGTCGATGTGATCCACCTGCAGCCGCTTCAGGCTGGCGTCGATGTTCTCCATGATGTGATAACGCGACAGGCCGATCTGGTTGTGCCCCGGCCCCATGCGCAACAGCACCTTGGTTGCCAGCACGTACGAGTCGCGCGGCTGCGCGAGCATCTTGAGCGCATTGCCCGTGACCACTTCCGACCGGCCATTGGAATAGAAGTCGGCCGTGTCGATGAAGTTGATGCCGCGATCGAAAGCGGCCTTGATGAGATCGGTGACGCCGTCCTGGCTGACGCCGGCCACCGTGGCCCACATCCCTTCGCCGCTGCCGAAGGTCATGGCGCCGAGGCACATTTCCGAGACGATCAACCCCGTGTTGCCTAGCTTCCGGTAACGCATCTTGATGTTCCTTCGTGGCGGCCCTGATCGAGGGTGTAGTCTAGACGTGCCGACGGGTACATTCCGCTACATCCGCAGCCCTTGCGCTGATCGGTCCATAGCCGCTATACGGTGCCCATGGCGGGCAACCTCATGACCACCCCCACTGCGCTCACGGCAGCGCAGTGCCGCGCCGGGCGCGCGCTCATCGAATGGTCGCAGGCGCAGTTGTCACAGTCCGCGTCGATAGACGTTCAGACGATCGCCGATTTCGAGAAACGTTTCCGCGCGGCCGACGAGACCACGCGCCGTCGCCTGCGCGCCGCGCTCGAAGCGGCCGGCGTGATATTCATCGCGGAAAATGGCGGCGGCGCGGGTGCGCGCCTCAAGTTCAGCCGCGAGGAAGTCTGGGAAGTGAATCGCTGGGAATCCGAAGGCGGAAAATCCGGCGAAGACGACATCCTGTAATCGCAGCAGCGCCCGGCGCTGCGCGCTTGCTCTAACTACGCACGGATCCCGGCGGCGCGCAGAATCGCCGGCACCTCGGCCTCGAGTCCGATGGCCATGACGTGCACACCCTGGCAGAGGCCTTTGAGCTCGCCGATCACCTTCGCGGCCAGCGCCACGCCTTCTTCCACCGGGCGGCCCGCGGCGCCGGCGCTCTGCATGGCAGCCACCATGTCGGCCGGTACCACCACTCCCGGAAGATTGGCGTGCAGCCACGGCGCCGTTCGCTCGGACTTGAGCGGGATGATGCCCGCGAGTATCGCGACGCCGTCGGGCTTCACTGCATCCAGGAATCGCTGCAGCGGTTCGGGCGCGAAGAGCGCCTGCGTCTGCAGCATGCGCGCGCCGGCATCGATCTTCCGTCGCGTGTTCTCCACTTCGGCGTCGAAGTTCTGGGCGCCCGGATTGCAAGTGGCGCCGAGGAACAGCTCGGGCGTGCCCGTGAGCGCGTTGCCGGCGAAATCGTTGCCGTTGCGCAGCGCCTGCGCGACGGCGAGCAGCCCGGAAGCGGTCAGGTCGAACACCGGCTTGGCATCCGGATGGTCGCCGCCCGCCGGCGAATCGCCACCCATGAACACGAAGTTGCGCAGCCCCAGCGCCGCGGCGCCTAACAACTCGGCCTGCACCGCGATGCGGTTGCGGTCGCGGCTGGTGATCTGCACCAGCGTTTCGATGCCGCGGTCGAGCAGCAGCCTGGCCACGGCGCGCGCATCCATGGACATGCGCGCGCGCGGCGATTCGGTGATGTTGATGGCGTCCACCGAGTGCCGCAGCAGCTCGGCGGCCTCATACAGGCGCGTGAGATCAATACCCTTGGGGGGTGTGAGCTCGCCGGTGACGACGAATTGCCGGGCGGCAATCTTCGCCGCGAGACCTGGAGTCATGGCCGGCAGTGTGACACGCCGATCCATAGTTTTGCCCAATAGCGTGCTCGCGGCGCGCGTCACTGCTCACGCCGACTCTCACTAAGCCGCACGCGCTCCGGGTGGGAGTACACATTGCAACCCTGGTCGCGCAGGAAGGCGATGAGCGTGATGCCGGCCGAGTGTGCGAGCTCCATCGCGAGTGTCGACGGCGCGCCGATCGCCGCCACGACGGGGGCTCCAGCCATCATCGCCTTCTGTAGAAGTTCGAAGCTGGCGCGGCCGGAGAGCAGCACGATGCGGTTGGTCCAGGGTAGCCCGCCGCCGAGCAGCGACGCGCCGACCAGCTTGTCCATGGCGTTGTGGCGGCCCACGTCTTCATAGCTCGCGAGCAATTCGCCGTCCGCGTCGACCAATCCCACGGCATGCATGCCGCCGGTCTCGGCGAACCCGGCCTGCGCTTCGCGCAGCGCGTCGGGCAGCGCGCGCAACACCGACTCCCTGACCACGAGATTGCTGTGCACGGTGCGCAGCCCGAGGCTCGCGGTCACCGCGTCGATGGAGGCCTTGCCACACACGCCACAGCTCGACGTGGTGTAGAAATTGCGCTCGAGGCGCTTGATGTCGAGTGGCAGGTCCGGCCGCACCGTCACGCGCAACACGTTGGAGGCCGCGCCGCAGTGGCGCGCATCGAGTACATCGCGCGGTTCGCGCAGGATTCCTTCGCCGTAGAGAAAGCCCAGCGCCAGCTCGGCATCGTTGCCGGGTGTACGCATCGTGATGGACACCGGATGCCCCGTGCCGCCGTTCTCGGAGGAGCCTTGCCGAAGCAAACGTATCTCGAGAGGTTCTTCGACGGCGACGGCGTCTCCCCGGTGCACGTGACCCGCATCGCGCAGCGCGTCGATCTCGACGCGGCGATGAGCCGGGCTCGAAGGCATGGCCGGGCCTTTCATGCGGCCGAGCATACACCCGGCTTGCGACGGAGTAAGCCCGTGCCCGACGTCCAATCTGGATGCACAAAGCAGCCGCTGGAACGTGGACCAAAGTACCCGCCATCACGCTGGGCTTCTGGTTCGTGAAGATCCTCGCGACCACGTTGGGCGAGACCGGCGGCGACACCGTTTCCATGAGCTGGCTCGGCGAAACGACTGGCGAGAGCGAAGTCGATGGCTACCTGGTGGGCAGCGCCTTCTTCCTGCCAGTGCTTGCGATCCTGGTCTTCATTCAGGTACGCGCGACCCGGTTTCATCCCTTTCTCTACTGGGCGACGATCATCGCGTCGACCACGGCGGGAACCACCATGGCCGATTTCGCAACGCGCTCGATGGGCATTGGCTATCCAGGCGGCTCACTGCTGCTGTTGTGCGCGGTCATCGGCGTGCTCGCCTGGTGGCGACGTTCGCAAGGGTCCGTCGCGGTAGAGACCATCGTCACACCCAGAACCGAGGTGTTCTACTGGGCGACCATCACGATTTCGCAGACGCTCGGCACGGCGCTGGGCGACTGGGTGGCGGATTCCGGGCCCGGATACGATGGCGGCGCGCTGCTGTTTGGCAGCGCGCTGGCACTGCTCGCGGCACTGCACTTCTGGACACGCATCTCACGGGTGGTGCTTTTCTGGACCGCGTTCATCCTCACGCGCCCGCTGGGCGCGACCCTCGGCGATTACCTGGACAAGCCAGTCGCTGATGGTGGCCTGGCCGTGAGCCGCCCGCTGGCAACGGCAGCCCTGCTCGTGGTCATCGCCATCTGCATCCTGGTGCTTCCGCAAAAGGCCGCGAAGCATCCGGACGCAACGGCTTAGCCGCGACGACGCTCGCGCGCGTTCGCGGCATCCACGGTATTGGACAGGAGCATCGCGATGGTCATGGGCCCTACGCCGCCCGGGACCGGCGTAATCCACGAAGCGCGTTCCGCCGCGGCCGCATAACCCACGTCGCCGCAAAGCTTGCCATCGGCGCCGCGGTTGATGCCCACGTCCATGACGATGGCGCCTTCGCGGATCCACTCGCCCGGCACGAAACCCGCCTTGCCCACCGCGGCGACCACGAGCTCGGCACGCTCGACTTCAGCGCGCAAGTCTCTCGTGCCGGTGTGACACACCGTCACCGTCGAACGCGCCAGCAGCAGCTCGAGCGCCATCGGGCGGCCGACGATGTTGGACGCGCCCACGACGCAGGCGCGCAGGCCCACGAGATCGAGCTTGTATTCCTCGGCAAGCTTGATGACGCCCCATGGCGTGCAGGGCCTGAGGCCCGGACGCTTCTGCGCCAACAGGCCCGTGTTCGCGGGATGAAAGCCGTCGACGTCCTTGGCCGGATCGATGGTGTCCATGATCTCGGTGCTGTCGAGACCTTTGGGCAACGGGAGTTGCAGGAGTATGCCGTCGACGCGATCGTCCGCATTCAGCCGCTTCACGAGCGCGAGCAGTTCTTCGCGCGAGGTGGTCACCGGCAAGTCGTGCGCGAAAGAAGCGATGCCACACTCTTCACACGCCTTGCGCTTGTTGCGCACGTAAACTGCCGATGCCGGGTCTTCACCGACCTTGATCACCGCCAGTCCGGGCGGACGCCCGAACGTGGATGAAAATCCGGCTGCGCGCGCCGCCGACTTCTGTCTCTGCTTGAGTGCGACGGCTTTGCCGTCGAGAACTTGTGCGGCCACGGATGCCTCGAAAAACGGGGGAGCCAATGTACCGAATGTCTCGGAGGACTGCATGCTGAGTGTCCTGTTTGCGCTGACCACCGCGGCCGCATGCGCCGCCGACCCCGAGGGCCGCCTGCTGCTCGAGGCCAACCACCGGGCGATGGACGGCCCCACGAGCGGCGCACAGGTCGTCTCATACGACTATCGCGCCCAAGGCCTCACCGGTACGGCCAGGCTCCTCTACGATGCCGGGCACGGGTCCTTTCTTTGGGATCGCCGGTTGGGCAACACGACCGGCGCCAACGGCTTCGACGGCGAAACGCCCTGGGTGCGCGATCTCGCGCGGCACCACTACTCGCAGCGAGGCGGTGACAAGGTTGCGCTCGCGATCAACGAGGCTTATCGACATGCGAACGCCTGGTGGCGCGCCGATGCCGGCGGCGCGCGCGTCGAACCGCTGGGCTGCGACGCGCTGCGCATCACGCCGCCACGCGGCAAACCCTTCGAAGCCTGGTTCGATCCGCAATCGCACCTCGTGACCCGGGTCCGCGAAGCGCAGAGCTGGAACACCGTGCTCGAAACCCGCTACTCGCAATATCGCAAGTCGGAAGGACGCATGGCGCCCCATCGACTCGAGCTGATCACGAACGGCGATGAAGCCGGCGCCGAAGTGCTCGAGCTCACGTCGATCGCCCGTGGGGACAGCGCGACGACCTACAGCGCGCCCGGCAATCGCCGCGATGCCGCCGCGCTTCCGGCGAGCGGCAAATCGAGTGTGCCTTTTCAACTCGTCAACAATCACGTGATCGTGACCGCGCGGATCAATGGTCGCGGGCCCTATCCATTCCTCGTCGACACGGGCGGCCACAACATACTCACACCGATCACCGCGCGGTCCCTCGGCATCGGCTCCGAGGGACATTCGACCGGTGGCGGCTCCGGCGAGGCGACCACGGTCAATGGCTATGCGCTCGTGTCCAGCATCGAGGTGGGCGGCGCGCGGATGCGCGATGCGATGGCGCTCACGCTCGATTTCAGCCCCGCCGATGTCGAAGGCCTCGTGCTGGGTGGCATGCTGGGCAGCGAGTTCCTCGAACGTTTCGTCGTGGAGTTCGACTACGGCCGCAAGGTGCTCACCTTCACCGACCCCGCGCATTTCGCCGCGGCCGATCGCCGGCGCGCCGGTACCGCGCTCGCAATGGAGTTCTACGACCACATGCCGCAGGTCACGGGCACCTTCGAAGGCCGGCCCGCGCGTTTCAATCTCGACACCGGCTCGCGCAGTGACGTGTCGATCACGGCGCCGTTCGCCGATCGTATGGGCCTGCGCGACCTCTATCCACTGGGCATCACGGTGACCGATGGCTGGGGCAGCGGTGGCCCGGCACGTTCTTTCGTGGTGCGCGCGGGACGCATGACACTGGGTGCCGTGGAAGTAGACAGGCCCATCGCCGGGCTGTCGGTGGCGAAGCGCGGCGTCATGGCGGACGAGAACTTCGACGGCAATGTGGGCAGCGGACTGCTCAAGCGGTTCGTGGTCACCTTCGACTTCGGCGGCAACCACGTGTACCTGCGCCGCCTCCCACATCCCGATGAAGACACTGGCAAGTTCGACCGCACGGGCATGTGGATCAACCTCGCCTGGGGCGGCATGCGCGTCATGGACGTGGCCGCCGGGAGTCCTGCCGCCACTGCGGGGATCCGGGCTGGCGATATCCTGACCGAGATCGATGGCAGCCCGCTTGCCGCTCGAACGCTCTCCGATGCACGGCGGCACCTCAAACTATTGGCGCCCGGAAAGCCCGTGACCATCGCGTATCGGCGCGGTGACGCGGCGGCCGAAGCGAGCCTCGTGCCGGCAAACCTGATCCCGGAATGAAAACGGGGCGACCCACTGTCGTGAGTCGCCCCGCCTTCGCGCACCGGTTGAATCGATCAGTAACGGTAATGGTCGGCCTTGTACGGGCCGGCCTTGTCGACGCCGATGTACTTGGCCTGCGTGTCCGTCAACGTCGTGAGCTGCGCATTCAGCGTCTTGAGCTGCAGGCGCGCCACCTTCTCGTCGAGGTGCTTCGGCAGCACGTATACGCCCAGCGGATACTTGTCCGTCTGCGTGAACAGTTCGATCTGCGCGATGGTCTGGTTCGCGAAGCTCGAGCTCATCACGTAGCTCGGGTGGCCGGTGCCACAGCCGAGGTTCACCAACCGGCCCTTGGCCAGCATGATGATGCGCTTGCCGTCGCCGAAGATGACGTGGTCCACCTGCGGCTTGATCTCTTCCCATTGGCACTTCGAGAGCGACGCGACGTCGATCTCGTTGTCGAAGTGGCCGATGTTGCACACGATGGCGTTGTGCTTCATCGCCTTCATGTGCTCGAACGTGATCACGTGGAAGTTGCCGGTGGCGGTCACGAAGATGTCGGCCTTGTCGGCCGCGTATTCCATGGTCACCACGCGGTAGCCTTCCATCGCCGCCTGCAGCGCGTTGATGGGGTCGATCTCCGTCACCCACACCTGCGCCGACAGCGCACGCAGTGCCTGGGCCGAGCCCTTGCCCACGTCGCCGTAACCGGCGACCACGGCGATCTTGCCCGCGACCATGACGTCGGTGGCGCGCTTGATGGCGTCCACCAGCGACTCACGGCAGCCGTACAGGTTGTCGAACTTGCTCTTGGTCACCGAGTCGTTGACGTTGATGGCCGGGAAGGCGAGCTCGCCGCGCTTGTGCATGTCGTACAGGCGGTGCACGCCCGTGGTGGTCTCTTCCGTCACGCCCTTGATCTGCTTGAGGCGCGTGGAGTACCACTTGGGGTCGCGCTTGAGCGTGGCCTTGATGGAGTTGAACAGCTCGATCTCTTCTTCGCTGCCGGGGTTGTTCAACAGGCTCTGATCCTTTTCGGCCTTGGTGCCCAGGTGCAGCAGCAAGGTGGCGTCGCCGCCGTCGTCGAGGATCATGTTCGCCTGCGCGTCGACCGAACCGGGCCACTCGAAGATCTTGTGGGTGTATTCCCAGTAGTCCTTGAGCGTCTCGCCCTTCACCGCGAACACCGGCGTGCCCTTCACGGCAATGGCGGCGGCGGCATGGTCCTGCGTCGAGTAGATGTTGCACGAGGCCCAGCGCACTTGCGCACCGAGGGCCTGCAGCGTCTCGATGAGCATGGCGGTCTGGATGGTCATGTGCAGGGAGCCGGCGATGCGCGCGCCCTTGAGCGGCTGGCTCTTGGCGTATTCCTCGCGGATCGCCATGAGGCCAGGCATCTCGGACTCGGCGATGTTGAGTTCCTTGCGGCCCCACTCGGCGAGCTTGATGTCGGCGATGACGTAGTCTTTGCCCACTTCGGGCTTCACAACAGCATTCATAAAACCTCTCTAGTTAGTTCCATATAGAGAGCGCCGTTGGAATCGATCGGCATTCCTCCGAGCCTCGCGTCCTCGACGCTGCAGCGCTCCTCGGCGGATTACCTTTATGGGGGTGGATTATGCCCCATTTGCAATCAACAAAAACGGGGACAGACTCGAAGTCTGTCCCCTCAGGATCACGCGGTCTTCCGCACCCCGGCATCCGCGGCCAACGCCGCAGCCTTGTCCGTCTTCTCCCAGGTGAACTCCGGCTCGTTGCGACCGA
>DATLDQ010000006.1:0-6229 GCA_035525785.1 Steroidobacteraceae bacterium | reverse complement strand
ATCCCGTTGACCCTGCGCATCACCGGCTGCCCCAATGGCTGTGCGCGGCCGTATCTCGCCGAGATCGCGCTCATCGGCCGCGCGCCGGGCCGCTACACGCTGCGTCTCGGTGGCGACGCGGTGGGTTCGCGCCTCAATGTGCTGTATCGCGACAACATCGACGAGGCGTCCATCGTCACCGCGCTCGATGAGCTCCTCGGCCGGTACTCGATCGAGCGATCTAAGGACGAAAGATTTGGTGATTTCCTGTGGCGCGTGGGCGTGCTCAAGAATTGAGCCCGGGAAAACGAACCAGATGAACACCTCCGTGCGCAACGTGCTGGCTGACTCCGCAGATGTCGCGGACGCTCCGCGTCTCGACATTCCGCCCGCGGAATTCGCGCGCGATGACGCGGCTGCCAAGCGTATCAATGACTGGCTGGCGAGCGTCGATGCGGCGGCGCGCGTGCGGTGGACATTGGCCAATCTCCCGGGGCCGTTCGCGCTGTCGTCGAGCTTCGGCGCGCAGGCAGCGGTGTCGCTGCACCTGGTCGCCGCGCAGCGGCCGGACATCCCGGTAATACTCATCGACACGGGCTATCTATTCCCCGAGACCTACGACTTCATCGGGCAGCTGCGCGCGCAGTTGTCGCTGAACATCCAGACTTTCGCCGCGCGCCAGTCGGTCGCCGAGTTCGAGGCGCAGCACGGCAAGCTCTGGGAGAAGGGGCGGGAAGGCCTCGATCAGTACCTCGAGATCCGCAAGGTCGAGCCCATGCGGCGCGCGCTCAAGGAGCTCGGCATCAACACCTGGTTCGCCGGGTTGCGCCGCAGCCAGGCCGAGAGCCGCGCGAAGCTGAACGCGCTCGAGGTGCGCGACGGCCGGTTCAAGGTGCACCCGATCTTCGACTGGTCCGATCGCGACGTTTATCTCTATCTCAAGGCGCACGGGCTCCCGTACCACCCGCTCTGGGACAAGGGTTACATCTCGATCGGGGACTGGCATTCGACCAAGTCGCTGAGCGAGGTGGACACCGCCGAAGAGCTGCGCTTCGCCGGCCTCAAGCGCGAGTGCGGCATCCACGGGTTGGAGGGGTAAAGGGGACAGATCTATTTTTTTAGAGGGGACAGACCAGAGGTCAGTCCCCTTAAAAAAATAGATCTGTCCCCTTTTCGGGCGTCACCGTGACCCCCCGCACGCTAAAGTCGCAATGGCGTGACCCGGCTGTGACAAAACAGGCCTTTTACGTGGCACGCTGATTGCTCTAAGCCAGTCAGGTATTTAGCAATGAAGAGACTGCAAAGACTTCGCGCCACCGTGGCGCTGCGCGACATGGCGTCGGAGATCGGCTTCGGCCAGGCCCAGCTCATCCAGCCGCTGTTCCTTTCGGAAGGCGCGATCCAGGAAGAGCCGCTGTCGGGCCTGCCGGGCAGCTCGCGCCACACGCTCCCGTCGCTGCTCACCCAGTTCGAGAAGGACCTGGCCGCAGGTGTACGCCAGTTCATCCTGTTCCCCGTCCCTGCGCGCAAATCCAATCGCAGCTTCCAGGCCGAGTTCGTCGGTACTGCCCTCAGCCAGATGCGTCAGCGCGCCGGCAACGACGCCGCCATCTGGGTCGACACCTGCATCTGCAGCTTCACCGAGACCGGCCACTGCTGCGTGCACGACTCGCGCGGCTCGCAGGATCTCACCGCCACGCACGGCGCACTCGAAACCCTCGCGCTCACGTACGCGAAAGCCGGCGCCAACGGCATCGCACCTTCGGACATGAACGACGGCCGCGTCGCACACCTGCGTGCCGCGCTCGACAAGGGCGGTTTCGACCTCACGCCCATCATGAGCTACAGCACCAAGTTCGCGTCCAACTACTACGGTCCGTTCCGTGACGCCGCGGATTCCGCGCCGCAGTTCGGTGACCGGCGCAGCTACCAGCTCGACGTGCGCAATCGCAGCGACGCGCTCGCCTCCAGCCGCCGTTGCGCGGAAGAGGGCGCGGACCTGCTCATGGTCAAGCCCGGCCAGCCGTCCGCCGACCTCATCCGCCCGATCGCCGAGCAGACCGGGCTGCCCGTCGGTGCCTACCAGGTGAGCGGCGAGTACACCTCACTGGTGCTGCTGGCGCGCGAGAATTTCCTTAACTTCGAAGCCGGCCTGCTCGAGAGCTGGTACAACCTGCGCCGCGCCGGCGCCAGCTTCATCATCACCTACGGTGCGCGCCTGGCTGGCGGCATGGGGTTGCCTCGCTGATGCGCTACTTCCCGCTGTTCCTCGACATCGCCGGAAAATCCGTGCTGCTCGTGGGTGGCGGGGAAATCGCGGCGCGCAAGTTTGCACTGCTGAAAGATGCGGGCGCCAATGTCACCGTGATTGCGCCCGAGTTGAGCGAGCAGTTGGCGGCGGAGCTCGCCCGTGGCGCGCTTACTCATGTCGCGCGTCGGTTCGAACGCGCGGACGTCAGCGGCCAGTGGCTGGTGGTTGCCGCGACCGATGACCGCGAAGTGAATGCCGAGGTGTCGGCGGCTGCAACCGACCTGCGAATCCCCTGCAACGTCGTCGATGACCGCGAGCTCAGCAGTTTCATCATGCCGGCCATCATCGACCGGTCGCCCGTGCAGATCGCCGTGTCGACGGGCGGCACATCCCCCGTGCTCGCGCGCCTGATTCGTGAGCGGCTGGAGACGCTGCTCGACGGCTCGCTGGGCACGCTCGCAGCGTTCGCCGACCGTTGGCGCGAGCGCGTCAAGGCCAAGTTCGCCGACATCGGCGCGCGTCGAAGATTTCTTTCATGGATGCTCACCGGCCCGGTGGCCGCCTCCCTGCGCGCGGATCGCGTGTCGCAGGCTGACGAGCTCATCCGCAAGGCGCTGGACCAGCCTGGCGGCATTCCGACCGGCCATGTCGTGCTCGTCGGCGCCGGCCCCGGCAATGCCGGTTTGATGACGCTTGCGGGTCTGCGTGCTCTGCAGGAAGCCGACGTCATCGTGCACGACCGGCTGGTGTCAGCTGAAGTGCTGGATCTCTCGCGCCGCGACGCCGCCCGCTTCGACGTCGGCAAGTTCGTCGGCGGTGGCGGCGCCACGCAGGACGAGATCAACAAGCTGCTGGTCGAGCATGCGCAGCGCGGGGAATACGTGGTGCGCCTCAAGGGCGGCGACCCGTTCGTGTTCGGTCGGGGCGGTGAGGAGATCGATTTCCTGCGGCAGCATGGCGTGTCGTTCGAGGTGATTCCCGGCATCACCGCCGCGCTCGCCGCTGGGGCTTATTCCGGCATTCCGCTGACCGACCGCCGCTATTCACAGGCCGTCCGCCTGCTCACCGGGAACAGCGACGAGCAACTCGCGCAGTACAGCTACTCGGACCTCGCCGCCGGCCGCGAGACGCTCACCTTCTATATGAGCGTGGGCCGGCTCGTCGGGCTGCGCGCCAAACTATTGGATGCCGGCGTTCCCGCCGACATGCCCGTGGCGTTCATCGAGAACGCCAGCCGCGCCGAGCAACGCGTCGTCGTGAGCTCGGTGGATGCCATGCAGCGCGATGCCGTGGCCAACCAGGTCAAGGCGCCCACGCTCATGATCATCGGCAATGTGGCCGGCACCGCCGTCGAGCTGCAGTGGTTCGGGCGACATACCGTCGCCGGCGCGGCCAGCGCCTGATATAACGCCGCGATCATGGTTGTGCCGCGGGTGTTCGCGGCCCGGGTTGCTGCATGCTTACTGGCTCCTGTCTCTGCGGCGCAGTTCATTGGGAATTCGACGGCGTGCCCGAGGGCGCGACCGCGTGCAATTGCACCGCGTGCCGGCGCTACGGCACGCTGTGGATCTACGGGTACGAGGAGCACGACGTGCGCGTGCGCGGCGAGACCCGGCCGTACGTCCGCGGCAAGGCGCTCAGTTTCAACTTCTGCCCGACCTGCGGTTGCATGACGCACTGGCTGGGGCTGCGTCTCGAAGACGATGGCCGGCGGCGCATGGCCGTGAATGTGAGACTCGCCGAGCCCGAAGCCGTGGCGGATATCCCCATCGATCATTTCGACGGGCTCGATACGTTCGAGGACTTGCCGCGTCGCGGATTGTGCGTGAAGAACTACTGGTGTTGAGCAGTTCGGCAGGAGGATCGCCCGTGCAGAATGTAGTAGCCGTCAAGCAGGTCGCCGCGTCTCTCGATGAGCTGTGGTCGCCGCGGGTCGTCGGTGAGATCGACGATGCCTACGTGAAGGTCGCCAAGGTGCACGGGTCGCTGGCCTGGCATTCCCACGACAACGAAGACGAGATGTTCCTGGTGCTCAAGGGCCATCTGCGCATCGAGATGGAGAGCGGCAACGTCGAGCTCGGCGAGGGCGAGATGTTCGTCGTGCCCAAGGGCGTGCGGCACAACCCCGTTGCCGAGCAGGAGTGTTGCCTCCTGCTCATCGAGCGCAGGTCGACGCTGCACACCGGTGACGCCGTCACCGACAAGACGCGAACCGTCGCGGACCAGCTCCGGCCACTGTGAAGGTCGTATCGAGCCGATACGCTGACCTGCCGCCGGATCAGCGCGCCTACCTCGAGAACATCGCCGAAGAGCAATTCGGGCACATCCCGCTGGTGCGCGAAACGACGTGGGCCGAGCCGGACTGGGCCTACCTCGGGTACCAGGGCGAGAAGCTCGTCGTGTTCCACAATGTGATCCTGCGGTCGGTGTCGATCGACGGCGCCGCCACGCGCATCGCCGGGCTCAACAACATGATCACCTTGCCCGGGTGTCGCGGCCAGGGCTTCGCGTCGCGGCTGCTCCGCGAGACGCAACCCGAATGGTTCGATCGCCACGGCGCGCAGCGCGGCATGCTGCTCTGCGCGGATGAACTCGTGCCCTTCTATGCGCGGCTCGGATGGAGGCGCGTCGACGTGCCGGTGAGGTATGAGCAACCTTCCGGCGCGCTCGTGTGGGCGGCGAGCTGCATGGTTCTGGATGCAGCCGAGGCGGCGATGCCACGCCAAGAGGTGAAGCTGTGCGGGTTGCCGTGGTGAGCAGTTAGTCGAGCGGGCTTCGCGCGGCGATGCCGCCGCGATTGAGCACGTGGGTGTAGAGCTGCGTGGTTTTCACGCTTGCGTGGCCCATGAGCTCCTGCACCGTGCGGATGTCGCTGCCAGATTCGAGCAGATGTGTCGCGAACGAGTGGCGAAAGGTATGACAAGAGGCCGGCTTGTCGATGCCGGCATCTCGCAGCGCCTGCTTGACGCGCCGCTGCAGCGAGTCCTCGTGGATGTGGTGACGGCGCCAGACGCCGGTTCGCGGATCGCGAGAAGGCTTATTGGCGGGGAAGACGTATTGCCAGCCCATTTCGAGATGCGCATGCGGGTACTTCCGAGTGATCGCATGGGGGAGTTCGACACCAGCGAACCCATGAACCTTCGAGTTGGCGTGCAGTTCCCGCACGCGGCCGAGCTGTTCCTGAAGCGGGCTGCGCAGCGACTCCGGCAACACCGTCACCCGATCTCTGGCGCCCTTGCCATTGCGCACGATGATCAACCGGCGTGGAAGGTCAACATCCTTGACGCGAAGGCGAATGGCCTCCATGAGCCGAAGGCCGCTGCCGTAGAGCAGGCTCGCGACGAGCCAGTGCTGACCATCCAGCATCCCGAGCACGCGTCGCACTTCTTCTCGCGAGAGCACCACCGGCAGACGCTTCGGCCGCGTGGCCCGTACCACTTCGCCAAGCCACGGCAAATCGATCTTCAATACGTGCTTGTATAGAAACAGGATTGCGGCCAACGCCTGTGCCTGCGTCGCTGCTGCAACCTGTCTTTGGATGGCGAGATGCGACAGAAACGATTCAACGTCACCGCCGCCGAGCAGCGTAGGGTGGCGCAGATCGTGAAAGCGGATGAAGCGGCGAATCCACCCGACATATTGCTGCTCGGTACGGTAGCTGTAGTGGCGAATGCGAAGCGCTTCGCGGACCCGATCGAGCAGGCGTGGTTTAGCAGACACGCGGCCTAACCGCCGGAAAGAAAATGCGGGTATAAAGAAGCATGATCGAATCGAATCAGAGACTTGCCGAGGCGGGTAGAACTTTATGCCGCGCATTTGCGGAAATTAGCGGATTTCCTTTCGGCTCTCTAAATAAGAGTTAGGTGGCACCGGTCACCTCAAGATCTAGACTCCACTCACGACTTCAACTGGCCAAGACCAACCATGCGGGACCCACATCGAATCACCAGGATTGCGCAGCTGCTTAGCGAGGTCTGGGAGAAAGTCCCGGACTGGCGC
>DATLDQ010000029.1:0-26800 GCA_035525785.1 Steroidobacteraceae bacterium | reverse complement strand
AAGTCAGCTTCGCCATCAACTCGCATCGAATGCGATCTGAGTGAAGGTTGACGTCCATTAGGCGGGCGCTACTGCAACAAATTCGCGAGTTGTTTGCAATCGGAATCTTTTTCCTGTCGTCCTGTGGCGACAGTGGAAAGTTGTGACCTATTAGGACAGCTATTAGGCCAGCTAACAGGAATCACTTTCGCACTCCGTCGCGCAGGATCTCGCGCGCGGCGTTGTGGCCGGGAATGCCCGTGACGCCTCCGCCGGGGTGCGCTCCCGAACCACACAAATACAGGCCTTTGAACGGCGTACGATAATCGCCGTAACCTAACATCGGGCGCGCGGCCCAGAGCTGGTCGAGGCCTAACGAGCCGTGGAAGATATCGCCACCCGCGAGTCCGAGTTTTTCTTCGAGATCGAGAGGGCTCAGCGCGGAGTGACCGACGATGCTGGCGCGAAAATTCGGCGCATAAGACTCCACCGTCGAAAAGATGCGGTCGATTGCACTCTGCTTCTCCTGACGCCAGTCGCGGCCGCCCGGCAGGTTGTAGGAGAAATGCTGACAGAACAGCGAGGCAACGTGTGCCCCTTTCGGCGCAAGTGTCTGATCCATCGTCGATGGGATGAGCATCTCGACGATGGGTTGCCGGGAGATGCCCTCGAGCCGCGCGGTGGCATACGCGTGATCCATGTATTCGAGCGTGGGCGCAAAGATGATGCCCGAGCCGAGATGCGCGCCGTCGTCGTCACGCGGGGCCGCCGTGAACCTGGGCAACTCCGACAGCGCCACGTTCATCCGGAACGTGGCCGATCCCACGCGCAGTCTTTCGATGCGGCCACGCAGCTCCGCGGGCAGCGGTGCGTCGGCGAGAAGTTTGAGATAGAGCGGCTTGGGTCCGATGTTCGACGCGACCACGCTGGCCTGGATCACGCGGCCATCCTCGAGCTCGACCGCTGTGGCGCGCATATTCTCGACGACGATGCGTTTCGCAGGCGCTTCGGTCTCGAGCGTGACGCCGAGGCGGCGCGCTTCGGCCGCCATGGCCTGCGTGATCGCACCCATGCCCCCCACGGCGTGTCCCCAGACGCCGGACTTGCCGTTCACTTCGCCGAACACGTGATGCAGCAGCACGTACGCGCTGCCGGGCGTGTACGGACTCGCGTAGTTGCCGACCACGGCGTCGAAGCCATAGAGGGCCTTGACCGCGTCGGTCTCGAACCAGTGGTCTAACAAGTCGCCGGCGCTGCGCGTGAACAGCTCGTGGATGTCGCGCTGCACGGGCGCGGCGAGCTTCTTCATGTGGCGCCCGAGCTTGATCGTGCTCCAGAGGTCGCGTAGGCGTCGCGGATCCGCGGGTGGGGTCTCGAGCAGCTGCGCGCGCAGCAGCTCCACTGCGGCGTCGAGCATCTGGTAATAGGCGGGCAGACGCTCGGCGTCGCGCACCGAGAAGCTCTTCACCGACGCGTGCGTGCGCGCGCTGTCCGGGCCCGCGGTGAGCGCGCGGCCATCGGGCATGGGCAGGAAGTTCTGCATCGGCCGCTCCAGCACCTTGAGGCCGTGGTCGGCCAGGCGCAGCTCGCGAGCCACCTTGGGGTTGAGCAGGCTCACCGTGTAGCTGGCGGTCGAATTGCGGAAGCCGGGGTGGAATTCCTCGGTGACCGCGGCGCCGCCGAGCACCGCACGGCGCTCGAAAACACCCACGGAAAGGCCGGCCTTGGCGAGGTAGCACGCGCAGGTGAGGCCGTTGTGGCCGCCGCCGACGATCACGACGTCGAAGCGGGTATTGCTGCTTGACCTGTATGAATTCACAGTGTACAAATCCTCAGCCCTGATTCTTCTTTAAAGGAATCCGCCATGTCTGATCTCACCCCGCGCCAGACCGAAATCCTGCGCCTCATCCAGCGCGCCATCGCCGAGACCGGCATGCCGCCCACACGGGCGGAAATCGCCAACGAGCTCGGCTTCAAATCTCCGAACGCCGCCGAGGAGCACCTGCGTGCGCTGGCGCGCAAGGGAGTCATCGCTCTGGTTCCCGGCGCTTCGCGCGGCATCAAGCTCATGGACACCATGCGCGAACAGATTGGCCTGCCCCTCATCGGCCGCGTCGCCGCCGGCCGTCCCATTCTCGCCGAAGAGAACATCGAAGCGCGCCTCGACATCGATCCTTCCATCTTCCAACCCAAGCCACATTACCTTTTGAAGGTCGTCGGCATGTCGATGAAAGATGCGGGCATCCTCGATGGCGATCTCGTGGCCGTGCATCGTACGCCTGAAGTGCGCAACCGGCAGATCATCGTCGCGCGCCTCGAAAACGAAGTCACGGTCAAACGCTACAAGCAGGAAGGCCCGGTGGTCTGGCTGCTGCCCGAGAACGCGGACTTCGAGCCCATCAAGGTAAACGTCAAGGAAGACCCGCTCATCATCGAAGGCGTAGTCGTCGGCGTGCTGCGGCGTGGCGCTTCTTCTTCGAAGATCGGCCTGTCGTGATCCGGCGTCGACTCAGATAATCGAGAGTTTCCCATGTTGTTAGGCCTCAGAACGGTCATTTACCGCACCCCGGATCTGGCCGAGGGCAAGCGTTGGTACACGAAAGTGCTGGGCTTTGCGCCGTACTTCGACCAGCCGTTCTATGTCGGTTTCAACGTGGGCGGCTTCGAGCTCGGTCTGCTGTCCGACGCCACGCAGAACACGGCGGGCGCGTATTGGGGCGTCAAGGGCATCGATGCGGCGTACGCACGCCTGCTCGAGCTCGGCGCCACGCCGCGCACCGAAGTCACCGATGTGGGTGATGGGATCCGCGCCGCCGACGTAATCGATCCCTTCGGCAATGTATTCGGCGTCATCGAAAATCCTCATTACAAGCCGGGCGAGTCGAAGTAGGTAAAACAACATGAAACGCGCAACCGGCAGCTTCGAAGTCAGCCTGCAGCCCCTGCCGAATACGGAAGTGACGGCGGACAACCTGTTCGGCCGCATGCTTCTCACCAAGAAATTCAGCGGTGATCTCACGGCCACCGCGCGCGGCCAGATGTTGACGGCCATGACCACGGTCAAGGGCTCGGCCGGCTACGTGGCCATCGATCACGTCAGTGGCGAGCTCGACGGGCGCCACGGCAGCTTCGTTCTGCAGCACTCGGGCTCCATGAATCGCGGGTCACAGTCGCTGTCCATCATGGTGGTGCCGGATACCGGTACGGGCGAGCTCACCGGTATCAGCGGCACGCTGAGCATCAACATCATCGATGGCAAACATTTCTACGACTTCATTTACTCCATTCCCGAACAGGGGCGGCTGAAGGCGACGGGTTAGTGGAGCGTCCATGTCCACCGCCCCCAACAAGCAACTGCAGGAGTTGCTGGCACATCCGTCGGTGTGGCGTGGCCGCAGCCGCGCCGCCATACCGACCTTGCCCACCGGCTTCGCCGCGCTCGATGCCGGTTTGCCGGGTGGTGGCTGGCCACGCCATGGCCTGGTAGAGATCCTCACGCCGCAGCCCGGGGTCGGCGAGCTCTATCTACTGTTACCGGCGCTCGCGGCGCTGTCGCGGCTTTCGCCGGCCCGCTGGTGCACCTGGGTGTCGCCGCCACATGAGCCCTTCGCTCCGGCGCTCGAGGCACATGGCGTGGCGCTCGATCGCATGCTGCTCGTCCGAACCCCTTTAGCCCCTCCACGGCAAATCGAATTCAATCGCCGCCCCTTCAATAAGAAGAAAGGGGACGGCATACATCTGGATGTATGGGCGATGGAGCAGGCGCTGAAGTCGGGCGCCTGCGAGGTGGCGCTGGGCTGGCTGCCGCGCGCCAGCGCACGCGCCGTCCGCCGTCTGCAGCTGGCGGCCGAGCAGGGCCGTACGCTGGGCGTCCTGTATCGCAGCCAGCGTTTCGCGGGCGAGGCCTCGCCCGCGATGTTGCGGTTGCTGCTCGAGCCGACCGCGCGCGATGGCCGCCAAGGCGCGCGCGTGAGTCTCATCAAGAGCCGGGGTGGCTCGCGAGAGCCCATCGACCTCGAATGGGCCTCGTGCATCGAGTCAGCGGCGTGAGTGCACACACATGCACCCACGCGCATACCGACTAGTTTTTCCGGAACCGAAGGCACCAAGGGCGCCGTCCGTTTTACGGGTGCGGCCGGCGCCGCCACCGCCTTCGGGACCGGGACCTTCCGACCAGGCCGCGCTGGCATTGGAGCCGCGCGAGCTGTGGGTGGCCGCGCATGTGCCACGACTGCCGCTCGCGGCGCTGCAAACCACGGCCGGTGCCGCGCCGCTGGTCGTGACCGACGCCGAAGACCGCAATCAACGCATCCTCTGCGCGGATCCGCGCGCGGAAGCCGCGGGTGTGCACGAGGGCATGACGTTGGGCGCGGCGCTCGCGATCCTGCCCGACATCGATCCGCGGCCGCGCGACAGCCAGGCCGAGCTTGCACTGATGCGGCGGCTCGCGGGGCTGGCAGCCGTGTTCACGCCGCAGGTGTCGATCGAATCTCCGGACGGCCTCCTGCTCGAGATCAAACCGAGCATCCGCCTGTTCGGCGGTTTGCGGGAGCTGTGCCGCAAGCTGCGCGCGGCCTGTCTCGCGGATCCCGTGTTCGCCCGGCCCGAGCTGCAGCCGTGTTTCACGTTGGCGCCCACGGCGCTGGCCGCGCTCGCCGCGGCGCGTGCCGGTGCGCGCTGCTTCATCACCGATCCCGCGGTGTTGCCCGCGCGGCTCAAACCGCTGCCGGTGAGCGTGCTTCGCTGGCCCGCGGAGGAAAACCAGCGCCTCGCCGCCATGGGTGTGCATACGCTGGGTGAGCTGCTGCGGCTGCCGCGCGCGGGCTTCGCGCGGCGTTTCGGGCCCGCGCAACTCGCGGACCTCGATCGATTGCTGGGCCGTCGCGCGGATCCGCGCGCGCGCCTGCATCGCCGCGAGCGTTACCGCGGCCGCGTCGATCTCGATCACGAGCTCGAGGATCACGAACGCATCATCGAGGTGCTGCGGCCGCTGCTCGAAGAGCTCGAGCAATTCCTGGGCGAGCGGCAGCGTGGCATCACGGCGCTGCAATGCCGTTTCCATCACTATCGTGCCGCGCCCACGGTCTGCGCGTTGCGGCTGGCCGCGCCCGAGGCCAGTGCCGTGCGGCTGCTTTCGCTGCTGCGTGAGCGGCTGGCCACGTTGGAGTTGCCCGAGCCGGTGCGGCGTTGCGAGCTGCGTGGCGGTGCGCTCAGCGAGCGGCCGCTGGCCAGCAAGCCTTTGTGGTCGGCCGGTGAACACGGTCATGCGCCTGCGGGCGAGATGCCCGCGCTGGTCGAGCATCTGCGTGCGCGGCTGGGCAACGCCTCCGTCCATGGCCTCCGTCGTGTGTCCGAGCATCGCCCGGAAAACGCCTGGCAGGTGGCCGAGCCTGCGCTGTGCGCGGCGAAAAAGGGGACGAAAAAGGGGACAGATCTATTTATCGACAACTGCTGCGATAAAGACCGCGCCGGCGCCGGCTCGATAAATAGATCTGTCCCCTTTTTCTCCCCCTTCTTCACACGGCCGCTGTGGCTGCTCGCAACCCCCGAACCCCTGAGCCAGCAGCGCGGGTGGCCGCGCCGTCGGGGTCCGCTCGAAATCCTGCAGGGCCCTGAGCGCATCGAGAGCGGCTGGTGGGATGGCGCGGACGTCGTGCGCGACTACTACGTGGCGCGCGATTCGAAAGGCTCGCTGCTCTGGCTCTATTGCGAATGTTCCGGTGAAGGCGGGCGTCGCTGGTTCGTGCATGGACTGTTCGGATGAATTACGCCGAACTCCACTGCGTGAGCAATTTCAGCTTCCTGCGCGGCGCGTCGCATGCCGAGGAGCTGGTGGCGCAGGCACGCGACCTGGGTTACACCGCGCTCGCCATCACCGACGACTGCTCGCTGGCCGGCGTGGTGCGCGCGCACACCGCCATCAAGAAAGTCCCGCCGGGCAAACTACCGCTCAAGCTGATCATCGGCGCCGAATTCACGTTGGATTGCGGGCTGCGCTTCGTGGTTCTCGCCCGCAACCGCATGGGCTACGCCCGGCTGTCGCGGCTCATCACACGCGGGCGGCGCCGCGCGCAGAAGGGCGAGTACTCGCTGCGGCGGGCTGACGTGGAGGAATTCATCGCCGCCGGCGCCACGCCCAAAGCAGGCGAGAGCGTCGCCGATGGCACGCTGCTCCTGTGGCTGCCGTCGCTTCGTGCCGGCGCACTCGGCGAGGATGCGCAGGCCCTGTGGCTGCGCGCGCATTTCCCCGGCCGCGTGTGGATCGCGGTGGAGCTCGTCCGCGACGGCCGCGACCGCGAGCGGCTCGCCATCGCGCAGGCTTTGGGCGAAGCGCACGACATGCGGCTCACCGCCGCCGGCGACGTCCACATGCACGTGCGTGAACGCCGCCGTCTGCAGGATGCCCTGACCGCCGTGCGCCACGGCGTAACGGTGGCGGAAGCCGGCGAGCGCCTGCACGCCAATGGCGAGCGCCATCTGCGCGAACGCGGGCGTCTCGCGCGCCTCTATCCACCGGAGCTGTTGGCCGAGACGGTGAAGATCGCGTCACTGGTCGACTTCTCGCTGGATGAATTGCGCTACGAATATCCGCACGAGCTGGTGCCGGCGGGCGAAACCGCGGTCTCGCACCTGCGCAAGCTCACCGAGGAGGGCGCGCGCAAGCGCTGGCCCGCGGGCATTCCCGACAACATGCGCGCGCAGATCGAGCACGAGCTCGCGCTCATCGGCGATCTCGGCTACGAATCCTATTTCCTCACCGTGCAAGACATCGTGGCCGAGGCGCGCCGCCTCAACATCCTTTGCCAGGGCCGTGGGTCGGCCGCGAACTCCGTGGTGTGTTACTCGCTCGGCGTCACCGAGGTCGATCCTTCGCGCGCGCAACTCCTCATGGAGCGTTTCATCTCGCGCGAGCGCAACGAGCCGCCGGACATCGACATCGACTTCGAGCACGAGCGGCGCGAGGAGATCATCCAGTACATCTATCGCAAGTACGGTCGCGAGCGCACGGCGCTCACCGCGACCGTCATCAGTTACCGGCCGCGCAGCGCGCTGCGCGACATGGCCAAGGTGATGGGCCTCGACCCGGTGCAGGCCGAGCGGCTGGCCGGAGCCATGCAATGGTGGGACACCACGGTGGACGCGGACCGGCTGATCGAGGCCGGCTTCGAACCTGGCAACCCCAAAGTGATGGCGTTGCTCGATCTCGTGCAGCAATTGCTCGGGTTTCCGCGGCACCTGTCCCAGCACGTGGGTGGGTTCGTGATCTCGCAGGGGCTGCTCGAAGAGCTCGTCCCCATCGAGAACGCGGCCATGGAAGACCGCACCGTCATCGAATGGGACAAGGACGATCTCGACGAGCTGGGTCTGCTCAAGGTGGACGTGCTCGGTCTCGGCATGTTGTCGGCGCTGCGGCGTGGTCTCGCGCTGGTCAGTGATTTCCGCGCGAAGCCCTTCGCGCTGGCCGACGTGCCCAAGGAAGATCCGCGCGTTTACGAGATGATCTCGCGCGCCGACACCGTGGGCGTGTTCCAGGTGGAATCGCGCGCGCAGATGTCCATGCTGCCGCGCCTCAAGCCCGCGAAGTTCTACGACCTCGTCATCGAAGTGGCCATCGTGCGTCCCGGTCCGATCCAGGGCGGCATGGTGCATCCCTATCTGCGTCGCCGGCAGGGACTGGAGCCGATCACCTACCCGAGCGAGGCCGTCCAGAAGGTGCTCGAGCGCACCATGGGCGTGCCTATCTTCCAGGAGCAGGTCATGCAGATCGCCATCGTGGCAGCCGGCTTCACGCCCGGCGAGGCCGACCAGCTCCGCCGCAGCATGGCGGCGTGGAAGCGCCGCGGTGGCCTCGGGCATTTCGAGAAACGTCTCATCGAGGGCATGCGCGAGCGCAACTATCCCGACGAATTCGCGCATGCCATCTTCAAGCAGATCCAGGGCTTCGGCGAATACGGGTTTCCCGAGTCGCATGCCGCTAGCTTCGCGCTGCTGGTGTACAGCTCGGCCTGGCTCAAGTGTCACGAGCCCGCGGCGTTCACCTGCGCGCTCATCAACAGCCAGCCCATGGGTTTCTACGCGCCTGCGCAACTGGTGCGTGATGCGCGCGAGCACGGCGTCGAGGTGCGTCCCGTGACGGTGTGCCACAGCGACTGGGACTGCACGCTCGAACGGCGCGATGACGGTGAACCGGCGCTGCGGCTGGGCCTGCGCATGATCAAGGGTCTTGGTGAGGAGCCCGCCGGGCGCATCGTCACGGCACGCGCCGCGGGCGCTTTCATGAACGTGCAGGACCTCACGCTGCGGGCCGCCCTCACTCGCCGCGATCTCGAGGCGCTGGCGGATGGCGGCGCGCTGCGCGATCTGTCCGGCAACCGGCATCTCACGTTCTGGCAGGTGGCCGGCACCGAGCAGGAGCTCCCCCTCGCACCGGTGCCGCAGGTGGCAGAAGCCACGCCGTTGCTGGCGCCGCCCACCGAAGGGCAGAACATCGCGGCCGACTACCGCTCCTCGGGCCTCACGCTCGGCCGGCATCCGCTCGCGTTGCTGCGCGACCAGCTCGAACAGGGGAATATCGTTACCTCGAAAGGGCTCGGCGAGATAGCCGATGGCCAATCGGTGCGCGTGGCGGGCATCGTCACCGCACGGCAGAGGCCGCAGAGCGCGGGCGGCGTCATGTTCATCACGCTCGAAGACGAGACCGGCTGCGTCAACCTCATCGTCTGGGAGCGCGTCTGGTCCGCCCAGCGGCGCATCGCCAACGGGTCGCGGCTGCTCGAGGTCTCGGGCACCCTGCAGCGGGAGTCCGGCGTCACGCACGTGGTGGCGCGAAGACTCGCGGATCGCACCCCCATGCTGGGGTCGCTCGTCACCCGATCGCGGGATTTCCGCTGATCGATCCCAGTGCGACAAGCACGCGCTGAAACATTTGTGTAGCCCGCGACTATTGTCCAGTCGCCGCCGATGGGTCTGTTTCACAGTCTGGGAATCGGGGTACGTCACGGCGGCGGTCCGTGAAGGCGGTACCCCTTAAGCTTGATTTCATGACAAGCATCGGTCGGGCGCCCGACAATTCCCTACTTTCGAAGCTCAAATCAGGTGACGTTTCATTCTGGGATGACCTGCGCTCCGCGACGGACGCCGCGACGTCCTTCTCCGAAATTCTCGCGCTGTCGACGCAACGACGTCGTGCACTGCATTCGAAACTGGGCCGCCAGCCCGGTGAGCAGCTCCGGCCGCTGAGAATTGCGCTGCTGGGTGGCTATACGCCATATCCGCTGAGCGAGCTCCTCACGCATTTCCTCATGACGTCGCGTTCGCCCATCGAGGCGGTGCTGCACGTCGGCGAATTCGACAACTACGCGGCCGAGATCATGGAACCCGAGGGGGAGCTCGCGGCATTCAAGCCCGACCTCGTGGTATTGCTGCCCTCGGTTTCGCGCTGCAAGTACGACGGCGCGCTCTCCGACCCGCAGGAAGCCCAACGTCAGCAGGCCATCACCACCGCGAACGATCTCTTGCAGTTGGCGGATCTCGCGCACCAGAAGACGGGCGCCCAGGTGCTGCTCGGCAATTTCCCGCTGCCCGCGGGTCGCGACCCTGGCGCCTTCCGCGTGCGCAGCGCCGGATCCGACTGGTCGTTCCGCAAGCTCGTCAACCTGCATCTCGGTTTCGAAGCGCCGTCGCACGTCACCATCTGCGACCTCGAATACCTGAGCGCCCGCCGTGGCATCGTCCACTCGCGCGACGACCGTGCGTGGTATCAGAGCAAGCAATTCGGGTCGGTCGATTTCGTGGTGGACTGCGCGCGCGAAATCGCGCACCTGGCAGCCGCGCGGCTGCGTGGTCCGAAGAAGGTGGTGGTGCTCGATCTCGACAACACGCTCTGGGGCGGGGTGATCGGTGACGACGGCGTGGACGGCATCGTGCTCGGCGACATCGACGCGACCGGCCAGGCCTACAAGGCCGTGCAGAAGCTCATGCTCGACTTCAAGGCGCGCGGCCTGCTGCTCGCCGTCGCGAGCAAGAACGATCTCGACAAGGCCGCCGAGCCTTTCAAGACGCACCCGGACATGGTGCTGAAGCTCGAGGACATCGTCTCGTTCCAGGCGAACTGGGGCCCGAAGGCGGACAGCTTGCGCACCATCGCCCACGAGCTCGGCCTCGGCCTCGACAGCTTCGTGTTCATCGATGACAACCCGGCGGAGATCGAACTCGTCCGCCAGGTGCTGCCGGAAGTCGACACCATCCTGGTCGATGAAGACCCGGCGATGCGCGTGCTGCAGATACAGGACAGCCGGCTGTTCGACATCGGTTCGCTCACCGCCGAAGACGCCAAGCGCAGCGAGCAGTACAAGGTCGCCGCGCAGCGCGTGTCGCTGCAGATGTCGACCGCGTCGTATGACGAATATCTCCAGTCGCTGAACATGAGCGGCGAGGTGAGCCCGTTCAACGGCGTCGACATCCCGCGCATCGCGCAGCTCATCGCGCGCAGCAACCAGTTCAACCTGACGACTCTGCGGCGACAGGAGCCCGAGCTCCTCGCGATCATGAACGACGACGGCAAGCTCGCGTTCACCGTACGTCTGCAGGACCGCTTCGGTGACTACGGCCTGATCGCCATCGTCATCGCCGCCATCCAGAACGATGAACTCGTCGTCGATACCTGGCTCATGAGCTGCCGCGTGCTCAAGCGCCAGGTCGAAGAAGAAGTGTTCAACGAGCTGCTGCGTCTCGCGCGGCTGCGCGGCCTCGCGCACATACGGGGCGTGTACCTGCCCACGGCGAAGAACGGCATGGTGCGCGACCTGTACACCACGCTCGGCTTCACCTGCACGCTCGACCAGCCCGAGCGGCGCGAGTTCGTGCTCGAGACCGCGGCTGCGACACCGTTCACCACGCGCATCGACATCTCGCACCGCGGGTCGTCGGCATCCGTCCCGAAAATCGCGTCCAAGGAGCTAGCCGTTGAATCGTGATCAGGTTTTCGCCGAACTGCAGGCGGTATTCGACCAGGTGTTCTTCGAACCGGTCATCGTTTCCCCGGATCTTTCGGCGTCCGACGTGCCCGAATGGACTTCGCTGACCCACGTGGCACTGGTCCTCGCGATCGAGGAGCGATTCAAGATCCGCTTCCGACTCGGTGAGATCGAGGCCACGCAGCGCCTCGGCGATCTCGCCGACCTGATCCTCCGGCACCTGTCGCCCAAGAGCTGACGCGAGGCATGCTCCCGGCGTTCGACAACTGGCGGGCCGCGGCCCGGTTCTCGGCGCTTCTGCTCGTCTTGCTGGCGTTGCCCATCATCAATGTCGGGCTGGGCCTGCCATCTCGCGCCGAGGTCTACAACGGCCTGCGTCTCGCCGGTGGGCCGTACGTGAAGACGCGACAGCAGATGTTCGGCACGACCGGCGATATCGACGTGGCCTTCCTCGGCTCCTCGATCCTGAACGTGGCGATCAATGGCGATGAGGTACAGCGTAGTTTCGCGGCGAAGTTCGGACCGGACGTCAACGTCCGCATGATGGGCTTCGTCTTCCAGGGCTACGACATGCAGTACGTGATGGCGCGCGACCTGCTCGAGCACCGCCGCGTGAAGATGCTGGTGATCTCGTTCAGCGGGCCACGCGCCATCCGCGATCGGCCGCACGTGCAGCTGCACAACCTGTTGCGCTGGGGTGAATACCCCGAGATGGTGGCAGGGCGGCCGCTGCAGGAGCGCGCGGCCATCTACGCGAGCAGCGTGCTCGACGGCCCGCGCCAGCTGCTCAAGCGCCTGCGGCCCGAGCGGCCCATCGATGCTGCTGACGACAACCGTTCACTGATGGTCTTCGATCCCCCCGCCGCGAGATTCGACACGCCGGCGCCGCCGATCGAGCTCACCGACGGCACGCGCGACGAATTCACGTTCGGCGACCCTGAGATCACGGCGCGGCAGAAGCATTACGCGACGCTGATTTCCCAGCTCGCCGCCGAACACCACGTGAAGCTCGTCGTCCTCAACATCCCGACGCCCGAAGAATTCGGTGAGGCGAAGATCTGGGAGCGCACCGACTGGCGACCGCTCCTGGCGGGTGACTCCGCGGTGGTGGCGTTCCGCCGCGCGGACCTGTTCGGTGCCGAACCCGCCAGCCGCTTCTTCAAGGACAGCGTCCATATGACCGCCGAAGGGCAGGAGCGTTTCACCCGCTCATTCATCCCGTACCTGATGAGCCGATATGAAGAACTCCAAGATCAGTGACCGTGTGTGGTTCACCCTGGCGGCGGTGCTCAGCCTGATCGCCGCGATCTCCATGCTGGTGCTCGAGGAGTCGTCACTGGTCTCCGACCTCGTGTACGCGGGATTCTGACCGCATGATCCCGACGCTGATCGCACGCGCGCCGCTCATCTGCATCCTCCTGCTGTTTCCGGTGCTGGCGATGCTGGTATTGGGCCGGCTGCGTTCGCGCGCGCCCGGCCCTGTCGATGTAGCGATGTTCGCGCTGCTGAATCTCGGGCTGTCATTCGGCATCGTGCTGGCGACTGCCTGGCACGACATCTACCCCAAGCGCGAGGCGATCTACTTCACCGCGCCCGCCACGTATTTCCTGGTGTACATCGCGCTGACGCTGGTTCACCTGCTGCTGGTGCGGTCCGCGGCGAAGCGCGCTACCCAGGCGGCGTGGATGACCGCGCTTTTCTACCCGGTGCTGATGCTCATCGTCATCCGCTACGTGCTGGTGTACTGGGATCCGTTCCTGCCGTTCCTGTCGCAGTTCTCGAAGGCGACCTCGGTTGGCCTGTTCGTGGGCATCTCGTACATCACGTTCCGCGCCATCCGCATGACGGTCGAAGTGCGCAATGCCGTCGTGCCGGTGCCCACGCTCGCCGAGTATCTCGGTTTCATGTTCTTTTGTCCGACGCTCACCATCGGACCCATCACCACCTACAGCCTGTTCCGCAAGTCGCTGTACGCGCCCGACCGCGCGGTGACGCCGTATGGCAACGCGGTGCTGCGTATCCTCAAGGGTCTCGCGAAATATCTCTTCCTGGCGTCGCTGCTGAGCCAGCTCACTTACTCGGGACTGATGCTCGACGGCCATCCGCATGGCTGGCTCGACCTCGCGGTCTCCGTCTGCGCGTACTACCTGTTCCTGTACTGCAATTTCTCGGGTTTCTCCGACATCGTCATCGGCGCCTCGGGCCTCGTAGGTCTGCAGGTGGACGAGAACTTCCGCAATCCGCTCGGCTCGCGCAACCTCCAGGAGTTCTGGAGCCGCTGGCACATGTCGCTTTCGTACTTCATGCGCGACCTGGTGTTCCAGCCCATGACGAAGTGGTTCATGCGTCGCTGGGGTCCGAAGCGCCTCAACGAGGCCATGGTCGTGCCCACGATCACGATCTTCGTGCTCATCGGCGTGTGGCACGGGCTGCAATGGAATTACATCCTGTTCGGCCTCGCGCATGGCATCGGCGTGGTGTTCGTGGTCTACCTGGCCCACTTCATGCGCACGCGCATGGGCGTGCAGCGCTACCGCGCGTACATGGCCAACCCGTTGGCGCGCGGGGCGGCGATCACGATGACGTTCTGCTATGTCGCGGCCACGCACTTCCTGTTCGCGAACACGCTGCCACAGATGCAGACGGTGCTCGGAACGGTGCAGTAGGGGAGGGCCGCTGCCGGGCCCGGCGGGGATCAGCCCAGGTCCTTGATGTCCATCTTGCGAACGGCCGTGGAGTCGTCGCTGATGTCGTAATCGTCGAAGTCGCTGGTGAGCTCGGCGGTGTACTTTTCTTCCTTGCGCTTCTCGAGGAGGCGCCACGCCGGGTCGCCGATCTTCTGTCCGCGCTTCTTCGCGGCATCGAGATCTTTCGCGAGGCGATCGAAGTCCACTTCCGAGGTCGCCTCGAACGCGGGTTCTTCTTCGTCTTCGTCGAAATCTTCTGACTCAGGCTTCTCGTTCATTTCCTTAAACGAATCGACCTCAGATGCGCGGGTTATAGAACGCCGCGCGGAGTCATGCAATGGGGTTAGTCAACGATTCGTCATCGGATGAGGTTGTTCATTTCGAAGATGGGCATGAGCATTGCAAAAACGATGCCCATGACGAAGAGGCCCATCACAACAATCAGAAGTGGTCCGAGCAGGCCGACCAGCGCGCCCATCATGGAGTCCAGCTCGCGCTCCTGGTTGAGCGCGGCGCGCTCCAGCATGCTGTCGAGCTCGCCGCTGGACTCACCCGAAGAGATCAGGTGCACCGTCATCGGCGGAAACAGCTTGCTGGTGGATAGGGAGCGTCCGATGGGCGCGCCTTCGCGCACGCGGGCAGCGGCGGCCGCCACGGCGTCGCGCATCGGTAGATTGGTCACGACTTCGCCCGCGATGCGCATGGCCTCGAGCACGGGGACGGCGCTCGCCGTGAGGATGCTGAAGGTCCGCGTGAAGCGCGCGGTGTTGAAGCCGCGCACGAGCTTGCCGAACAGCGGCAGCCGCAGCTGGAACCGGTGGAAACGGCGTCGATTGTCCTCGTTCTTGAGCCAGGCGATGAAACCGACTATCGCAAGGACAATCGCAATCGCGAGATAAATTCCGAAGTTGCGCAAGAAATCGCTGACGGCGATCAACACTTCAGTGGCGAAGGGCAGCTTGCCCTTGCTCGACTCGAATACGTCGATGACCTTGGGCACCACGTACACCATCATGCCGATCACGATGCCCAGGCACACGATCGACAGGACGATGGGGTACAGCATGGCGCCCAGGACCTTCTGGCGCGTGACCTCGCGGGCCTCGGTGTAATCGGCCAGTCGTTCGAGGATGCTGTCGAGCCTTCCGGAGCTTTCGCCCGCGGACACGGTGGAGCGGTAGATTTCCGGAAACACCTTCGGGAACTCGCCCAGGCCGTCGGCCAGCGTGTGGCCCTCCATGACTTTGGCGCGAACGCCCAGCATGATGCTCTGGATGCGGGGTTTCTCGGACTGCTGTGACACCGCGAGCAGCGCCTCTTCGAGAGGCAGGCCGGCTTTCGACAAGGTGGCGAGCTGGCGCGTGAGCAGCGAAAGATCGCTGGCCGAAACGCCACGTCGCCGGCTGAAGCCGCTCTGGCGCTTGGCCTCACCGTGCTTGACCTCGGCGACGCTGACGGGCAACAGCGACCGCTCGCGCAGGATCTGGCGGACATGCTTGACCGTGTCGCCTTCGACCACCCCGGTGGTTTCGCGGCCGCCACTGTCGAGAGCGGTGTATTCGAAGGCACCCATCTGTGGCCCGGCGCCGTTCAGTCCTCGCGCGTGACGCGCAGGACTTCTTCGACCGTGGTCTCGCCGCGCAGCACCTTCTCGAGCCCGTCGTCACGGATCGACGGCGTCAGCGTGCGCGCGTATTTCTCGAGGTCGTGCTCAGCCGCACCGTCATGGATCATGGTGCGCATCTGGTCGTCGACGATCACGAGTTCGTAGATGCCGGTGCGTCCGCGGAAGCCATTGCCCTGGGCACTCGGCTTGTACAACGTGGGCGAGGGGTCGTTGGGACCGAGACCGAGCAGCCGCCGTTCGTATTCGCCGGCGACGAAAGCTTCCTTGTTTTCCGGGCTCAGCGTGCGCACCAGTCGCTGCGCGACCACGCCGATGAGCGAAGACGACAACAGGAAGGGCTCGATGCCCATGTCGCGAAGTCGCGTGACCGCGCCGACGGCCGTATTCGTATGCAGCGTGCTGAGCACCAGGTGGCCGGTGAGCGAGGCCTGCACCGCGATCTGCGCGGTCTCGAGGTCGCGGATTTCGCCGACCATGACCACGTCAGGGTCCTGGCGCAGGATGGCGCGCAGCCCGCGCGCGAAGGTCATGTCGACCTTTGTATTCACCTGCGTCTGGCCGATGCCGTCGATGTAGTACTCGATCGGGTCTTCGACCGTCATGATGTTCTGCGTGTTGTCGTTCAGGTGCTCGAGGCCGGCGTAGAGCGTAGTGGTCTTGCCCGAGCCCGTGGGGCCGGTCACCAGGATGATGCCGTGCGGCTTGCTGAACAGGTCCGCGATCATGTGCTCGGTCTTGGGGTCCATGCCGAGCGCCGACAGCTTCAACCGGCCCGCCTGCTTGTCGAGGATACGCATCACCACGCGTTCGCCATGGCCTGACGGAATGGTGGAGACGCGCACGTCCACCGAGCGGCCGGCGATTCGCAGGCTGATGCGGCCGTCCTGTGGCAGGCGCTTCTCGGCGATGTCGAGCTTGGACATGACCTTGATGCGCGAGACCACGAGCGGCGCGACCGCGCGCTTGCTGGTCAGCACCTCACGGAGCACCCCGTCGACGCGGAATCGCACCACCAGCCGGTTCTCGAAGGGCTCGATGTGGATGTCGGAGGCGTTTTCCTTCACCGCCTGGGTCAGCACCGCGTTGATGAGCCGGATGATCGGCGCATCGTCTTCGCTCTCGAGCAGGTCGGCCTGCTCGGGGATGTCCTGCGCGAGATGCTGGAGGTCGGTGGATTCCTCGACGCCGGTCGCGGCTTCCATGGCGTCGTTGCCGGCCTCATAGGCCTGGCGGAGCAGGGTGTCGAAAGCCGCTTCCTCGACCTTCTCGAGCCGGATGGGAATGCCCATGTAACGGCGCACTTCGGACAGCGCCAGCGGCGCGGCGCCAGGGCGGTACACACACTCGGCCACACCCTCGTGAACGCGGCGGACCAGGACGCCATGGCGCTTGGCGAACGCGAAACCGACGCGTTGCGGGCGGTTGTCGCCGGCCATCTCGCTCATGGCTGCGGCTTGGCCTTTTCCGCGTCCGGCTTGGACTCGGGCGGTACCGTCTCCTCGGGCGGCAGCACCGAAGGCGCCGTCGTCGGCGGCGGGATGGGTGGCAGCTGCGGATCCTTGTTGAACGGTATCAGCGGCAGCACTTCGCTCTTCTGCGAAGAGGCTTCCTTCTGCAGCTGGCGGATGAAGTTGTACTTGGCGTCCGTCGCGATCGCGGTGTCGTTGCCATCGCGCAGGATCTTGGGGCGGATGAACACCATGAGGTTGGTCTTGTCCCGCTTGCGGCTGCGTGTCTTGAACAGCTCCCCGAGGATGGGAATGCGGCCGAGATACGGCACACGCTGTTCGCCACGCGTGGCGCCATCGCGAATCAGGCCGCCGAGCACCACGATGCCGCCGTCCTCGATGAGAACGTTGGTATTCACCGTGCGCTTGTTGGTGATCAAGCTGTTCGCGTCGCCGGCATCGCCGGTGAGCTCGGAGCTCTCGAGCTCGATCTTGAGTTGTACCAGCCCGCCGAAATCGTTGATCTGCGGCGTGATCTTGAGGATGGTGCCGACCTCTTCACGCTGCACGGTCGTGAAGGGATTCACGTTGCCGTTATTGTTGCCGCCGGTATTGGTGTAGGAGCCGGTGACGAACGGTACTTCCTGCGCCACCTTGAGCTCGGCTTCCTGGTTGTCCATGGTGACCGCCGAGGGCGTGGCGATCACATTCGTAGTGGAGTCGCCCTGGATGGCGCGCAGCATGGCGGCAAAATTCACTCCGGAGCTCGCGATGCGACCGATGCCGAACGTGGATCCCGAAATGCTTGCGGGCGCGTTGGCCGGGTTGTCGATGCCGGCCGCGAGGTCGAGCACGCTCACGCCCCCGATGGGCTGATTGAACAGGCCGAGCGGAATGCGGGTGTCATCGTCCTCGGACCACACAGCCCAGTTCACACCGAGCTCGGCATTCTTGTTCACGGTAACGTCGACGATGATCGCCTCCACCAGCACCTGCAGGCGGCGGATGTCGAGCTTGTCGATGATGGACATGAGCGAACGCATGACCTTGGCGGGCGCCGTGATGATCAGCGAGTTGGTCTCGGGCTCGGCCCAGATGGTCGTGGAACGGTCGGCGCTGGCCGCGACGCCCGAGCCGCCGCCCTGCGCCCCACCCGCCGGAGCGGCCCCGGTGATCGCCACTGTGGCGCTGATCTGCTCCTTGAGCTTGGTCGCGATCTTCTCGGCATCCGCGAACTGCAGGTAACGCACCTGCGTGTCGCCACCGTTGTCGAGCGGCGTGTCGAGGTGCGCCACGAGCGTCTTGATACGCAGACGCTGGCCCTTGTCGCCGCCGACCAAAACGCTGTTCGAGCGGTCGTCGGCGATCACGCGCGTCGGCTGGCTCGCGCCGCCGCCTTCCGCGCCCTGCGACTGTTGAAAGAAGGTGTTGACCACGCGCACCACTTCGCCCGCCGAAGCATGTTCGAGGCGCACGATGTCGACGTCGGAATCACCCACCTGATCGATGCGCTCGATGATGCGCATGATGCGGTTGACGTTGCTGGCGCGGTCGGAGATCACGAGGATGTTGCTGCCCGGGAAGGCGGCGAGGTGCGCCGATTGCGGCTGCAGGGGACGCAGCACCGGCACCAGCTGGGAGGCGCTGATGTTCTTGACCGCGATTACCTGGGTCACCAGCTCTTCGGAGCCGCCATTCACACGTGAGGGCAGGTCCTGGTTGACCAGCTGGCGGGCGTTGGCATCGGGAACGATGCGGATGATGCCGCCGGACTCCACGGCCACGAACTGGTTGACCTGCAACAGCGCGAGGAATGCCTCGTAAAACTGGTCGGGCGTCATCGGCGTGGTCGACAGCATCGTGACCTGCGCGCGGACGCGGATATCGGGAATGATGGTCTTGCCGGTGGCCGCGGCGACCGCCTCGATGACCTGGCCGATCTCCGCATCCTTGAAATGCGGCGTGATGCGCTGGCCGTTATTGGCCACGGTCTGGGCGTTGTTCTGCGCGCCCGCATCGGGTGCGGAAAGCGCGCCGGCCAGCACGATGAACGCGGCCAGGAGCCCCGCTCGGAAAGAATGTTGGTTCATATGTTTGTTATTGCTCGTTGCCGGGGTTCTGTTCCGCAGCGCCCTGGTCCATCGGGATAGTGCCATCGGGGTTGGCGTTGCCGCTCGCCTGTTCGGCTTCGGCCGCCACCTGGGCCAGGTTCAATACCAGCTCTTGCTGACGCCCATTGCGCGTCACGCTGACACGGGCTTCTGTCGAAGAGCTCAGCGTGTTGAAGATTTCCTGGGCGCGATCCTTGTCATCGAGCGGGGTGCCGTTGACGGCGGTGACCAGGTCGCCCGGACGCAGGCCCATGCGCGCAAAAGCCTGCCGGTTGCCGCCGGGATATACCCGGAATCCGCGCATCTTGCCGCCGGCGAACACCGCCTGCGGGCGCATCAGATTGGTAATGAGACCCGGGTCGTTGTTGACCATCTGGCGCATGCGCTCGACCATCGCATCGTTGCCCTCGGGCTGGGCCTGGGGCGGCGGACCACCCATCGCGAGCGCACCACTGGTGTTCTTGGGCAGGAACACCGACTCGAGTGCACCCCCACGATCGATGATGGCGCGGTCGTCATACACCGAATGCAGTTGCGCACCGCCGGGCACCTGCTGCCCGACCATGACGAACTTGGCGGCCTGCGCGCTCTCGCCGATGATTGCCATGCCTTCCATGGGATTTTCCGTGGCAAAGAGACCTGTCAGGATCAGCGGCATGCTGGTCGCCGGCGCATTGGCCGCATCGCCGGTGGCTTGCGCGGCCGCATTGCCGAACAGATGCGCGTTGATGATGCCGCCCACGTCGAGCGGGGGCGCGGCCGGGGGCAGGACGGTGGCGGGTGGCGGCACCTGCCGCGAGCGTCCGGTGATTCCGACGACGATCAGTGCCAGTTGCGCCGCTACCGCGAGCGCCAGCACGAAGGTCAAAATCTGCGGAGCACGCGCGATCGCGCCGGAGCGCCAGTCGCCCCCGCCGCCCGCGCCCGGACTCCAGCGTTTTGCCGTCATTTCCATGATGATACGTTTCGCTCCGCAGCAGCCTCAAGCGCTTGTTTTGTCTTGGCAAACAGACAGTGATCACTACCACTTGTGTTGCCTATCGACGACCCCTATAAAGGCCGCCAATGCCCACTTCTGAACCCGAACGCCCCGATCACGGAGGCGCAGGCCTCGCAGTCGAAGAAGCAGAGCCCAAGACCAAGCAGCCGCCCTTATATCAGGTGGTGCTGCTGAACGACGATTACACCCCGATGGAGTTCGTCGTCGATGTCCTGGAGAAGTTCTTCCGCATGGATCGAACGACTGCGACGCGCGTCATGCTCGAGGTGCATACCCAGGGCAAAGGCATCTGCGGTGTGTTCACATACGAAATAGCGGAAACCAAAGTGGCCCTTGTGACCTCTTATGCTCGTGACCATCATCATCCTTTGATGTGCACGCTCGAAGAGGCCTGAGTCTCTCCGGATGATCTAACGGTCGAGAGGTTGCAAAGGTGTTATCGCAAGAGCTCGAATTCTGTCTCAACGATGCTTTCGCCAAGGCGAGGGAAGCTCGTCACGAGTTCCTCACGGTCGAGCATCTGCTGCTGTCCATCCTGGATACCCCCAAGGTCCGGGAGATCCTTCGCGCCTGCGGTGCGGACCTGGCCAAGCTCAAGGATTCGCTGAACGATCACCTCGACCGAACCACGCCGCGGTTGCCGAACGACGAAGACCGCGAGGTGCAACCGACGCTCGGCTTCCAGCGCGTTCTGCAGCGCGCCGTTTTCCACGTGCAGTCCTCCGGCAAGAAGGAAGTGGGTGTGGCCAACGTGCTCATCGCCATCTTCAGCGAGAAGCAGAGCCATGCCGTCCATCTCCTGAATCGCGCGGAAGTCACGCGCCTCGACGTGGTCAACTTCGTCTCGCACGGCTTGTCGAAGATCGCGGAGGAGAAGACCGCCAAGGAAGAAACCGGCGACGGCGAGCGCGACAGCGAGGGCGGCAGCGCGCTCGACAAGTACACCACCAACCTCAACCAGCTCGCCCAGGACGGGAAGATCGACCCCCTGATCGGCCGGCAGCTCGAAGTCGAGCGCACCATCGAAATCCTGTGCCGCCGACGCAAGAACAATCCCCTGTACGTGGGCGAGGCCGGCGTGGGAAAAACGGCCATAGCCGAGGGCCTCGCGCGCATGATCGTCGAGGGCAAGGTCCCCGACGTGCTCAGCGACTGCACCATCTACTCGCTCGACATGGGCTCGCTGATCGCGGGCACCAAGTACCGTGGTGACTTCGAGAAGCGTCTGAAGAGCGTGATCGCCGAGCTCAAGAAGCAGCCCGGCGCCATCCTGTTCATCGACGAGATCCACACCGTGATCGGCGCGGGCGCCGCGTCGGGTGGTGTCATGGACGCGTCGAACCTCATCAAGCCCGTGCTCACCAATGGCGAGCTGCGCTGCATCGGTTCGACCACCTACCAGGAATACCGTGGCATCTTCGAGAAGGACCACGCGCTCGCGCGGCGCTTCCAGAAGATCGACGTGGTCGAGCCCACGGTCAGCGAGACCATCGACATCCTCATGGGCCTCAAGCCGCGCTTCGAGCAGCACCATGGTGTGGGCTACACGCACGACGCCATCCGCGCCGCGGCCGAGCTCGCCGCGCGACACATCAACGAACGCCACATGCCGGACAAGGCCATCGACGTGGTCGACGAGGCCGGCGCACGCCTGCGCTTGCGGCCCGTGAACGAGCGCGAGCCGTCGGTCGACGTGAAACACATCGAGGACGTGATCGCACGCATGGCGCGCATCCCGGCCAAGAGCGTGTCGGTGTCGGATAAAGAAGTGCTGCGAAACCTGGAGCGCAATCTCAAGCTGGTCATCTACGGCCAGGACAAAGCGATCGAATCGCTGGGTTCTGCCATCAAGATGGCTCGCTCGGGCCTGGGCGATCAGCGCAAGCCGGTGGGCAGCTTCCTGTTCGCGGGTCCCACGGGCGTGGGCAAGACCGAGGTCACGCGCCAGCTCGCCATTGCGATGGGCATCGAGTTCATCCGCTTCGACATGTCCGAGTACATGGAGCGGCATACGGTCTCGCGCCTCATCGGCGCGCCGCCCGGGTACGTGGGCTTCGACCAGGGCGGCCTGCTCACCGAGGCGATCGCCAAGCATCCACACAGCGTGCTGCTGCTCGACGAGGTCGAGAAGGCGCACCCCGACGTGTTCAACCTGCTGTTGCAGGTCATGGATCACGGCACGCTCACCGACAACAATGGTCGCAAGACCGACTTCCGGCACGTGATCATCGTGATGACCACCAATGCGGGCGCGTTCGAGATGAACCGCGCGTCCATCGGCTTCGTGCAGTCCGACAACGCCACCGACGGCATGGAGGCGCTCAAGCGCCTCTTCTCGCCAGAATTCCGCAATCGACTGGATGCCATCATTCAATTCGCGCCGCTCGACATGCCGGTGATCGAGCGCGTCGTCGACAAACTACTGGTCGAGATCGAGGCGCAACTCGAGAAGAAGGGTGTGTCGATCCTGCTCGACGACGCCGCGCGCAGCTGGCTGGCCCAGAAGGGCTACGATCCGAAGATGGGCGCGCGCCCGATGGCCCGGCTCATGCAGGAGCAGATCAAGCGTCCGCTGGCCGAGGAGTTGCTGTTCGGCAAGCTCGCCGCCGGCGGTACCGTGAAGATCGGCGTCAGCAAGGATGGCGAGAAGCTCACGCTCGACACTCTGCCGGCCGAGACTCCCGCGCTACCCGCTACCTTGCAGTAGCCACGCGGGTTCAACGACCGCGATAGACGATGCGGCCCTTCGACAGGTCGTAGGGAGTCATCTCGACGGTAACCTGGTCACCGGTCAGGATGCGGATGTAGTTCTTACGCATCTTTCCGGAGATGTGCGCGGTCACGACGTGACCAGTCTTCAACTTCACGCGGAAAGTGGTGTTAGGCAAAGTCTCGACGACTTCGCCTTCCATCTGGATCGCATCTTCTTTCGACATCCAAAACTCTGGTCACCCGGAAGGCCGCGAATTCTGCCAGAAAAGGGGTTCCGGAAAGCAAATTTCAGGGCTTGGAGAACAGCGGAACGTCGTCCCCGCCGGTCAATTCGCCCACCAATGCGCTGAATTCGGTACGGGGCATCGGCCTGCTGCCCAGCGAGCGCAGGTGTGGGGTAGGTAGCTGGCAGTCGATGAGTTGCAAACCCGCCACGAGAGCGCGCTCCACGAGGCGGGCCAGCGCGACTTTCGAGGCATCGCGCTCCCGGCTGAACATGGATTCGCCGAAAAACACCTTGCCCAGCTGAACGCCGTACAGGCCGCCGACCAGGACGCCCTCCAGGCGCACTTCCACGCTGTGCGCCTGCCCCCGGGCGTGCAGATCGCAATAAGCGGCGTGCATTTCGGGCGTTATCCAGGTTCCGGTGGAGTGATCGCGCCGCGCCGCGCAGGCGGCGACCACCTCGTCGAAGGTCTCATCGAAGGTCACCTCGAAGCCGCGATTCCTGAGCGTTTTCGCGAGACTGCGCGAACATTTGAATTCCGGCGGCGTGAGCACTTCGCGCGGATCCGGCGCCCACCACAGCACCGGCTGGCCGGCGGAGTACCAGGGGAAGATGCCGCGGCGGTAGGCCGCCAGGAGGCGCGCAGGCGACAGATCGCCCCCGGCCGCGAGCAGGCCCTCGGGCTCGTCCAGAGCCTGATCGAGGGGTGGAAACCATTCGCGGTCCACCTCTGGCGTGAGCCAGGTGATGGTCTTCTGGTTCATTGCGCCATTCTTTCCTTTTTGTACGGCACGTGCGCGTCGATGAAACGCGCGTACTCCTCCCGGTCCTCTCCCTCGCGCTCCAGGTAGTCCGCGATCGCGGCCCGGAATCGGGGATCGACGATCCAGTGCATGGACCAGGTGGTCGAGGGCGAGAATCCGCGCGCCACCTTGTGCTCACCCTGCGCGCCGGATTCGAAACGCGCGATGCCGTGCTCGATGCAGTAATCGACGCCCTGGTGATAGCAGGTCTCGAAATGCAGGCTGTGATGCTGGTCGTAGGCCCCCCAGTAGCGGCCGTAGAGTGCGTCGCCCCCGCGAAAGAACACGGCAACGGCGACGGTCTCACCGTGCTGTCGCGCGCGCTTGATCATGAAGGCGTCGCCCATGGCCGTGGGCAGCGCACGGAAGCAGGCGCGCGTGAGATAGGGCTCGTTGTGGTGCTGCAGGAACGTGCCACGATGCAGGTCGTAGGCCTCGTCGATGGCGCGTCGGTCGATGTCGCCGCCATGCAGCGTCTCGAACGTGATGCCGTCCTCGGCCACGCGCCGTCGCTCGCGGCGCGTCTTCTTGCGTTTCTCGGCGGTGAAGCTCTCGAGGTAATGATCGAAGTCGCGGTAACCGCGGTTGTGCCAATGGAACTGCACGTCGCGACGCGCGAGCCAGCCGGCGGCCTCGAAGGCCGTGCGATCGGCTTCGCTGACGAACAGCGCATGCACCGAGGAAAGGCCGCGCGATTCAGCGAAATCGCGGATCGCCGCGATCAGCCTGGAACGCGCATCGGCGCCATCCACATCCGGCCGCACCAGCAGCCGCGCGCCGGACACAGGCGTGAAAGGTACGCCCAGCACGAGCTTGGGGTAGTAAGCGAGACCGTGGCGTGCATAGGCCTGCGCCCAGGAAAAATCGAAGACGAACTCGCCGAACGAATGCGCTTTGACATACGCGGGCGCGGCAGCCACCAGGCCGCGCTGGTCATGCAGCGTTATCGGCGCAGAGAGCCAGCCGGTACCGGCGCCGACACAGCCCGTACGCTCGAGCGTGGCGAGAAAGGCGTGGCGCAGGAAAGGAGAGCCCGACGCCTCGAGCGCATCCCACGCCGCGGGATCAATGTCCGAAATGCTGGTCGAGGTACTTGTCCGCATCGAGAGCAGCCATGCATCCGCTTCCCGCGGACGTTATGGCCTGACGATACACATGATCCGCGACGTCGCCAGCGGCGAACACACCCGGAACACTGGTGGCGGTGGCCGCGCCTTCGCTGCCGCTCTTGATGTGGATGTAACCATCGCGCATGTCGAGCTGGCCGGCGAAGATGCCGGTGTTGGGTGTGTGGCCGATCGCGATGAAGGCGCCGGTGACTTCCAGGGTCTCGGCGGCGCCGTCGGGGGCGACGGGCTTGATCTGCACGCCGGTCACGCCGGACTGGTCGCCGACGACTTCCTCGACGGTGTGATTCCAGACGATGCGCACCTTGCCGGCCTTTTCGAGCGCGAACAAACGGTCCTGCAGGATCTTCTCGGCGCGGAACTTGTCGCGACGATGCACGACGGTGACGTGGCTCGCTAGATTGGCGAGATACAGCGCTTCCTCGACGGCGGTGTTGCCGCCGCCAACCACCATGACCCGGTGCCCCTTGTAGAAGAACCCGTCGCAGGTGGCGCAGGCCGAAACGCCCTTGCCCTTGAACTTTTCCTCGGAGGGGATGCCCAGGTATTTGGCCGATGCCCCCGTGGCGATGATGAGCGCGTCGCACGTGTAGTTGCCGTAGTCGCCCTGCAGGGTGAACGGCCGCCTGCTGAAATCGACGGTATGGATGTGATCGTTGACGATCTCGGTGCTGAAGCGCTCGGCATGCGCTTTCATGCGTTCCATGAGCGCGGGCCCGAGCAGGCCGTGCGCGTCACCAGGCCAGTTGTCGACTTCTGTCGTGGTCATGAGCTGCCCGCCTTGCTCGATGCCGGTGATCAGCAGGGGTTTGCGATTGGCGCGCGCCGCGTAGACGGCGGCCGTGTAGCCGGCAGGACCGGAACCGAGGATGACCAGAGGGCTGTGACGGGAAGTGCTCATGTATAATTTCGGCCATTCGAGATGGCGTGTTGATGCCTGTTATCTGCGCGCGTGACGCCATTTTTCAAGAATTTTTTGGGCCGTGGTGAGGCGCGTCGCCACTGGCCCGTATAAGAGAACACACCTCCCATGCGTATTGGAATACCTCGTGAGTTGAAGCCCCGCGAGGGGCGGGTCGGTCTCATTCCCGCTGCCTGTGTCGAGCTGGTTCGAGGTGGGCACGAAGTCTTCGTAGAAAAGGGCGCCGGCGAAAAAAGTGGTTATGGTGACCAGCATTTTCGTGATGTCGGCGTAACGGTTCTGCCTACTGCCGACGAGCTCTTCGACAAATCCCAGATGATCGTCAAGGTCAAGGAGCCCATCGAGCCCGACCTGAAACGACTGCGCAAGGATCACCTGCTGTTCTGTTACCTGCACCTGGCCGCGTTGCCCGAGCTCACGCGTCGCCTGTGCGACATCGGTCTAACCGCGGTCGCGTTCGAAACCGTCGAGGATCGTATCGGCCGCCTGCCGTTGCTCGCGCCGATGAGCGACATCGCCGGGCGCCTGTCGATGCAGCTCGCGACCACGCTGCTGCACCAGCCGCAGGGCGGCAAGGGCATCTTGTTAGGCGGCGTGCCCGCGGCGCGACGTGGTCGCGTGGTCGTGCTGGGCGGCGGAGTCGCGGGCGGCAACTCCGCACTGGTCGCCGCCGGGCTCGGCGCCGAAGTCATCGTGTTCGACAAGGACCGCGACAAACTCGTGGCCGCGCGCGCCATGGGCGCGAACGTCACGGGTCTCTATCCGCATGTCGGCGACGTCGCCGAAGCCGTGCGCGAAGCCGACGTGGTCATCGGCGCGGTGCTGGTCACCGGCGCGCGCGCGCCGCACGTGGTGTCGGCCGACATGGTCCGCACCATGGAGAAGGGCAGCGTCATCGTCGACATCAGCGTCGACCAGGGCGGCTGCATCGAGACCACCAAGCCCACCACCTGGGAAGCGCCCACGTATCAGTGGGAGGGCGTCACGCACTTCTGCGTCACCAATATGCCGGGCTCCGTGCCGCGCACCTCGTCGCAGGCGCTGTCGGCGGCGATCGCCCCCTTCGCGGTGCGGCTGGCCGATGGTGAATGGCGTGACGACCCGGGTATGGTCAAAGGCATCAACGTGGAAGCCGGGAAGGTCACCCATCCGGCCCTGCTGGGTTAGATTCAGACCAATGGC
>DATLDQ010000174.1:0-14440 GCA_035525785.1 Steroidobacteraceae bacterium | reverse complement strand
CTCGTGGGTGGCGCCGGAGGCTCCACTGCGTGGGTGGTACAAGATTTATGTCGATCATGTGCAGCAGGCACATCTGGGGGCAGATCTGGATGTGCTGGTGGGTGGGAGTGGTGGTGAGGTGAAGCGGGATTCGCACTAGATGGGGTAGCGAACCGGGATGCGCGGCCGGCGTGCGCGCAATGTCGAGTTCGCTTTTCGCCGGGCCATTCGGGGGGTGGCATCGCAAGCGTCGGGCCGCCGCCATGCGGTGCGCGGAAGACACCTGACCGGTGGTTCGCTGACGGGAGCCTAGGCTCCCATTGGTTCGGAGAGCGGCTTCGTGCCTTGCGGATTGGGTGCCCGGCCCGCTCACTCGATCATGCGCATGCACCGGCCGCGCGCGGCACCGGTCGTCGAGACCTCACTCCGTCACCGGTCTTCGGGTGCGTTCGGCTTGGGTAAGAACCGCTAGATGGGTGGGAAGAGGCGGAGGGCTTGCGGCTCCGCTCGGGCGCACGCTCTTCTCTTGATCCACGCCAGGACCGAGTGCCCTTGCTATCCAGTGGGTTCCGGAGCGAGAGGATCGGATCGCTCGCAACGCCCGGTGCCCGTACATGAATGGCCCGGCCAAAAGCGAGCTCATTCATGTGCGCGCGACGGGTGTTACCGCAACCTCATGCCAATCACCGGTCCACCGCCTCGATGAACAACGTGAATTCGGTCTTCTTCCCACGAATACGCTCCGCCTTCACCGGTAGATAGCCAAGCGCGGGAGCCACCCAGGTGCGGGTGAGCCGATCCCCGTTGGCCCGCTTGCTCGTATAGACAATCGTATCGAGCTCACCCAACCGGGTCTCGATCCTTGCATTGCCCTCGAGGCGCAGCTCGTAGTCCTTGAGCTTGTCGGCGTCGATCATCCAGATGGTGGCTGGCACCTTGCCCGTGGCGAGGCCGCGCAACACGTGGATCTGCAGGCTCATCGCGTCCTGGGCGCCGGCGGTCAGCGGCAGATCGATGGTGTGGTCCTTGGCGACTCCCGTGACCTTCATCTTCGTCCAGTCGAAGTCGAGATTGATCTCGCGCTCCTTCTCGTCGATGCCGCGGAACCTCATGGGCTGTACCGCGCCGTCCTGCAGCCGGAACGTGCTGATCTGCGTCAGCGTCTCGGAGAAGGCCATGCGGAAAACGCCGCGCGCATTGCTCGTCGAGGCATAGATGTACTGCTCGGGCCCGGCATTGCGCAGCTCGAGCACCGTGGTGCCCGCGGTCATGCCCTTCCACTCGGCCGTGTAGGTGGCGCGAAAAGGTTTGAGATCGAGCGGGTCGGCCATGGCGACGGAACTCGTGGCCGCGCCGGCGGCCAACAACAGCAGGGGCAACACACGCTCAGGCAGCCGCATCGTTTTCCTCGATGAGTGGCGCGGCGAGCAATTCGCCGTCGAAGTAGACCGAAGCACCGCGGCATTGAACCCTGCCGCTGGCGATGAGTGAGCAGACATGCGGATAGATGATGTGTTCCAGCGCATGAACGCGGGCTGAAACGGCATCCGGGGTGTCGCCCGGCCGCAGCCGGAGGCGTCCCTGCATGATCACCGGCCCGCCATCGAGCTCGGCTGTGACGTAATGCACACTGGCGCCATGGTGGCTGTCTCCGGCTGCGATGGCGCGAGCATGCGTATCCAGTCCCTTGTACTTCGGCAGGAGGGACGGGTGGATGTTGAGCAGCCTGCCCGCGAACCGTTGTACGAACTCGGCCGACAGGATGCGCATGAACCCGGCGAGCGCGATCAGCCGGGCACCCGAGGATTCGATCTCGGCGGCCAGCGCCGCGTCGAAGCTGGCGCGATCGGCGAACTGCCTAACGGGTACCACGCCCGTGGGCAGCCCCAGTGCCGTCGCGCGCGCGAGACCGGCGGCGCCTTCACGGTCGGCGATAACCCTAACTACCTTGTAGCCGCTGCCGGCGAGCTGCGCCGCGCGGGCGATGGCTTCCATGTTGCTGCCGCGCCCGGAGATGACCACGGCGACGGGCAGGGGCGCGGTCATTCCTCGATGACCACGCCGCGCGAACCGCGCCCGATGATGCCGATGACGGAGGCGGTTTCGCCGAGCGACTTCAGGGCCGACAGTGCGGCGTCGACCTGTACCGGCGCGACCACGACCACCATGCCGATGCCGCAATTGAACGTGCGATACATTTCGGCATTGGCGATCTTGCCCGCTGCCGCCAGCCAATCGAATACGGGGTCGCGCGCCCAGCTCTTGCGCTGGAGCACCACTTCCATGCCATCCGGGATCACGCGTGGAATGTTGTCGGTGAGCCCGCCGCCCGTGATGTGGGCGAAGCCCTTCACGTTTACCTGCTGGGCGAGCGCGAGCATCGACTTGACGTAGATGCGTGTGGGTGTGAGCAGCCGGTCGAACAGCGTCTTGCCGTCCACCTGGGTCTTGTCGTGGGCGCCGGCCACCGACACGAGCTTCCGGATCAGCGAGTAGCCATTGGAATGAGGCCCAGAGGAGGCCATGCCGATCACTACGTCACCGGCGGCGGTCTGTGCGCCATCGATGATGCGGTCGCGCTCGACCACGCCCACGCAGAACCCGGCGAGGTCGTAATCGTCCCCGTGATACATGCCAGGCATTTCGGCGGTTTCACCGCCGACGAGCGCCGCCCCCGCGAGCTCGCAACCTTCCGCGATGCCGCGCACCACCGATTCGGCCACGTCCACGCGGAGTTTTCCCGTGGCGTAGTAATCGAGGAAGAACAATGGCTCCGCGCCCGACACCGCGACGTCATTGGCGCACATGGCCACGAGGTCGATGCCTATCTTGTCGTGGCGCCCGGTGTCGATCGCGAGCCGCAGCTTGGTGCCCACGCCGTCGGTGCCCGACACGAGCACCGGCTTCTTGTAGCGATCGAGCGGCACCTCGACCAGCGCGCCGAAGCCGCCGATGCCGGCGAGAACCTCCTTGCGCATGGTCCGTTTGACCAGCGGCTTGATGCGTTCGACGAGCTCATCACCCGCGTCGATATCGACGCCAGCATCGCGGTAGGTCAGTCCGGACTCGGCCATCTAGTCTCTCATCTGATTTCTTGGGGAAAAAACGTGCGATATTGTAGCCAAATGCGTTCCACGATCGTCAGTTTCATCGCCGTCGCGGTGCTCCTCGCGGCCAATCCCGCGTCGGCCACGCGCCAGGTCCGCGTCTACGAGACCAATGTCTCTGCGCATACCGATCCGGCCGTGCAGGCGCAAGCGGGTCTGCGCGTCGTCCTGGTCCGTGCCACCGGCGAGCGCAATGCCGCCAATGATCCCGCGCTGGCGGGGCTGCTTGCGAAAGCCCAGCAGTACGTCATCGGCACGCAGCCTGCCAGGGGCGGCGCGCTGACCTTGTTCTTCGACGCCGCCGCGCTCGAGCGCGACATCACTGCCGCCGGCCGGACGATCTGGGCCAGCGAGCGACCCGTGCTCCTCGTGGTGCTCACGGGCGGTCCGGCGGGGGGAGCCACCGAATCCCGGCGCCAGGTCGAAGGCACGCTGGACGCGGCTGGGAATCGTCGGGGCCAGCCCATCAACATTGTGCGTCCGGAGGCCGTGGGTCTGCCCACCGCCGGCGACATTTCGCAGGACATCGCTCTCGCCGCGGCGCAACGCGCACGCGCCGATGGCGCGCTCATCGGCTACGGTGATGCCGTCGCCAACGGCGGCACCTGGCGCTGGGTGCTGTACGCCTCGGGTGTCACCGAAACGTGGAACGGCACCCTCGAGGAAGGCGTGCATGGCGCCGCGGACGTCTTCGCGCGCAACGCCGCGGTGTTCGCGGCCACGCCCGATCTCGCCGTGCTGGTGGAGATCGAGGGCGTGCCCACCTTGCGTGAATATGCGGGCGCGGCGCAGATCCTTGCCGACGCGCCTGGCGTTCGCAGCGTGCAGCTGGCGGAAGCGGCCGGCAATCGCAGCACCTTCACGGTGGTGACGCGCGGCGGTTCCGACGCGCTGTTGTCGGCGCTCTCGGCCAATGGCCGCTTCGAGCGCATCGATCCGAAGGCGGGCGGCAACATCGCCTTCCGACTGCGTCCCTGACCGAGCGCGGATGCTGCGGCACCTCCCGAACTTCATCTGCCTGGTGCGCATCGCGCTCATCTGGCCGACCATCGATGCACTGTATTCCGGTGAGTATTGGATCGCGCTCGCGCTGGTCGCCATCTGCGCGGTTTCCGACGGTCTCGACGGCTGGCTGGCGAAACGATTCAACTGGACGTCGCATCTCGGCAAGCTCCTCGACCCGCTGGCCGACAAACTACTGCTGGTGGCGCTGTTCCTCACGGCGACGTGGATGAACCTGCTGCCCTGGTGGCTGACGGCCGTGGCGGTGGGCCGCGACGTGTTGATCGGCTTGGGCGCCGTGCTCTACCGCTTGTGTATCGGCCCGCTGCATGGCCGGCCGACGCTCACCAGCAAGATCAACACCGGCATGCAGCTCGCGGTGGCGCTGGCCGCCATCCTGGGTGCGGCCACGGGCATGCCCACGGACGAGATGGTGACCGCGCTCGCCATCGTCACGCTGATCACCACCGTGGTTTCGGGCGCGGGATACCTGGGCGCGTTCACGCGGCGCGCGCTGGCGGGCTGATCGATGCGGCAGCTGACGCTCGGCGTGCAGCTCAAGGAGCGCGCCACCTTCGCGAGTTTCCTCACGGCGCGCAACGTCGAGCTGGTGGCCCATCTGCGCCACGTGGCGGAGTCCACTTCCGCGGGCTCCACGTGGATCGCGGGCCCGCACACCGCGGGCAAGTCGCACCTTCTCCAGGCGGTCTGCGCCGCCACGCCCGCCGGCCGGCGCGCGGCCTATCTACCGCTCGAATCGCTGTTGCCCTTCGGCCCCGCCGCCATCGACGGCGCGGAACAGCTCGACGTCGCGTGCTTCGACGACGTGCAGGCCGTGGCCGGTCTCGACGACTGGGAGCGCAAGCTGTTCTCGCTGTGGAACCAGGCCGTGGAGAAGGGCCGCACGCTGCTGTTCGCGGCGCGCGAGAATCCGGCGCAGGTGGCTTTCGATCTCGCGGATCTCAAGTCGCGCCTGGCTTCGTCGGCGGTATTCGCCGTGCGCGAGCTGAACGACGAAGAACAGCTCGAGGCCCTGGAACTGCGCGCCCGGCTGCGCGGCTTCGAGCTTCCGGCCGAGACCGCGCGCTACCTGCAGCGCAGGTTCCCGCGCGACATGCGTTCGCTGTGCGAGGTGCTCGACACGCTCGATGACGCGGCGTTCCGCGAGCAGCGGCGCATCACCGTGCCGTTCATCAAGCAGATACTGGACGGCAAGGCCTGACTACTTTCGCGCGGCCTTGCCTGCCTCGAGGTTGGCGGCCACTTCCGCGACGCGCCTGCCCAGCGCCTGCGCGAGGGTGATCTCATCTTCCGAGAGCGCGCCCGGCTGCGCGGCCATGCCGGAAACGTGCGTGGCGCCGTAAGGCGTGCCGCCCGTGCGCGTCTGGTTGACCGCGCGCTCGGTGAAAGGGAGGCCGACGATCAGCATGCCTTGATGCAGCAACGGCACGGTCATCGTCAGCAGCGTGGACTCCTGTCCGCCGTGCAGCGTCTGTGACGACGAGAACACGCCCGCGGGCTTGCCCGAGAGCGAGCCATCCAGCCACAGCGACGAAGTGCCGTCGAGGAAGTACTTGAGCGGCGCGGCCATGTTGCCGAAGCGGGTCGGGCTGCCTAACAACAGGCCGTGGCAGCGGCGCAGGTCATCGAGCGTCGCATATGGCGCGCCGGCATCCGGAACCGGCTTGACGGGCCGTTCGCTCTCGGCGGAGACCGCCGGGACGGTGCGCACGGTGGCGGTGCAACCGGCCACCGATGACACGCCGCGCGCCGCCTGTCGGGCAAGCTCGGCGGTGGCACCCTGTCGCGAGTAATAGACAATGAGTATTTCAGTCATCTCTGCCTATCATGCCGCATGATCTGCCGACGTTCATTCGTTTCCGGAAGAGTGCAGGGCGTGTTCTATCGCGCGACCTGCGTGCGCAAGGCCACGTCGATCGGGCTCAAGGGTTTTGCGCGGAACCTGGCTGATGGGCGCGTCGAGGTGCTGGCTTGCGGCGATGAAGCGGCGGTGCGGACTTTCGTCGCCTGGCTATGGGAAGGGTCGCCGGCCTCGAAGGTGACGGACGTCGCCACCGAGCATGCCGACCCGGCCGAGGGTCAGCGCACCGACAGTTTCACGTCGGCGTGACGCTCGGCGGAACGGCCGAGATCATCGGCGCCGTTCCAGCGCGTCCACTGGTCTATCACCTTGTCGGAATACCAGCGCTTGCCGGTTGAGCCGTTGTATCGCGCCAGCGCGCGCGCGACGTTGTTGTTCTCGCGCTTCAGATAGAACCTGAGGATCGCGCTGCCCATGCGGATGTTCTCGGGCGCCTTGATCAGCTGGTGGCGGCGCATGCCGAGCGTCTCGGGCCAGAACGGCATGACCTGCATCAGCCCCACCGCGCCGGCATACGACACCGCGTAACGATTGAAGCTGCTCTCGATGTCGATGATGGCCATCAGCAGGCCGGGCGGGATTCGCGTTTCGCCGGCCCGGTTCGCCTCGCAGAACACGTTCTTGAGGATGAGCATCCGCTCGTCGTGATCCGGCACCTTCTTGCGCAGGCGCGGCTCCATCATCTTGTACCAGACCGCGGAGTCGTAACGATCCTCGAAGCACTCGGCCTGCTCGATCGCCTGCCGCACCGTGGCCTTGAGCTCGGGTTCGCGCTGGGCGCTGGCGGCGGGCGCCGCCCGGCCGGCGGCCGGCAGCAGCGCGACCAGCACGAGGGTGAACAGGGCGGGCAGCGCGTGTCTCATGCCACGCGCCGGTAGCTAGGCCCGGTTGCCCGCGGCGCCGGCGTCCAGCCGGCCGCGAATGAAAGCCAGCGCATCGGCCGCCGGGAACTCCTCGGCGCTTTCCGCGCGGCGATGCCGGTATTCGAGCTTGCCGGCCTCGAGGCCGCGCTCACCGACGACCACGCGGTGCGGGATGCCGATGAGCTCGGAGTCCGCGAACTTGACGCCGGGACGCTCGTCGCGATCGTCGAGCAGCACGTCATGACCCGCGGCAGTGAGCTCGGCGTACAGGCGTTCGGCGGTTTCCTTGACACGTTGCGACTTGTTGGCATTGAGCGGAACGATCACCACCTGGAAGGGCGCGATGGCGTCCGGCCAGATGATGCCGCGCGCATCATGATTCTGTTCAATGGCAGCGGCAACGACACGCGTCACACCGATGCCGTAGCAGCCCATGTAGAGCGTCGCGGCCTTGCCGGACACATCGAGAACGGTGGCGCCCATGGCTTCGCTGTATTTCTGGCCGAGCTGGAAGACGTGCCCCACCTCGATGCCGCGCGCGATGGACAGCTTGCCCTTGCCCGTGGGGCTGGGGTCGCCGGCCACCACCTTGCGCAGGTCCGCGGCAGTGGCTTCGGGAAGATCGCGGCCCCAGTTCACGCCCGTGAGATGCGCGTCCTTCCTGTTGGCGCCGACGACCATGTCGGCCATCGCGAGCACCGAGTGATCCGCGTAGAGCTTGCCTTTGAAACCCACCGGGCCGATGAAACCGGGCTCCGCGCCCACGGCCTGGATGGATTCATTCGCCGCCATGCGGATGGGCCTCGCCACGCCCGCCATCTTCGCGGCCTTGACCTCGTTCAGCTCGTGGTCGCCCCGCACCAGGAACGCGACGAGCCCCTCGTCGCCCTCGTACACCAGCGTCTTCACCAGCTGCGTCGCGGGTAGTTTGAGCATGGCGGCGACGTCCGCGATGCTCCTGGCGCCCGGCGTGGGCACCTCTTGCATGGACGCGCCAGGCGCGGGCCGCGGCGTCGTGGGCGCCAGCGCGACCGCCATCTCCATGTTGGCGGCGTAGTCGTCGCCGTCGGAGAAGGCGATGGCATCCTCACCGGATTCGGCCAGCACGTGGAATTCTTCGGAGGCGCTGCCGCCGATGGCGCCGGTGTCGGCGACCACGGAACGGAACCGCAGCCCGAGCCGGGTGAAGATCGCGGTGTACGCGCGATGCATCGCGTCATAGCTCTTCGCCATGCCTTCGGGCGTGACGTCGAACGAGTACGCATCCTTCATGAGGAATTCGCGCGCGCGCATCACGCCGAAGCGCGGGCGGCGTTCGTCCCGGAACTTCATCTGTATCTGGTAGAAGTTCGCGGGCGTCTGGCGATAGCTCTTGAGCTCGTTGCGCGCGATGTCGGTGATCACTTCCTCGTGCGTCGGGCCCAGGCAGAAATCGCGGTCGTGGCGATCCTTGAGGCGCAGCAGCTCGGGGCCGAACTGGTCCCACCTGCCGGATTCCACCCACAGCTCGGCGGGGATGACACCCGGCATGAGCACCTCCAGCGCACCGGCACGATTCATCTCTTCGCGCACGATATTCTCGACCTTGCGCATGGCGCGCAGCCCGAGAGGCATCCAGGTGTACATGCCCGACGTGAGTTTGCGGATCAAGCCCGCCCGCAGCATGAGCTGGTGGCTCACGACTTCGGCATCGTTGGGTGTTTCTTTGGTCGTGTTGACCGGGTATTGGGACCAGCGCATAAAGGCGCGGGAGTGTATCAGGTGAGGGATTCGCCTATGATGCCGCCCGTGACGCCAGACACTCCGCCGCCCCTTGATTCACAGGGCAATCCGCCAAGCCGGGGCATCTATTTGCTGCCCAACCTGCTCACCACGGGCTGCTTGTTCTCCGGTTTCTATTCCATCATCGCGGCCATCGACCGCAACTTCGCGCTCGCCGGCCTGGCGGTGTTCATCGCCATGCTGTTCGATGGCCTGGATGGCCGCGTCGCGCGCTGGACGCGCACCGAGAGCCCGTTCGGCAAGGAGTACGACAGCCTCGCCGACATGGTGGCCTTCGGCATCGCGCCCGCGGTCCTGGTCTACCAGTGGGGCGTGGCGCGCATCGGCGAGTACGGCAACGAGTGGCGGCAGTTCGGCTGGGTCATCGCGTTCTTCTATGCGGCCTGCGCCGCGCTGCGTCTCGCGCGGTTCAACACGATCTCGAGCGGCGACAAGCGCTTCTTCCAGGGTTTGCCCAGTCCTTCGGCCGCGGCCACGGTCGCAGCATTCGTCTGGTTCTTTGCCAAGTGGCGCGAGCCCGGACTGCCGGGGCTCATCCTGGCGTTCGCGGTCACCGGCTATTCCGCCGCGCTCATGGTGTCTTCGTTCAGTTACCTGAGCCTGAAGCAGGTCGACGTCAACGCACGCGTGAAGTACTCGTACATCATCTTCGTCATCGGCCCGATGCTGTTCCTCATCAGCGTGGATCCGCCGACCATGTTGTTCGCCATGTTCGCCTCCTATGCCACTTACGGCCCGGTGCAGTGGTTAGTCCGCAGACTGCGCCGGCCGCGCGCGCCAAGCACGGTCTGACCGCGCGCCGGAGTAGGGGCCATGAGTTCGCTGCGCAATGCCTACCTCGACGCCCTCGGCATCGACCGATGGGTGCCGAGGAGTGCGGTATCAGACGAGCCCTGCGCAGCGCCCGCGAAGGATCTCGCGCCCACCGCCGTGCCGGCACGCGTCCGTGAGGCCGCCGCCGCCTCATTGATGGCGCGCAGGGAGCCGGCCGAGCCGGCACCCCGAATCATCACGCCGACGCAGCGCGGGCCCCTGTCCGATGACTGGGCCGGCTTTCGCGAGCAGGTGGCCGCCTGCACGGCGTGCGACCAGCTCTGCAAGACGCGCGCGCAAACGGTGTTCGGCGTCGGGAACACGCAGGCGGACTGGTTGATCATCGGCGAAGCCCCCGGCGCCGAAGAAGACCGCCAGGGTGAACCCTTCGTGGGTCGCGCGGGTCAATTGCTGAACGCCATGCTGCTTTCCATCGGACTGCCGCGCGAAACCGTGTTCATCGCCAACGTCCTCAAGTGCCGTCCGCCCGGCAATCGCGACCCGCGACCCGAGGAGGTCGCGAACTGCCTGCCATTCCTGTCGCAGCAGATCGCGCTGATCAAGCCCAGGATCATGCTGGCCGTGGGCCGCATCGCCGCGCAGAACCTGCTCGCGACGGATGCGCCGCTCGCGCGGCTGCGCGGCAAGGTGCACCGGTTCGGCGAGGCCGGAACGCCGCTGGTCATCACCTACCATCCGGCCTATCTACTGCGCACGCCGGCTGACAAGCGCAAGGCCTGGGAAGACCTGAAATTCGCGCGGGCAACTTATAGCCGCCTTGCCGGGCCCGCCGCTGGCGCCGGCGATGCCCCCGGGAGTGCCTGAGTGGCTGCCCGGCACGAAGACGTCCGCGAAGTGCCGGAAGTGCACATCCGCCCGATGATGGAGATCGACCTGCCCGAGGTCGCCGCCATCGAACAGAAGAGCTACGCCTTCCCGTGGAGCGAGAACATCTTTCGCGATTGCCTGCGCGTGGGTTACACCTGCCGCGCGCTCGACCTGTCGGGGCAGATCATCGGCTACGGCGTCATGAGCCTCGGCGCGGGCGAGGCGCACGTGCTCAATGTCTGCGTGCGCGATGAGTATCGCAGCCTGGGCTTCGGCCGCCGCCTGCTCGAACACCTGCTCGAGCGCGCCGGCGCGTCGGGTGTCAACGAGGCTTTCCTCGAGGTGCGCCCGAGCAACCTGGCTGCGATCCGCCTCTATCAAAGGCTAGGATTCGAACAAATCGGCATCCGGCGCGGGTACTATCAGGCCCCCGACGGCCGCGAGGACGCCATCGTTCTCAAGCTCGAGCTGAGAGCCGCCGGCCCCAACAGCTGAGAGCTCCATGACTTCGACCGGAACGGAAACGGCGCGCCGGCGCACGTTTGCCATCATTTCGCACCCCGACGCGGGCAAAACCACACTCACTGAAAAACTGCTGCTGTTCGGCGGCGCCATCCAGCTGGCCGGCACCGTCAAGGGCCGCAAGGCCGCGCGGCACGCCACGTCGGACTGGATGGCCCTCGAGAAGCAGCGCGGAATCTCCATCACCTCGTCGGTGATGCAGTTTCCGTTCCGCGACCAGATCATCAATCTGCTCGACACGCCGGGTCACGAGGATTTCTCCGAGGACACCTACCGCACGCTCACTGCGGTCGACAGCGCCCTCATGGTCATCGACTGCGCCAAGGGCGTCGAAGAGCGAACCATCAAGTTGATGGAGGTCTGCCGCCTGCGCGACACGCCCATCATGACGTTCATCAACAAGCTCGACCGCGAGGGCCGCGCGCCCATCGAGCTGCTCGATGAGGTGGAGAGCGTGCTCAAGATCCGCACGGCGCCGGTCACCTGGCCCATCGGCATGGGCCGCGATCTCGCCGGCATCTATCACCTGCTCGAGGACAAGATCTACGCGTACGAGGCCGCGGGCCGTGGCGAGCGCGGCGAGAACCGTGTCATCGAAGGGCTGCACAGCGCGGCGGGCCGCGAATTTCTCGGCGACCGCGCCAAGGCGTTCGACGACGAAATCGACCTGGTGCGGGGCGGCACCGCGGAGTTCAGCGTGCCGGACTATCTCGCCGGCAAGCAGACTCCGGTGTTCTTCGGCTCGGCGATTTCCAACTTCGGCGTGGAAGAGCTGCTCGCGCACTTCGCGCAGCACGCGCCGGCGCCGCTGGCGCGCGCGACCCTGCAGCGCGAGGTCGAGTCGGGCGAGAGCAAGCTCACCGGGTTCGTGTTCAAGATCCAGGCGAACATGGACCCGCAGCATCGCGACCGCATCGCTTTCATGCGCTTGTGCTCCGGCAAGTACTCGCGCGGCATGCGCATGTACCACGTGCGTCTCGACAAGGAGATGCGCATCGCCGACGCGCTCACCTTCCTGGCCGCGGACCGTTCCGCGGCCGACGAAGCCTGGGCCGGCGACATCATCGGACTGCACAACCACGGCACCATCAATATTGGCGATACGTTCACCGAGGGCGAGAAACTCACCTTCACCGGCATCCCCAACTTCGCGCCGGAGATGTTCCGCCGCGCGGTGCTCAAGGATCCGCTCAAGATGAAGGCGCTCGCCAAGGGCCTCGACCAGCTGTGCGAAGAGGGCGCGACGCAGTTGTTCAAACCCCTGCGCAACAACGACATGGTGCTGGGCGCCGTCGGCCAGCTGCAGTTCGAAGTCGTCGCTTTCCGGCTGCAGGATGAATACGCGGTCGCATCGATCTTCGACACCGTGAACGTGCACACCGCGCGCTGGGTGTATTGCGACGACGAGAAGCATCTCGAGGAATTCCGGGTGAAGGCCTACGACCACCTTGCGGTGGACCACTCTGGCGCGCTGGTGTACCTCGCGCCCACGCGCGTGAACCTCGAGCTCACGATAGAGCGGTGGCCGAAGATCAAGTTCGCCGCGACCCGCGAGCATCTCGCTGCCTGACACCGAGCAGCCGAGCGGGTGCAATGATCGTCACAACCGATCTCTGCTAACCTCGCGCCGTGCGCGAAATCTTCCGCAAGCCGGTGTTGTCCTGGGCCATGTACGACTGGGCGAACTCCGCCTTCGCCACCACCGTGATGGCGGGGTTCTTCCCCGTGTTCTTCCAGAAGTTCTGGAGCACGGACGTGACGGCCACGGAGACCACCACTCGACTCGGATACGGCAGCGCCATCGCCGGCGCTGTCATCGCCGTGCTCGCGCCGATCCTCGGCGCCATTGCCGACCGCGGTGGCACGCGCAAGAAATTCATGTTCGCCTGGACGCTGCTGGGCGTGCTCGCCACGGCCGCTCTGTACTTCACGGCGAAGGGCGAGTGGTTCGCGGCACTGTCGCTGTTCGTGCTCGCCACCCTGGGCTTCAACGGCGGCATCGTCTTCAATGACGCCTTGCTGCTCGACGTCGCGAAGCCCGGGGAGCTCGACCGTGTCTCCGCCTTCGGCTATTCGCTGGGCTACCTGGGCGGCGGATTGTTGTTCCTCGTGAACATGCTGATGGTGCAGAGCCCCGCGACGTTCGGCTTGCAGGACGCCACGCAGGCCGTGCAGGTCTCCTTCGTCACCGTCGCCGCCTGGTGGCTGGTCTTCACGATCCCGGTGATGCGTGGCGTGCGCGAACCGCAGGGCAAGACCGGCTTGCCGCTCGGCGAGGCCATCCGCGTCGGCTTCCGGGAGCTCGCGAACACTATCGCGCACGTCGGTCGTTACCGCACGCTGGTGATGTTCCTCGTGGCGTACTGGTTCTACATCGACGGCGTGAACACCATCATCAAGATGGCTGTGAACTACGGTACGGCGCTCGGCCTCGACACCGGCGCGCTGCTCAAGGCGCTGTTGATCACGCAGCTCGTGGGCTTCCCGGCGGCGCTGGTGTTCGGGTGGCTGGGCGATCGCATCGGGCCGAAGCGCGGCATCCTCATCGGGCTCGCGGTGTACGCGGGCATCACCGTATATGCGTACTTCCTCGATTCCGAACGCGAGTTCTATGCACTGGCCATCACGGTCGGTCTCGTTCAGGGCGGCGTGCAGAGCCTGTCGCGCTCGTTGTTCGGCCGGCTGGTGCCCGAAGGCAAGAGCGCGGAGTTCTTCGGCTTCTTCAACATGATGGGCAAATTCGCCACCGTTCTCGGGCCACTGCTCATCGCCATCGTGGCGGGCGCCACGCACAATGAACGCGCATCCATCATCTCGCTGGTGCTGTTGTTCGTGATCGGCGGCGCGCTGCTCTGGCGCGTGAAGCTCACCGCACCGCCAGCTGCCTGACCTCGCGCTCGAGCGCGGCGATGTCTTCATCGGCGCTTTCTGGGCCGTACCGCAGGCGCACGTACCGCGTGGCCACGGCCGTGATGCCCGACGCGAGATGCGGATGCAGCGCCGAGATCCTGCGCGCGTAGGTGACCGCGCCTTCGTGTGGTGCGCGCGGAGCCGCGACCTTCTCGAGCTTGCGCGTGGCTAACATCCACGCGCGCGCGATGCGATCCGGTTTCTCCTGCGCCACGCTGCGTCTCAGCGTGGCGGTGACCCAGACCAGCCAGATGAGCAGGGCGCCGGCGAATGCCCAGCCCAGGTGTCGCCAGCCCGGCGAGTCGATGCCGAGCTTGCCGAGCAGACTGAGCTGCGAGCGCAGGTCGAAACCCACCACGCGCTCGCGCCACCAGGTGTTGGCGCCATCCCAATACTGCGCGACTCGCGTGAGCCAAGCGCTCTGCAGCAGCGAGATGCCGATCGGCATGCTGGCCTCGCCCATGACGTTGTATGCGCCGCGCAGCAACCGCTCCGGCTCGACGACGATGGTGGGGTCGACGCGCGTCCAGCCGCGACCCTCGAGCCAGATTTCGGTCCAGGCATGCGCATCGGACTGGCGGACGATGAGATAGCTGCCCACCGGGTTCCACTCGCCACCCAGGTAGCCCGTGACCACGCGCGCGGGCACACCGACGGCGCGCATCATGGTCGCGTACGCGGAAGCGAAGTGCCCGCAGAAGCCCTGCCTGGTATCGAACAGCACGCTGTCCACGGATTCGACGCTCGTGGGT
>DATLDQ010000169.1:0-8262 GCA_035525785.1 Steroidobacteraceae bacterium | reverse complement strand
CCTTCGCGCCGTAGCGCGCGACATGGGCGGTGTAGTCGTCGATCTGCGAGCGCGGCAGCGCACCCCCGCCCGGCACGCGCAGCGCCGCGACGCGCCCCTTCGGATCCTTCGCGGGCCCCGCAAAGACCTTGAAATCGCACGCAGCGACCAGGTCGGCCACGTCGACCAGCTCGAGCGGGTTGCGCAGATCGGGCTTGTCCGACCCGTAGCGGCGCATCGCCTCCGCGAACGTGATGCGCGGAAAGGGATTCGGGAGCTTGACGCCGATCGCATCCTCGAAGATGTGGCGCGTGAGGTGCTCCATGAGCTCCATGATCTGCTGCTGCGACAGGAACGAGGTTTCGATGTCGAGCTGCGTGAACTCGGGCTGGCGCTCGGCGCGCAGGTCCTCGTCACGGAAACATTTCACGATCTGGTAGTAGCGGTCGAAACCCGCGACCATGAGCAGCTGCTTGAAGATCTGCGGCGACTGCGGCAGCGCGAAGAACTTGCCGGCATGCGTGCGCGACGGCACGAGGTAGTCGCGCGCGCCTTCGGGCGTGGCCTTCGTCAACACCGGTGTTTCGATGTCGACGAAACCGGCGTCGTCGAGATAGCGGCGCATGGCGCGAGTGATCTTGTGTCGCAGGCGCAGGCGCTTGGCCATCTCCTCGCGGCGCAGGTCGATGTAGCGGTACTTGAGACGGATCTCCTCGCTGACGTGCTCGTCGAGCTGGAACGGCAGCGGCTCGGAGCGGTTGAGCGTGACGAGCTCGCGGGCGAGCAACTCCACCTTGCCCGAACCGAGGTTGGCGTTGGCGGTGCCCGCGGGGCGCTCGCGGACCAGACCGCGCACCTTCACCACGAACTCATTTCTCAGTTTCTCCGCCTCGGAGAACTGGGACTCGTTATCCGGGTCGAAAACGATCTGCAGGAGGCCTTCGCGGTCGCGCAGGTCCACGAATATGACGCCGCCATGGTCGCGACGGCGATGGACCCAGCCGGCAACCGTAACCTCTTGTCCGACCAGCTTTTCGTTGACCTGGCCGCAGTAGTGAGAACGCATGAAAATCCGCCCCGGAACCGGCCCGAAGCCGGAGATAGCAGTAGATAAAGGGCGGCGATGTTAACGGTTCAGGCCCAAGTCAGGAAAGCCGCTTCATAGTTCACCCATGCTTCTGGCAACCCCCGGATTTCATTGGCAGACTGCGCCCGGATCACCTGTAAACCCCGCGAACCCTGAAAACCCCGCCAACCCTTTCCCGGCACCACTCAAAACATGAAACGAATCCTGCTGACCTTAGCCCTCGTGGCCGCCACGGCGGTCGCTCCCAACGCCATGGCGCAGCTCAAATGGCAGCCCGGCAAGCATTACACCGTCATTCCGCAGCAGCGTTCGCTGGTGCCGGCCGGCAAGGTCGAAGTGATGGAGGTGTTCTCGTACGGCTGCCCGGCCTGCAACCAGTTCCGGCCGGTCATGAAGCAGCTGAGCGCGGGTCTGCCGAAGAACGCCCAGATGACTTATCTGCCGGCCTCCTGGCAGGCGGCGGAAAACTGGCCGACTTTCCAGCGCGCCTATCTCACGGCGGTGTCACTGGGCATCGCCGACAAGGCGCACGATGCCATGTACGACGCCATCTGGAAGACGGGCGAGCTGGGCATCGCCGACCCGAACACGCGCCAGCTAAAGAAGGTGCTGCCCTCCATGGAGGACATCGCCAAGTTCTACGAGCGCGTCGCGGGCGTGAAGAAGGCGGCCTTCGTGGCCGCGTCAAAGTCTTTTGCGGTCGATCTGAAGATCAAGCAGGCCGAGGCGCAGATCAAGGCGATGCAGGTCCTGAGCACGCCGACGCTCATCGTCGCCGGCAAGTACCGCGTGAACAACGAGGCCTTCCGTACCGTCGATGAGATCATTGAGATGGTGAATTTCCTCGTCGCGAAGGAAACACCGGCTGCGGCTCCGGCCGCCGCGGCGAACCCGGCTGCGAGCGCGAAGCCCGCGGTCGCGCCCGTCGCCGCCAAGCCCGTGGCCCCCGCCAAGCCCTGAGCCGGGCTTTCCAGTCGCCTCTTAGGCGCGGCGGTTCTTACGGAATCGCCGTGCTCCCAACACCAGCAGCACCAGCGCGATGATCGCGCCGGCGCCGAGCGCGATGAGGTTGTGCACGGGGTTCGAAATGGCGTAGCTGCCGTGCCGGTTGTAGAAGCCGTTGAATTCCTGCAGCGCGCCGTGCAGCTCGACGGCCTGCGCGAGGCCCAGGGGCAGGTCCATCGGGTGTTCTTCGGGATGAAACGTGGCGCCGTTCGAATACATTTCGCCGCTGGCATTCATCTCGATGTGCGCGCCCAGCGCATGCTCCACGCCCCAGGTCTGCACGAATTCCACCAGCCGCATGGCGCTGTCGCGGTAGGCGTCGATGTCCTCGACCAGCAGGCGGCCGGGTAGATAGAAGTCGCCGGTGAACAGCAGCCGCGTGCGCGCGTCGAGAAACGCCACGTGATCCGGATGGTGGCCAGGCGTGGGCAGCAGCACGATCTCGCGCCCGCCGAGCTCGAAGCGTATCTCGTCGTCCGGCCATTGCCTGAAGCCAAAGAACTTGCGCATCGCTTCGCCATCGTGCGGCACCACGGTGGTGTTCGGCAGTGCCGCGAACGCGGCGTCGCCGGCCCGATGGTCCTGGTGGCCGTGGGTATGCGCGACGACCAGCGGCAGCCGCGAACCATCCGGCTTCAGGAGATGCGCAGAGACGATCCCGGTGAGCTCGCGAGTGGCGGCGGGTTCCCCGGATACGCCACTGTCGATGAGCAAGGCGCGCTGCTCGCCGAGCAGCAGGTACATGAGCGGCGCCTCGTAGTCGACGCAGGGGCTTTGCCGGATCGCGATCGTGCCCGCGTCGATCGCATGCTGCTCGGTGCGTTGCTGCCCGGGCGCACAATCGTCCGCGCCGGGATCCCATCGCATGTCGAGGTACACCTGCGCCAGCGCGACCGGCCCGCAGAGCAGCGTCGCGACCCCACCCACTAACCACCGTGACGTTCGCATGCGGCGACCCTAACTAATCGCGCCCGCGATGGGAAGCTCGTCCCGCACCGGGGACATCAGGCGCGCAGGTACCAGGCGTAGTCGAGCTCGCTGACCTCGGCGGAGAAGCGCGCGCACTCCTGCTGTTTGATGGCCAGGAAGATCTTCATGAATTCCGCGCCCAGCGTGTCGCGCAGGAATTCGGACCGCTCTGCGAGCATGAGCGCGCGGCGCCAGCTCCCCGGCAACGAGCGGTCACCGCCCTGCGCATAGCCATTGCCTTCCACCGGCGCGCCCGGATCGAGCGCGTGCTCGATGCCGTGCGCGGCAGCACCCAGTACCGCGGCGACGGCGAGGTACAGGTTGGCGTCCGCGCCCGCGATGCGGTGCTCAATGTGTCGCGACACCGGGGGACCCGCGGGCACGCGCAACGACACCGAGCGATTGTTGATGCCCCAGATGGGCGCCATGGGCGCGTAGCTCTTGCTCACGAATCGCCGATAGGAATTGGCATTCGGCGCGAACACGGCAAGCGACTCGGCCATCACGGCCTTCATGCCACCGATGGCCTGGCGCAGCAGCGGCGTACCGGCCGGGTCGTCACTCGCGAAGAGATTGCGGCCCGCAGCGTCGGCCATGCTCACGTGCACGTGCAGCCCGCTGCCGGCGCGCTGGGTGAACGGCTTGGCCATGAAGCAGGCGATGAGCCCGTGCTTCTGCGCGACGCCCCGCAACACGCGCTTGAACATCACCGCCTCGTCGACCGCGCGCAGCGCGTCGGCGCGGTGCCGAAGAGTGATCTCGAACTGACCGGGCGCGTACTCCGACATCAGCGTTTCGGCCGGCAGGCCTTGCGCTTGCGCCGCCACGTAGACGTCGGCGAACAGCGGCGCGAGATCGTCGAGCCGCTGCAGGCTGTACGCGTCTATCTTCTGGCGCTCGCTCGCGCGGCCGCCGCCGGCGGGCGCCAGGCGGCCACCCGCCTCTTCCTTCAGCAGGTAGAACTCGATCTCGCAGGCCACCACGGGCGTGAGCCCGCGGGCCATGAGCGCATCGATGGCGCGCACCAGCGTGTGGCGCGGATCCGCCGGCGCCGGCGCGCCCTGGGCATCGAACATGGTCAGCATGAGCTGGCCGGTGGGCACGGCCAGCCACGGCGCACGCACCAGCGTGCCGGCGATCGGACGCGCGCACATGTCCGCGTCGCCCGTGTCCCAGACGAGCCCGGTCTCATCGACGTCCTCGCCCGTGATGTCGAGACCGAGGATCGAGCCTGCGACCTGGCGCCCGGCGTCATAGATGCGCTCGAGCTCGTTGCGACGCACCGATTTGCCGCGCAGCACCCCCGAAGGATCCGTGATCATGATCTGCACGGCCTCGACGTCCGGATGGGCAGCGAGGAAGGCCGCGAGCTCGGCGGGTTTGCCCAGGCCAGCGCCGGGGAGACTTGGACCGCTCATGGTGAGCCCAGCAGTTCTTCGAGCGCCGCGCCCAGGTGTTCGAGCAGGGTGTCGGCGTGTGCAGTGGTGGTCATGGGCGAACACAGCATCATGTTGTGGAAAGGCGTGAGCAGCACGCCGCGATTCAATAGATAGAGGTGCAGCGCGTGCTCGAGCGCGGGCCAGGCATCGCGCTCGGATTCCCCACCGTCGCGCGGCGGATGCCCGAAACCGAATTCGAGCCTCGCGCCCACGCGCGATACGTGCCAGGCCAGCGATAGCCGCGCGAACAGGCGGCGCAACCCCGCGGCGAGATGCGCCGCGGTGTCGAGCATGGCCTGGTAGTTGGCGGGCGTCATGACTTCGTCGAGGCTGGCTTCGAGGCAAGCGAGCGCCAGCGCATTGGCCGAGAGTGTCGTGCCCATGCCGGAGTGTCCTCCGGCGCGCTCCGCCTGCACGCGGCGCATGCCCGCCTCGACTTCGACCGTGAAGCCGACGACGGCGCACGGCATTCCGCCGGCGATCGCCTTGCCGCACACCCAGATATCGGGCGCGAGCTCGTGCGCGCTGGCATAGCCGCCTCGCGCGGTGGACAGCGTGTGCGTTTCGTCGACGACCAGCAGCACCGAATGCTTGCGCGTGACCGCACGCAGTGCGCGCAGGAAGCCCTCCTGCGGCAGCACCATGCCGATGTTGGTCATCACGGGCTCGGCGATGACCGCGGCGGTGTGACCACGCGCGAGCACACCTTCGACCGCCGCAAGATCGTTGAAAGGCACAGCATCGGTGGTCGCGCTCACGTCGTGATTCATGCCGATGAGCCCGGCGCGCGGACGCGCCCCGCCCCCGGCATCCTGCGCGCGGACCAGCGTCTCTTCGACGGTGCCGTGATAGCAGCCATCGAACACCAGCACGCGGGGCCGGCCCGTGATGGCGCGCGCCCAGCGCAGCACGCCGCGGTTCGCGTCCGTGGCCGTCTGCATCATCTGCCAGAACGGGAATCCGAACATCCGCGCGAGCTTTTCGCCGACGCGCGCGACGCGCTCCGCCGGCAGCATGCAGGTGAGACCCTGCGCACCCGCCTCCGCGAGCGCGCGGGCAATGGCTGGCGGCGAATGGCCGAACATCGCGCCCGTGTCACCGAGGCAGAAGTCGATGTACCGGTGACCGTCGACGTCGACGAGCTCGACGCCGCGCGCGCTGCGAACGAACAGGGGATGCGGCGTGCCCCAGTCACGCATCCAGTGCATGGGCACGCCGTTCAGCCAATGCCCGGCGCTCAGTTTCGCGAGCCGCGCCGATTCCGCGTGCGTCGCGACGAAAGTTTCACGCTCGCGTGCCGCCAGGGCGGCCAGCGCCGCTACATCGATTCCGGGTCGCCGTGCGTCGTTCACGGCGACGGACTATCTGCGCGCCAGGCGCTTCGCCGTGCGGGCAGGTTTCGATTTCGACTTCGCGGCGGGGCGCTTTGCCACCGGCTTCACCGGAGCGGGTTTGGCGCTCTCGCTCTTCGATTCCGTCTTCGCCTCGGGCTTGGCCTCGGGCTTGGCGTCCGTTTTGGCCTCCGCCTTGGCTTCGGCCTTCGAATCCTTGGCGTCTTCCTTGTCGGCGCCGGCGAGGTTGCGCTTGTTTTCCTGGTCGGACTTGAAGTCCGTCTCGTACCAGCCCGAGCCCTTGAGCCGGAACACCGGCGCGGACACGAGTTTCTTGAAAGCCGGCTTGCCGCACTTCGTGCACCTGGTCAGCGGCTTTTCGTTGATCGACTGCAGCACCTCTTCGTGGTGGCCGCACTTCGTACATTCGTATTCGTAGAAAGGCATGTAATCCCCAATCAGAACCGGCGCGATTATAGGCTGCCCACAAGCAAAGGGCCGGCAAAGGCCGGCCCCGCAGTATCCACAAGAGCCGGCGTCAGACCTTCTTGAACTCCAGCCCGTTGCCATTGGCGTGGCCCTGGATGCGATCCCCGGGCAGGAACTTGCCCCCGAGGATGGCCTGCGCCAGCGGGTTCTCCACCTGCTGCTGGATCGCCCGCTTGAGCGGCCGCGCGCCGTACACCGGGTCGTAGCCCGCTTCGCTGAGGCGGTCCAGCGCCGAATCGTCGAGGTTCAGCTCCAGGTTGCGATCGAGCAGGCGCTTCTTGAGCTGCGCCAGCTGGATGTCGACGATGGCGCGGATCTGCGCCGTGCCCAGCGGATGGAACACGCAGATGTCGTCGATGCGGTTGATGAACTCGGGCCGGAAGTTCTGCTGCACGACTTCCATGACCGCGGCTTTCATGCGCGCGTAGTTGCCCTCGCCCGCGAACTGCTGGATGACGTCACTGCCCAGGTTCGACGTCATGATCACCACGGTGTTGCGGAAATCGACGGTGCGGCCCTGGCCGTCCGTGAGACGGCCGTCATCCAGCACCTGCAGCAGCACGTTGAACACATCCGGGTGCGCCTTCTCGACCTCATCGAGCAGGATCACGGCGTACGGGCGACGACGCACGGCCTCGGTGAGATAGCCACCCTCGTCGTAACCCACGTACCCCGGCGGCGCGCCGATGAGACGCGCCACGGAATGCTTCTCCATGAACTCGGACATGTCGATGCGCACCATCGACTCTTCCGTGTCGAACAGGAACTCGGCGAGCGCCTTGCACAGCTCGGTCTTGCCCACGCCGGTGGGGCCGAGGAACAGGAAGGAGCCGTTCGGGCGTCTCGGGTCGGAGAGCCCGGCCCGCGAACGTCGAATCGCGTTCGACACGATCTTCACGGCTTCGTCCTGGCCGACGACGCGCTTGTTCAGCGCCTCTTCCATGCGCAGGAGCTTCTCCTTCTCGCCCTCGAGCATCTTCGAGACGGGAATGCCGGTCCACTTGGAAACCACTTCGGCGATTTCCTCGTCGGTCACCTTGTTGCGGACCAGCTGGGTTTCCTTGGTCTCGGCGATCTGCGCCTCGCCCAGGCGCTTCTCGAGCGCGGGGATCTTCTCGTACTGCAGACGCGCGACGGCCGTGAGGTCGCCCTTGCGGCGCGCCTGTTCCATCTCGAGCTTCACTTTCTCGAGCTCTTCGCGCACGCCCGCCGCGCCCTGCAGCGACGCCTTCTCGCTCTTCCAGATTTCCTCGAGGTCGGCGTATTCCTTCTCGAGGCCGCGCAGCGTCTCCTGCAGATCGGCGAGGCGTTTCCTGGTGGCCGCGTCGCTCTCCTTCTTCAGCGCCTCCTGCTCGATCTTGAGCTGGATGATGCGGCGCTCGAGCTTGTCGAGGGCCTCCGGCTTGGAATCGATCTCCATGCGGATGCGCGCGCCAGCCTCGTCGATGAGGTCGATGGCCTTGTCCGGCAGCTGGCGATCGGAGATGTAGCGATGCGAGAGCGTGGCCGCGGCGACGATGGCCGGGTCGGTGATGTCCACGCCGTGGTGCACTTCGTAGCGCTCCTGGAGGCCACGGAGGATCGCGATGGTGTCTTCCACCGTCGGCTCGTTTACCAGCACTTTCTGGAAGCGGCGCTCGAGCGCGGCGTCCTTCTCGAGGTATTTGCGGTACTCGTCGAGCGTGGTGGCGCCCACACAATGCAGCTCGCCGCGCGCGAGCGCCGGCTTGAGCATGTTGCCCGCGTCCATGGCGCCCTCGGCCTTGCCGGCGCCGACCATGGTGTGCAGCTCGTCGATGAACAGGATGACCTGGCCTTCCTGCTTCGCGAGATCGTTGAGCACGCCCTTGAGGCGCTCCTCGAACTCGCCGCGGAACTTCGCGCCCGCGATCAGCGCGCCCATGTCGAGCGCGAGGATGCGCTTGCCCTTGAGGCCTTCGGGCACTTCGCCGTTGATGATGCG
>DATLDQ010000160.1:0-40283 GCA_035525785.1 Steroidobacteraceae bacterium | reverse complement strand
TCGCCCGCACCTACCAGCGCATGGAACAGCTGCGTCTCGGCGACCGTTTGAGCGTGGACTGGAAGGTCGATTCCCTGCCGCCGAACGCGCTGGTCCCGGGCCTAATGATCCAGCCGCTGCTCGAGAACGCCATCTACCACGGGGTCGAGCCGCGCCCCGACGGCGGCATGGTCAAGGTCACGGGCGAATTCGCCAAGGGCATGATCACCGTCGTGGTACGCAACCCCTTGCCCGCCGCGAACCTCACCATGCGTGATGGCAACCGCCTCGCGCTCGCCAACATCAAGGAGCGCCTCGAGCTCATGTATGGCGAGCGCGCCACGGTCAAGGCCGGCCGGTTCGATGATGAGTACATCGTGACCCTGCGCTTTCCTTTCAACGAGACGCCGCCGGCCGCATCGTGAACGAGACCGCCAAACTACGCGTACTCATCGTCGACGACGAGCCGCCGGCTCGCGAGCGGCTGCGCTCGATGCTCGCGGAGTTCGGCGAATTCGAGGTCGGTGGCGAAGCCGGCAACGGTGAGCAGGCGCTCACGCAGGTGGACAGGCTCCTGCCCGATATCGTGCTGCTCGACGTGCGCATGCCCGGCATCGACGGTCTCGAAGTCGCCCGGCAGCTGGCACTGCTGCCCGAGCCACCGGCGGTGATCTTCACCACTGCATTCGATGAATATGCGTTGCAGGCCTTCGAATCCGAGGCCATCGCCTATCTGCTCAAGCCGATCCGCGCGGAGAAGCTGAAGACGGCGCTCGCCAAGGCGGGAAGACTGAGTCGCCCGCAGCTGCAGCAGGTGGCGACCGCGGCGCGCGAACCCGTGCATCGCAGCCACATCGGCGCGCGCGGCCGCGATGGCCTCAAGCTGATCCCGGTGGAAGAGGTGCTGTGCTTCCACGCCGACCAGAAGTACACCACGGTAAAGCACCTCAAGGGCGAGGAGCTCATCGAGGATTCGCTCAAGGTGCTCGAAGAGGAATTCGCGTCGAACTTCGTGCGTATCCACCGCAACGCGCTCGTGAACACGAAGTATCTCGAGCGCATCGCGCGCGACGCGGGTGGCCAGCACTTCGTGCATCTGCGGGGCATGCCCGAGCCGCTGGAAGTGAGCCGGCGCATGGCCGGCGATCTCAAGGACCGCTTCCGGATCTAGCTAGCGCGGCTGATCGAACGGACCGCTGATCCGCAGCGGCGCACCCGGTACGGCGTGCCGCGCGAGCCATTCGTGCAGCGCGCTGCCGTCCGGCGGCGACTCCACCTCGACGATTCCCGTGCTCACGCCCACGACCGGCAGACGTTCGGCGTCGCCCGCGTGGTTGCGCACGTCGACGAACTGGCCGCCGCGCAGCGACAGCGTGAGATCGAGATAGCGCAGCCGCACGCGCAATGCCCCGATGGACAACGGTTCGATCGCGACCAGCTCGCACATCGCGGCGTTCGACGCGCGCACGGGCACGCGGCGCACTTCGAGCGACAGGTCGCTGACCGGCTGCGCCTGGCAGAGCAATACGTCGCCGCGCGCGATTTCCGCGGTAGTGATGCCCGGCGGCGCGCCGTCCCCGAAGATCGGCGGATACTCGATGCGTCCGGAAACCAAGCGGGATTTGCACGAAGCGCAGCGCCCGGCGCGGCAGCTGTAGGGAATCGCGATGCCGGCGGCGAGTGCGGCGGTCAGCACGTCCTGGCCGGGCGGCACCTGGATGCGGTGCCCGCCCGGCTCGATGTGGACGGAAAAGCCCTGGTCGCGAGCTTCGCTCAGGCCGCCTCCTCCTTCTTCTTGCCGAACAGCCTGGCGATGAAGCTGCCCACGGCCACGAGGCCGATGGCGATGAACTTCCAGAGCCCCACCAGCACGCCCAGCAACTTGGCCAGGAGGCCGGTCTTCGCCGCGATGGTGCCCGCCACCAGCGCCCCGAGACCGTACTCGGCCATGCGGTCGGTGCTCTTGTCGAACTCGGCGTAGCGATATCCCTTGTTGAACTCCGCAACGCCGATCAGCGGTTCCATGTCGCGCTTCACCTGCGCGAGCTGCGATAAGGGCGCCACGGCTTCCATCTCGAGAACGCCCTCACGGCCGAGCACGCGTACGTCGTAGTTGAGAGAGTGACCACCGCTGCCGGAGGAGATGTTCTTGGCCCAGTAGAGCTTCTTGGCCGACGCATCGTAACGCGGCGGTTCGGCCCAGCCCACGAGACTGAGCGTGTCGTAGCCCGCCGCCTTGCGCTGCTCGTTGGCTGCCTTCTCGTCTTTCTGCATGTCCTTCAACAGATCGTCGTAGTCGATCTCGTTGGCGTCCGAATCATCGATGTGGCCTTCATCCTTGTAGTTCAGGAACACGGCCCAGCGACTGTCGCTCATCGGGTCGACTTCGGCGGGCACCACGACGCCCAACAACGTTTCGTCGGGCAGATTGCCCCAGAGCTGCAGCAGCTTGTTGCCCTCTTCGGGCGACATGTAACGGTACTTTTCGCCGAGGTGCAGCGTCGCCACCTTGTTAGGCAGCAGGATGTCGCCGGTCTGGTATTTGAACTCGTAGGCAGGCCCGGCCTGCTCCTCGGCGCCCGCCGCCGGCTCTTCGACGGCCGCGGATTGCGGTTCGTTCGCGGGCTCCTGTGCCCAGGCTGGAATGGCGAACGCGGCGCAGAGCAGCCACGCCGCCGTGCTATTAATAAGTCTCATCGGACCCTCCCAGGTTTCCTGGTCGGGACGCTAGCACACGCGAGGAACAAGTATGTTCGAGAACCCCGGGGAATCCGCAATCCATGCCTTCCTGCGCCGCACACGCACCATCGCCATCCTGGGTCTGTCCGAAACCGAGGGTAAACCCAGCTACAACGTCGCGCGTAACCTGCAGAAGTTTGGCTACAAGATAGTCCCCGTGAATCCCACCGCGAGCCAGATCCTCGGTGAGCACGCCTGGCCGGACCTCGAGACTGCGCTGCGGAACGCCGGCCCCGTGGATCTCGTGGATGTCTTTCGCCGCCCCGAGCACGTGGCTGCGATCGTCGACGAATGCATCCGGCTGAATGTGCCGGCGCTGTGGCTGCAGGAAGGCGTGGTGGACGCGGCAGCCGCGGAAAAGGCGCGCGCGGCGGGCATCTTCACGGTCATGGACGTGTGCCTCTACAAGACGCGCGCGGCGATGGGTTGAGCTGCGGCTAACTACGGCCTGGCGGGCGACAGGGACTTCAGCGGCACCAGCCGCATGGGCCCCAGCAATCCCGACGGCTGCGGCTCCCAGCCGGACGCATCCAGCGACTTGTAGCGCAGGCTCGCGAGATTGATGTCCTTCATGATCTTCCAGTCCACCTTGCGCTGGTCCAGGTCGCGCACGCGGTTGGCGGGGAGATTCGTGACCTCGATCTCCAGCAGGTTCACTCCCGGCTTCATGGCCGTGCCGACCTTGATGCGCGACGGCAGGCTCCAGACCGTGCCGAGGAATTGTCCATTGAGCGTGACGCGCGCCGTCTCGCGCACGTCGCCGAGATCGAGCTGCCAGTCGTCGGCCACGACGGATGGCGCCACGAACTCCATGCGGTAACGCGCGGTGCCCGAGAACCGCGTGGCGCGCGGATCGTCGAGCGCGGTCCAGCTTCCGGGTTCCTCGACGGCCGCCTTCGCGGGCAGCTCCGGCCCGCCGCGCAGGAACTCGAGGGACCCGCCACCCGAGAGGCCGGTCCCGGGCTGCATGTCGTCGAAGTATCGCCACGGCGCCAGGGCGCGCTTGGTCCCGGAGCCGTATGTGCGCAGGATCATCGACACGCCGGCGTCGAGCTGTAGATAGACGGCGGACGGCTTGCCGCTGGCCGCGGACACCGCGGCGGCGCCAGCCTCGCCCGTGAGCGGGTCCAGCAGGTCCGCGCGTCGCGCCGGAGTCGCGAGCGGCAGCCAGGCATCGAAACGCTTCGCGCCGGGATTGACGAGGAGATAGTCGAAGCCGTCGGCGCGCGCGCGGCGCGTGAACCAGAGGCCAAGATCCGCCGCGGGCTCCCGGCGCACCTGCGAGAACGCCTGGGCTTCATCGACGACCACGGCCTGCGACAACTCTGCGGACGAGATCATCCGGCGAAATTCCGCGCGCCGGTCGGGCAGTCGGCCAAGACCCGGAACGTCCTCGGGCAACTGCTGGATGCGAACCTGCGCGCCGCTCTTGCGCAGCCGGACCAGCGCCGCCAGCGTCTCGAGCGGCATGCGCCGCGTCGCGGGCACCACCAGCACACGATAGCGGGCACCTGGCGAAAGCAGATTGCCCCCATCGACCGTCAACGCCTGGAGCTGCGCGTCCGAGATGAAATCGAGCGAGTACCCCGATTCCAGGGCCTTCCGCGCCAGTCGGCCGGCCGGAGAATCCACGAGCCACTGGTTCTCGTGCATCCCGTGCTGTCGCATCAACCCTGCCGCATCGTCCTGCTCGTCGGCCTCTGGCCAGTAGACGAGCACGTCGTTGTCGGGCCGGCCTTGCTGCAGCACCGACTGCACGCGCGCCACGTAGGCGTGCATGGCGGTGAAGTCCTGCCACAGCGGGTTGGTCGGGTTGAGCTGCGTGGCGGCGTAGAAGAACCAGCCCGGCCATGCGGCGTCGGCGGGCGAGTAGGTAGAGCCGTGGTAGAAGATGTGATCGATGCCCGCGATGAACAACCGGTCGAGTTGCGGCTTGGCCTGCGACGGCGACTCGCGGTAGTTCTCGCGCAGCCAGGTGAGTGTCTCGCTCGAGGCGAGCGCACGCCCGTTGACGTGCGCAGCGGATGACGCGAATCGCCCGATGAGATTGATGGGCGGGTCAGGGTCGTCGCGGATGTCGTTCGCATCCTGCCGCAGGCCCGGAATCGGCAGCACCGTCGTACCGAAGGACTCGGTCTCCGGCACATCCGAGGCGCCATAGAGATCGAGCAAGCGGCCGGGAGACCCATGCGCCTGATTGCGCGCGATGAAACCGTGCTCGTGCGACCAGCTCACCCAGCGCCGGACGTATTCGAGATGCATCGTGGCGAGCGTGCGGCGGTAGTCACCCTTGATTCGGCCGAGCGTGTCGGCGTCCATGGGCCTGGCGCCGGCGAGCTCCGCGGCGTACTTCTCGATATCGTAACCGTGCATTTCACGGAATTGCGCCGCGAGTCCGGGCGACCAGCTCGCGCCGTAGTATTCGAACGAATCGTGAAACTGGCTGCGCAGCGCTCCGCGCGGCAGAGACGCCAGCGCCCGGGTGAAGGGCTGCAGGTAGCGGTCGAGCGCGTCCGTGGAATAAGGATCCAGCACCAGGCCCTCACCGCCCGGCGCCGGGCGCTTCACCTGCATCCGGGTGGGTTCGCCGGCGAGCTGTCCATCGACGAGCTGCAGCGAGCTCGAGCCATCGGCGGCATTCACCCCGGGACCACCGAAAGGCCAGCCCGTGCCCGTGGCCATGTCGACGCCGAGCCCCAGCCGCTTCGCCTCGCGCGCGGTGTGCGCCAGCATCTGCACCCAGCGCGGCGACAGGTAGTCGATGTAGCGCGCTTCGGCGCCGCGCGCGCCGTAAATGGGCGTGATCTCCACGCCACCGATGCCGGCCTTGGCGAACTCCTCGAGCGTGCGCGTGAGCTGCGCCGGTTCGACGGCGCTGCCCGGCCACCACCAGCGCATCCAGGGTTTCGCGGTTTGCGTGACGGTGGGCCATGCGGAAGCAGCCGGCTCGTTCGGCGGCGACGCGCTGGCGATGCCCGCGACAGCCATCGCGCTCACCAGCAAGGCGGCTGCCGTTTTCATCCGGCGATGATCTCCACGCGATTGCCTTCCGGGTCGCGCACCACGCATTCGTAGTAGCCATCGCCCGTGCGGCGCGGCCCATCGAGAGGACTGCGGCCATCCGCGGTGAATCGCGTGGCCAGCGCATCGACGGCGGCTTCGTCTCCCACGCTGAGCGCCACGTGCGCCAATCCCAGCTGGTCGTCGGCGCCGCGCGCGGTCACATCGATGCGTCTCATGACCTCGAGACGCGCCCCACCCGAAAATTCCAGGAAGCGTGATTCAAAGCCCTTGCGGGGATTCTGGTACAACGCGCCGATGCGGGCACCGAAGTACTTCTGATAGAACGCCGCGATACCGTCGAGGTCGCGCACCCAGAGGCCGATGTGTTCGATGCGGATGTTCACGGATGGGCCCTCATGACAACGGGCAGAGCATCACGTCGTCGGTCTGCGGGTCCGAGCCCACGACGAACACCTGCGCGCCCACCTTGCGGAACCCATGCTTCGCGTAGAACGCCTTGGCCCGCTCGTTACGCTCCCAGACGCCAAGCCACATGGAGGTAGCGCCACGATGCGTGGCGCGTTGCTTCGCACGGTTCATGAGGCCGCTTGCCACGCCTTTGCCGTGGAACGGCTTGTCCACGTAAAAACGCCACAGCTCGACGCTGCCCTGGGCCGGCACCCCGTCCGATATCTTGTTGGCCCGCAGCTGCGCAAATCCCAGCCACCGTCCTCCGTCGTCCGTGAGGATCAGCGTGTCGATGTCCGGATTGCGCAGCTCCGCCAACTGCTTGTCCGGGCTCCACGCGGACTCGAGATGCCGGCGCATGTCCTCTTCGGTGTTGTCGGCCGCGAAGGATTCGTAGAACGTGCGTGCGCCAAACTCGGCGAGCTTCGTCGCCTGCTCGGTCGTGGCTTCCAGTTCGATCTGCTTCATGACCTCGGCACTCACGGGGAATCCATCAGTCGCGCGGAATCGGCCAGGAGTATCTCGCAGGCTCCCGCGCCCGTGTCGTCACGCGTGAGCGAAGTGCGCATGCCGCCCTCCTTGCCTTCGATGTCGACCAGCCGGCCGCGCAGCTCCACCAGGCTGCCGGCTTTCAGGCGACGCAGCACCGCGCGCACCGAATCGTTCTCGGGGATCACGTGCCAATTGGCGGAGTGCGTCTCGATGTCGTGGCGCTCGATGGGCCAGTTCTGCGTACGCCAGTAGTAGAAACGATTCCCCTGGCTGATCTCGATGTCGGCCAGCACGCGGGTATCCGACATCGGCCCCCAACCCACCGCGAAATCGGTGGGCACGAGATTCGCCAAGGGGCCTCGCGAGTAATCTTCCCGATGGAGCACGCGCACGGTGGCGCTGAAATCGGCGCGTGGCACCAGGTGGAAACCGTCGCGGTCGATGCGTTCGCCCGACTCTATTTCGTGCTGCGACGGCGCCCCGCCCGCGAGCACGCCGGGCGCGCGATCGATCTCGCGCGAGCTGTACCAGCGGTATGCACCGAACACCACGAGCGCTGCACATATCCACGGACCGGCCCTCATGCGTTGAACTCTAAGGTATTCTCACGCCATGCAGCTCGAGTTCACCAAGATGCACGGCGCCGGCAACGACGTGCTCGTGTTCGACGCGCCGAAGGATGGCCGTCTGCCCACGGCCGAGCAGTGGCGTGCGCTCTCCGACCGCCACAAGGGCATCGGCTTCGATCAGGCCATGGTCATCGAGCCGCCGCGCCGCGCCGGCACGCAGGCCTACTACCGCATCTTCAACGCCGACGGCGGCGAGGTGGAGCAATGCGGCAATGGCGTGCGATGCGTCGCCTCGTACCTGTTCAGCCGCGGCGATGTCCGCGATGGCGAGATCACGCTCGACAGTCCGGCGGGTCTCATCCAGATCCACGTGCACGATGCGGGATTGGTATCCGTGGACATGGGCTCGCCCCAGTTCGATCCGAAGGCGCTGCCTTTCGAAGCTTCCGGCGAAGCGCACGTGTATCCGCTGCAGGTGGCGGGCACCGAAGTGGAGATCGGCGCGGTGTCGATGGGTAATCCGCACGCCGTTCTCACGGTCTCCTCGGTGGCGAGCGCGCCGGTCGACCGGCTGGGTCCGGCGATCGAGAAGCACGCGCGTTTTCCGCGTCGGGTGAACGTCGGCTTCATGGAGATCGTCGATCGCCGGCACATCCGCCTGCGCGTGTTCGAGCGTGGTACGGGCGAAACCCTGGCCTGTGGAACCGGCGCCTGCGCCGCTGTCGCAGTAGGCAGACGCCATGGACGGCTCGACGCGACCGTCGAAGTCGAATTGCCCGGCGGCAAACTCGAGATCACATGGAACGGACCTGGCGAACATATTTGGATGAAAGGCCCGGCCGCTGTATCTTTCACCGGGCGCGTGGAGATCTAGGGGAGAAATGATGAGCACACAAACCGCACGTGGTGTGGCCGCGGGCCAAACGGACGAGGAGCGCATCGAGCGCTATCTCGGCCTCAATCCCGATTTCTTCGAGCGCCACCAGGCGTTGCTGGCGCGCATGCGCCTGCCACACATGCGCACGGGTTCGACCGTCTCGCTGGTGGAGCGACAGGTCGAAGTGCTGCGCGAGCAGAAATCCGACTCCGACCGGCGTCTCGCCGAATTCGTCTCCGTCGCGCGCGCGAACGACCAACTCGCCGACAAGATCCAGCGGTTCACGCGACGCCTGCTGCGCGCGCCCTCGGCGCAGTCCGCGCTGACGGCGCTCGAGGCTTCACTGCGCGAAGACTTCGATGCGTTCCACTCGGTGCTGGTGCTCACGGGTTCGATCCCGTCACTCGCGACAGTCGAGTTCGAGCCTTTCCTGCGCAAGCTACCGCCTGAAGACGCGAACATCCGCAGCTTCGAAGCCCTGCTCGCCACCGGCAAGCCGCGTTGCGGCCAGGTGCGTGATTCGCAGCGCGACTTCCTGTTCGGGCCCGAGTCGCCGAGCATCGGGTCGGTGGCGCTGGTTCCCCTGAGCGATAGCAAGGGTGACGGCGGTTCGATCGGGCTGCTGGCGCTGGGCAGCGCCGAGCGCGAGCGCTTCCATCCGGGCATGAGCACGGAGTTCCTGAAGCGCATGGGCGAGCTGATCACCGACGCACTTTCGCGTCCCTAGTCAGCCAGGGGACGGGCTTGAAGTCCGTCCCCTCTTGCTGCGGTCGTTGTAAAGACATCGGGTACAAATAGACCTGTCCCCATGCCCGACCGCTCCCTCATCGACGACTATCTCGTCCATCTCTCGCGGGAGCGGCGCCTCTCGCCGCACACGTCGTCCAACTACGCGCGCGATCTGAACGCCCTCGCCGAGTTCGCCGAGCGCGGCAACCTCGCGCACTGGAAGACTCTCGACAGCCAGCACGTACGCGTGTTCGCGGCGCGCGCGCACGCGGGTGGTTTGAGCCCGCGCAGCGTGCAGCGGCGCCTCTCCGCGGTGCGCGGCTTCTTCAACTACCTGCTGCGCGAACGCGTGGTCACGAGCAATCCGGCGCTCGACGTGCGCGCTCCCAAGGCTGCCAAGCGCCTCCCCGGCACGCTCGACGTGGATCAGATCAACCAGCTGCTCGAGATTCCGGCCGAAGACGCGCTGGCCGTGCGCGACAAGGCCATCATGGAGCTGTTCTATTCGTCAGGGTTGCGCCTCGATGAACTGGTGAATCTCGATCACGGCCAGCTCGATCTCGCCGACCGCACGGTCCGCGTGCTCGGCAAGGGGCGCAAGCAACGCATCGTGCCGGTCGGTCGCAAGGCGGAAGCTGCGTTACGCGCGTGGCTCAAGTCGCGCGTCGCCCTCGCCGATCCCGAGGAAATCGCGGTTTTCGTCGGCCGGAACGGCGCGCGGCTCAAGCACCGCGCCATCCAGCTGCGCGTCGCGTACTGGGCGCGGCGCCAGGGCTTGCCGGCGCATGTTCATCCGCACCTGTTCCGGCATTCGTTCGCAACCCATCTCCTTGAATCGAGTAAAGATTTGCGGGGCGTCCAAGAGCTGCTCGGCCACGCCGACATCTCCACCACGCAGATCTACACGCACCTTGATTTCGCCCACCTGGCCCGCACCTACGACGCTTCCCACCCTCGGGCAAAACGCAAGTCGTAGGTCTCCATGTCAGAAAGTTTCAATCCGCACGGCACGACCATCCTCGCCGTGCGGCGCAATGGCGCAGTCGCCATCGGCGGTGACGGACAGGTCACGCTGGGCAACACCGTGATGAAGGGCAATGCGCGCAAGGTGCGCCCGCTCGGCAACGGCAAGGTGCTCGGCGGCTTCGCCGGGGGCACGGCCGATGCGTTCACGCTGTTCGAGCGCTTCGAAGGCAAGCTCGAGAAGTTCGGCAACCTCACGCGTGCGGCCATCGAGCTCGCCAAGGACTGGCGCGGCGACCGTTACCTGCGTCGCCTCGAAGCGCTGCTGCTGGTCGGCGACACGACCAAGCTGTTCGTGATCTCGGGCAACGGCGACGTCATCGAGCCCGAACACGATCTCGTGGCAATCGGGTCCGGCGGCCCGTTCGCGCAGGCCGCGGCGCGTGGCATCGCCGACAACACCGAGCTGCCGGCGCGCGAGATCGTCGAGAAGGCGCTGAACATCGCCGCCGACATCTGCATCTACACGAACCGCAATCTCGTCATCGAAGAACTGAAGGGCTAAGGGCTCGAGCCCAAAGAAGCACACGAACATGACTCCGCAACAGATCGTTTCCGAGCTCGACAAGCACATCGTCGGCCAGGCCAATGCCAAGCGCGCCGTGGCCATTGCGCTGCGCAACCGCTGGCGCCGCATGCAGATCCAGGATCCGCTGCGCCAGGAAATCACGCCGAAGAACATCCTGATGATCGGCCCCACGGGCTGCGGCAAGACCGAGATCGCGCGTCGCCTCGCGAAGCTGGCCAACGCGCCGTTCGTGAAGGTCGAGGCCACCAAGTTCACCGAGGTGGGCTATGTGGGTCGAGATGTCGACTCCATCGTCAAGGATCTCGCCGAGACCGCCGTGAAGATGGCGCGCGAGGAAGAGAAGGCCAAGGTGCGCGAGCGCGCCGCGGACGCGGCCGAGGATCGCATCCTCGATGCACTGCTGCCCGCGCCGAAAATGATGGGCTTCTCCACCGACCCGGAGCCGAGCGCGCGCGATTCCGAGACGCGCCAGAAATTTCGCAAGATGCTGCGTGAAGGTCAGCTCGCCGACCGCGAGATCGAGATCAACCTGCGCTCCATTCCGCCGGGCGTGCAGATCATGGCGCCTCCTGGCATGGAAGAAATGCAGGAGCAGCTGCAGGGCATGTTCGCCAGCCTGGGTGGCCAGCAGAGCAAGCCGCGCAAGCTCAAGGTTAAGGAAGCGCAGAAGCTGCTCGTCGAGGAAGAGGCTGGCAAGCTCGTCAACGAAGAAGAACTGCGCGCGCGGGCGCTGAGCAATGCCGAGCAGAACGGCATCGTGTTCATCGACGAGATCGACAAGGTGGCGCGCCGGCAGGATTCGTATGGCGCGGACGTGTCGCGCGAAGGCGTGCAGCGCGACCTGCTGCCCCTGGTGGAAGGCTCGACGGTTTCGACCAAGTATGGCCAGATCAAGACCGACCACATCCTGTTCATCGCGTCGGGTGCGTTCCACATGAGCAAACCCTCGGACCTGATACCCGAGCTGCAGGGCCGCTTCCCGATTCGCGTCGAGCTGAACTCGCTGGTGGTGGACGACTTCGTGCGCATCCTCACCGAGCCCGATGCGTCCTTGACCACTCAGTACCAGGCGCTCATGGACACCGAGAAGGTGGACGTGAAGTTCGCCGAGAGCGGCGTGCGCCGCATCGCCGAGATCGCGTTCAGCGTCAACGAGAAGACCGAGAACATCGGCGCGCGCCGCCTGCATACCGTGATGGAGCGGCTGCTCGAAAGCGTTTCATTCGATGCATCCGAGAAAGGCGGCAGCGCGGTGGAAATCGACGCCGCGTACGTCGACCAGCATCTCGGCACGCTGGCGAAGGACGAGGACCTGTCGCGGTACATTCTCTGACGAGGGCGCATGCGCATCGCCAAACCCGTGCTCCTCGTCATGACGCCGATCGGCGTGACCTGGGGCCTAGTCGAGGCCGCTCGCTTCCACTGGTGGCTGGCCGTGCTCATGGGCGTGTTGTTGGGCGTGATCAGCTTCTTCATCTGGACGGTCGTCCAGCGCATACGCGCCGAACGCGATTCGCCGTAGCTGTCGAACGAGCGCTGCCGTGACGTACGAGCTGTAACCCCGTGCCGCGCGAACTGCCATTTTCCCCGGCCGCGGAGCGCAACAGCCGGCCCATCCTCGCGGTTCTCGAGTCCGTGCTGCCGCCGGAAGGTTCAGTACTCGAGGTGGCCTCGGGCACCGGCCAGCACGTCTGCTTCTTCGCGCAGGCGCTGCCCGGCATCCGCTGGCAGCCGAGCGAGCCCGACGATGCGAGCCGCGATGCGATGTGCCTTCGCATCCGCGAGGCCGGCCTCACGAATGTGTCGGAGCCCGTCGCGCTGGATGTGAGCCAGACACTCTGGCCGGTGGAGGCACGCTACGACGCCATCGTGTGCATCAACATGATCCACATCTCGCCGTGGCCGGCGACCCTCGCTCTGATGAGCGGCGCCGCGCGGCACCTGTCCGCGCAGGGCTCGCTCTTCTTGTACGGCCCCTACCTCGAGAACGGCACGGCCGCCCGGTCGAACCTGGATTTCGATGCGTCGCTCAAGCAGCGCAACCCGGCGTGGGGGCTGCGTGATCTCGAGGAAGTGACGCGCGTCGCCGCCACACAGGGCCTGCGCCGCGAGCAAGTAGTGCGCATGCCCGCCAACAATCTCTCGGTCGTCTTCGCGCGCTCCAGCTAGTGGGTGGTTTGCTCACCCGAGCCGGCCACCTGGCACTCCCATCCCCGGTATCGTCCACCGCGTTCCGCGGCGACGCGCGTCAGCTCGAGCGTGATGCCATTGATGGTGTGTGAGTCCACGCTGTCAACGCGGGAAACGACGAGCGTGTAGGGAAGCTCTTCGCCGGGCTCCTCGGCGGCGAATTCGTCCTCGACCTTGAAGTCGATGGCCACGAGCGTGTCGCGACAACTCGAGCGTGATTCTTCGGTCGCGAATTCGAGCCAGTGGTCCACCTGGCGCGGGGTTTCGTGCACGTCACCCTGCTCCGACAGTTCCTGCAGCACACGGCGGTTGAACATGCGCTGCAGGTTGGTATCCGATGGATACAGCAGCTCGACGTACTGGTCCCAATCGGGCTGCAGCGCGCTGCCGCACTCCTGCTCGTATTCTGCGAACGATTTCATGGCGGTCCGCACGGCTTCATCGAGCGGGCCCGGCTCTTCGCCATAGAAATAGAACTCGCGCCGGCCCGATCCGGTGATGCGCCCGACCATCTGCGCCCCGCAGGTGGGCGAGATGTTGGCGTCCAGCGCTTCGCCGATGGACTGCAGCACGGGCGCCTCCTCGTTGGTAGATAGGCCTTCCGCGCCCGGCGAACGGAGCGTCACGAACACCCACAGCAACCACGGCCGCTTCTCGAGCGGCACGTCGGGCCGCACTCCGAGATCGACGAAGATGGAGGACACCGCGCCATCGACGCGCGCGAAATAGAAATCCCAGTCGTCCGACAAGCGGTTCCCTCCGCGGTACGCTCAGCTCGCCGGCTTCAACCAGCGTGCGAGCCAGTTCGCGATCTCCGTGTAGAACAGGCGGCTGTCCTCGCCCTTCTGTATCCAGTGATTCGCATCCGGGAATACCACGAGCCGGCTCGGCACCTGCATGCGCTGCAGCGCGCTCCAGTATTCCAGTGTGTTGTTGATGGGCACACGGAAGTCATTCTCGCCGACCGTCAGCAGCACCGGTGTCTGGAATTTCGCCGCGTAACGAATCGGATTCTGGTCGCGCCACACCGCCGCCTGGTCCCACGGCGGCCCGCCCATGTTCACTTCGCGCGAGTAGATGGTGTCGCTGGTGCCCCACTGCGATTCGAGATTGACCAGGCCCGCATGGCTCACGAGGCATTGGTAACGCGTAGTGCTCGCCTGCAGCCATTGCGAGAGGTGCCCGCCATAGCTCGCGCCGCCGGCGCACTGCCGGGTGCCGTCGATGAACTTGAAATCGCGGATCGCCGCGTCCGCGGCTTCGTTGATCTCGTCACCCGGTCCCTTGAGCGGATCGCCCTGGATCGAACGCGCGAAGGCCTCGCCGAAGCCGGTCGAGCCCGAGTAGTTCGTGAGCAGCAGCACGTAGCCCGGTGCGGCGAGCAGGTGATAGTTCCAGCGCACGAAGAACTGGTCACGCCACATGCCGTGCGGCCCACCATGGATCATCACGAACAGCGGATATTTCTTCGCGGGATCGAAACCCGGCGGACGCACCAGCAGGCTGTGGATGCGCTTGCCGCGGCTGGACGTGAACCAGAAATTCTCGACGTCGGGCAGATCGAGCTGCGACACGCGCTGGGCATTGAACTTGGTGAGGACCACGGCGCGACCGTTCTGCTGGTTGACCAGCGCCACTTCACCCGGCTGGCTCGCGGCCTCCCAGTTGGCGTAGAGAGTAGTCACCTTGGCTTTTTCCGGGATGGCGAGATTGCTGTAGCTGCCGAAGCCGATGCCGAACTTCGACTGCACCTTGCCGCCATTCACCCGCACGGAGTACAGCCGCTCGTTGCCCTCGTCCTCGGCGGTGAAATACACGTCGCGTGAATCAGGCGAGACGGCGTAGCTGCTCACCGGTCGATCGAGATCGATGGTCAGCATGCGCGGTTCTGCGGCATCGGGCCACGAGAAGGTCGCGAGCCGCGTCTGGTTGTACACCCACTTGCCGTCCTGCGCTTCGCGCAGCGCGAGCAGCGCGCGACCATCGGGCGTGAAGTGCGGCCGCGACCAGCTGTCCATGCCCTTGGTGATCTGGCGCGGCTCGCCGCCCTTCACGCTGGCGACGAACAGCTGCGAATCGGTGAACGCGTGGGCCGCGGCGTTGAGATTGGTGCTGGCCGCGAACACCAGCGATTGATCGTCGGGCGCGAAGTCCATGTCCAGCTCTTCGCCCGTATCCGTCTGCCGGCCGGCAAAGCCCGGGTTCGCGAGCAACTTCGTGCCGATCAGCAGATCGCGTGGCTCACCTTGCGCCAGCCCGTTCTCGTCGAGGGCCTGCACGTAGATACGCGGCTGGCGCTCGTCCAGCCAGTGATCCCAGCTGCGGATCGGGAAGCCGTCGAAGATGCGCGCGGTGCTCTTGCGCGCGCGGAACGCCTCGATGCGCGCACGGTTGGCGGCGTCATCCCGGGTGTCCGGATACATGATGGCGACGAACGCCAGCTGCCGCCCATCGTGCGAATAGACGGCCGCGCGCGCGCCGCCCGAGAGGTTCGTGAGGCGTTGCGCTTCGCCGCCGGCCGCGAGATCTAGTGAATAGAGCTGCGGAACATCGTCGGTGTCGCGCTGGGCGCTGAACACGATGCGACGGCTGTCGGGGCTCCAGACAACGCCGCTCTCGGGACGGCGGGTCGAGGTGAGGCGCCGCGAGGAGTGACGCGCCGTGGCATCGATGAGCCACAGGTCGCTGAGCTGCGCGTTGTCGTCGTAGGCCGGTTCCACCAGCGAGACCACCAGCCATCGGCCATCGGGGCTCACCTGCGGCGCGCCGATGCGCTTCATGAGCCAGATGTCTTCGTGGGTGGGCGCGCGCTTCGCGCCGGCCGCCTCGGCGGTGGGCTGAAATGCCAGGCAAGCAAACAACCCGGCGATCGTCAGTAGATGTTTCATGCTGTAACGGTAACGCAACGAGTCGGCTGTGTGCATCTCTTGCCTGCCCGCGGCCTCGTGGCGAGACTACGCGCCGTGCCCCACCTGTCCAAGCCGCTGCTTCTGACGTCGCTCATCGTCCTCCTGCTGGTTCGCCCCGACGGTGTTGCTGATGCGGGCCGTCGGCTCGTTCCGCGTCGTCGACCATGGATTCGCCGACACCTGCGAGGTCGTGGCGGTGCCGGGCATCGCGCCGGGACATCGAGGTCGACCGGGAACGCCGCGTTGCCTATCTATCGATGCTCGACGAGACCGGCGGGAACGGCATGGTGATGCTGCTGGATCTGAACCTGCCCGGGCGGGCACCGCGCGCGGATGAGCCGTGATCCGCAGGGGCTTCGACCGGATGGCATCAGCCTGTTCGAGCAGTGGGGCGGCCGCCGAGGCTGTTCGCGTGGCGGCAACTGTCGCGGTGGACGCCGACGGCGTCATCTGGCTCACCGCCCTTCCCGGGATTCTGCGATATTTCGCGGCCCTGGATGGCGAAGGACCCAGTGCCGACGCAGGTGCTGCGACTCGATCCGCGTCAGCCCGATACAAAGCCGTGCAGGTTTTTGCGGATGATGGCGCAATGCTCTCCGCGGGCAACGCCGTCGCGCGCTGGCGCGTGCAGATCCTGATTGGTGCCCGGTTCGACAAGAAGGTGCTCATTTGCAAAACACCCCCGTGAACGCTCCACCGCCCACGAGCCAGCTGCGCCCCGGCGCGCTGCTGGTGAGCGGAATCATCAACGTCGGCGGCGCGCTGCTCGTGCTGTTCGCCATGCCCGGGAACGCCAACGACGAACGCATCGCGGCCGCGTGGGCGCTGGTGCAGTTCCTGTCGGGTGTGTGGGCCGGCGTGCTCGGAGCGAACTCACCATTCAAACATGGCGTGGTCGCCGGGTTGCCCGCGCTGGCTCTCGGCTTCGCGTTCGCCGGGCGCCTGATGCCCGGCCACTACCTGCTCATCAGCTGGGCGCTCGCCCCTGTCGCCGCACTGATCGCTGCCGCGCTCATGAGATTCATGAGGCGCCGCGCGCCGTAACGGGCCATCAGTCGCGGCGGCGATTGGTGGTGGCTTCGCCGAAACTGTCCTGGTAGTCCTCGCGCGCCGCTTCGATGACCTCGGCCGCGTGATTGAAGCCGTACTTGCCGGTGATCTTCAGCTTGTTAGGCTCGCCGGGCACCAGCTTGTACGTCGCGAAATAGTGTTCGAGCCGCTCCACCAGCACGGGCGCGAGCTGCGAGATGTCCTTGACGTGGTCCCATACGTAGTCGCCCTCGAGCACGCCGATGATCTTGTCGTCGGCTTCCCCGCGATCGAGCAGCTTGATGCCGCCGATGACACGAGCGCGCAGGATCACCTCCGACCGCTCGATGGGCCGCTCGCTGATCACGCAGATGTCGAGCGGATCGCCGTCGCCCTTGTCGGACCCCGGCGCCAGCTTGGAAATGCGGCTTCCGCAGTAGGTCTTGGGGATGAAGCCATAAAGTGCGGGTGGATGTGACGAGGAACGCTGCGGCCGGTCGACGCGCAGGTAGCCCGAAACCTTGTCGATCTCGTACTTAATCATGTCGAAGGGCGTGATCTCGATGTAGGCGTTGACGATCTGAGGGGCGTCTTCGCCGATATCGAGGCCATGCCAGGGATGCGGGCGCCACCGGGAAAAGTTGTGTTCCGTCATGGCGCGACTGTAAAGGAGCGCCGCCCGCAAGGCCATGAGATTGGGGTTATTCTCGCGACATGCCAGTACAGACATCCCGCGGGGCGGCCATCACGGGTTGGGGCAAGTGCCTGCCTCCGGCGGTCCTCACCAATGCGGACATGGCCACTTTCCTCGACACCAACGACGAGTGGATCACCTCGCGCACGGGCATCCGCGAACGGCGCGTCTCGCACGTGCAACTGGGCGAGCTCATGTACGTCGCGGCCGCGCGGGCCCTGGCCTGCGCGGGCGTGGACGGCAAGGACATCCAGCTCATCGTCGCCGGCACCACGAGTTACGACGACCAGGTGCCCAACGTGGCCTCCGGTATCCAGCGCCGCATCGGCGCCGAAGGGTGCGCCGCCATGGACGTGAATACGGCCTGCACGAGCTTCCTGTATTCCCTATCTACCGCGACGGCGATGATCCGCACGGGCGTCGCGCGCAACGCGTTGGTGCTCGGCGCCGAGGTCATCTCGCCTTTCATCGACTGGTCCGACCGCAACACGGCGGTGCTGTTCGGCGACGGTGCTGCGGCCGTGGTGTTGCAAGCCACCGACGCCGAGGAAGGCCTGCTGGCCGAACGGCTGGGCTGCTACGGTGACTCGCGCGAAATCCTGCGCGTGCACGGCATGGGCGCAGCCTACGCGCACGAGGATCGCATCCTCGGCCGCACCGAGTGGCAGTTCGAAGGCCAGGATATCTTCAAGAAGGCCGTCACCGGCATGGCGCTGGCCAGCGATGAAGCGCTGACCAAAATCGGGAAAGCCGCGGCGGACGTCGATCTGGTGGTTCCGCACCAGGCCAACCTGCGGATCATCGAAGCCGTGGCCAAGAAGGCCGGCATCCCGATGGACAAGGTATTCGTGAACGTTCATCGCTACGGCAACATGTCAGCGGCCACGGTACCCGTGGCGCTGTGCGAAGCGCTGGAGGAAGGCCGCGTGAAGCCGGGCGCGCTACTGCTCATGCCGTCGTTCGGCGGTGGCCTCACGTTCACCAGCCACGTGGTGCGCTGGGGTCAGCGCGTGACGCCGATCGGCACGAGTGACATCGATCTGCCACCTAACCACCAGAGCGCGCTCGAGCTGGTCACGAAGTATCGCGGTGTGCGCCAGCGTCGCGTGACCGCGGAATGAACGCGCGTGGGACCGTGCCCTGCTGCCTGACCGCTCTGGTGCACAGTCGCTCCCGAAAAACAAAGCCCGCGTGGCTTGCGCGACGCGGGCTTCGTTGGACCTGTGCTAGAAACGTCTGGCTTGGCTTTCTTTGCTGATCAGCCTTTCTTCTTGGCCTTTGCGGCTCTTGCCTTCTTCTTGGCGGGATCCTTGGCGCGGGTCTTTCCGAAAGAACCCGCATACAACTTGCCGCGCTTCGTGCGGCGATCACCCTTACCCATTCGCTTCTTCCTTGTTCTGCTGAATCCACAACAACGCGGCTTCGATATCCGACAGCTGCGCTGCGGTCATGCCCGGGATGCGGCCACCGCCGGCTTCCTGTTTGACGCGCGCTAGCTCGGCGGATGACACCGTGCTGACCCAGGTGAGCCCGCGGCGCACCTTGGATGTGAATTTCTGGCTTTTCTCTTCAGTCATGTCGAATCCTTTACAACCGCTCAGCGGGCCGAAACATAGCGCGGCTAACGATATCTGGCCAGAACTTTCGCGAGCGCCGCCGACCCGGGCGACAACCGGTCATGGGGAATCTGGTTGAGCGGAGTAGCCGGCGTCTCATTGACATCGTGAAACTCCTTGCCACTGGGGTCGACAAACAAGAGTCCCGTCAGGAATTCACCTTTTTTCAAGCGTTCTTGGATGGCGGCACTGGCGGATTCGCGATCGGTCGGATCGTAGTTTTCTTCCAGTTTTCTCAACAGGATCCGGCTGCCGTCATGCAGCACTACGGGCAGTGAATCGCCCGCCGCATAGTCGGCCGAGATCTCGCGTTGGAAGGGTACGAAGTCGGCGTGCACCGCGGCGTCATAGTGTTCGCGCGTGTACTGATAACTCTTGGTCGAGCCCTCGTGGTCGTTGAAGGTCACGCAGGGGGAGAGCACGTCCACCAGCGCGAAACCCTTGTGCCGCATGGCGGCCTGGATCAGCGGCACCAGCTGTTGTTTGTCGCCGGAGAAGCTGCGCGCCACGAAGGTGGCCCCGAGCGTCATCGCCAGCAGCACCGGGTCGATGGGCGGCTGCTGGTTCACCTCGCCTTTTTTGGCCTTGGTGCCGAGGTCAGCCGACGCGGAAAATTGTCCCTTGGTGAGGCCATACACACCGTTGTTCTCGATGATGTACGCCATGTTCAGGTTGCGGCGGATGGCGTGGCAGAACTGGCCGAGACCGATCGACAACGTATCGCCGTCACCCGAGACGCCGATATAGGTGAGATCGCGATTCGCGGCATTGGCGCCCATGGCAATGGACGGCATGCGCCCGTGCACGGAGTTGAAGCCATGCCCGCCACTGACGAAATACGCGGTGGTCTTGGACGAGCAGCCGATGCCCGAGAGCTTCACCATGTTCTGCGGCTCGATGTCGAGACCCCAGGTGGCTTCGGTAATGGCCGCGGTGATGGAGTCGTGTCCGCAGCCCGCGCACAGCGTCGACAGCCCACCCTCGTAGTCACGGCGCGTGAGACCCAAGGCATTTTTGGGTAGCGAGGGATGCCGGACTTTTGGCTTGGCGATAAAGGTCATACGGCCACCACTTCAGGCTTGCGCGCTTTCGGTTCCACTTCCGCGAGCACGCCTTTGACGATGAACTCCGAGGAGATCGGCAGGCCGCTGTAGTGCAGGAGCGAGCGCAGCTTCTCTTTCGGCACGCGCGTCTCGAGCGTGAGCAGGGAACGCATCTGCGCGTCACGGTTCTGCTCGATGACGAAAATGACCTTGTGCGCCTCGAGGAATTTCTCGACTTCCTCGCCGAACGGGAACGACCGCAGCCGCATGTAGTTGGCCTTGAGCCCATGCGCGCCGAGGATGTCGCGCGCCTCGTGCACGGCGCCATCCGAGCTGCCGTACGCGACGAGCCCGATGTCGATCTTCGCGTCGTGATCGATGACGGGCTTGGGCACCAGGCGCTTGGCCGTCGCGAACTTGCGCGTGAGACGATCGAGCACGATCTGGTACTCGGCGCTGTCCTCGGTGTACGCGCCGTACTGCGTGTGACCCGAGCCGCGCGTGAAATACGCGCCCTTCGGATGGACGCCCGGCAAGGTGCGGTACGGGATGCCATCGCCGTCCACGTCGAGATAGCGATGGAACTTGTCGAGCTTGGCGATCTCTTCCTTATTGAGCACCTTGCCGCGGTCGGGGACGTAGCTGTCATCCCACTTGAGGTCCGGGCACATCCAGTCGTTCATGCCGATGTCGAGATCGCTGAGCACCATGATGGGCGTCTGCAGCCGATCGGCGAGATCGAACGCGTCGCGCGCGAAGTAGAAGCACTCTTCCGGATCGCGCGGGAACAGCACCACATGCTTGGTGTCGCCATGCGACGCGTACGCCGCCTCGAGGATGTCGCACTGCTGCGTGCGCGTCGGCATGCCCGTGGACGGGCCGACGCGCTGGATATCGAACAGCACCGCGGGCACTTCCGCGTAGTAGGCCAGGCCCAGGAACTCGTTCATGAGCGAGACGCCGGGGCCCGAGGTCGCGGTGAAGGCGCGCGCGCCATTCCAGTTGGCCCCGAGCACCATGCCGATCGCGGCGAGCTCGTCCTCGGCCTGTATGAACGCGAAGTTCTTCTTGCCCGTCTGCGGGTCGACTCGCAACTTGTCCGCGAAACCCTTGAACGCGTCCATGACGGACGTGGACGGCGTGATCGGATACCACGCGGCCACCGTCGCCCCCGCGTACACGCAACCCAGCCCCGCGGCCGTGTTGCCATCGATCATGATGTGGCCTGCCGTTTTCGAGCCTTGCGCCAGCGCTGTCACCTTCAGCGGTAGCGGGCAGGCGAGATTCGCCTTGGCGTAGTCGTAACCCAGCTGGATGGCCTTCATGTTCGAATCGACCAGCTGCGGTTTCTTGGCGTAGGTCTCCGCCAGCAGCTCGCGGATCTTCGCGACGTCGAGATCCATGAGCGCGGCGAGCACGCCCGCGTAGCAGATGTTCTTCATGAGAATGCGCGTGCGCACGCCGTTGAAGTTTTCGTTGCAGAGCTTGGCCAGCGGCACGCCCAGCACCGTGATGTCGTCGCGCGCGAGCAATGCGGGGCGCGGCCACGTGCTGTCATAGATGAGATAGCCACCGCTCGCCACTTCGCGCACGTCGCGCGAATAAGTCTCGGCGTTCATCGCCACCATGATGTCGATCTTGCCGGAGCGCGCGACGTAGCCGTCGCGGGTGACGCGGATCTCGTACCAGGTAGGCAGGCCCTGGATGTTCGACGGGAAGTAATTCTTGCCCATCACCGGGATGCCGCTGCGGAAGATGCTCTTCATCAGCAGCGTGTTCGCGCTCGCGGAACCCGTGCCATTCACCGTCGCGATCTTGATCGCGAAGTCATTCGTCCTGTCTTGGCTCATTTAGGCGCTGTCTTCAGGCTGATTGGGGCATCTTGGCCGCGGTGGCGATGGCTTCGTCCTCGGCATGCGGCCACTTCACGAACGACTTCTGCATGTCCCACGCTGCCGTGGGACAGCGTTCCGCGCACAAGCCGCAGTGCAAACAGATGTCCTCGTCTTTGACCATGACGCGCCCGGTGTGTTTCAGCGCCGACGATACGTACAAGGCCTGAGTGACATTCTTCGCGGGCGCCTTGAGGCGGCCGCGCAAATCGGCTTCTTCGCCGTCGTGAGTGATGGTGAGGCAATCGACCGGGCAGATGTCGATGCAGGCATCGCACTCGATGCAGAGCTTGGTCTCGAACACCGTCTGCACGTCGCAATTGAGGCAGCGCTGCACCTCTTTCTCGATCTGCTCCGCGGTGAAGCCCAGCTCCACCTCGATGTTGAGCTTCTTGAAGCGCTCCTTGAGCGAAACGTGCGGCATGAGGCGCCGCTCGGCGGGGTTGTAGTCGTTCGAGTACGCCCACTCGTGCATGCCCATCTTGCGCGACTGCAGGTTCACGCCCGGGGGCAGGCGGTCGGCGGTGCTCTTGCCCTGGCAGTGGTTGTGGATCGAGATCGCGGCCTGGTGCCCGTGCTCCACGGCCCAGATGATGTTCTTGGGCCCGAACGCGGCGTCACCGCCGAAGAACACGCCGGCACGCGACGACTCGAAAGTCTTCACGTCGACCCTGGGCACTTCCCACTTGTCGAATTCGATGCCGAGATCGCGCTCGATCCACGGAAATGCGTTCTCCTGGCCGATGGCGAGGATCACGTCATCGGCTTCGAGGAACTCTTCGCCGGTGATGCGCTCGGCCGTGATGCGACCCGCGGCGTCGATGTCGTACTCCATCACGTCGAAGGTCATGCCCCTCAGCTTGCCGTTCTCGATGACGAAGTTCTTCGGCGAACGATTGATGATGATCTTGACGTGTTCTTCTTCTGCGTCATCCAGCTCCCAGGCCGAGGCCTTGAAGAATTGACGCGGCTTGCGCGCAATGACCTTCACGTCATCGGCGCCGAGACGCAGGCTGGTGCGGCAGCAGTCCATGGCCGTGTTGCCTACGCCGATGATCAGCACCTTCTTGCCGATGCTCTTGATGTGCTCGAAGGCCACGGACTCGAGCCAGGTGATGCCGATGTGCACGTTGGCGCCACCCTCCACGCGGCCGGGGAGCTTGAGCTCTTTGCCCTTGGGCGCGCCCGCGCCCACGAACACGGCGTCGAAACCACCCTTGTCGAGCAGGTCCTTCATCGACTTGATGGGATGGTTGAGCTTGAGGTCCACCCCCATGTCCACGATCTGCGCGATTTCGTCGTTGAGCACTTCCGCGGGGAGGCGGAACGAAGGGATGTTGGTGCGCATGAGCCCGCCCGGCACGCCGAACTGCTCGAAGATGGTGACCGAGTAGCCGAGCGGCATGAGGTCATTGGCCACGGTCAGCGACGCGCAGCCCGCGCCGATCAGCGCGATTTTCTTGCCGTTCTTGAGCTTGGGAATCCGCGGCAAACGCGAACTGATGTCATCTTCGCGATGGTCGGCGGCCACGCGCTTCAAGCGGCAGATGGCCACCGGCTTTTCTTCGACGCGCCCTCGCCGGCAGGCCGGCTCGCAAGGGCGATCGCAGACTCGACCAAGGATCCCCGGAAAGACATTCGAATGCCGGTTCACCATGTAGGCATCGGTGAAGCGGCCCTGGGCAATAAGTCGAATGTATTCGGGGACGTCGGTGTGTGCTGGGCAAGCCCATTGGCAATCCACGACCTTGTGAAAGTAGTCGGGTTGCGCGGTGTCCGTCGGTTGCATATCCCCCCGGTCCAAAAACGCCACAAATCCCCCCGTGGCGCGAGGTCGAGTATAGGCTTCACGCCCCTCCCATGACGACTTCAACCCATTTTCTGGCCACGGAAATCCGGCTCAGGACCCGCTCCCGGGTGCTGGAGGTGGCCTTCGACGATGGGGCCCGCTTCCAGCTGTCCTTCGAGTACCTGCGGGTGCACTCGCCTTCAGCCGAGGTGCAGGGTCACGGCCCGGGCCAGGAGGTGCTGGTGGTAGGCAAGCAGGATGTCGGCATCAAGTCCGTGGAGCCGGTCGGCCAGTATGCGGTGAAGCTGGTGTTCGACGACGGCCACGACAGCGGTCTCTATACGTGGAAGTACCTGCGCGAGCTCGGTGAGAGACAGGTGGAAAACTGGCGTCGATACCAGGCGCGCGTGCAAGCCGCCCGATAACTTCCCGCAATAAAAAAGGCCGGGTTCATGGCACCCGGCCTTTGCAAGACCCCCGCTCGAATAGTTGGGCTTTGTAGCGAAACGCTCCGCCAAAAGCCAGTGGTTTCGGGGTGCCGCGAACGCCAGCGTCTATACTTGACGCCCTGTGAGCGCAAAAGACAGACAAGACACCGATTTCGGTTACGAGCGCGTCCCCTGGGGCGAGAAACAACGCCGCGTGCGCGGCGTGTTCGACTCCGTCGCCGGCAGCTACGACCTCATGAACGATCTCATGTCCGGTGGCGCGCATCGCCTCTGGAAAGAGTTCACGCTCTCGCTGACCAACCTGCACGCCGGCCAGCGCGCGCTCGACGTCGCCGGCGGAACGGGCGATCTCACTACCGGCATGGCAAAACAGGTCGGCAAGGCCGGCATGGTGATCCTCTCGGACATCAACGCCGCGATGCTCGGCGAAGGCCGCGACCGCCTGCTCGACGATGGTGTGGTCGGCAACGTGCAGGCGGTGCTGGCCAATGCCGAGAAGCTGCCGTTCGCGGATTCGAGCTTCGATTGCGTGACCATCGGCTTCGGGTTGCGCAACGTCACCGACAAGGCCGCAGCGCTGAAAGACATGCACCGCGTGCTCAAGCCCGGCGGACAGTTGCTGGTGCTCGAGTTCTCGCACCCGGTCGTGCCGCTGCTCAAGCCGCTCTACGACCTGTACTCGTTCCGCGTGCTGCCCCTGCTGGGGAAATTCGTGGCCAAGGACGAGGCCAGCTACCGCTACCTCGCTGAATCCATCCGCATGTTCCCGGACCAGGAGACCCTGCTCGGCATGCTGCGCGACGCGGGCCTGGAAGACTGCCGCTACCACAATCTCTCGGGCGGCATCGTGGCCGTGCACCGGGGCTATCGCTATTAGGACCTCTAGCTAGGCCGCGGATGCTCACGCAAGCCATCGAGAACCTGTTGAACCGCAATCTGCCGCGCAGTCCGCGCGCGCAGGAGCTGTGCGCGGCGATGAACGGCAAACGCATCCGCATCGAGTCGCGAGGCCTCGGCTGGGTGCTGGTCGCCGAATGCCTGTCCTCGTCCATCCGCCTCAGCAAGGGCGAGCCCGCCACGCCACCGGACGCGGAAATCTCCGGCAGCCTCATGAACCTCGCCGCGCTCGCGGGCCCGCATCCCGAAGAGGTGATCCGGCGCGGCGACGTCACCATCCGCGGCGATGCCGAGCTGGCGCAGAAATTCCGAGAGCTGGCCATGCTGCTGCGGCCCGACGTCGAAGAAGAATTGTCGAAACTCATCGGCGACACGCCGGCGCACCAGGCGCTGCGCCTCATGAAGTCGGTCACCGGTTTCGGCCGGCGCGCCGCGACCACGGGTGTGCGCAACATGGCCGAATACCTCGCGCATGAGCGGCGCGACCTGGTCTCCCGCCCCGAGGCCGAGGACTTTTACCGCTCGGTCGAAAAACTGCGCGAAGATCTCGACCGGCTGGAAGCGCGTGCCCGGCTGCTCGAGACCTCCGGCGCCGAAGAAGAAAAGAACCACGCATGAAGCTCCGCGTCCTTGCCCGACTCATCGAAATCCAGCGCGTGCTGGTGCGCCACGGTCTCGATGAATACATAAGAGCCACGCATCTCTTCCGTCCGCTTCGTTTCCTGTTCCTGCTGAGCCCCTGGACCTGGTTCGTGCGCGGCAAGGACGCGCCGCGCGGCGTGCGTCTGCGTGAAGCGCTGGAAGAGCTCGGACCGATATTCGTGAAATTCGGCCAGGCGCTCTCGACGCGCCGTGACCTGCTGCCGCTCGACATCGCCGATGAGCTGGCGAGGCTCCAGGACTGCGTGCCGCCCTTCGACGGACGCATCGCGCGGCGCATCGTCGAGGACGCGTACGGTCGGTCCGTCGAACAGGTGTTCTCGAGCTTCGACGAGAACCCGCTGGCCGCCGCCTCCATCGCGCAGGTGCACGTTGCCGAGCTGCGACCCGAGGTGCCGCTCAACGGCGCGAAGACGCGTGAAGTCGTGGTCAAGGTGCTGCGACCCGAGATGTTCAGGGTGATCTCGCGCGATCTCGAAGTGCTGCACGAGCTCGCCCGTATCGCCGATCGACACTGGGAGGGCAGCCGCCGGCTCAGGCCCATGGAAGTGGTGCGCGAGTACGAGAAGACCATCCTCGATGAGCTCGATCTCATGCGCGAAGCGGCCAACGCTTCGCAGCTGCGCCGCAACTGGGAGAACTCCCCTCTTCTATATGTGCCCGCCGTGCATTTCGACTTCTGCCGCCAGGAAGTGATGGTGCTCGAGCGCATCCACGGCGTGCAGATCTCCAACATGGCGCGGCTGCGCGAGGCCGGCACCGACATCCGCAAGCTCGCGGAGAACGGCGTGGAGATTTTCTTCACGCAGGTGTTCAAGCACAACTTTTTCCATGCCGACATGCACCCCGGCAACATCTTCGTGCTCATCGCCGACCCCGTGCGTCCGCAGTACGCAGCAGTCGACTTCGGAATCGTCGGCACGCTCGATCCGCGCGACCAGTACTACCTGGCCGAAAATTTCCTCGCGGTGTTCGATCGCGACTATCGCAAGGTTGCCACGTTGCACCTCGAATCAGGCTGGGTGCCCGAGGGTTCGCGCGTGGACGAGATGGAGTCGGCGATCCGCACGGTCTGCGAGCCCATATTCAACAAGCCCTTGAAGGAGATCTCGTTCGGCACCGTGCTGCTGCGCCTGTTCGAGATCTCGCGGCGCTTCGACGTGTCGATACAGCCGCAGCTCATCCTGCTGCAGAAAACGCTGCTCAACGTCGAAGGGCTCGGTCGCGACCTGTATCCCGACCTCGATGTGTTCAAGATCGCGGGGCCCATCATGCGCGACTGGCAGCGCGAGAAACTGAGCGGCCGCGCCCTGATCGAGAACGCCCGCTCCCAACTCCCCGAAATCCTCACCAGCCTGCAGACCCTGGCGCCACTCGTGCGCGCCGCCGTGCAGCGCGCCCAGGACGGCCGCCTGCGCCTCGCGGTCGAAGCCCCTGAGATCAACGCACTGCGCGGCGAGATCAAACGCACCAATCGCCGCCGCGACCGCGTCACCGTCGCTGCCGTGCTGTTGTTAGGCGGCATCGTGTGGATGGCGCTCGCTCGCGAGCCCGCCTGGGCTGGCTGGACCATCGCCGCGGTCGGCGCCGCGTGGCTCCTGTCCGAACTCCGACGCTAGTCTGCCTTCGGTCGAGGACGCGCGAAGCGCGCGCGAAAGTGAGCGAGAACTGATGAGAAATGCGCGGCACCAGCTCGCACTACCCCTTAAGGGTACATCCTCTCTCTAATACTTACGGGCACTTACCCTAACTACACAATTGCGGCGCCGCACGCGTTTGGAGTAGCGTCGGTGGCCATGGGTCTTCAGTCGAGCGCGGCTTCCAACAAGTACTTCGCGCAATTCACCGCTTTCCTGTCACTGGCATTTGGCGCGTTCATTTTCGTAGGGTGGGTCTTCGAGGTGGACGCCCTGACGAACCTCGTGCCGGGCATGCCGCGGGTGTCGCGGCTCACGGCGTTGGGTTTCCTTTCGGCCGGTGTCGCCCAATGGCTGTGCTCGATCTCCCGCCGCGGTCCGGCGATCGCCGTGTCGTTGCTGCTCACCGCCATTGGCTTGATATCGCTGCTCCGCTACTCGTTCGGCTGGACGGCGTACATCGATCAGCTGACGCTCGCGCCCATGCCGGGCAGCGTGTTCGGCGAACTTCCTCCGCGCATGGCGCCGTCCACCGCCGTCGCCTTCTGCTTCCTCGGCCTGTCGCTGGCTGCAGCGCAGCACCGGCGCACCGCGCTCACTCACCAGGCGCTCGCCATTTTCGTCGTGATCATCGGCTGGCTGGGCTTGTCGCGATACGTGTTCGGCGGCGAGGCGCTGGTGCCTTTCGTGAACGTCGCGGCTCACGCCTCCATCGTCTTCATCCTCATCGGCTCGGGTGCACTGACGCTGCGCACCGATGCCGGAATCGCGAAGCTGCTCGCCAGCGACGGCGTCGGCGGCAGCATGGCGCGGCGGCTGCTGCCCGTGGCCATCGTGGTGCCGTTGGTCGCCGGCGCGCTGGCGTTGCGCTTCGAGCGCAACGGCACGCTGGGCTACGAGACGGCGGTCTCCGTGTTCGCACTGACCGGCGTGATCGCGTTCGCGATCTTCGTGCTCATCAATGCGGCGCGCGGCGAGCGGGCCGATTACCTGCGGCGGCAAGCGGAGCGCGCGTTGCGGCTCTCCGAGGAGCGCAACCAGCTCATCGTCGAGACCGCGCTCGACGGCGTCATCACCATCAACCAGGCCGGCAAGATCACCGGCTGGAACACACACGCCGAAAAGATGTTCGGCTGGTCGCGCAGCGAAGCCATGGATCGCGAGCTGGCAGGGCTCATCATCCCCGAGTCGCTGCGCGAGAAGCATCGCGAGGGACTCAAGCGGTACGTGAGCACGGGCGCGGCCCGCGTGCTCAACAAGCGCATCGAGCTGTCGGGCCTGCATCGCGGCGGCCACGAATTCCCGGTGGAGCTCGCGATCACGCCGATCGGTTTCGGCGACGAGCTCATGTTCAGCGCTTTCATCCGCGACATCACCAGCCGCAACCGCGCCGAAGCCGCGCTGCGCGAAAGCGAGCAGCGTTTCCGCACCACCGCGAATGCCGCGCCGGTGATGATCTGGATGAGTGGCCCCGACAAGCGCTGCACCTGGTTCAACCAGCGCTGGCTCGATTTCGTCGGCCGCGAGATGGAGCAGGAAGTCGGCGACGGCTGGTGCGACAACGTCCACCCGGCGGATTTCGACCGCACGCTTGACACCTATCACGCCGCGTTCGATGCGCGCCGGCCGTACGAGATGGAGTTCCGGCTGCAGCGCGACGACGGCGCGTGGCGCTGGCTGCTGGAACGAGGCACGCCGCACACCGGCCCGCAGGGGGAGTTCATCGGCTTCATCGGCACCTGCATCGACATCACCGAGCACCGCGAGACCGTCGAACAACTGCGCGAGTCGCGCGCGCGCTTCAAGACACTTGCCGAGTCGTTGCCGCAGATGATCTGGACCTGCCTGCGCGACGGCTACTGCGACTATCTGTCGCGCCAATGGCTGGATTACACCGGTCGCAGTGAAGCGCAGCAGCTGGGCTCGGGCTGGCTGGAGCAAGTGCACCCGGACGACCGCGTCAAGGTGCAGATGGAATGGGCGCGCGTCGTGGTGAGCGGCGATGCGTTCGACCAGCAGTACCGCGTCCGGCGGTTCGACGGCGTGTACCGCTGGTTCAAGTCTCGTGCGGTCCCGCTGCGCGATCCCGCGGGGCGCATCCTCAAGTGGTTCGGTTCGAATACCGACATCGAGGATTTTGTGGTCGCGGAGCGCAAGCTCAAGATACAGCTCGAGCGCATGCAGCTGTTGGACCGCACCACGCATGCCATCGGCGCGCACCAGGACCTGCCCAAGGTGTTCGACGTGGTGCTGCGCAGTCTCGAGGACTACCTGGGCGTCGATTTCTGCGGCGTGGCCCACTACCAGACCAAGCCCGCGCAAGTGGTGATGATACAGGTGGGCGCGAAGAGCTCGCGCATCGCGGCACAGATGGGCATCGATGAGAACGCCGGCATCGGCGTCGACGAGACGGAGCTGCAGAGCTGCGTGCAAGGCTCGCTGATCTACGAACCCGACCTCGAGCACGGGCCGAGCTCGCCGCTGTGCCTGCGGCTGCGGCAGGCGGGGCTCGCCGCCCTGGTCGCGGCGCCGCTCACCGTCGAGGATGAGGTGTTCGGCGTGCTGCTGGTCGCGCGGCACGCTCCCGACTCGTTCAGCAGCGACGACTGCGAATTCCTGCGGCAGCTTTCGAACCACGTGGCTCTGGCCGCGCACCAGGCAAGGCTGTACGGCGCGCTGCAGACCGCCTACCAGGATCTTCGCCAGACCCAGCAGACCGTGATGCAGCAGGAGCGCCTGCGAGCGCTGGGCCAGATCGCGAGCGGCGTCGCGCACGACGTCAACAATGCGCTCTCGCCCGCCGCGCTGTACGCGCAGTCCATGCTCATGCACGAGAAGGGCCTGAGCGACCGCGCGCGCGACCAGCTCGGCGTCATCCAGCGCGCCATCGACGACGTGTCGCGCACCGTGCAGCGCATGCGCGCGTTCTATCTACCTCGGGGTCACGAGCTGACGCTGGCGCCGGTGGAGGTCAACGAGATCGTCGGCCAGGTCATCGATCTGACGCGCGCGCGCTGGGCCAACATGCCGCAGGAGCGTGGCATCGTCGTCGAGGTGAAGACCGAGCTCGAACCCGACTTGCCGCGCATCCTCGGCGCCGAGAACGAGGTGCGCGACGCGCTTACCAACCTGCTGCTCAACGCCGTGGATGCGATGCCCGAGGGTGGCACCATCACGTTCCGCACGCGCAACGAGGCGGGCGGCGGGCTGATCTTCCTGGAAGTGCAGGACAGCGGCATCGGCATGAGCGAGACCACGCGCAGCCGCTGCCTCGAGCCCTTCTTCACCACCAAGGGCGAGCGCGGCACGGGCCTCGGGCTGCCCATGGTTTTCGGCATGGTGCAGCGCCATGGCGGCGAGCTCGAAATCGAAAGCGAGCTCGGGGCGGGCACCACCATGCGGCTGATCTTCCCGCGCGCACCGATCGGCGCCACCAAGGGCGAGCGCGCGCCGCCGGAGAAGCCGCAGCCGCTGCGCATACTGCTGGTGGACGACGATCCGCTGCTGCTGCGCAGCCTGCGCGACGCGCTGGAGCTCGACGATCATCAGGTAGTCGCCGCGGAAGGCGGCCAGGCCGGCATCGATACCTTCGCGGATGCGATGAATTCCGGCAGCCAGTTCGACGCCGTGATCACGGACCTCGGCATGCCCTACGTGGACGGCCGCAAGGTCGCCTCGCGCATCCGCCAGATGTCGGAACACGTGCCCATCATCATGCTGACCGGCTGGGGTCACCGGCTCATCGCAACCGATGAAACGCCCGAGCACGTGAGCCGTGTGCTCAGCAAGCCGCCGAAGATAGCCGACCTGCGCGGCGCACTTGCCGAACTGGTGACTCGGAACCGCGAGACCTGAGTTACCGGGTGATCAGATGGGTATGTGGGCCGCGTGCCAGCGCCGTGACAGGTACCAGCAGATGGACGCGATGGTGGCGTAAACCAGCGAGGTCCACGCCAGCCAGCTGAGATGCGTCAGCACATTGGGCGCCACCATGCCGAAGGTGAACGCGGTGATCAGCAGCGCGGTGAACGACTGCGCGGCAGCCGCCGTGCCACGTGCCGCCGGGAACAGGTCGAGCATGCGCAGCGTGAGCGCCGGAAAGGCGAACTGCGCGCCGATGCCCGAGAAATACAGCAGCCCCTGCTGCACCGGGATCGGCACGTCATCGACGCTCGCGTGGATGATCGCGCGCGCCAGCGAGCCGACGAAGGTGATCATCATGCCCGTGTGCACTTGTGAGAGCAGGTTCAGGCGGCGCGCGAAGATCGTCGAGATGACCGCGCCGGTCAGGATGCCGCTGATCACGGGCAGGAACAGCATGAAGTAGTCAGTCTCGCCCTTGCCCCAGTGCATTTCGACGATCGCCGGCGCCGAGCCGATGTACACCGCGAGTGAGCCGAAGTTGACCGCGGCCGCGATCGCCAGCATGAGGAACTCGGGGTGGCGCAGCACCGTGGCCGAAGTGGCCACGAGGTTGCGCGGCTTGAATGGCACGCGCGCCTGCGGCGGATGCGTCTCCGGCAGCTTCGCCCAGGCCGAGAACGCGAAGATGAGCCCGCACACGGTCATGACGGCGAACACCGCGCGCCAGCCGAATGCCACGTGCGCCCAGCCGCCGATGATCGGCGCCACCGCGGGCGCGATGCTGAAGATCATGGTGGTGATGCTCATGAGCCGTTGCGCCCGCGCGCCCTCGTACAGGTCGCGGATCACGGCGCGGCCGATCACCACGCCCACGCCCGCGGTCGCGCCCTGCAGCACGCGCGCGGCGATCAGCGATTCGTAGTTCTGCGAGAACGTACAGGCGATCGAGCCCAGCGTATAGAGCGACATGCCCCAGATCATCACCGGCCTGCGGCCGATGGCGTCGGAGAGCGGCCCGTGCACCAGCGAGGCGAACGCGAACGGCAGCATGTATGCCGTGATCACCTGCTGAAGTTGCCAGGCATCGACGCGCAGCGCCTTCTCCATGGCATGGAATGCCGGAAAGAACGTGTCGATGGAGAACGGACTCACCATCGACAACCCGCCGAGCAGCACGGCGAGCAGCGCGTAACCGGGTAGTTTGTGTTGCACGCCCGGTGAGATTACGACGGTCGCAGAGAGTTCAGGAACTCCGTCGGATCCTTGCCGCTCTCCAGCACCTCGACCAGCGCCGAGCCGACGATGACGCCGGCCACGTGCCCCTCGAGCTGCTTCACCTGCTCGCGCGAGCGGATGCCGAAGCCCGCGCACACGGGAATCTTCGCCGTGGCGCTCACCTTGTCGAGATAGCTCGCGACCTCCGTCGGCACGGAAGCGTTGCGGCCCGTGGTGCCGGTCATGGAGACGGCGTACACGAAGCCCTGGCTCGCCGCGCAGAGCTTCGCCATGCGCTCGGGCTTCGTGACCGGCGTGACCATCTGGATGACGCCGAGACCCTGCGACTCGAGCGCGGCGCGGAAATCTTCGCCCTCGTCGTACGGCAGGTCCGGCACGATGAAGCCACAGACACCCGCCTTCGCGGAGTCGGCGGCCAGCGCCTCGAAGCCATACGCCATGAGCGGATTCAGATAGCTCATCAATATCAATGGTGCTTTCGGCCGCTGCATTCCGGCCAGCTCGCCCAACAGCCAGCGAAGCGTGAACCCTTGCGCCAACGCCTCGCGGCTCGAGCGCTGGATGGTCACGCCATCGGCCATGGGGTCGGTGAACGGCACGCCGATCTCGACCACGTCCGCGGCGTTGCCGACCTGCGCGAGGTGCTCGCGGAATTTCGCACGGCTCGGATAACCCGCCGTGATGAAGGCGACGATGGCGGTCTTGCCGGGCGCCGCCTGGATCGCGGCGCTGATTCTTTCGCTGGGTTTCATTCTTCGAGGTTCATTGTGGTTGGCTGGCGCCGCCGAGCACGGTGCGTTGGAGCGTGGGCATGTCCTTGTCGCCGCGGCCGCTGAGACCGACGAGCACGCGCTTGCCGGGGTTGTTGCGCGCCCAGCGCCGGGCGCCAGCGAACGCATGCGCGGACTCGATAGCCGGCAGGATGCCTTCGAGGCGGCAGCACTCGGTGAGCGCGTCCAGCGACTCGTCGTCGGTGGCGGCCTCATAGCGCACGCGACCGGCCCAGAGCAGCAGCGAATGTTCGGGGCCGACGCCCGGATAATCGAGGCCGGCGGAAACCGAATGCGTCTCCTGTATCTGGCCTTCCGCGTCCTGCAGCAGCAGCGAATACGCGCCATGCAATACCCCGGGGCGGCCGGTGGCCAGCGTCGCGGCGTTCTGGCCGAGGCCGCTGCCGGTGCCGCCCGCCTCGATGCCGATGATCTCGACCGACGCGTCACCGATGAACGGGTGGAACATGCCGATGGCATTCGAGCCGCCGCCGACGCAGGCGATAACGGCGTCGGGTAGTTTGCCCGTGCGCTCCAGCATCTGCGCGCGCGCCTCCTTGCCGATCACCGACTGCAGCTCGCGGACGAGATAGGGGAACGGATGCGGGCCCACGGCGGAGCCGATGATGTAGAAGGTGTCGTCGGGGCTTCCCACCCAGTCGCGGAATGCCTCGTCGATGGCTGCGCGCAGCGTCTGGTCACCGGTGGTGACGGGCACGACCGTCGCGCCGAGCAGCTTCATGCGGCCGACGTTCGGCGCCTGGCGCTCCATGTCAACGGAGCCCATGTACACCGTGCACGGCAGCCCGACCCGCGCGCACGCGGCCGCGGTGGCCACGCCATGCTGGCCGGCGCCGGTTTCCGCGACGATGCGTGTGACGCCGAGACGCTTGGCCAGCAGTGCCTGGCCGAGCGCGTTGTTGATCTTGTGCGCGCCGGTGTGCGCGAGATCCTCGCGCTTGAGCCAGACGTCGGCGCCCCAGGTCCTCGATAGTTTGGGCGCATGCGTGAGCGCGGTGGGACGCCCCACCCAGTTGCGCAGCTCGGCGGCCAGCTCGTCCTGGAAATCCTTCGCGTGCAGGTGCTGCTTCACCGCGGCTTCGAGCTTCTCGAAGGCGGCGATCAGCGTCTCGGGGATGTAGCGCCCGCCGAAGGGGCCGAAGCGGCCGCGCGCGTCGGGAAATTTGCCGGCGAGCTCGTCGGCGAGCAGCTTGGCGCGGTCGTAAGCGATGTCACTCATGCATTCAACTCCAGGGCCGCGAGCCTGGCGGCGGCCACGAACTGTTCTATCTTTCCGCTGTTCTTCACGCCGGGTGATTCCTCGACGCCGCTCGACACGTCGACGCCGAACGGCCGCACGCTGCGCACCGCGATGCCGACGTTCAACGGGTTGAGCCCGCCGGCCAGGATCACCTGGCTGCGCAACGCGAGCTGTGCAGCCGTATCCCAGTCGGTAGTCTGGCCGCTGCCACTCACCGGTCCCTCGAACAGCACGCGGCCGGGCAACATGCAGGCACGCTGCGGACCCGGGCGCATCACGGGCAGCACGCTCAGCGTCTCGGGCAAATCGAGCGTGTCGAGGTCGTCGATGTCCGTCTGCAGGATGTCCGGCCTGAAATCGCGCAGGATCTCGGCGATCTGGGTGCGCGTCGGATGACGCGTCACGGCGACGCACGCCACCTTGTGACGCGCTGGCGCGGCGAGCTCGTTGGCCCGATGCGCATTCACCTGGCGCACCGAGGGCGCGAACACGAAGCCGATGGCGTCGACTTCGCAGGACAGCGACGCGTCCACGGCGGCAGGCGTGGTCATGCCGCAGATCTTGATGAAGAGCCTGGCATTGCTCACGGCGTCCGCACCTTGCGCCCGGCGGCCAGCATGTCGCGCGCCAGCACGGCCGGATCCGGCGCGGACATGAGCGCACTGCCCACGAGCGCGAGATCGTAGCCATGGCGCGCCATGCGCGCGGCGTCGTCGGCCGTGGTCACGCCGCTCTCCGCCACGCGTTTCACGTCACGCGGCAACTGGTTGGCCAGTGCATCGAGCCGGCCCGGCACTACCTTCAGCGTGACCAGGTCGCGCGAGTTCACGCCGACGAGCAGCAGATCGCGGTGCGCCTTGCGTGCATCCACGAGCTCGTTGGCCAGCGCGATGTCCGGCTCGTCGAAGGTCTCGAGCAGCACGAACATGTCGAGCAGCAACGCCGTGTCGATCAGTGCTTCGAGATCGGCGCGCGGGATCATGCGCAGGATGGCGAGCACCCCGGCGGCACCGGCCGCGCGACCTTCGAGCACCTGGTAGCCGTCGACGAGGAAGTCCTTGCGCATCGCGGGCACGTCGAGCTCGCGCAATGCGCGCGCGCCCTTCTCGAGATCGTCGAGCGAGCCATCGAAGCGGCTGGGTTCGGTGAGGATGGACACCGCGGCGGCACCCGCGCGCGCATACGTGCCGACGCGCGCGCCGACGTCTTCCTCGGCGGCGGACTTCAACAGGCCGACCGCGGGCGAGCGCAGCTTCACCTCGGCGATGAGGTCGAAGCCCGCGAGCTCGAGCACCGGTGGCTTCGGCAATTCCTTGACGCGCGCCAGCAGCTCGCGGCCGGGTAGTTTGGCTTGCGCGGCCGCTGAGCGGACGCGCGAGGACGCCGCCCTGATCGCGAGGAAGTCGCCAGTGTCGCCGCTCATGCGGCGCGGCTTTCCATCTTCTCCGGCGCCGCTCATGCGGCGCCTCGGGCCCCGAAGCCCGCGATGGCATCCAGCGTGCGGCGTGCGGCACCGCTCTCGATGGCCGCGCGCGCCATGGCAACCCCGGCGCGGGGGTCGTCGACCTTGCCGACGATTTCCAGCGCGAGCGCGGTGCCCAGCAGCAACGCGTCGCGATGCGCACCATTCTGCTCGCCGCAGAGCACCGCGCGCAGTGCGCGCGCATTGGTGGCGGAGTCGCCGCCGGCAAGCTCGGTGGCGCCGCAGAGGTCGAGGCCATAGTCCGAGGGCGAGCGGATTTCCGCGGTGACCTTGCCCGGGCGCACGTCGAGCACCGTGAATGGCCCGAGCGGCGTCGGTTCGTCCCACCCTTCGGCGCCGTGGATCACGAAGGCGCGCTCGATGGGCAGGCCAGAGAGCGCTTCCGCCATGAGCTGCGCGGTGGGCAGGTTGAACGCGCCCGTCAGCTGGAACAGGGGTGCCGCCGGGTTCGTGAGCGGCCCCAGGATGTTGAACACCGTGCGCACGCCCAGCGCCTGGCGCACCGGCCCCACCGCCTTCATCGCCGTATGGTAGTGAGGCGCGAACATGAAGGTGAAGCGCGTGGCGGCGAGGCAGGCGCCCGCCGCCGACTCGTCGAGCGGTAGTTTGAGGCCGAGCTGCTCGAGCACGTCGGCGCTGCCGGACCTGCTCGAGACCGAGCGATTGCCGTGCTTGACCACGTCGACACCGCAGGCCGCGGTGAGCAGTGCCGCACCGGTGGACAGGTTGAAGCTGCCCGAGGAGTCGCCACCCGTCCCCACGATGTCGATGGCGCGGGAGCCGGGCGCGATGGCGGGCACGCGCGCGAGCGAGCGCATGGCGCGCGCGAAGCCGCGCACCTCATCCGCGGTCACGCCCTTGCTGCGCAGCGCGGCGAGCAATGCGCCACCCATGGCGGGCGCCGTGTCGGCACTGGTGAGCGCGCGCAACAGGTCGCCCGCGTCGGCTTCGCTGAGCGACTTGCCGGTGAGCAGGGTTTCGAGCGTGTCACGCAGGCTCATTGCTTGCCGCCGCGCATGGTGAGGAAGTTGCCGATGAGCCGCGGACCATCCGGAGTCAGCACGCTCTCCGGGTGGAACTGCACGCCTTCCACCTTGAGCGACCTGTGCCTCACGCCCATGATCTCGCCTTCGGGAGTACGCGCGGTGACCTCGAGGTCCGGGGGCAGGGTATCCGCCTTGGCGATGAGCGAGTGGTAGCGGCCCACCTCGGTGCTCGCGGGCAGACCGGCAAACAGACCTTTGCCGTCGTGGGTCACGGGCGAGGTCTTGCCGTGCATGAGCCGCGGCGCCCTGACAACCTTGCCGCCGAACACCTCGACGATGGATTGATGGCCGAGGCACACACCGAACACCGGCACTTCGCCCGCGAACGCGCGGATCATGTCCATCGACACCCCGGCATCATAGGGAGTTCCGGGGCCGGGCGAGATGCAGAGGTGCGTGGGTCCAAGCGCCTTGGCCTCGTCGACCGTGATCTCGTCGTTGCGGCGTACATCGACCTCGGCGCCCAGCACGAGGAAGGCCTGCACGAGGTTGTAGGTGAAGGAATCGTAGTTGTCGATCAACAGGAGTCGCACGCCGCTCGCTTGCCCGCTCATAGTCCCTCCGCCGCGAGCTTGAGGGCGCGCGCCATGGCGCCGCTCTTGGCGAGCACTTCTTCATATTCGGTTTTCGGCACGCTGTCGGCGACGATGCCGGCGCCAGCCTGATAAGAGTACTCGTCGCCGCGGAACACCAGCGTGCGGATGGTGATGGCCTGGTCCATGTCGCCGTTCGCGCCAAAATAGCCGATGGTGCCGCCGTAGAGTCCGCGGCGCACGGGCTCGAGCTCGTCGATGATCTCCATCGCGCGCACCTTGGGCGCGCCGACCAGTGTTCCCGCGGGGAAACACGCGGCGAACAGGTCGAAGGCATCGCGCTTCTGCGCGAGGTTGCCCTTCACACCGCTCACGATGTGCATCACGTGGCTGTAGCGCTCGATGACGCGGTACGGATCCACGTGCACGCTGCCCGCCGCGGCCACGCGACCGAGGTCATTGCGCGCGAGATCCACGAGCATCACGTGCTCGGCGTTTTCCTTGGTGTCGGCCAGCAGCTCGCGCTCATGGCGCTCATCTTCCGCGATGTCGTCGGCGCGCGGACGCGTGCCGGCGATGGGTCGCAGCTGCGCCTCCCCTTTCGCATTCACCTTCACCAGCGCCTCGGGCGACGAACCGACCACCGTCAGGTCACCCAGCCGGCAGTAGTACATATAAGGAGAGGGATTGATCAGACGGAGCGCGCGATAGGCCTCGAACGGTTCGATGGAGTGCTTGCCCGAGAAGCGCGAAGACAGCACGAGCTGGTAGACGTCACCGGCGGCGATGTATTCCTGCGTGCGCTGCACACCCGCCATGTATGCATCGGGCGAAAGTGACGCGACCGCGGGCGAGTAGCGAGGCTGGCCGGAAACATCCGAGTGGATAGGCAGGCCGCCGCGCAGCGCCTTGATGACTTCGCGGCGCAACGCCTGTCTCTCGTCCTCGGTGCCCGCGTGCAACAGCGCGATGCCGCGCGTGAGGTGGTCGAACACCAGCAGCGATTCCGGCGCCACGTAGTGCAGGTCGGGCACGGGATGATCGGTTTTCGCCTTCGCCGGCAGCCGTTCGAACCAGCGCACCATGTCGTACGACGAATAGCCGACGAGCCCGCCCGCGAGCGGAACGCCCGCCATCTCGGGCAATGGCTTGGGCGCGGCGGCGAGCGCCTGGCGCAACGCTTCGAGCAGTGCCGCCTTGTTTGCCGGGCGCGGGAGCTTCGAGCTGCCGACGGTGAGCCCATCCTGGTCCAGGCGCACTTCGAGACATTGGCCGAAACCTATGAAGGAATAGCGCGCGAGCCGCTCGCCGCCTTCCACGCTTTCCAGCAGGAAGCGCGGGTTGAAGGCGCCGAGTTTGGCGAACGCCGACACGGGAGTGTCGAGGTCACCTGCGATGTCGAATGGCGGTTTCACCGCGGTCTTCTCCTTCCTCTGGCCTTCCTTCAGACAACAAAAAACCCATCTCTGGTCTCAACCGGAGATGGGTTTCTGGAATTCGCCCTGTTTAGAACAGCAAAACGATCGAGGCCCCTCTCCTTATGGGAGGCGCCACCACCAAACCTTGCGCGAGCCGTTCTGAATCATGGGGCGGCGAGTATCGCCAAGCGGTGAAGCCCGCGTCAAGGCAGGAGTGCGTTTTCGATCTGACTATTTCGAACCGCACTTCGCGGCGATGCTCGACATGATGTCTTTGCCCAGCGCCAGCGCGGCCGGCGATTCTGTCATGTCGCGGCCCATGATCTTGTGGCCCAGGTCCGAGCGGGAGAATTCTGCGATCGCGGCCACCTGCTCGGGTGTGATCTCTTCCTTCCCTTTGACGGCTGGGAGGGTGGAGTCCTCGCCCTGGCTGGCGCGCAGTCGCCGCACCAGGCCTTCCACGTACTTGCCGCCGGCCGGCGACTGGAAGAAAGCCAGCGCGCCATCGATCTCGGTCGCACTGAGAGCACTTTCGACCACGCGCACCGAACCCGCCGTGAATTCGGTGTACGGCACCTTCTTGACGCAGGCGGGGTTGGTCTTGCCGAAGCGGTCCTCCAGTGCCCCCGAGAGGAACGCGCGCTTGGCCTGGGACACCGCGATCTCGTCCGATCGCATGGCGCGCACCAGCGCCTGGGATTTCTCGGCCGCGTGCACCGCAACCGGGGCGAGCAGGACCAGCGATGAGATGGCGAGGGTTTTCATTCGGTGGGGGTGGACCATGGCAAAATCGCCGCGCGGAATATACCGCGAGGAGGCTCGATGACGCGTCGGTTGATTTCCTCAGGCTCGAAGTTCGAGCAGGACATTGGTTACTCACGCGCCGTGGTGGACGGCGAATGGGTGTTCGTCTCCGGCACCACCGGCTTCAACTACGCCACCATGACCATCGAGGACGATGTCGTGGCGCAGTGCGAGCAGACGCTGAAGAACATCGGCGCCGCACTGGAGCAGGCGGGCGCGAGCTTCGCGGACGTGGTGCGCGTGCACTACCTCATCACGAAGGCCGAGGATTTCGAGCGCTGCTGGCCCGCGGTGGGCAAGGCGTTCGGCAACGTGCGGCCGGCGATCGTCGTGATGGTCGTGGGGTTGACGGACCCCCGCATGAAGATAGAGATCGAGGTGACGGCGCTCAAGCGGCGTGCGACGGCGCCAGTGCGGGCCAGGGCCGTAAAGCCCAAGAGCAAGAGCGCGCCGAGGAATAAGAAGGCGAAGCGCAAGAAATAGGCCAAGAGGGGACAGATCTGCTTTCCGCAAAGCCGGAAAAAGGAACAGTCCCCGGCTGATGAGGGCATCGCAATGAGCGTCGATTACGAGAAGTTAGGCGTGTTCTACCTGGGCCGGGAGTTCGACGCGGCCGCGAACGCCCTCAAGGACGATCTCGTTCTCTACGACTCGA
>DATLDQ010000156.1:0-5827 GCA_035525785.1 Steroidobacteraceae bacterium | reverse complement strand
ACGCCCGCGACGAAGGCGGTGGGTGTGCGGTCGAGCGTCATCAGCTGCGCGGAGATTTCCGGGCCTGTGGTTTCGTAATGCGCCTGCACATTCGCGGGGTTGTCGAACTGCTGGGGCCGGAAGACGTTGCCGGCCTCGCGTGCGAATTCATCGGCCATGCGGATCGATCCGAGGAAGCCGCCGAGCTCGGCCGACACGGGGATCACCGCGGCGCCGAGGCTCTGGATCACCAGCACGCGCTCGCGCGACATCCAGTCCGGCATGTAGATGCGCACCGGATGGCCGAGCGCGCGGCCGAGTGCGGCGAACGAAATGCCCGTGTTGCCGCTCGTGGCCTCGGCAATCGCGTCGCCGGGCGCGATGTCGCCGCTCGCGTACGCGCGCTGCAGGATGTACAGCGCCATGCGGTCCTTGATGCTGCCGGTGAAGTTGTACGCCTCGTGCTTGGCATAGATGCGGTGTTCGCGGCCGCGATAGCGGCAGTGGATCTCCAGCAGCGGTGTGCCGCCGATGAGCCTCGAAAGGGCCTGGAGCTTGGTGGGTAGCGGCGCGCTCATGCGACGCGAATATTAGCTTACGTGCGCCATCCATCGCCGGATGCAGCCGCGAAAAATATTTCTCCCGGATGCATGAGCCGTGCATCCGACCTGGCTCCCCGGCGTATTGCCTGCCGTACCGACATGCCTTAACGCAAATCTCTTTCAATCTTCAGGGGACTCACATGAAACTCAATAGATCCTGCATGGTGGCCGCCGCTGTCGCGGCGTTGCTGCCATTCGCAGCCCTGCAAAATGAAGCACTGGCTTCCTCGCATCGCGAAGCGCCGAACATCGCACGCTTTCCGACCGTCGATTCGACCGACTTCTATCTGTTCAACAGCTACCAGGCCGATCGCGCGGGCTACGTCACATTGCTGGCCAACTACATCCCGCTGCAGCAGCCGTACGGCGGCCCGAACTACTTCGCCCTCGACCCGAGTGCGTTGTACGAGATACACGTCGACAACGACGGCGACGCCGTCGAGAACCTCACGTTCCAGTTCCGTTTCAACAACAAGCTGGCGGACAACAATCGCGGCCAGCGGCTCGACATCGCGGGTTCACAGGTGGCCATCGCGCTCAAGGCCAAGGGCCCGATCAGCGCCGCCGACACTTCGAATCTCGGCTTCACCGAAAGCTACACGCTCACGCTCGTGCGCGGTGATCGTCGCAAGGGCAATGCCTCGCAGGTGACCGGCGCCACCGGCAACACCAGTTTCGGCAAGCCATACGACTTCGTCGGCACGAAGACCTTCGGCAGCGTCGCCGGCTACGAGGCGTACGCCAAGTCGTTCATCCATAGCATCAACATTCCGGGCTGCAACATGCCGGGACACGTGTTCGTGGGTCAGCGCAAGGAAGGCTTTGCGGTGAATCTCGGCCCGGTGTTCGACCTCGTGAACTTCGTTCCGGTCGATGGCGACAAGGTGCCGGGTTCTGGTGATGGCATGGGCTTCCCCGGCGGCATCAAGCAGAACGTGGCCAACAACCAGGTGAATGACGCGAACGTCACCACGCTGGCGCTCGAGGTCCACAAGAGCTGTCTGACGGGTTCTGGCAACGGCACCATCGGCGGCTGGACCAGTGCCAGCTTGCGCCAGGGTCGCCTGCTGAACCCGCTCGCGACCTTCGCGCGTCCCGACGTGGAAGGTGGTCCGTGGGTGCAGGTTTCGCGCCTCGGCATGCCGCTGGTGAATGAGCTCGTGATCGGCCTGCCCGACAAGGACCGCTTCAGCGCCAGCGAACCGAAGTTCGACGGGCAGTTTGGTACCTACGTGACCAATCCGACCTTGCCAGCGCTGCTCGACGCGCTGTTCCGCAAGCCGGTGAACGACACGCTGGGCACGACGTTCACGAACATCGCTCCGACGAACATCCCACGCCAGGATCTCGCCACCGCGTTCCTCACCGGGTTCGCCAATGTCAACCAGCTCTCGAAGGTGACGCCGTCGGAGATGACGCGGTTGAACACCGGCATCGATGCGAAGCCAGCCGCCATGCAGAGCAACTTCGGCGTGGCCGGTGGTGACCTCGCGGGGTTCCCGAACGGCCGCCGACCCGGGGACGACACCGTCGACATCGCGCTGCGAGTCGTCATGGGAAGGCTGTGCTACCCGATCCACATCGGCAACGACGACGTGGATCTCAAGCTCTGTCCCACGACCGCGGCACCGCTGGGTCTCGTGCCGTTCACGGATGGCGCGCCGGTGGACGCGAACGACTTCGACAGCGTGTTCCCCTATCTCACGACGCCGCTGCCCGGCGCGGGAGGTTGAGCATGAATCCGCGCAACACATCTCTTGCGCTGCTCGCGGCCACGACGTTCGTCGTGGCCGGTTGCAGCAGCAGCGATCGCACCGCTCCGCCTCCGATGACTGCCAACATGCCCCCGGTGGTGGCCGCGATCGCCAACGTCACGGCCGACCAGGACACGGTGGTGGGGCCGCTCGAGTTCGCGGTCAGCGACGACACGACGCCCGCGAACCAGATCACGGTCACGGCGGCTGCGGATGGCGGCACGCCATTCCCCGCGGACAGTGTGCAGCTCGGCGGCACTGGCGCGACGCGCAGCATCATGCTCAGGCCGCTGGAATCGACGACGGGCACCGCCAACATCACCGTCACGGCGATCGACGCCCAGGGTCTGAAGACCATGCGTGCATTCAGCGTGGTGTTGAATGCGCGCAATGCCTCGGTGCGCGATGCGGTCATGTCGACCTTTGCGAAGAACGAAGCCGATGACGCCACGGCGTTGAACGGCTTCACCTTCGCACAGGACGCGGACGATCCGGCGACGTTCGACGAACTGCTGGGGAATCCGTGATGAAGGGCAAGGCGGGAATCGGCTCCATCCTGGCCTTGCTGGTGGCGGTCGTCGCGACTCACGTCGCGGCGGCCGCCGATCGATTCGTGCCGGACGACCCCTCATTCGTGGTGGCGAACATCGCGCAGAGCATGCCCGACGATGCGTTGCGCACGCTGCTCGAACAATGGCGCGCGGCCCCCGACGCCGAGGAACCGGCGGTGGCACTGGCGCGCGCGTTCATCGACCGCGCGCGCGAACGCCGCGAGCCGCGCTATTTCGGGCGCGCGGAGGCGCTGTTGCAAGCCCGGGCGGGCAAGCCCGGCGCCGGCGCCGAATCGCGCCGTCTGTATGCCGAGACGCTGCAGTTTCGTCACGCCTTCGCGCCTGCCGAGGCCATTCTCGACGAGCTGCTGAGAGAGCAGCCGCACGACGCGGAGACGCGCCTGCGCCGCGGTTCGCTTCGCCTGACTCGCGGCGATTTTCCCGGTGCGCGTGCCGATTGCGTGCAGCTCACGCTGGCGCGTGGCGCCATCGCGCCCGCCGGATTCGCGTGCCTGGCCGAGTCCCTGGCCGGAGGTGGTGACCTCGCGCGCGCCCGGCTGTTGCTGGACGCGATGGCCGGTGACTCCGCGACGCTCGACGCGGCCGCGCGTGCCTATCTATTGGCGACGCGGGCGGAGCTCGGCGAGCGCGCGGGCGACGTCGCGAGCGCGATCCTCGACTATCGGCGTGCGTCGGCGCTTGCGCCGCAGGACGACTCCATCCGTGCCGCGCTCGCTGATGCCATGGTCGCCGCCGGCGACGGCCGCGCCGCGGTACCGCTGGACGTGGCCAACCCGAGTCTTGCGCTGCTGGTGCGGCAGGCGGCAATCACGCGCGACGCGAACCTCGTCGAACGCGCGCACGACTGGCTGGCGCTGGAGCTCGCGCGCGGCGACGCCATCCACCATCGCGAAGCCGCGATGCTCGCGCTTGCCGAGCGCCGGCCGGCCGATGCGCTTGCGGCGGCGCGGCTGAATTTCGAATCGCAGCGGGAGCTCGCGGACGTGCGCGTCTTCGCCCGCGCCGCGGTTGCGGCTCGCGACCCGGGCGCGCAGGAAGCCTTGCGCCAATGGCTGGCTTCGACGGGATACCAGGACGCGATCACGTCGGCCATTCTCGCGGGCAACTCCGGCGGTTAGAGTGCGGACGTGAACAAGCCAATCGCGATCCTGCTGTCGGGCCTGCTATGGATGCTGGGCGCGTCGCCGGCGGTGCATGCCCATGCGCAGAGCACGAGTTTCCTGATCGTCGACGTCGCCGATGGCAGCCCCGTGCCCGTGCGCTGGGACCTGTCGGTGCACGATCTCATCTGGTCGGTGTTCATCGACGCAGACTACGACGGGCTCGCGACCTGGCAGGAAGTGCAGGACGCGCGCGCGTCGATCGGCAATGCCGTGCTCGCGCAACTGAAAGTCTCGCGCGGCGGCGCCGCGTGCAGTCTGCGTATCGACGATCTCGCACTGGCGAACCGCGCCGAGCAGAATTTCCTGTCGGTGGCGATGCTGGCGGATTGCCCGAAAGGCGGGCCTCTCGCCATCACGGGGTCTCTGTTCATGACGGGTGATGCGTCACAGCGTGTGCTGCTCAGCGCGCATCGCGGTAGCGAGACACTCGCGGGAGTGTTGAGCGCGGCAGCGCCATCCTGGGACGAGCCCGAGCGCGTCTCGGCGTGGGCGAGCCTGGTGCGCTTCATCGGCGAGGGTGTGTTGCACGTGGGCCTGGGCTACGACCACATTGCCTTCGTGCTCCTGCTGTTGTTGCCGTCGGTAGTGCGGCCGGTCGAGGGACGGTGGCAGGGAGCGTCGGGGCTGGCCCCGGTAGCGCGCGATATCCTGACCATCGTCACCGCATTCACGATCGCGCATTCCACGACGCTGGCGCTGGCGGTCACGGGCACCGTGGTGTTGCCGATCCAGCCCATCGAAGTCGCGATCGCCGCGTCCATCGCCGTCGCCGGCCTGCTCAACCTGATGCCGAAGCTGTCCGGGTGGCGGTTACCGCTGGCCTTCGGCTTCGGCTTCGTCCATGGCTTCGGCTTCGCGAACGCGTTGAGCGAGATCGACGCAAAGGGCACCGCGCTGCTGCCGCTGCTCGCGGGGTTCAACATCGGCGTGGAGATCGCCCAGCTCGGCATCGTCGCCCTGGTGCTGCCGTTCATCTATCTATCGCGCACCAAGCGGTGGTATTCGGGCGGCGTATTGCCGCTCGGTTCATGCGCGCTCGGGGCAGCCGGGCTGGTCTGGCTGATCCAGCGGCTGTAGGACGTTCCGGGAGGGGACAGGTTTGCAACCTGTCCCCTGGCTAACTAGCGCTTGCGGGGAGCCTTGCGGGCCGACGCCGTGAGGATCCCGGTGTAGCCGTACATGCGGTTGTCGGGGCAGGGGATGACCTGCGCGTCGATGCTCGAATTCACGAAGCCGTTCTCGAGCATGCATTCGCGCATCATGTCGATCGTGAGGTTGGATCCCGGGAACATGCGGTCGCCGCACTTGTACGCCTTGCACTGGTGCAACGCGTGGATGATGAACGTGCCACCCGGCTGCAGCATCGATGACACGTTGCGCATGCAGCGGCGAAAGACGCGCGGATCGCTCGAGATCGCGTCGATGCAGAAACCGGTGATGATGAGATCGTAAAACCCTTCGCGGGTCGGGCCGAGCGGCTGCCGAAGTCGCGCATCGCTCACGTACAGACCGCGGACCACCTTGCGCGTCAGCGCCTCACGTTGCACCACCTTGTGGTGGCTCGCGCCGGTCTGGCCTTCGCACGCGAGCACGTAGCGCGTGAAGCGCTTCCACTCGGGAGCGCTATCATCGGCGCACAACCAGGTACGGGCCTCGGTCAGGTTGTCGGCGAGCCAGTCCGCCATGTCGATGCGGAAGGCATACTTGGCGGCGGCGATGGCCCGGTGCATGGTCGGGCCACAGCCGTATTCGAGGCC
>DATLDQ010000027.1:0-8605 GCA_035525785.1 Steroidobacteraceae bacterium | reverse complement strand
CTTGTAGAGGTTGCCGAGGCCGGGCATGGCCAGCTCGACGTGGCGCACTTCGCGCAGGGCCTTGCGCCCGACGATGCGCTGGTTCGCCAGCACCTCGGCGATGGCCGGCTGCGCGCGCGTGAGCTCGGCGACGGCCGGGGCGGTAGTTTGAGCGGCACCCCCAGCGAACGGCGATGCAATGAAGCCCGGCGTGGGCGCGAACTTGTCCTTGAGCTCCCGCACTCGCGCGAGGGCGTCATCCGCCCAGGTCTGCGCCAGCTTCTCGAAATCCACGTCGCAGTCGACGCGCGGCAGCAGGCGCCGGGCGCCGAGCTTTGCCAGGCGCTCATCGATGATGCGGCCGGCTTCGCAGAACTTGGGGTAGCTGGTGTCACCGAGCGCGAGCACCGAGTACTGCAGCTCGGGCAGCTGCGGCGCGCGCTTGGTGCCGAGGAACTCGTACAGCCCGCGGGCTTCGTCGGGCGGGTCGCCATCGCCGTGCGTGCTGATCACGACGTACAGCAGCTTCTCTTTGGCGATCTCGCGCGGCTGGTAGTCGCTGGCCTTGACCATGCGCGCCTGCACGCCGAGCGCCTGCACCGCGGACAGCAGCTTCTCGGAAATCTTGCGGCCGTTGCCGGTGTGCGAGGCCGAGATGATGGTGAGCGTCGGCGTCGTTGCGGCCGCCGGTGCCACCGCGGGCGAAATGGGCGTGACACCGGCCGACACAGGCGCGAGTTGGGGCTGCGCGCGCGCATGCGTGCCCGGCAGGTTCTCCTGGTACGCGGGGATGCCTGCCGGCGATGCGGCCGCGGCGCCGGCGAAGTAGCCGGACAGGAACATCAACTGCTCGCGGTTGAGCTCCGTGACCAGCTGCTGCAGCAGCGGGCGCCGATCCTCGGGGATCGGGAAATTGCCGGTGAGAATGACTGCGCCGCTGTTGCCGCTCATAGACCAGGATCCGATTGATGCAGGAAGCCCTTGTTCTCCAGGTACTTCACGATGGTGTCGACCGACGCGCCGATGTCGGACTTCGAAGTGTCGATGCTGATCTGCGGGTTGATCGGCGGCTCATAGGGCGAGTCGATGCCCGTGAACTCGCGGATCTGCCCGGCGCGCGCCTTCTGGTAGAGGCCCTTCGGGTCGCGGCGCTCGCACTCCTCGAGCGAGGTCGAGAGATAGATCTCGATGAAATTGTCGCCGATGCGCTCACGGATCTTGTTGCGATCGACGCGGAACGGCGAGATGAACGCCGTGATCACGATGAGGCCGGCGTCGACGAACAGCGCGGACACCTCGCCGATGCGTCGGATGTTCTCGTTGCGCCCGGCTTCCGAGAAGTCCAGGTCCTTGTTGAGGCCGTGGCGGACGTTGTCGCCGTCCAATAGATAGGAATGATGACCACGCTGCACCAATGCCTGCTCGAGCGCGTTGGCGATGGTCGATTTGCCGGAGCCCGACAGGCCGGTGAACCAGACCACCGCGGGGCGCTGGTTCTTCTGGTTCGAGCGGATGCGCGCCGTGACGCGCGTGGGCTGCCACACGACGTCGGTGGAACGCGTGGTCTGCGTCGGCGCGATGACCATGCCGGCGCCGACGGTGCCGAAGTGCAGCAGGTCGACGATGATGAACGAGCCCGTCTGGCGCGACACCTTGTAGTCGTCGATGGCGACCGGCTCCTCGAGCGCGACGCGCACGCGGGCGAGGCCGTTGAGATCGAGCGCCTCGGCTTCGCGGGTAGTGAGGTCGTTGACGTCGATGCGATGCTGGATCGAATCGACGAGGCCTTTCACGTAGCGCGAGCCGATCTTGAATTCATAGCGCTTGCCCGGCAGCAGCGGCGCCTCGCCCATCCAGATGAGGTGCGCGTCGAACGTGCGCGCCAGCGTCGGGCGCTGATCGGGGTGGACGAGCACGTCACCACGCGACAGGTCGATCTCGTCTTCGAGCACGACGGTGACGGCCTGCCCGGCGGCGGCCTTCTCGATCGGGCCATCGGCGGTGGTGATCTCACGCACCTTGCTGGTCTTGCGCGAGGGCAGCGCCAATACGGCGTCGCCCACGGCGATCTCACCGCTCGCGATGGTGCCGGCATAGCCGCGGAAGTTGGCATCCGGCCGGCTGACCAGCTGGATCGGGAAACGCAGCTCCTTGAGCGCATCCTGGCGGCCGGCTTCGATGCCTTCGAGGGCTTCGAGCAGTGTGCGGCCGGTGTACCACGGAGTTTCCTTGGTGCCGCGCGCCACCACGTTGACTCCGGCGAGCGCGGACACGGGGATGACTTCGATGTTCGTGACGCCGAGCTTGCGCGCGTACAGCACGATTTCGCTCGCGATGGCTTCGTACTTGGCCTTGTCGTAGGCGATGCGGTCCATCTTGTTGACCGCGACGACGATGTTCTGCACGCCCAGCAACGCCACGATGTGCGTGTGGCGGCGCGTCTGCACGCGCACGCCCTTCTCGGCGTCCACGAGCACCACGGCGGCTTCGGCCGTGGACGCGCCGGTGGCCATGTTGCGCGTGTACTGCTCGTGACCCGGGCAGTCGGCGACGATGAACTTGCGCTTCGGCGTCGAGAAGTAGCGGTACGCCACGTCGATGGTGATGCCCTGCTCGCGCTCGGCCTGCAGACCGTCGACGAGCAGCGCGAGGTCGGGCACTTCGCCCGTGGTGCCCCAGCGGCGGCTGTCGTTGGCGACGGCGGAGAGCTGGTCGTCGAATACCTGGCGGGTGTCGTGAAGGAGTCGGCCGATCAGCGTGCTCTTGCCGTCATCCACCGAACCGCAGGTGATGAAACGCAGCAGGTCGATGTCGCGCTGCTGCGCCAGGAACTGGTCGAGAGTGACGTGCGCGTCGTTGGCGGCCACGGGTTTCGTTTCGATCGCGGCCATGGCTAGAAGTAACCCTCGCGCTTGCGGTTCTCCATGGCCGCGGCGGATTCCGCGTCGATGGCGCGGCTCTGCCGCTCGGAAGTGGTGGTGCGCAGCATCTCTTCGATGATCTCGGGCACGTTGGCAGCCTTCGACACCTGCGCACCAGTGAGGGGGTAGCAGCCGAGCGAACGGAAGCGGATGGTCTCGAGGTGCGGCTTCTCGCCGGCCTTCAATGGCAGGCGGTCGTCGTCAACCATGATCTTGAGCCCATCGCGGTCGACGACCGGGCGGGGCTTCGCGAAATAGAGCGGGACCACGGGGATGTTCTCCGCGTGGATGTAGGTCCAGATGTCGATCTCGGTCCAGTTGCTGAGCGGGAACACGCGGATGCTGTCGCCGCGGCGCAGACGGCCGTTGTAGAGATTCCAGAGCTCGGGACGCTGGTTCTTCGGGTCCCAGCGGTGCTGGGCGTCGCGGAAGCTGAACACGCGTTCCTTGGCGCGGGATTTTTCCTCGTCACGACGGGCGCCGCCGATGGCGGCATCGCAACCGTATTTGTCGAGGGCCTGCTTCAGCGCCTCGGTCTTCATGATGTCGGTGTAGCGCGCGCCGTGCGTGAAGGGCGTGACACCGGCGGCCTTGCCGGCCTCGTTGGTGTAGACGATGAGCTCGGCGTTGAGCTTCTTCGCCGTCTCGTCGCGGAAGGAGATCATCTCCTTGAACTTCCAGCCGGTGTCGATGTGCAGCAGCGGGAAGGGAATGCGGCCCGGGAAAAAGGCCTTGCGGGCCAGGTGCAGCAGCACCGAGGAGTCCTTGCCGATGGAGTACATCAGCAGCGGCTTCGCGAACTCGGCGGCCACCTCGCGGAAGATGTGGATGCTTTCGGCTTCCAGGCGGGCCAGGTGCGTGAGCTTGGTGACCCCGGTCCGGCGTGCCGGGACAGGTTTCAGGGTCGTAACGGGTTGAATTTGCGCCTGCATCGAGACCTTCGAATGCGTATCCGAAAAGCGGGAGGGGACTCTAAGAGGCAACCTCCCGGCCCGGAAAGCATTTTTGGTTATGCAGGAATAACAGGGGGGTTACAAACGGGGGCAGCCCCCGTTTGCCAGGAAACGGGGTCAGCCCTCCCGGACTGACCCTTTTTGCTGGGAAACGGGAGCTGCCCGCATTTCCCCCATTTCCCAGTTTCCCGACTTCAGAGGCTGGCAGTCAGCACGGACCGCAAGGGTGCCACGTCTGCGGGGCTCAGGCCGCCGTAGCGAACCAGGATCTCGAGCTGCACGAGCAGCGAGCGGACGATGATCCGTCCGCCGGCCTGGTTGCCGCGGCCGATCATCACCTGGGCAGCGATCACCTGGGCCTTGAGCAGGATGCCGATGGGACGGCTGATCTTGCGGCGCGCCACCAGGTCGTCGATGAGCGGCAGCGCGGCGGACAACCCGGGCGCGGCCTCGTTCACCGTCACCGTATGGGTGTCCTCCCCCGCCGCGTCGTCGTCGGCGACACGGATGGTCACGGGATACGAACCCCCGGCCGTGTACACATGAGTCAGCGTGAACCCGCGGCTGCCGCCTGCTCCCACGGGCACCTGCTCGGGCGCGCTGCCGTCGCCCCAGATGACGGTCGCCGTCCACGCGTCGGCGCCCGGATCCGTGAACGTGCCGTTCACCGTGTACGTCGCGCCCGCGTTCAGCGTTGCATCGGGCACGGCAGCGACCACCGGCGCCACGTTGGCGACGGTGACCGTGATCACTTCCGAACCGGTGAGCCCGTCGTTGTCGGTGACGGTGAGGCGGGCGGTATACACGCCGTCCTGCGCGTACACATGCGTGACCGAGATGCCCTCGCCCGTCGCGCCGTCGCCGAAGTCCCAGGCGTAGCCCGTCACCGAGCCATTCGGGTCCACCGAACCCGTGGCATTGAAGGGCACCGCATCACCCTCGAGCGACGAGGCAGGCGCCGTGACGCTCGCGATGGGCGGCTGCGTGCCCGACTCCACCGCGGCTTCGGTGCCGTCTTCGAGCAGCGCCAGCAGGTCGTAGCCGCTCAACGCTTCGACCGCATCCACGGTAGTTTGATAGGTCTGCCACGGCACGTTACGCACGCCGGGCTCGTTGGGCATGATCACCGCCACCACCTGCACGTCGCGATAGTCGTGCACGTCGGCGAGGCCGTGATCGCGCGGCACGATCAGCGCCACCTTCCACGTGTGCGTGGGGATGACGATCTTGCCTTCGTTCTTGAGCGTGCCCTTGTTGCCGGCGACACCGGCGATCACGTAGACCTCGCGGTCCTGCAGTCGCGCGAAGTCGCCGAGGTAGTTTTCGAGCTGCGCCCACGGGCCCTGGTTCTGATCCGAGGCCTGCGGAACGATGTTGCTCAGGTAGAACGTCGTGGCGTTGTCGAGGCTGCCGGACGTGCGATCGAACGAGCGCGCCAGGTGGCCGCGATCGATGCCGTAGCTATGGAAAGCCCCGGCGTCGGTGTAGTCCGCGGTAGTCAGGCGCGTCAGGGACGACGGCAGTTCCGCGTCCATGGTGAAGCAGTCGCAACGATCCTCGGCGCCGAAGTGCGTGGCCTCGAGCTCGTACGACACCCAGTTGGGCGAACCGCGATTCGGATTCCACGAGCTCGTGTACTGCGGCCGCTCGATGATCCAGTCATCGGTCGGGTCCGAGTCCAGCGGTTCGCCGAACTCCGTGTTGTTCGCGTACTGCGCGGTTGCGCTGGGGATGGCCACGGTGACCGGCAGGGTCCAGGTGTCGGTCGTGCCATCGGTGGCCGCGGTGGCGCGGAACGTCGCGCTGCCGGCGGCGACGCCGTGGATCACGCCACGCGCGTCGATGGTCGCGACGTCGGGAGTCAACGCTTCCCAGGTGAACGCGCTCGGCACCGTGGTGCTCGACGGGCTCACGAGCCGCGCGAAGAGCTGGTCCTCGAAGCCCACGGGCAGCGCCACGTCCGACGGCGTGCGACCGGTGAACTGGATGCTGTTGCCAACCGGCGTGGTGGTGCCGTTGCACGCACCGAAGCTCGACGCGCCCAGGTTCCAGGTGTTGCCCTCGCCGCGCGAGAGTGACGTACCCACCGGCGCGGAGCTCTGCGCCGCGCCGATGTCCGTGGACACCAGGCCCGCGGCCGGCCCCGACGTGGCGGTCAGTTCGCCTTCATACGACAGGAACTCGATGACTTCGCCTGAAGCGTCGACCAGCGCCATGCCGTCCGGCGCGCCATTCTGGATGCCGTCGGCGGGGTAGCTCACGGCCAGCACGCCGCGATTGGTGCAGCTCGCAGGCAGCGTGCCGCTCAACGGCCGCGTGTTGTAGGCCGCGCCATTGCCGCCGTTGTAGAGAACGATGCTGAAGCCCGTGAGGTCCGCGCCCGCGGGGCCTTCGATCTCGATGGCCTCACCGGTGTCGGCACCGACATTGTCGTAGTGGATTTCGTTGAAGTGGAAATCGCCCGCGGGCGTCGAGACGTTGAACACCGTGATGGTGGCCGACGCACTCGACCAGTTCGCCGAGGTGGCCGTGACCATGACGGTGCCGGCGGCGAGGCCATGAACGACGCCGTTGGCGTCCACGTCAGCGACCGACGGCGCGTCGACCGACCATGTGAACGGCGTGCCGGGGATGACGGCGCCATTCGCATCGAACGCGGTCGCGATCAGCGTGACGCTGCCGCCCACGGCAACGCTGCTCGACAGCGGCGCGATCTCGATCGCGGCGACCTCCGGACCCGCAGGCGTCTCGTCGCCGTCGTTACAAGCGCCGAACGTGCTCGAGGCCAGCGCCCAGACGCCGGCGGCATTCCGCTGCAGCGTCTCGCCCACCGGGCCGCTGCCCGTCTGGGAGGCGCCGATGTCTACGGAGGTGAGGCCAATGGCCGGTCCGTTGGTGGCGGCGAACGTGCCTTCATATGAGAGAAAGTCGACGACCGAGCTGCCATGGACCAGTGCGATGGCGTCAGGCGATCCGTTCTGGATGCCATTGGCGGGGTAGTTGAGCACTACCACGCCACGGTCGCCGCAGCTCGCGGCCACCACTCCCGACAGCGCGTCGGTGTCGTAGCTCTGGCCGTTCACGCCGTTGTAGAGAACGACGCTCCAGCCAGTGAGGTCCGTACCCGCGGGCGCCGAGACCTCGACGGCTTCGCCCGAGTCGGTGCCGACGTTGTCGTAGTGGATCTCGCTGATGCGCACCTGCGCGGTGGCGAGCGACGTGAAGAGCGTGGACAGCGCGAGCAGCCATCGGAACGCAGTCAGTGTGCGCATGAGACCTTCCCTGTGTGGCCTGGCGAGAATCCGTACGAAGCCGTGAATTTCACGGCTTGCAAGCAATGGCGCCGGAGAATACGCCAACCAGGATGCGCATTGATGACAGGTATTTACATATCTACCGAACTAACATGCGCGAGCAAAAGCCGTGCCCGGAAATGCCGCGTGCGAGAGCCTGACTGATGCCCTACTTCAGCCCGAGCACTTCGCGGATCTTCGCCGCCGTGTAGCTGCGCACGTAGACCGCGGTGCCATAGTCGAATTCGCGCGCGCGCGACAGATCGCCGACCACCACGGGGTCGAAGCCCGCGTCTCTCACCAATTGTGCGGCGACCTGCAGCGCTTCCGGGTAGTCAGACGCGAGCGGAATGCCGAGGCGCTCGGGCTTCTTGAACGCCTCGTCGGCGAGCGGCCCCGAGTTGATCGCGTTGAACGCACGCACCAGCTTCGTGCCGGGCAGATATTCCTTCGACGCGACGCCGGTACCGCGCTGGCGATCGCGCACCGCCATATCGCCATCGCGCGAAGGGTAAGGATTGCCGGTGTCGAGCACGACCTTGCCCTGGATCTCCGCGGCCAGATCGCGCCCCACCTGGGCCGTCGCCTTGTACGGCACCGAAATGAGGATGACGTCACCGAAGGCCGCGGCCTCGCGCGGTGTGCCGGTCTTCACGTTGGGGCCGAGCTCGCGCGCGAGCGAAGCCAACTGTTCGGGATGTCGCGAAGAAATCACCAGCTGGTGACCCGCCTTTGCCCAGTGACGCGCGAGCGCGCCGCCGATCTCACCAGTACCGATGATGCCGATCTTGAGCGGCTTATCGGTCTTCGCGGGCGCACCCGCGTGCACTAACCCGGCAAGAAGAAGCGACAGGACCAACCAGAGAAATCTCTTCATGACTTGGCCCTTGTGCCCGTGGCATTGGTGCTGTCGCTGGTACTCACGCGCGATCAGTCGTAACGCGGAGTCTCGATGCCCGAAATCAGCTTTTCGCGCGCGGCCGGCGTGGGAGCGGACAGGATGCGGTCGACGCGCTCGCGCGTGAGGTGCGGCGCGAGCAGCTGGATGAAATCGTAGGTGAAGCCACGCAGCAGCGCGCCGGCGCGGAAACCGATCCAGGTGATGTGCTGCGGGAAAAGATGACCGGCCTCGACCACCGCGAGGTCTTTCTCGTCCTCGGGCTCGATGGCCATGCTCGCCACCACGCCCACGCCGAGCCCCAGGCGTACGTACGTCTTGATGACGTCGGCATCGCGCGCGGTCAGTGACACGTTGGGCTCGAGCCCGGCACGCGCGAACTGCTGCTGCAGCGAGGAGGGACCGGTGAAGCTGAACACGTAGGTGACCAGCGGATATTCGGCGAGTTGCTGCAGCGTGGGCTTGGCGATCTGCGCGAGCGGATGATCCTTCGGCACGATGATCTGCCGGTGCCACGAGTAGCAAGGCAGCAGCACGAAGTCGGCGAACTTCTCCTGACTA